>CACJNU010000008.1 GCA_902594875.1 uncultured Prochlorococcus sp.
CTTAATTGGGGAAAGACTTGAATCAGTAGTATCAAAAAAGGATAGGTATCTTGTTAAAAGACTTAAGAAAGAGTCAAAAAGATTAAGAAAAATGGCCGAAGAAACTTTAGAGCTTTCCAAGCTAGAAAGTAGCGAATCTTTTAATAAAAACAAAAAAATATCTATTTCAGATTTGATTTTGGAATCTTGGCAAACACTAAAACCGCTTGCAGAAAAAAAAGATATAAAAATAAATTTATTTTCTCCATCAAAATATTATATATCTGGGGATATTGAAAATTTAAAAAGAGCATTTATAAACATTTTAGATAACGCTATTCGTTATTCCCCAACAAAAGAGGGCATACAAATTGATATTTTTAAGAGAGATAGCTCTGTTGTTATAAGAGTTAGAGATAAAGGTATTGGATTAGAAGAAAATGAATCAAATGACATTTTTTCTCGTTTTTATCGTGGAGATCCATCAAGGACTAAATATAAGAAAAGTGGAAGTGGTTTAGGTCTTTCAATTACAAAAAAAATAATTAATAACAATAAAGGTTTTATAAAGGCATTTAATCATAAAGATGGTGGAGCGATTATTGAAACTATCTTTCCGTGTATTAATACAGATTTATAGGGAAAATTTAAAAAATATAAGGACATGATTTTTCTGCAATAAATTTTTTTAAATTCAAAACCCCTTCTCTTGTAAAAAGAATGCTTCCTTCTTTGGGGTCATCTGCCCAATAAGAATCTCTTTTGCCAATAGCTAACCAAAGCCTATCAGGTAATGTTGGCATGTACATACTCTCGAAAGCAGATGTTCCAATGTCATTTTCTTCTTTCATATCTTTGCATGCTTCTATCATTAGTTTGGGTCGATTTAAATAATGCCTGACACCCTGCCAATAGTATTTTGTTTCAGCTTTAACTGGGGCGATGAACAAAATAATAAATATTAGGTATTTCATGATTTAACTTTTTTTAATTATAAGAACTGCAAAAAAAAGCCACCTTATATAAAAGGTGGCTTTCATTAGTAGTTTTAACTAGATTTTACCAATATTTAGGAAAAGAGTTTCACCAGTTGATTTCTTTCCAGTCCCGTCGTTGTCAGTTGAAATCCATGCTTGCCCGTCGCTTGTTATTGCTAAGCCTTCAACCTTTTCAAGGATAAAACCACCCGTAGATTTCATTACTGGTTTTAGATCAGTAACTAACTCTTTTTCAACTAAAGGATAAAGTCTGGGAGGAATATTAGTCTGAAGACCTTCGAAAATAACATCATCTAAATCTATTTTATATATAGCTTTCAATTTTGCTTTCTTTCCGTAGAAACTATCTCTTTCGATTACATAAAGTGCCCCGTCATGGTAAGTCAATTCTGAAATGCCAACGCCACCTTTTTTGATCCTATCTAATTGATAATTTACGGCCCCCCACTGTTTGGTTTTTAAATTATAGGAAAGTATCTTAGTAGTATTGAAAGCATCATCACCCCAAGGCTTCTGTTGAGCAATATAAAGAATATCCCCATTCCTTGTTATGCCTTCAAAACCAGGATTTTTAGCATAATTAAGATATGAAGGTGGTGGAGTTATCTTCTCTAAAATTTCGCCATCTGAGCTTACATGGTAGATTGCAGGAGGATGTTCATCTAGCTTTTTCTTGATTCCTTCAGTAGAAATGTAGAATCCACCATTACCATCAGTAGTAATACCCTCTTGATCCATAAATAATGCAGTCTTACCATCTAGCTTTATATCTATAGCTCTTTCTAATAGTGCTGGGGAAGATGAAGGATCAATAACGTAAATTCTTGGCTGAGTTTTAAAAGTCCCATCATTTACAGCATAAATTTTACCGTCATCACCAGCCACCATTCCACTTATCGCACCCCAAGATACAAATTCAAGGCCATTTTCATTTGTTAAATGTGGGTATGAAGCAGGAGCATCTTGTAGTTGATAAATAGTCACATGAGAAGATAAACCAGGTTCTTTTTTGTTGTAGTCTTTTTCATTTGCTGAGGCAATTAATCCCCTCTCTGGAATTGCGACAAATCCCTCTGGTCCAATGCCTGATGGAAGTAATTGAGTAAGCAAAGGTTGATTTAGTTCTGTGATATCGTAAACAGCTACTATCCCAGCTCGTTCAGCACCAACAAATAAATAGGGCGTTCCATTAATTTTTGAATATGTAACTGACTCAGGTTCTACTCCCTTTTTACCTGCTCTCCCATCTTGGAAATGACCTATTTGTGCAATTGCTCTTTCTAGTCTATTTGCATCTTCATAAACTACTGTTCCATCTTTTTTAAAAATAGTCCAGGATCTTGAACCACCTCTTTTTGCCTGATTTGGATCAATATGCTTGTAATCGCCTTCATTTGCTGTTGCAAAATGGTCATTATCAATCCAAGTAAGACCATCGGGTTCTCTTCTTACATTCTTTAGTTTGCTTTTAAATTTATGTGCTCCATCTTTCTTTGTATCCATTCCTGCCATTTGTTTTACAACTCCTGCCGAGAAATGTGATATTACATTTCCATCTTTATCAATTACTGCAAGATGGTTGTTTTCTTGAAGAGAGACAACTGTTTCACCAAGATCATTAATAGCAACGAATTCTGGTTCGGGGTCAAAAGGAGCTATTTCGGATAAGCCTGTTAAATCTACTTTTTTAATTGAGTTACATTGTATTTTTCCTCTTTTGTTTAACTTCACAAGAGAAACATAACCTGCAGGATTAATTTGAATGCCATTGTCATCAATTTGAGGGATTAATCCATCTTTATATTCTTCATCCCTCTCATTTTCTATAGCGACAGCTAGAAATGTTCCGTCTGGTGAAACAAAAACGCTATCAGGCTGCCCACCTAAATCACATTCTTTTACTGCTTTTCTTGTTTCTAAATTGTATTGAACTATTGCTCCTGAAGGATTTGTATAACTTTCAGATGTATTTGAACCTATATAAGCATTGTTTCCAAGTGCTGCAATTCCAGTTGGTTCTGCTTCAAGTTCAACAATTCCCAATGCTTTTGGCCTTGCAGGATCTGAGATGTCAACTAGACCTACTACTCCTAAATCACTATCTGTATACATCAAAGTCTTACCATCTTCTGATGCAGTAACTACTTCAGAAGAAGTTTTGGTTGTAGATTTTGATCCCTTTGGTAAATTGTCACTTACATTGAAAGATGAAATTCTGTTGAAATTTTTTTCATTTGCCCAATATTTTGTATTCCAATTTGCAAATCCGCTACTTGTAGAGGAGGCGACAATTGCAAGTAATGCTGAAAAACTTGCAGCAGCTAGGGTTTTTTTCATTTAGTGCGTAAGAAAACACATTTTTATATTCCCTTTAAAAAGTTAAGAAAAAAAAATAAAAATATTAAGGTTAGGTTAATTTAAATAAGATGTAGGAATAATAAAGTAAAAAAAAAAGACCTGCTTATTGCAGGTCTTTAGAATTTAAAGATTTTAAGTTAAATGAATAAATTTAGTAACTAAAACTAACAGTTGTAGCTACACCTGTTATGTCATCTGTTCCTGCCTTCTTTTCTTGAATGAATGCACCGACAGTCATGCCAATGTTATCAGCTAAGTCAAAACCATAACTTGCTTCGTAAATTAGCAATTCAGTTTCGGCATCTGTAAATGTGCCATCAGTTCCAATACCGATGTTAACTTCTCCAATACCTACTTCAGGCAAGGTTACACCAGCCATCCATGAGGTTTCTTCAGAACCATTATCTGGGTTTTTAATTCCCATTCCAGCACTTACAGCAAATTTGTCAAAATCATAAGTACCATTTACCCCCCAATATGCGTTATCAACATCGCTTGCATAAGCAACTGATAATCCATAAGTGTCTGCTTCATAAGCTGCGTTTAAAGCCCAGATACCAGGGTTATCTTTTGTAAGAAGCTCGGTTGCATTTTTCTTACCTGAAACTCCTGCAGAAAATGTGAATCCATTGTCAAAATCATATTCTCCTGAAGCAGAAATGTCTCCACCAACATTGTGAGCTTTACCGTCTCCGCAGTCGCTTAACCTATCAGTGAATGCTCCGTATGAACATGCTTGATTGAATGATTTACTAATCTTAAGAGAATCTCCAACTTTCATTGTAAGGTTGTCACCAATTGGGAATTTGTAGTTAACATCCTTAATTTTTATTGCATTATCAGTACCAGCTCCGAAATCTAGAACATTTCCAGCTGTTCCATTACCATTACCAGCCTCAGCAGCAACAGTTAATGTGTCCTCACCAGTAAAACTTGTTTTTGTTTTCATTTCCCAAGCGTAGTGAAATCCAACAGCTTCTGATTTACCACCACCATCAGATGCTTCAAGAATTGCATCTACACCAAATGATGCTGATGTTGTTTCACTGAAAGCTCCAGCTTCAAGTCCGTTAACACGAGCTTCAAGGCCATCAACTCTTCCTTTAATAATTGCCAATTCAGATCCAAGCTCATCACTTAGCCTACCTATTGCAGCTCCGTTCATTAAGCCTTCACCACCTGCAATTAAGTTATTTAATTCAGCAGCAGCTTCTAAACGAGTAACAGAGTTACCATTAAATTTTGGACTATTTGTAAGATCCTTTAATGAATCGTAAGCCCAATCTCCTGGAAATAAAGTATCTGATTTAAAATCACCTAAAGATACTAGATTACTAGAATTTGAAAATTTACCAAGATCAGAAGTATTGATCTCAGATGCATTTACTGCGAATCCTGATGCCAAAGAAATTATGGCAGGAGCAGCAATTAATTTTTGAAAAAGTTTCATAAACCTCAACACGTAAAAATGGATATTAATCCACATATATAGAAACGAATTAAGGTTAAGAAAAGAGTAAGAAACTAGGTCAGAAGAAAATCTTAAAGAGAGCTTAAACTTTTCTTAAAACAAGCAAAATATTTTCCTTGGTTTTTAAATATTTTTTAAATCATAATTTAAAAATCAGAATTTATTTTTTTTAAATATTTTCAAAACCAAACTTTAAAAAGTTGTTTTGATATTTACTTTAAGAAATAGTTAAGAACTAATTAACCACAGGATAAATTTTTAATTAATGAGTATTTGTGTATAGTTTCGGTGCTATATATATGGAGTCTTTCATTCAATCATGACATCCATGAACATAGCTAAGAAAGCTTTGGTTCTCACTTCTGCAGTAGCCATTGCTGCTGGTACAAGTGTTCCTGGCACAAGTGTTTCTGCTAAAACAAGATTAAGTGGTGCCGGAGCATCATTTCCTGCCAAAATTTACACTCGTTGGTTCAAAGATTTAGCCTCTTCAGGTGGTCCAAGAGTTAATTATCAAGCTGTTGGTTCAGGTTCCGGAAGAAAAGCATTTATTGACCAGACTGTAAACTTTGGTGCTTCTGACGATCCTATGAAGGCTAAAGATATAGCAAAAGTAACAAGAGGTTTAGTTCAGATACCTATGGTTGGAGGAACTATTGCCTTTGGTTATAACTATGATTGCGATTTGAAACTTACTCAAGAACAAGCAGTACAAGTTGCTATGGGTATGATTAAGAACTGGAAGGAAATTGGTTGTAAGCCTGGTAAGTTAACTTGGGCACATCGTTCTGATGGTTCAGGAACTACTAAGGCTTTCACAAACTCTATGGAAGCATTTTCACCAACATGGACTTTAGGAACTGGTAAATCAGTTAAGTGGCCTTCGGGTGTTGGTGCTAAAGGTAATTCAGGTGTTGCAGGCGTTATTCAAAATACTCCTGGTGCAATTGGTTATGTTAACCAGTCCTACATTAAGGGAAATGTTAAAGCTGCTGCACTTCAGAATCTTTCAGGTGAGTTTCTAAAACCATCTGTAGAAGCAGGAGCTAAGGCTCTTAATGGTATTACTCTAGATGAAAATCTTGCTGGTAAAAATCCTAATCCAACTGCAAAAGGAGCATACCCTATAGCTTCATTAACATGGATACTTGCTTATGAAGAGGGTAATGGTAGAAACACTAAAGCTATCAAACAAGCCTTTAATACATTATTAAGTGATGAGTATCAAGATAAAGCTCCATCACTTGGATTTGTCCCCTTAAAAGGAGATATTCTTGAGAAGTCAAGAGCTGCTGTAAAAAGAATCGGTAAATAAACCGTAAGACAATATTTAAAAGGAGGAATTTATTTCCTCCTTTTTTTTATGCAAACAAATATTTTGACAAGCCTAATATTAAAGAAAAAAGAATGAGTATGTATGTTGGAACTATTTTTAAAAAAGATAATAGTGTGGAGATTAAAACTATAAAAATAGAGCTAATTAAAAAGAATTTTGATGAAAAACTATCTTCAATTAAATTAAATCCAGAGAAAATAACTGCTCCAGGAATTGTATTGATCACTCCTTCGATAAAGTAATTAATTGATTTAATTCTGTTTTTTATTAAGCCTTTTCCAAAAACAAAAATCAATATAAAACTTGGTAAAAAAATTGCAAAAGTTGATATAAATGAATACTTTAAAGCTTCATTTATACCTCCGGTCGAAAACCCTGCTTTATATCCAATAAAACTTGTAATTAATAAGACAGGCCCAGGTGTTATTTGGCTAATCATTATTCCATCTATAAATTCATTATTTGTTAACCATCCTTGCGAGATAACATAATCACTCATAAGAGGAATGATTACTAATCCACCTCCAAAAATAAAAAGTCCCGATTTAAAGAAGAAAAAAAACAGATTAAGGTAATCTACTAAAAACTTTGAGGTTATAGACTCTCTTAAAAAATTATAAAACTTTGATATATCTAAAAAGACCGAGCTAATCAAAAATGAGGTTGTTGAAAATATAGATAAAGGGACCAAGCTATAAAAAATATCTTTGAATATCTTTAAAAATATATTTATCAATCCTGCAATAGTAAGTATTGTAATTAGTGGAAATTGAATACTATTATATTTGGCAAATATAAGTAGAAATAATATTGAGCTAGAGAATAATATTCGATCAAACTTTAATCTTTTTTTTAATAGAACTAATGAGAATGAAAAAATTATTCCTGCAATAATAGGCGGATTAAAATAAATTAAATCTGTTAAGAATTTTGATCCAGAACCAATTTGCCAAAAAAAACTAAGAGCTATTACCGAAATGAATCCTGGGATAATGAAACTTATACCGGATACCAATCCACCAAGATAACCATTGATTTTAAGACCTATATATATTGCCAATTGAGTAGATATTGGTCCTGGAAGTATTTGACATAATCCAATACCTTTTTCAAAAGATTGAGTTGATATCAATTTTTTATTATTTATAAGTTCATCTTCGAATAAGGAAATATGAGCATAGGGTCCTCCAAAACTTAAAATACCAATTTTTAGGAAAGTTTTTGCGAGTTCAATTAAGGATATTTTTGCCATTAAAATATTCTAATTCCGAAAAATTAGTCTTTATGGAGCTGATAGGCTTTGTTTGAACGAGGGTAATTTAAGACTGGAAATCCAAGATAAGAATATTAAAAGTGATGAAAAATAAAGACAATATTGGAGTCCAATACTTGGATTTCTTCCAATCATAAATAATAAGCCAGAGAGTAATGTTCCAATTAGTCTTCCAGAAGCATTTGCCATGTAATAGAAGCCAACATTTAAACTGACTTTTTCATTATCAGAGTAGGCCAAAATCATATAAGAATGTGTAGATGAATTCATTGCAAAAACAAATCCAAAAATAGTAAGTCCTAAAATTATTGCTATTGATGGAGAACTTTCTCTCCATAATGCGATTCCTATCAAAGATGGTATGACCATTAATACGGCACTCCAAAATTGGATAGCTTTACGATCTGGACTTTCTTTCTGGCCCCACATCTTTCTAATTGCTGGAGCCGAAGCCTGAACAATTCCATAACCTATTACCCAGGCCCCAAGAAATAATCCTATTTCCATGTAGTCCCAGCCAAATGCCATATCAAGGAATACTGGAAGAGCTACAACAAACCAAACATCTCTTGCTCCAAAAAGAAAGAATCTTGCTGCTGAAAGAATATTTATTGCATCTGATTTTGAAAAAAGATCATTAAAAGCTGGTTTGGTCTTCATCTTGCCAATTTCTCCAGGTAAAATTAATGTCAATAAAAAGGCTAAGCAGAGTCCAAAACCCATAATTCCTACAGCATTATTGAATCCAAATAACTTATATAAAAGTCCACCCAAGAAGAACCCAACTCCCTTAAGAGCATTTTTAGATCCAGTTAAAATAGCAACCCATTTAAAAAGTTGTTTTTGGCCAGTATCATTGCCATTATTTGTCTCTGGAACAACTGTCTTAACAGCACTTTTAGCACTCATTTTGTTTAAATCTTTTGCTATCCCACTGACTGCTTGAGCAACCATAACGTATACGACACTAAATATTACTGGCCAATCCTCCTTAACTGGAATAAGCATGAAAAGAGCAATGATTTGCAGGATAGTCCCAATCCATAAAGTAAGCCTTAAACCATATCTTGCTCCTATCCAACCACCATATAAATTAGTAATTATTCCAAAAAACTCATAAAAAAGGAAAAGTAAAGCAATTTGTAGAGTTGTGTAACCTAGCTCATGAAAGTGACCAACAACTAATAATCTTAATGCGCCGTCAGTAAGCGTGAATGCCCAATAGTTTGCTGTTACAACACTATATTGTTGAATATTAGATAACTTCATAAAGACATAAATTAAATCTCTTTTTTGATTACATATTCAGTAAGATCTGCAAGTCTGCAGCTGTAACCCCACTCGTTGTCATACCAAGCGTATATCTTTAATAAATTTGAATTAACAACCATAGTTGATAAGCTATCAACTATTGAACTTCTAGAGTCATTTACATAATCTGCAGAAACTAAAGGTCTTTCTTCGTAGCCAAGAATGCCTTTTAAATAAGTTTCTGAAGCCAACTTAAGTGCCAAATTTACTTGTTCAGTTGACACTTCATTATTTAATTCAAAAACTGCATCGGTTAAAGAACCATTAAGTAGAGGAACTCTTACTGCATGCCCATTTAATTTTCCTTTTAATTCTGGGAAGATCTCAGCGATAGCTTTAGCAGATCCAGTAGTAGTAGGTATTAAACTTTGCATACATCCTCTTGCTCTCCTCAAATCACTTTTATAAAAATCTACAGGAACTTGAGTGTTGGTAACATCGTGAATAGTTGTAATAGCGCCGTGCTTAATTGAAAAATTTTCATTGATTACCTTTACTATCGGAGCTAAACAATTTGTAGTGCAAGATGCTGCAGTTACTAATTTATGTTTAGAAGGGTCATAAAGACTTTGATTTATACCGTAAACAATATTAAGTGATTCCTCTCCAGCTACAATCCCCTTTACTGGACAAGCTACTATTACTCTTTTCATCCCAAGAGAATCAAAATATGGATTAAGTTTGTCTGGCTTTTTATTCTTTCCTGTACATTCCAAAATAATATCTACAGAAGATTTTTCCCAAGGAACATCAAGATAATTTTTAAAAGATGTGTAGGCTAATTTCTTTCCCCCAATTATTATTTCTTCCTCTTTAACCTTTATATCTTTCCCCCATCTACCATGGACCGAATCGAATTCGAGTAAATGCGCAGCGGCATTCGAATCTCCTGCTATCTCATTAATGTGAGTTATTTCTATATCAGCTCTATCCCATAATGCTCTGAAAACTAATCTGCCAATTCTTCCAAAACCATTAATTCCAATTTTCATAACTTTGAAATTTTCTATATAAACTATACATCAAAATATTTTGATGTATCAAGATGTTTTGATTAATGAAATCTTTTTTATTTAAGCTATATTTAAAAGAATTTAATGTCCTCAAAAGTGTTAAAAGAGATTAGCAAAGTAAAAAAAGAAAATATATCTAAGTTGATGGTTTCATTTTCAGATCCTTTTAGGCTAGACATAATTGACCTAATGATGGATGGAGAAGTTTGTGTATGCGATATTATGAAATTAACTAATTTATCTCAATCAAGAATTTCATATCACATAAAAATTTTGAAGGAAGCTGGTCTTATCTCAGACAGACAAGAAGGTAGATGGATGTACTACAGCCTAAATAAAGAATCTCTATTTTTGATCAAGGAATGGATAACTTCTTTGATGGACTATTCCTCAAATAGAAAACGTTGCTGCGAATAAATTTTATTTTAGATTTTATTAATTAACTTCTGATTCCCTGTCATAAGTCATTCCTGATTGTTCCATCCACTCAGCTTTAGTTTTGCAATTTTGTTTGTGATTAAAGATATGAAAACCTTCAATAATAATCATTATGGATAGAAGCAAAACAGGAATAAAATATACAGGGGAAGATATTACCTCTTTATATTTGATTTGAGCAATGAATTCCCTGTATTTAAGCATCCCCTCAGTTTCTATTCCATAAATATTATTCACCTATGGTTAAGTAAAGTTAAAGAAAAAATTTTTTAAGATGTTAAGTTTAAGGATGTTAACTTTTCATGACTTTCATATACCTTTAACCCCTCTTAAAGTCTTTTCCAATATTTAGTAGTAAATTTATAGAAATATTGTTTTTTTAATGGAAGAGAAATTAACTCTTTTCAAGAATCGTAAAAGATTCGGAATTGAAAAAAATATAGATTTAATCTTTAAAAATACAACCCTAACCTTGTCTAGTCTGGTTGCAATAGTACTTTTTGGAATTATTTTAGTAGTCTTTTTTCAGTCATTTGAATCATTTTCAAGATATGGCTTGAAGTTTCTTGTGACATCTGAATGGAATCCAGTAAAAGATGAATATGGAGCTTTTACAGCAATATATGGGACATTAGTTACTTCTCTTCTTTCATTATTGATTACTATCCCTTTAGGTGTTGGAACTGCGATATTTATTACAGAGGATTTTGTTCCGAAATTTGTCAGAGAAATAGTAGGTTCATTTGTTGAATTACTAGCAGCTATACCATCTGTCGTATTGGGATTATGGGCGATATTTGTTATGGAACCTTTCTTTAGAGAGTTTTTTGTTTTTTTACATAAATTCTTTGGTTGGATTCCTTTATTTAGTTCGGAGCCTGCAGGTCGGAATTCACTTTTGGCGATAATAATTTTAGTGGTAATGCTTTTACCAATAGTGACCTCGATAGCTAGAGATAGTCTTAATCAAGTTCCCAAAAAGCTTAGGAATGCTTCCTATGGAATTGGTGCAAGTAGATGGAAAACTATATTTTCGGTAATTTTGCCTGCTGCATTATCAGGAATTATGGCAGGTGTTCTTCTTGCTTTAGGTAGGGCAATGGGAGAAACAATGGCTGTAACGATGATTATTGGAAATTCTAATGCATTTAGTTGGTCACTATTATCTCCTGGATATACCATCTCTTCTATGCTTGCAAATCAGTTTGGTGAAGCCGATGGAAGTCAGGTCTCATCACTTTTTTATGCGGCTTTTGTACTAATGATCCTATCTTTAGTGGTTAATATCTTTGCTCAATGGCTAGTTAAGAAATTTAGTCTCAAATATTAGATGATTATGAATTCTCTTTATTACCAGAAAAAACTATCACGAAATGTAGGAGATAAATTTTTTACTTCTTTATCAGTTTTTTGTGCACTCATTGCAATTCTTCCTTTGATTTTTGTGGTTACATATATTCTTATTAAAGGTGGATCTCAAATTACACCAGAACTATTTATTTTAGAACCAAATCCTCCTGGAGATGATTTAGATGCAGGAGGTATTAATCCTGCATTAATTGGGACACTAGTAATTACAACTATTGCTTCAATTATTTCCATACCAGTAGGTGTTGGCGGTGGCATATATCTAGCTGAATATTCAAACGGAGGACCTTTTTCAAAATTTATTAGATTCGGAGTTAATGTTTTAGCTGGTGTTCCTTCAATAATTGCCGGTGTATTTATTTATGCCTTAATCGTTTCAACAAAAATATTATTTGGCAGTATGTACAGTGGTTTAGCAGGAGGTATGGCTCTTTCAATATTGATGTTGCCTACAGTTATAAAAACTACTGATGAAGGTTTAAAGTTAGTACCAAATGAATTAAGGTATGCTTCTCTAGGCATAGGAGCAAGTATGTATACAACAATATTAAAAATAACTTTACCCACAGCATTTAGATCTATTGCTACTGGCGTTGTACTTGGAATCGCAAGGGCTGCAGGCGAAACAGCACCTTTGATATTTACTGCTTTATTTTCTTACTACTACATAGTAAGTTTTGAAGATTTGTTTTACGAGATGGGCTCATTAGCTGTCTTGATATATAATTTTGCCCTTGAACCTTATGATGCACAGAATAAACTAGCCTGGGCGGCTTCCTTTATTCTTGTCATATCAATACTAACAGTTAATATCTTTTCAAGGATATTGGCCGCTTTTACTGAGAAAACTAAGAGGGTATGAAATGATTAAAAACACTAAAAAGTCGCAAAAGAAAAACATTTTATCTCTTGAGGATGTTTCTATTAGTTATGGCACTTTTGAAGCGGTAAAAAATGTTTTTTTAAATTTTAAAGCAGGAGATATAACTTCACTCATTGGCCCTTCGGGTTGTGGTAAATCAACCGTTCTTAGAGCTTTGAATAGAATGAACGATTTAATCCCTAATTGTTCGTTAAAAGGGACAGTCATGTTTGATGGAACTAATATTTACGACAAAAGAGTAGATCCAGTTGAAGTTAGAAGAAGAATCGGAATGGTTTTTCAGCAGCCTAATCCTTTTCCAAAATCTATCTACGAAAATATTGCATTCGGAGCAAGAATCAATGGCTTTACTGGAGATATGGATGAATTAGTGGAAAGTTCCTTGAGAAAAGCTGCTGTATGGAGTGAATGTAAGGATAAATTAAATGATAGTGGTTACTCTTTATCTGGCGGACAACAACAGAGATTATGTATCGCTAGAACTATTGCAATTGAACCTGAAATAATTCTAATGGATGAGCCATGCTCAGCTTTGGATCCTATATCTACCTTGAAAATAGAAGAGACGATGCATGAACTTAAGAAGAATTACACAATAATAATCGTTACTCATAATATGCAACAGGCATTAAGAGTTAGTGATATGACTGCATTTTTTAATGCAATTGAGTATGAAGATGGTGATGGAGGAAAAGTTGGTTATCTTGCCGAGTTTAATTCGACAAAGATAATTTTTAATTCCCCCAAAGAAAAAACTACTCAGGAATACATATCAGGTAAATTTGGTTGATGTTAAATTTTTACCTTTAAAAAGAAAAATTTTTACTTTTAAGAAAGGCAAGGGGTAGACAAACAGTATAAATACCTATATAGTTGTTTCGAATTAGTAAGTTTATCTTTGAAAAACTATCCTTTTTTACCTTTCTTGATTTTTGCAGGTGCTCTCATAACAACTGCAACAATAGGATTACCTGTATTTACTTCATAATTTAAAAGTTTTTTATTGAGCGTAATCTTATGATTTCAATAATAAATAACGAATTAATTGGAAGTCCTCATAAAACCTTAATAAAGGGAAATTTATTTGACTTTATAAAAAAAAGAGAGAATATGAATCTGTGTGGGAGTGAAAAATCTGTATTAAAACCATTTTTAAAAGTGGTTAATTTCTAATTTATTTATCATGGATAAAACTAAAGAGCAGTTAGAAAAATTAAGAGAAGTAGCAGAAGCCTCTCTTACAAAAACGGATGAACTTCAAAAAGTTCTTGCTCAAATCGAAGCTTTAATGTCTAGAGAAGAATCACAAACATTATCAAAAAAGAAATAATTATTATTTAAAAAATAATTTTAGATTTTGTACGTTTAATTACACCTTTAAAATTTTTTCGTAGTTATTAATTGGGTATGCAGAACCCGTTCCAAAGTTTTCTGTTAGGTCTCGAGGTCTTACCTTCTTTAAGTAAAAGACCTCTTTAATTTGATCGTTTTAATTATATTTTTATAACTTGCTTATTTAGTTGATTACTTTATAAATTTCTTTCAAGCAGACGTTTACATCGAAAGATTCAGTATTTACGACCTCTAAGCCTGTTTTTTCTGTAACTTCAACAGTGGCATTACATTCGTCTTGTTTGAGGGCCATATAACTTGGCTTTATGTCTTCAATATCTAATTCAACACTTGATTCAGTATTTTCCTTATATTGTTCCATTACTAATGTAAGTGCCTCTATCTCAACGGAAAAATTATCATTTGCTTTTGCTCCAAATGAAATTACAAGAAATGGAAATAAAATCAGGGCTATTAATTTTTTCATTTCTATAAAATGTGTTTATTTTTTTTATAACGTGGATTTTCTGCTAAGGAAAGGGTCATTAGCTGTAAAAATTTTTTGTAATCTATTTTTACTCGTAAATAAAATAATAAATACAAATTAATTGATAAAAAAACTTAACGAGACTTTTAAGTATAAATTAGTATGTCTAAAAGAAAAATTTAAGACACTTCACTAGGATTTTCTTAAGATTTTATTTCGATAATTTCTTCTTCAGAAACAATTGCCCATTTTTTAAATGACTTTTTGCAAGGATATCCGCCGGTCAAGTCACCAAATGCAGGAAGATATAAAACATTTTTATTTGAATCCATTGCAAAGCATCTGAAAGATAATTTATCTCCTTTGTTTTTTAAATAGATTTTCGGATGATAATGTCCACAAATATTCAATGATTTATTATTGTCTAAATCTACTGGTTCATGGCTAAAAGTAATATTTTTAGTTTTTCTAATATCAAAAATTTTTATGTTTTTAATATCACAGCCTACATCATGATTTCCGAGGACTAGTTCAACCTTAGTTTTTAGTAGTTCAGGAAGATCCTCAACTTTTTTTTGAAGAGTTTTATCTATTGAATATTTACTGTGGAATAAATCTCCCAATATTATTAACTTTTCAGGATTATATTTTTTTACTATTTTTTTTATTCTTGCGAAATTGTTTTTATCTGAATTATTAGTAAGAGGTATACCATTTTGCTGAAAATACTCGGCTTTCCCAAGATGAACATCGCATATTAACAACTCTTTTGTTATTGGTAGAAATAACGCTCTTGAAGGAAGCATCTCTAACAATGTATCTTCCCAACAAAATTTAAAAGAACTTTTTTTCATTTAATCACTATATTTTTTTATAAGTTTTTCTACTCTTTTTTCTATTGGTTCATTGCTTAAAGTATTTTTAAGTCTTTCAACTAATAAAGGGAAAGCAAAAGGAGTTGGAGTTCTTATCTCGTTTAATAGCATTTTTAAAATTTTTAATCTTTCTAATGATCTAGATATTCTTTTATTTTCTAATTGGTATTCTTTAACTTCTTGATGTGATTGTTTTATCAAAAGATGGCCTTCTTCATATTTAGTAAAGACATCGTAGAAAAGACTTGAACTTATTTGAAGTTGAGAAGAAGTTTTTGTTTTGGTTGGATTATTTTGATTTACTAGTCCACTTATCTGGGCAATATTTTTAAATCTACGTTTTGTTAATTCTGAAAAATTAATTGCATTTTCTAGATCTTTCTCTAATTTTTTGTTATCCAAAAAATAATCAGCTTTTTTCTTAATTATGGAAAAATCATAATCTTCTGAGGTAGTTAAGCTGAATCCAAAATCATTAGCAGCAATACTAAATGTAGATTGTTTTAATTTTGCTAATCTTAAAGCCCATAAAAATGCAATTCCTTCATTTACAAATTTGCCATCAAGTGTAAAAACAAAAATAGTTGATAAATCCTTGGTTTTATATATTTCTATAAGGAATTCATCTTTCTTTGGAATACTTGAAAGAGCCTGTTGTTTCTTCAATATTGGGCGTAATGAATTTAGTTCAGGATTTAAGCAATCATAATTTTCTGATTCATTGCATATATCTATTTCTTTTCTCAAACTTTCACAAAGTAGATCAGAAATTGCCATTTGACCTCCAACCCATGCAGGAATTAGAGAACTTTTTTTTGTTGATTTTTTAACGTATAAAATCATATCTCTGATTCTCACAAATTGAAGCATTTTACCGGCAAAGTAAAAGGTATCTCCAGGATTTAATTTTGAGGCAAAATTCTCCTCCAAATTACCTAAAGATTTACCTTTCATATATTTGACATTCACAAATTTGTCACTTGTAATTGTTCCAATATTGAACTTATGCATTCTTATTAAAGATTTGTCTTTTACAAAATATTTAAAGTTTTCATTATTATTTTGTGATTCTTCTTTAACTATCTTTTTATATTTTGGGTATGCTTTAAGACATTTTCCTCCATATTCTAAAAAGTCAAGACACCAATTCCAATCTTGATCTTTTAAGTTTCTGTAACTCCAACAATTTTTAATTCTTTCTTTTTCAATTTTCGGTTCAAAGCCATTCCCGCATGCCAAACTTATTAGATGTTGTAGAAGAACATCATAAGATAATTCAGGAAGTCTAATTTCTTCAGATATACCACTTTTTATTATTCTTCTCATTGCACTAATCTCTAATAACTCTAAAGAATTAGTAGGCATAAAAATTATTTTTGATTTTCCACCTGGTCTATGAGCACTTCTTCCCGCTCTTTGGATAAGTCTAGCTAAATTCTTTGCACTACCAATTTGAACTATTTGATCTACAGGTTGGAAGTCAACTCCCAAATCTAACGAGCTGGTGCAGACTACCCATTTTATTAATCCATCTTTAACCCCTTCTTCAACTCTTTTTCTATCTTCTTTATCTAGGGAGCCGTGATGAAGTGCAATTTTGTCTTCCATCTCTGGGAGAAAAAATTTAAGACATTGATACCATCTTTCAGATTGATTTCTCGTATTGGTGAATAATAAGGTGCTTTTATTTTTATCTAGGATTTTTAATAGTGAAGAATGACTTCTAATCCCAAGATGCCCACTCCATGGAAAGGTAGTTTCCTCCTCTGGTAAAACACTTATAATTTCGATCTCTTTTTGAATATTTGTACTTATAATTTTGGGTTTAATAGCGCTCATCCCAACTATTGCTCTTGCTGCTTCTTCAATATTTCCAATAGTTGCAGACATTGCCCAAATTTGTAAATTTTTTATATTACCTCTTAGCCAACTTAAAGATAACTCGCACTGGTTTCCTCTTTTACTACCCATCAATTCATGCCATTCATCAATAATTATTGATGACAACTCCTTGAACAGATTATTAGATTCTTTATTAGAAAGTAAAAGAGATAAAGACTCTGGAGTGGTAATAAGAACATTAGGTGGTTTGGCTAGTTGCTTTTTCTTTTCATATGGGGTTGTATCCCCGTTCCTAATTTCAACAGTGATTTCTTTATTAAAATGCAAAGCTGCTAATTGTATAGAATTTTTTAGATCTCTACTTAGTGCTTTTAAAGGGGTTATTAATAATATATTCACACTTTTATTATTTTTGGGATCTTCTATCTTTGATAGAGGTCCCATTAATGCAGCATAAGTTTTTCCGCATCCAGTAGGAACTTGTATTATTCCACTCTCTCCATTTAAAAATGCTTCCCAAGATTCGATCTGATAGGGTAGTGGCTCCCATCCATTTGTGGAGAAAAACTGTTTAATTTTAGAAATTAAATTATTTTG
Source organism: uncultured Prochlorococcus sp. (assembly GCA_902594875.1). GTDB lineage: Bacteria > Cyanobacteriota > Cyanobacteriia > PCC-6307 > Cyanobiaceae > Prochlorococcus_A. The sequence continues at coordinate 17,562 of CACJNU010000008.1, forward strand.
CTTATTATTTTTCGTAATATTTTTCATGATATTTTTTTCATTAGTTCATAAGCATTCTCTAGACTATTTGCATCATTAATTTTTTTGTCTTTTCTCCATTTTGTTATTCTTGGAAATCGTACTGCTATTCCTGACTTATGACGTTTAGAAATTTGTATTTTCTCAAAAGATATTTCGAATACCATTTCTGGCTTTAACGACCGAACAGGACCAAATTTTTCTATTGTATTTTTTCTTATCCATTTATCTAGCTCTTTAATCTCAATGTTCGTTAAACCAGAATATGCACTTGCAAATTTAATTAATTCTTTGTCTTTCCATAATGCAAAACTGTAATCTGTATATAGACCAGCTCTTCTACCGCTCCCGCCCTTAGCGTAAATTAGAACAGCATCCAGTTGCATAGGATCAACTTTATATTTCCACCAAATACCTTTCTTTCTACCAGAGGAGTATATAGAAGTCTTTTTCTTAATTATTAATCCTTCAGTATTATTTTCTCGAGATTTATCTTTATAAGTTAAAGCATCAGGCCAATCTTTAGGAAAGATTAAATCACATATTTTGAAAATATCAGAGATATTATTCTCAGTTTTAATTTGCCATTTTGAAAAATATTGTTCTAACTCAATTCTCCTATTTTCTAATTTAATTTCTCTTATATCTCTCCCATTAATCTCTAAAAGATCATAAGCAATAAAAATAATTGGATATTTTATTTGGATTGATCTAGTAGGAGACTTTCTATTTATTCTTTTTTGAAGTAAAGAAAAATCAAAGGCAATTTCTTCTTTAAAATTCCAAACTAATAATTCCCCATCAAGAACAAAATCATCTTTTATATGGGACATTTTCTCTACTAACTCTGGGAAAGATTCATTTACTAATTCTTGCCCTCTTGTCCATAACGAAACATTGCCTGATCTTTTTATTAATTGCATCCTTATACCGTCGTATTTCCATTCAAATTGAAAATCATTAATTGATTTTTTGAAGATTTTATCTTCAATTGTATTTGCTAGAAGAAATGGAAATGGTTTGGAATTTAACTCTTGAAGATTGATATTCTTGTTAATTAAAAATTTATATGAATCTATTGAAGGTTTAAAATCACCCATCAACCTATGAGAAATAATCTCTTCCTCAATATTAAAAAGTTTTGATATTGATTTTGTGATTAATCCGATAGAAACTCCTACTCTAAAAGTTCCCGTAAGAATTTTATTAAAAATTAGATGGTTATCTTCAGGTAATGTTTCCCAAAGATTTTTAATTTCTATATTTTTCTCCTCCTCATTAAGTTTTGATAATGCAGGTATTTTTTCGCTTAGTAATTCATTGAGACTTATATTTGATAATTCCTTTTTTCTAAAATTAGTTTTATTTTTAAGTAATAACGTTATTACCTCAGCAGAATCACCAACTTTTAAATAACATGTATCAATTAACCATTGAGGATATTCATATATTTGAGAAAAAAGATTTTTTAAATATCTTCCACTAATAAATCTCTTATTACTTTTCCCAGTTAGTAAATATATTGCCCATGAATTATCTATTGGATCATTAGATAAAAAATAATTCTTTAAAACTTCAATTTTATTATTTGTACTATTAATTGAATCTAGATCGTCAAATAATTCTGAAAACTTTTTTAAGCTCATATTTTTTTACCGAAAAAAAGGACATTTATTGATTCCTTTTCAACTAAATATTTACTTAAGGCTTCACTATCTCCATGATGAAAAAATACATTTTTTGCTTCAGACTTTTTTACTACTTCCAGAATCCCATCCCAATCCGCATGATCAGAGATTGCGAATCCTTTATCATATCCTGATCTTTTTCTTAGAGCTCTTATTGACATCCATCCACTCGCGAAAGCTGTTTGAATGTTTTTGAAATTTTTTAAGTAAGAACCCTTACTTAAAGATGGCGGTAATAATATTAGACTTCCTTTAAATTCATCTATCTTTTTTTTATTTTCAATTTTTATAGTATCTTTAATATCAATTCCAAGTTCCCTATAACTATTGTTCATTTTGTGAATACTGCTATGGGAATAAATATTGCCTTTGAAATTTGTTTGACTAATTTCTTTTAACAATCTCTGAGCTTTTCCAAGTGAATAACAGAAAAGTAAAGAAGTTTTTTCTGGTGAATTAGTTATCCATTTTGAAATATCATTTGCTATTTTACTTGATTCATCCCACTTAAATATTGGCAATCCAAAAGTACATTCGCTTATTAAATAATCAGTTTTTACTATTTCATATTGTTTGCAAGTCTGATCTTTTTGAAGCTTAAAGTCACCTGAAATTAGCCATTTTTCTTCAGCAAAAATAAACCTTATTTGACTAGATCCTAGGATGTGACCGGATGGATGAAAAGAGATATTAATGCCATTTATCTTAAATTTTTCTCCATATTCAAAAGTCTTAATTTTGATATTATCTCCAACCCTATCTTTAAGAAGTATCGCAGTTTCCTTGGTAGAAATGTATTCTTCACAGCCAAATGTAAAGTGATCAAAATGAGCATGAGTTATTAATGCCTTTTTTACTGGCTTTCTTGGATCAATCCAAATATCAGCAAGTTCACAATAAAGATTTCCATCTTTATATCTAATTAAATATTCTTGTTTAGTTCTCAAAGCTACAACTCTTACAATGAAGTTAATTTAGCTAATTATGCCCAAGCTTGTTTTGATAAAGCTATAGCTGAAATTGTTAGTAAAGCAATAACTACAAATTTGTTACTCCAATTAATCATGAATGAACTAATTTTCTTGAAAGAAACTCTATTAGATGGAACTATATTTTTTTTATTAATAATTTGATTATTTTCATTATTTTCTAAGTAATTTAAATTTTTAATCTTATTTATTAATTTAGATTCGCAAGTTGAGAGTTTTTCTACTTGATTTAATAATTCAACATCTTCTGGCCTTAATAAAGAATTTAATTCTTTAATTTGTCTTTCGTTTTTCATAAGAAATTCATTAACTATCTCATCTGCCCCTAACCCCTTCTTTATATTTAAAAGAATATCATCTCTTTCCCAGGATTTTTCTAGAGAATTTAAAATTTTGCTTATGCTCATTTTAAGTATTTTTACTTATGATAAATTATTATTTTTTTCTTCTGTGGCTTATTCCTTTAAGTAATTAAAAAAATTATTTTTATTTAAGATTTACGAATAAGTCTGTTAGCAAAATATTTTATCTTTACCTTTTCTACACTTTTTTTAGAACTACTTATAGTTTTAACTTTATTTAAATTGATCACTTCATCAGACACATTTTTGCCCGTTTCAAAATAACTTTTAATTTTTTCTAATTCTTCTTTATTTAATCTTTTTGTTGCACCTTTTGCATTGATTCCAAGTTTCTTGCAGGCTAATAATATTCTATTACTTTCGACATTAAGATCTTTGGCAATACTGAAAATAGGAGTGTTGGTAGACATTATTTTCTTTACTATGAAATTTATTATTTATAGTATATTTATAAATTAGAAATTAAATATATTTTTAATTATTATTAATTTTAAAAACATTTTTAATTAAGCTACTTCATCTTCAAAATTATTTATATCATTAAACTTCTTCTTCATGGTTGGATTATTTCTAGTTAATTTCTTTACTGTCAAATCTTGAGACTTGCTGTCAGCAGATAAAAGATGTTTTTTTGAGAGAACTAAAGCCTCTTTAGTTTTTTGTAAATGGGTTATTGATTTATCAATTTCTGAAATTGCATCATTAAATCTATCCTGAGCAAGTGAAACATTTTTACCAACTGCATTTTTGAATTGCTCAAGAGTACTTTCAAAATTAGTTATGTCAAAATTCTCACGTTTCATTAAATCAATTTGTGATTTGTATTTTATGGTTTCCATAGATGCATTTCTTAGCAGAGAAATAATGGGCAAGAAAAATTGAGGTCTTATGACATACATTTTTGGGAATCTATGAGAAACATCTACTATGCCAGCATTATATAGTTCACTATCTGGTTCTAGAAGGGATACAAGTACTGCATATTCACAAGATTTTTGTCTTCTATCTTTATCTAATTCTTTTAAAAAATCTTCGTTTTTTCTTTTATTAGTTCCATTTAAACTTTCATTCTTCATCTCAAACATTATGGATACAACTTCGGTTTTATTTTCATCAAATTCTCTAAATATATAGTCACCTTTACTTCCTGAAGTGGCATCATTATCCTTTTCGAAATATGAGTTTTTAAATGCAGAGGCACGATTAAGATTAAATTGAGTTTCGCAATGGATTTCTAATGTTTCTCCTATCATCTTTGTAGATAATCTAGATTTCATTTCTCTTAACTCCTGAATAGTCAGGTCTCTTTCACTAATTTTGTTTTTAAACTTTTCTTCAATTAATTTTTCATTAATTGAATGTTCAAGCTTCATTTTTTCAATGGAATTTGTTAAAGATGAGTTTTCTTTTTCTAAATTAGTAACAGCTTCACTAATTTTGTTTTTTAAAGATAATTCTGAAATTAAAGACTGGTTTTTAATTTCGTCTTTCAACTTGATTAATTCATTATTCAATGAATTAATTTTATTTGTTGCTTGATTTTTTAAATCATTAAGGGAATTCGTTTTCTTTTCCTCAGCTATTTTTAATTTAGATTCAAGAGTTTGGATCTCAGAATCTTTAATCCGATTCTGCTCTATTAACTGTATTTTTAACTCACGTTTTAAAATTTCCAAAGCTTTTTTATTATCTTCTTCAGCCAAGATAAGTCTTTCTTTTATTTGTTTATTAAATTCTTCGTCTTTTATCTGAAGAAGTATTTCTTCAAAGCTGCTGGGATCAATTCGGAAAGTTTGGCCGCATGAAGGACATTTAATATCTTTCATTTTTTAATCACAAAATTAATAATAGAAAGGATTTAATATTCGAATTATGTAAAAAGAATATTATTCTTGACTAAGAATAAACAATGAACCAATATTATGCATTAAAAAATATAGTAATTACGCAATAAAAGTTATATTAATCCTGATTCCTTAAGAATGTTTATTTTATTTGCTAATTCTATATCTGCAGAAGATATTGAGCGGTCTAAAGTTTTGTGAGATGAAACTGTGTAACCACTGTCATCAACAAATTCGTCTTCCCCATCTTTTAGATGGGCATTTTCATTTTGAATATCTTTAAAACTATCCGATTTGAATATATTTGACTTGCTGATGTTACTATATCCAAAATTCGCAATTCCTCTTGCATCTAATGCTTCCTCAACTAATATTCCAACTACTTTAGATCTACTTATAGATTCACTCTTGGATATTTCATCAATAATTTCAAGTACTCTTTTTCTAGGAAGATATCCTATCCTTTTAACTTTATTTTCCATAAGTCTATGCATATGTCAATATTGTAACACTTCTGTCAACTCAACTCAGAATTTGATTAATAGCACTTATGTATAAATTTAAATAGTAGGATTAAAGTATAATTTCAAAGAACACTCATTAAAAGTTATTTATCAAATACTCATGGGGATAGTTTTAAATGCTTCTTCTAATAACTTTTTCTGTTTGGTTCTGATTTTTGAAATTTTCTACATTTAAATTCCAAATATTATGAAAGATAAACTATATGATAATGCTGATAGCTTTGCAATGTCATTTGATGAGGAATGGGAAAATGTTGATTGTGATGATATACGCTTAAAGATAGATAAGGTATTAGAACTTTTATCAGATCACCCTTTTTTGATATCTAATCCTGAAAATGCTAGAAAAATGGCAGAATTTAGGATATTTTCATTAAAAAAATTTCAATAATTATTTTTAAATTTTTAAAATTAATTTTTTTAAGATTAGTTTTTTTAAGATTAGTTTTAATTAATTAAGATTTAAATTGTTGGTGAATTAAAAAATCCCTTACTGTATAAAAATATTATTATGCCAATTATTGGACCTATCCCAAAAACAAAAAGTACTAATTTCGCAGAATTTTTTGTTTGACCTAATTTTTGATCATTTAAATTTGAATTAGTTTGTTTTTTTTTAGATTTTTTCTTTTTCATGAAAGTTATATTACTACAATTCGACTTTAAAAGATTTTGATATGTTATTGGGTTTGAAAAAATTTTTCAAATTGACAAAGCTTATATGTGAGTCAAAAAAGATCGTATTGTATAATGTAAAGAATACAAGGAAATATGAGTGCAACTAAGAGAGAGGAAGTTTGTTCCCACCTTAGATATATAAGGTTAGAGCTTAGAGAGATGCATCAAATGCTCATCAAAGAAGATTTGTTGCCAGATCTTAATGAAGCAAAGGAAGTACTCGCTCAGCTTGATGCTTTATTGGATTTATTATCAGAAAAAAAAGTAACCAAGATAAAAAGCCAATTTTGAGAGCTTTCAGTTAAATTGATCGTATTAAAGATAATTTGTAGCTGATTCTATTTTTTTTCTATTGTCGTGCATCTGTTCCAATTTATTATAAATTTCTTTAATTTGAATTTGTATTAGATCGGTCGAATGTATATTACTTAACGCATCTAATGTTGATAGAAGGCTTTCTTTGGCTTCAATTAAATGTCTACATTCTTTACTGCCTGCTTCGTAGGACATAGGATTATTATAAAGAAATTTATTATCTTAAATATATTAAAAATTCTTCCGTATTGCTTGATACTCTTATTAAATCAACGCTTATTATTGTAATTTTCAATACAAAATAAGAAATTATTTTTACTAAGATTCAAGAAAAAACAAATGCAAGAAAATTCCAATGATTATAAATTCTGTATTAAGTTGGCACTAGATAATGCAAAAAAAAGAATTAATTTATTAGATGATTTTGATAAAAAGTGTGTTATGGAAGAATATAAAGAATGGATAAATGATGGTTTAAGTAAGCATACGGTTTTACTACTAAGAGATGATCCGATCATCTAGGAAAGATGTGAAAATATTTTTATTTCTTTGTACTAGAAGTAACCCTAAATAAAAAATAAAGACTTACGATAAAAATTACTGACAGAATAAAAGTTAATGATGAAAAACTATCCATTTCTATATTAATTAAAAAATTTATTTAACTATAGCAGTTAACTTAAATTAGTCCTGGATTCAGTTTTCTTTGAAAAGTGAAAGAATAAATTTATTCAAACTTTCTTTTTCTAAAAATATTTTTTTCTTCTTGTAGGTCTTTAATTTCTTAAAAATTAAATCAACTAAGTGTTCTGATTTTTGAGTCATATATTCAATTTATTTTTCCAATAAATAAATTTTCTCTTCACCTATTTTATCTGGCTTTGTTATTTTACATCCTTTATCTTTTTCCATATTGCAATCTTTTGTGGCAGGAACAGATTTCCAGGAACAAATTTTTTCTTGGGATTCTTCTTTTAAAATCTTCCATCCATCATCTAAGTATTCTGAAATACCATCCTCTCCACAAGAAAACTTTATTTCCATTCTATTCTTTTCTGAATTAGGATTATCATCAATATTTTTTTCCAAATTATTTGAGGGATACTCTTTATTAGTCGATGTCCTACAAGAAATTAAGAAAATTGCGATTAGAATTAATATAGGAACTTGTTTTATTATTTTCATTTTTTTAACTTTTCATGATTCTAAAATTATTTAAATTATAGTTTATTTTGATTCGATTAATTTTAATAATTTATCCATTTTATCCATCAAGTCTTTTACATCACCTGGCTTCGGTAATATTAATTCTTCCGTAACTTCTAAATGCATTTTCTTTAATTGTTGCCTCAAATCTTTTAAATGCATTTTTACGTTTTCTTTCTTTTGTTTTATATCAGTCATAGGAATAAAATTTAAAATTTATTAAACTTAAAGTTATTATCATAATATTGAGATGCTTATTTATAGAGAATAATTTAAAATTTAATTTTTTAAATTTTCTATTTCATAGATTTCTTCGCCACCATAACAAAAGTTTGTGGATAACATTTTTATCTCCCGATTATTAATTCCGATTGTATTTTTATTTTTAATAATATAATTTTTAGCATTTGCTTCACAATCTAATTTATTTTTTGCATGTTTAATAACTGGAAAAAAATATGCCAATGAAGTAATTACAAACAAAAATATTATTATTGATTTTTTTTCATTTTCAATAAATTCTTTAGATGTTTTTTTGGCTTTTAATATTTTTATTAGTAATTTATCTGGTAATCCTATTTGAACAAATAACAACTCTATCCACCATGGAAGCTCCTTTTCTTTCTTTTTCTTTAAGTTTGAGGAAGTATTCATTTTCTTGGCTTCATAGTTTTGGGTTTTCGGTTCTTTAGGATTAGTTGTTTCTTTTTTATTCATATCATCCAATGATTTATTTGGAATGTAGAGGTTTTATTTTGATTTGAAAACTATATCTTTATTTTATAAGTTTTAATTTAATTTATCTATGTATTTGAGTATTGTTAATTTGTAGTTAGAAATTTTAAATGGCAAAAAAAAGAAGGAAGTTAAATAAAGATTTTGAGAGAAAAATATATTCATCAAAAAAAAATGTCGAGTTAGTACTGGCAAAAATCTATGATATCGATGATGAAGACATACAAAAAGAATATATGAGCGCCTTTAACAAAGTGGTTTACTTATATGATGAATTAAAAGAAGATTACGAACGACAAGGATTTTCTGATAATTCTGAAGAACTTCTCACAAACTATAAAAATGCATTTAATCTTTTCGAATCAGAATTTGAAATTTAAATTCAATTTCTAATTACCGTTTGTAAGGGGTTACAGGTATTTCAATTAGCTTTCCTTTTTGGAGATCAGATCTTTTCTCTTGTAAATTTTTTATACATAAAGATACTCTTTTCTCCTTTGCGCAAAATCTTTTTATTTGGTAATCAGTAAGGGAAAATAATTTATTACTCAATGAAAAAAAGGCCAATAAAAACATAAAAAAATTTAATACCAATTTCATTTGTTCTCTCCTAATTATTTTCTAATACACTTTAATTTAATTACTTTTTATTATAAAGATCTATGATTCCTTTTAATTCATCTTTACTTAACTCTGTTGAAATAAAAACTTCTTGAGCTGTATTACCCTTTCTTGCGATTGCTTTATATCCGTTTATAGTTTTCACTGACAATCTAATTATCAATTTAGAGGATCTTCCCCTGGCTCTTGAAATAACAGCTGGAGTTATTGTCTTGATATTATTTTCCAGTACTAATTTTTGAAGTATTGGAATTAGACCTTCTATATTTGTACTATGATTTAAAACTAACCTTCCCAATTTAATTTTACTACAATTCTATTGGGAAAATTTTGTTTCTGAGAAATTAAATTTAGCTTTAAAATGATTAAAAAATTTTGAAGTTCTGTTATATTTATAAAAACTATCAAATTCTAATGATCTTTCAAATAGGTTGGGCAGCATTGGCTGCTATATTTACTTTTTCAATTGCCATGGTTGTTTGGGGAAGAAATGGGGACGGATCCATTGACATATGATTTCATTTTTAACTTATGAAGTCTATTTAAGTAAATTTCTTACCTTAACATCGTTTGTTTTACTAATATTCATAACATTAGCTGTAATTTATATATCATATGTCTCTTGGAAAGATAAAAAAAGATTAAAAAAATAGTTATTATTTTTCTTGGTTTTTTTTCTTATCCTTAATTTTTAGCTCTTCAATTAATTCTTTTGCTTGTTCCATTTTTGATATGCTGCTTTTGTAGATTCCAATATCTTTTTCTGCTTTATTAGCAGATAAGCTTAACTTCTCAAAAATATCAGAGATCATCTTATTTTTATCTGATTCATTTTTCTCTTTGAAATCTTGTGAGTTTGAAATTAATATATATAGCCCTAAGTTCAAAATTCTTGAAGGATAAAGTTTAGAATTACTTTTTTCTACTAATAATTTTAAAATATCTTTAGAAATTTTATCCTTGAATTCTTTTTGAGATTTTTTTGATATTTCATTAATATCTTTCGCCTCAAAATTTGTAGAACTGCATAAAGATTCAAAAAGTAGATCCAAGTGTTTTTCAGGTTGATATCCTTTCATTAATTCTTTGAATGTTTCAGTGAGGCCGACACAAAAGAGATAATCTTGCGTAAATTCATTTTGATGGTTCAAAAGATTAAGTTCGACAAGCATTTCATCAACTATTCTTTTATATAAACCTGGAATGACGTAAGGAAATTTTTCATGAAATAACTTTTTGCTATCTGAAACAGTCAATTTTTCTTTCAATTTTTTATATGTAAACCTTAATAAGGTTAGCGTATGTTGACTCAATATCGTTAATATCTAATAAACAGATAAATATTATTATGATCCCTTTAGTTTTAGAAGAATCTGGCGGTAGTGAAAGAGTCTTTGATATTTATTCGAGACTTTTAAGAGAGAGAATAATCTTTTTGGGAGAACAAGTTACTAGTGAAACTGCTAATAGAATTGTTGCTCAATTATTGTTCCTCGAGGCAGAGGATCCAGATAAGGACATTTATATGTACATAAATTCACCTGGAGGATCCGTATATGACGGATTGGGTATCTTTGACACAATGCAACATGTAAAGCCTGACATTCATACAGTATGTGTTGGTTTAGCGGCTAGTATGGGTGCATTTTTGCTTGCGGCAGGTACTAAAGGTAAAAGAAGCAGCCTTCGACATTCAAGAATAATGATTCATCAACCTCTTGGAGGTGCTAGAGGGCAAGCTAGTGATATAAGGATTCAAGCAGATGAAATTTTGTTCTTAAAAGAACGACTAAATACTGAATTATCAGAAAGAACTGGAAAGGATTATGACACTATCAAAGAAGATACTGATAGAGATTTTTATATGTCCCCAAACGAAGCTGTTGATTACGGTTTAATTGATCTGGTGTTAGATAAGAAACCAATAAAATTTTAGCTTAATAATTGAGGTGTTCTCTCTTTCTCAGGTATTTTGGTGAATTTGGAAAGAATACTTACAAATTCATCACCATCTAATGTTTCTTTTTCGATTAATAGGTCAACTATCTTATCCATAGCTTCTCTATTTTTGCTTACTATATCGTAGGTTTCTTTATAACATTCTTTGACCATTATTCTTACACTTTCATCTATTTGTTTAGAGATTGAGTCAGAAACTTCACTTCTAGTCATTAAATCTCTACCAACAAATACTTCTTGATTACCACTTTCTAAAGCTATCGGACCTAAATTACTCATTCCAAATCTAGTAACCATTTGGCGAGCCATTGAAGCAACTTGTTGGAAATCACCTCCAGCTCCTGTTGTAATCTCACCTTCTCCAAAAACTACATCTTCAGCAGCTCTTCCTCCTAAAGCTCCCATTATACGAGCTTTTAATTGCGCCCTACTAATAAGGGTTTGTTCATCATCTGGGGTGAACCAAGTAAGACCTTTAGCTTGACCTCTTGGAATGACGGTCACTTTTTGAACAGGATCATGGGCTTTGACAAGTGAACCTATCAGAGCATGACCAACTTCATGATAAGCAATTAATCTCTTGCTTCTACCATCTGTTAATGGAGATCCTTCCATTCCTGCGACAATTCTATCTACAGAGTCATCAATTTCTGAGATACTTATAGAGTCTTTTCTCCTTCTGGCAGTTAATATAGCAGCCTCATTTAATAAATTTGCTAAATCCGCTCCGGTAAAACCTGGTGTTCTTCTGGCAATGCTTTCAAGCGTTAAATCCTCTTGAAGTTTCTTATTCCTAGCATGAACTTCCAAAATTGATAGTCTGCCCTTGATATCAGGTGCATCTACAGTTACCTGTCTATCAAATCTGCCTGGTCTCATTAGCGCTGAGTCTAAAACATCGGGCCTGTTTGTGGCTGCAATTATTATTATGCCACTATTACCTTCGAAACCATCCATTTCAGTAAGTAGTTGATTGAGAGTTTGTTCTCTCTCATCATTACCTCCGCCAATGCCTGCACCTCTTTGTCTTCCAACTGCATCGATTTCATCAATAAAAATTAAACAAGGACTATTCTCTTTAGCTCTTTTAAAAAGGTCTCTAACTCTACTAGCGCCAACACCAACAAACATTTCAACAAACTCAGAACCTGATAATGAGAAAAATGGAACACCAGCTTCACCTGCAATTGCTTTAGCTAAGAGGGTTTTACCAGTACCAGGAGGTCCTACCAATAGAACCCCTTTGGGAATTCTTGCTCCTACAGAAGTAAATTTTTCTGGTTTTTTCAGAAAAGTGACAACTTCTTGTAAATCCTGTTTAGCTTCGTTAACGCCCGCAACATCATCGAATACGACTCCTGTTTCAGCTTCCATTGCGAATCTTGCTTTAGTTTTCCCAAACTGCATTGCTTGGCCAGGACCTCCAGGCATACCATTTGATCTCCTCGCTAACAAAATTAAACCTCCAATTAAGATAGCCGGGAAGAGTAAATTACCTAAAATTCCTAATGCAGGAGGAGTTGTTTTTATTGGATGAACATCAAAACTAATTCCCTCATTTTTTAAAATATTTATAAGTTCTGGAGTTAAGCCGGGAAGATCAACACGCAACCTTTGAACTTTATTATCTAAATCCGAATCAATAGTCTCGATAACTGCATTTCTGCCTCCCTCAAAAATATCGACAGATGTAACCCTTCCTGAATTAATGTAATCTAAAAATCTGCCGTAACTAACTCTTGCTACCGCTGAATTTCTTGGTGCAACTGTAGTGCCATTAGATTTAAGCGAATCAACGTTGCTTGAAGATAAAAATTGGTAGGAAAGTGCTATTACTAAAAGTATAGGTAAAGCCCATAAAATTAATGTTTTAAATTTTTGATTCATTAATTTGTAAAAAGTCAATTCTAGGATTCTAGAATGAATCAGTGCATTTCGTTGATATTTTCTCTAACTTTATGCTTATACTACTCTTTAGTGTATCTGATTTATAAATGAAATTTGAGATCAAAGATAAGGTTAAGTTGATTGCGCCAGTCTCTTACTTGAAGACTTCAGATAATATGCCGATGTTAAGACCACCTGATCTAGTGGCAATTGATGAAATTGGGGAAATCCTTTCAATTAAATCTCCAGATACTGTTGAGGTAAAGTTTAGGAGAGGTTCGTTTTTAATTGATATTGATAAGATTGAGAGAAATTAACCTAAATGTTTTTCTTCCACCTATTAGAAATTTCTAAACATATATTTTTACTTCCAGAAATACTCAGAAAAGGTTTTGAAAAATACTTATTAGTTAATTTCAAAATATCTAACGAAGAAATTTCCTCTATTTTTGAAATTAAATCGTTCTCAGAAATTGGTGGAATACCATAACTAACTAACTGTACCTTTCTTTGTAAAATTTCATCTAATGATTGATTTCCTAATAAAAAAGAACCTTTTAGTTTTTCTTTTGCTAAAAATATTTCAGCATCAGTCAACGGATTTAAAAGTAAATTTTTCCATAGTGTTGATAAAAGTTCAAAAGCAAAAAGTGCTTGATCATTAGATACGGATAAATAAATTAAAAATGGGGCATTTCTACTCCTAATAGGATAATAAACACCTAAATCGTAAGTGATACCATGTTTTTCTCTAAAAAGTTTAAATAAAGCAGCGCTCATTCCATAAGATAAATATGACTCCAAAACCTTAAGAGGAAAATATTCACTACTTCTTCGCGAGCAAGTTTGGTCCCCCATCATTATTATTGTTTGATTTGAATCATTATTAATGTAATCAAACCTATTCGTCGTATCAAAATTATGATTTAAAGGATCTGATTTTTCATTTAAGATTTTTTTTTCAAGTGTTCCAAAATTTTCTCCATTTATTTCGGGATTATTTGAAATTAAATACTTTTCTCTATTTTTTAAATTTTTAAACTCAAGCAAAACATCTTCATAGGTAATCTTTGAGACGTCATTAGCATTGCCTATTGTGTTAAAAGCATAAGGATGATTTGAGTAAACAATTTTTTTCCATTTTTCAAAACAGATATTGAATGGATTCTCTTTATCTTTTTTAATTTGATCAATAGAAGATTTTTTTACTTTTTTAAATTCAGTTTCCGAGAGGATTGGCTTATTAATTATTAAATCTAATAAAGGGAATAATTTTTTGAAATGTTCATTTAGGGATTTGATACTAATTAAAACACCATCTTCAAATATTTCTTGATTTAATTCTGCTCCATAGGACTCAATGTATTCAGAGAGAGAGAAATTGTTAAAACCTTCACATCCTCTGGTAAGTAATGAACACAGGATTTTGTTTATCCCTTTTTTGCCAGTACTATCCATATCACTCCCGCCTTTAATCCAAATTGAAGCAGTTGAAAAATTTCTTTTTTTATTATTTAAAAAATATCTTTTTAACATTTACCAGGGGATGCAAATAATGTAAATTTCTCTCCACGGATATATTCTGTGATCTCTTTGAAGTTATCCAAGTCATTCCAATATTTTAAATGACTTTCTAAATTATTTATTGAACATTTTCTCCCCCAAAGAAGTTCATTTCCAAAAAATGAAGAGAGTTGTGTAGATGTCTCTAAATTGAAGATATAATTACTTTTAACAATATTTATTGCTTTTTTTATTTCATCCAAAGCCAAGACTTTACAATTTGAGATCTCATCTATTGTTTTGTTAATTTGCTTTTCTACTAAATCAATATCTTTGGACTCACAACTTGCTTCCATTATAAATAATCCGCCTAATTCTCCAGCATTTACATCTACATATACCGATTCAACAAGATTACTATCTTCTTTTAAAATTTTAACTAATCTGCTGTTCCTTCCAACTGAGAGTATTGATGCTAATATCTCAAGTCCAATAATAATTTTTTGATCATTTAGGTTTGGGATAAACCAAGCCATAAATATTCTTGAAAACTCTAAATTATCAAACTTAACTGACTCTCTACCATTCCTTATTTTTAAAGAAGGTTTATTTTTTTGATTTATTAAATTTGGCCTTTCTTTTATGCCAGATAGATCACTTTTTTCAAAAATTTTATAAATTTCTTCGGAGAGATTCCCTGCAATTGCAATACAAATTTTTTCGTTAGTGTAATGTTTGCTATGAAATTTCACAAGGTCATTTATCTCCAAGTTTTTAATACTATGTTCAGTTCCTAAGATCGAATTGGCATAATTAGGACTTAACCAAACCCTTTTTAAAAAATAATTATAAAGTCTCTCTTCAGGCTGATCATTTTGTTGTTTTATTTCATCAATAACTACCCCTTTTTCTTTTATAAATTCATCAGGATTAAAATCTGGAGCAACGACAATATTTGTCAAAAGAGCAAGTGATTCTTTAAAGTTATTGGGTGGAACTAAGACATGGTAATGTACATCATCATGACCAGTTGAAGCGTTACTTACTCCGCCTAGTGATTCAATTTTATGGTCAAACTCACCTGGCATTATTTTGTTAGATCCTTTAAAAATCATATGTTCTAGAAAATGAGCAGTGCCATTTTTATCA
Organism: uncultured Prochlorococcus sp.; assembly: GCA_902594875.1. GTDB lineage: Bacteria > Cyanobacteriota > Cyanobacteriia > PCC-6307 > Cyanobiaceae > Prochlorococcus_A. The sequence continues at coordinate 33,040 of CACJNU010000008.1, forward strand.
ACATCCTCAAATGAAGAACCTGCTTTGCACCAAATATCAATGCTTATAAGCGGCAATTCTTTATTGTCCACAAACACACATCTAGTTTTGCTTGAATGGGTGTAGTAGTTAACATCTCCTACTTTCATTTCGGTTTTCTATTTAAATTCTATTTTGGTACTTTTTAGCCTTGTTGTCTGAATCTTTAACTAAAACAAAATTAATTGACCCTCTTATTTTGGATTTGTTACAAAATATTAGAGAGCATAGGTCTATGCTTGAGGACCTTAAGAGTATAAAAATTGATCCAAAATTAACTAACATAATATCTAATGAAATTGGCAGAGAACTTTATATTGAAAATGAATTTCATAAAGCAAAAGGTTTTAGAAAGTTACATATTGAAGTAGCAGAATTTTCAAAGAATCTTAAAATATTACATTGCGTTTTTTTCCCTGATCCAAAGTTTGATATCCCAATTTTTGGGATGGATTTGGTAAAAATAAATGATATTGTTTCTGCTGCCATTGTTGATTTATCCCCGGCATCACAAACCCAAGGTTTGAAATACGAAAAATTACTTTCTGAAGTTGATAAAAGTTCTTTTACCTCTTTGAGAGAAATTCCTAAATGGGGGGGGATTTTTTCTAATAATGTATTTTTTGCTTCCTTAAAAAGTAAATCTGAAAAAAATGATTTTTGTAGAGTTGTTGATCAATACCTCACTATTTTGATCAAATTAAGTAAGAGAGCTAAACCGGAAGTTAATGAGGAAATTATCCAAGAGAGAATAGATTTCCAAAAAAATTATTGTCTTCAACAAATGAAAAATGAGAAGACTAGCATGGTCCTTTTGAAATATTTTGATGAAAAATGGGTCAATAACTACATAAAAACAGTACTCTTCGATTTTTGATGAAATTAAAAATATTAAAAAATTTATTTATTTATTTTTTATTATTTACACCAATATCTCTTGGTGTTGTTTCCTGTTCTGGAAATAATAAATCTAATTCAAAATTTAAAGAGGATATAACTTCAGATTTCATACCTCCTATTACAGCTGTTGCCGCACTTGGTCAACTTTCTCCTTCGGGAGAGATTAGACAATTGGCAGCTCCAATAAGTCAGTTTGGCTCTTCACCTCGAATTGTCGAAATTTTTGTAAATGAGGGGGATTTCGTAAAAAAAGGTGATATCCTTGCAATCTTTGAAAGTGGAGAAAAATTAATCGCTGATCTTGAAAGAAACGAAAATCTAATTAATACTATTAACGAAGAAATTACTCTAAAGAAAGATCAAATTCAAAGGTATGAGTTGGCTTTGAACAAAGATGTATATTCTTTTGTAGAGTTTTCACAGAGAAAAGATGAATTATTAAAATTGCAAAAACAGAAAATAAACCTTATCGGAGATCAAAAAAACATCAAGATAGATCTATTTAATTCAAAACTAAGGAGTCCAATCGATGGTTTTATACTTGGAATAAACACCAGAGTTGGTGAAAGGCCTCAAAATGAAGGGATTTTGGATATTGGTTCTAGTCAAAAAATGGAAGCTTTGATAGAGGTTTATGAATCTGACATCGATAGGGTCTTTATCTCTCAGAATGTTGTATTGAGCAGTGAGAATGGAGGATTCCAAAAGAATCTTAAGGGGAAGGTGATTAGGATTAGTCCTCAGGTAAAACAAAGAAAAGTTCTATCGACTGATCCAACAGGGGATGCTGATTCACGAATTATCGAGGTACTAGTGAAACTAGATCAAGATTCTATAGATATCGTTCAAAACTATGCAGGAATGAAAGTGATTGCAAAGTTTATTCCCTAATGAGTTTTTCTTTTTTGAAATTTAGAAAAATACCATTAGCTTGGTTGTTATTAACAAGGCAACCATTAAGGTTAGTAGTTGCCATAGCTGGAATCAGTTTTGCGGGTATTTTGATGTTTATGCAATTAGGTTTTAGAGATGGTTTATTTGACACGAGCGTAACTATTCATAAACTTCTAGACGCCGATCTTGTTTTGATAAGTCCCAGATCAAAAAGCTCTATAAGCATGAGTGGATTCCCAAAAAGAAGATTAATTCAAACTCTCGCAGTAGAGGATGTCGAAAAAACTGCTCCCGTTAATCTAAATTATTTACTTTGGAGAAATCCCGAAAATCTTAAAACTAGATCAATACTTGCATTAGGTTTTAATCCCTCCGATTCACTTCTTTTAGATGAGGGATTCTCAAAGAAAGCTTATAAATTGAGAAATCCATCAAGAGTTCTTTTTGACAAACTATCTAGACCTGAATTTGGACCGATTGAAGATTGGTTCTTATCTGAAAAAAAAGTTGAGACTGAGGTTGCTGGTAAAAGAGTAATTGTTGAGGGCCTTGTGGAGTTGGGACCATCTTTTGGTGCAGATGGTAATTTGATAACTAGTCGAGAAACCTTCTTAAGACTTTTTCCTGCTAATCCTCCTGGCAGTATAGAAATTGGTTTGGTAAAGCTAAAAAAAGGATCTGATCCTGAATTAATTTCAAGGATATTAAATAACTCACTCCCAAATGATGTTAGGGTTCTTACAAAAAATCAATTTATAGAATTTGAGAAGAATTATTGGAAAAATAGTACTGCAATAGGTTTTATATTTAGTTTGGGAGCATTGATGGGTTTCGTTGTAGGGTGTGTGGTTGTTTATCAAATTCTTTATAGTGATGTTACCGATCACCTCCCAGAGTATGCCACCTTATTGGCAATGGGTTATAGACTTAAGTCCCTTTTCTTTGTTGTAGCTAGAGAGGGGTTTTTGTTGGCCTTGTTTGGTTATTTACCTGCTTATTTCTCTGGTCAAATACTTTACTCAGTTATAAGAAGTTCTACTAAACTCCCAATAATAATGGACGCAGACAAAACAATTTTAATTTTCGTATTGGTTTTAGTTATGTGTATGGGGTCCGCCGCTGTTGCGATGCGTAAATTAGTTGACGCTGACCCTGCCGAAATTTTTTAACAATTGAAGATAAATGGTTAAAGCTAATAAATCAAAAAATAATGTTAAAAACCTTAAAACAGTCTCAATAAATAATTTGAGTCACTTTTATGGAAAAAATGAGAATAAAAAACAAGTTCTTAATGACGTTAATTTAAATATTGATAAAGGAGAGTTGGTTCTTTTGAAAGGACCTTCTGGATGTGGGAAAACGACTCTTTTAACATTAATTGGTGCTTTGAGAACCTGCCAAAGTGGAGATTTAACTGTATTAGATAATCAGTTAAATGGAGCATCAAGGAAAACTCGTCAGATTCTTAGAAGAAGTATTGGAATGATTTTTCAAGGCCACAATCTTCTGAGATGTTTAACAGCAGAACAAAATGTCCAGATGGGCGCCGATTTAATAAAAGGTTTAACGTATTTGCAAAGACGTGAAATAGCACGGAATTGGTTGTCAGCAGTAGGATTAGAAGAACATCATAAAAAGTTGCCAAATGACTTATCTGGTGGGCAGAAACAGAGAGTAGCAATTGCTCGAGCTTTATCTGCCAACCCAAAACTTTTATTAGCTGATGAGCCCACTTCTGCTTTAGATAGCGTTACAGGAAGAGAAATTGTAACCCTTTTAAGGAAACTCGCAAAAGAGCAAAATTGTTCTGTTCTTATGGTGACGCATGATCCAAGAATTTCTGATATGGCTGATAGGATATTAAATATGGAAGATGGTAAAATATATAGTGCTCATAGTGAGCTAATATAATTAAAAGTTAAAAATTTTATGTCTAAGAGAAGAAATTTAAAAAAAGAAAAGCAGGAACGTAATAGAGCCTATGCTAGGAAATTCAAAAAAAGGAAATTAAGAACTGATGGAAGACCTGATGGTGGAAACGTTACAGGTACAGCAAATAATGGCGGTGCAGCTGATTAAGGAATATCTTTTATTTTTATCTTTTGGAGTTCAATATTTATGCATATTTAAGAGATAATCATGAATGTAAGTATTGTTATACCGACTTACAATCGCTTACCCATATTAGAGAAATGTCTCTTTGCGCTTGAGAATCAAAAATTAAATACAAATATCAGTAATTATGAAGTAATAGTAGTTGATGATGGATCAACTGATGGGACAACCTCATGGATAAATAAAAACAAAGCTAATCTCCCGCACGTTATTCTGTTTCAGCAAGAACATGGAGGGCCTGCACTTGGAAGAAATCTGGGAGTAATTAAATCAAAATATGAAATTATTATATTCATTGATAGTGATCTTATTGTTTTAGACAATTTTATAAATAGCCACGTAGAAAAATTACTTGCTTCTTGGAGAAAAAATGATAAAAAATGTTTTACCTATGGCTCGGTAGTCAATACCTCTAATTTTCTAAATCCTCAGAGTGAAAAATATAAAATAATGGACACTTCTTTTGCTTACTTTGCTACTGGGAATGTTGCAATATCAAAAGAATTGATTTTAAGTGTGGGTTTATTTGATACTTCTTTTAGTCTTTACGGTTGGGAGGATTTAGAACTTGGAGAAAGATTAAAAAAAATTGGGACAAAATTAATTAAATGCCCAAATGCAGTAGGTTTTCATTGGCATCCGCCATTTAATTGTGAACAAATAGATTCATTAATAGCTCAAGAAAAAGAGAGGGCAAGAATGGCGTTAGTGTTTTACAAGAAACATCCAAATTTAAGGGTTAGATTTATGATTCAATTAACTCCTCTTCATAATTTGCTTTGGCAAATTCTCTGTTTGGGAGGACTAATCAGTGTTGATAGAATCCTTCCTTTATTAAAATTCCTAGTAAATATAAGAAGAAATAGACTTGCACTTGAGATACTTAGAATCCCCCTAAATATGATTTACATTAAACAGTTAACCAAATCAAGATAAAAAACTTTTAGAAATACACATCACTTGCTAGAATATTTAAAATAAATTTCACACATCTGACAGTTTCGGGTGAATTATTAATATTAATTCCCCGTCAGATGGAGGCTAACCCGAAACCCTTTTTAAATTATGGCTGTTGTATCACTATCAGAAATGATGGAATCTGGTGCTCATTTTGGGCATCAAACTAGACGTTGGAATCCCAAGATGTCTAAGTATATATATTGCGCGAGAAATGGAGTTCATATTATTGATCTTGTAAAAACAGCATTGTGTATGAACAATGCATATAAATGGACGAGAAACGCAGCAAAAAGCGGTAAACGTTTCCTATTTGTCGGGACAAAAAAACAAGCATCAGATGTAGTGGCTCAGGAAGCTACACGCTGTGGAGCTGCATATGTAAATCAAAGATGGCTTGGAGGGATGTTGACTAATTGGACAACAATGAAAGCTAGGATTGAAAGATTAAAGGACCTAGAAAGAATGGAAAGTAGTGGTTCAATAGCAATGAGGCCTAAAAAAGAAGCCGCAGTATTAAGGAGAGAACTTGAAAGATTACAAAAATACTTAGGTGGACTTAAGGGTATGAGAAGATTACCAGATGTAGTTGTATTGGTTGATCAAAGAAGAGAATCTAATGCAGTATTAGAAGCTAGAAAATTAGATATCTCATTAGTATCAATGTTGGATACAAATTGCGATCCGGATTTGTGTGAAGTTCCAATTCCTTGTAACGATGATGCGGTTAGATCTGTGCAACTTATTTTAGGAAGACTTGCAGATGCCATAAATGAGGGTAGAAAGGGCTCTAATGCCGAAAGAAAAAATTAAATTCCAATTTCAAACTTACTATTCACTATTTTTTATTAATTCAAATGGGAAACATTACAGCAAAACTTGTAAAAGATCTTAGAGACAAAACTGGCGCAGGAATGATGGACTGCAAAAAAGCACTTAACGAAACTGAAGGAAATCTAGATAAAGCTTTGGAATGGTTAAGAAAGAAAGGCATAGCTAGTGCTGAAAAGAAATCGGGAAGAGTAGCAGCTGAAGGGTCAATTGGTAGTTATATACATACTGGATCAAGAGTCGGAGTATTACTAGAATTAAATTGTGAGACTGATTTCGTTGCTAGAGGTGATATATTCCAATCTCTTTTGAAGGATGTCTCAATGCAAGTCGCAGCATGTCCAAATGTTGAATATGTATCAATTGATGAAATACCAGAAGATGTTGTGGAAAAAGAGAAGCAGATTGAAATGGGTAGGGATGATTTGTCTGGAAAACCAGAACAAATTAAAGAAAAAATTGTTGAAGGGAGAATAGCAAAAAGACTTAATGAGCTTGTTTTGCTTTCACAACCCTACATTAAAGATAGTTCTCTAACAGTTGAGGATCTTGTTAAACAAGCAGCTGCAAAAATTGGGGAAAATATCAAAGTTAGACGTTTTACAAGATATACATTGGGTGAAGGTATCGAAAAAAATCAGATGGACTTTGCTGAAGAGGTTGCATCAATGCAAACAAAATAGTCACTTGAATGATTTGAATAATTTCAATAATTACATAGATATATTTAAAATTAGTTCTCAATTAGAGAGAGCAGACATACAAAAAAGAATATTAACTAGAAATATCTATAGGGAATATGAACTTTATCTCAATCTCTTAAGAGATCTACTTTTCAGCTCTGTGGAAAAAGGTATTAATCAAATTTATAGTTATCCAACAATTAATGATAACTTTTTAAATGAAAATGAATTATGTAGTCTTTTTGAAAAAAAAATTAATAAACTAATATTTACGAATTTGCCCTTTTTAACAGTAGAACAATTAAGGATAAATGAAATTGAAAAAAATAAAAATAAGGAAATTAATTTACCTACTTTTGAGAGTTCCTCAATAACAAAGGATGATCAAAAAGAAAAATTTCAATATGAAGATGATTTTCAATTAAAAGAACATACTCAGTTCGAGATTAGTAAAGACTTTTCAAATACTTCTGAATATTATCAAGTTTATAATTATGAGAAATTCGGATCTCTTGATTTAGATAATAACGACCATAATAATTATTTATCTAAAAACAATATTTTTGAAAATTTAGGATTTGAAAAAAAATTTATTTTCTCTCTACTTGAATTAATAGGAGAAGAAAAGGTAGAAAAACCAAGACATCTAGAAAAAGAAAATATCAATCAAATGGATAATTTACCAAAAAATAAGATTCTTAATGATTTTGAGGTAATAGACAATTCATTGGAAAACTTACTATTGAATCTTTCTTATAAAGTTAACCAAGAATTATTCAAGGCAGACCTAATAAAAAAGATCATATCTAAAGATTCCTTTGATTACTTGGTAAGCAAAAATTTAATGATAAAACATCCATATCCTTTTGTTATTAATTTCGAATTAAACTTAAATCGGTCATCATTAAATGGTAATAATTTCCCAAGCATTATTTTCTTCAATATATCTACTGTTGAGTTAGAGTTTAAAAATTTAAATCTTTCTATTCAAAGGAACAAAATAAATGAGCTAAAAAATCAATTTCAGCGTTTGATTAAAAAAGAGACATATTGGAGGCAAAAAGAAATAACTTTGAATAAGATACGTTGAAAAAATAACTCTTTTTTTAAATTTGACTATTAGCGGGAATAATAATAAGTTAATTAAAGATTGGATAAGACCTCTTCAAAAGTCTCTTACTATTGAAACTGAAAACAAATTTATTAATACTTTCGGAAGAGAAAAATTTTTTAATGATTATTTGCATGAATCATTACAAAAACTAGATAAACTAAATATCTCAAAAGAATATTTAAGGATTTTTTATGAATTTTCTAAAAAATATAATGAATATAATAAATTAGATGAAAATCAAAGAAAAAGGTTAATAATAGATACAAGAAAAAATCTTTATAAACTAGGTAAAACTTTAGAAGAAGAAAGTTCTAATAATGTTTCTAATAATGTTTTTCTGAATAAAGCTGATTCAAGTTTGTCTTTTGATTCAGATATTTCATTAATAAAAAATGTGGGAAAAGTTTATAAAAATAAGCTTAATGAATTAGGGATATTTCATATAAAAGACTTAATTAATTATTTCCCTCGAACATATCTTGACTATACGAATAGAGTAAAGATAATAAATTTAAAACCAGATAATTTATACACTTGCATCGCAAACGTAAAAAGGTTTTATATTCATAAGAGTAAAAAGAATAGTAATTTATCAATAATGAATTTTGTAGTTTCTGATGAAACGTCTTCAATAAAGGTTACAAAATTTTTTTTAGGAAGAAGATTTAGATCTTACTCCTTCTTCATTTCTCAAAAATCTTTGTATACTCCTGGTACCAAATTAGCAATTTCCGGTAAGGTTAAATTGACAGATTACGGCAAAACTTTTGTAGATCCGCAGATTGAAATTCTTAAGGATAACAATGATAATTTTAATTTCTCAGGCAAAATATTACCCTTGTATTCATTAGGTGAAGCATTATCAAATATGAGTTTTATAAAACTTATGAAAAAGGTCCTAATTTATGCAAAGAAATATCCAGAAATTTTAAATCAAGAGCAACTTGATTCGTTATCTTTATTATCAAAAGGAGAGTCGTTGATTAATATTCATTTCCCACCAACTCAACAGGCACTTATTGACTCAAAAAAACGTTTGGTTTTTGATGAGTTGTTCCTACTTCAAATAAAGTTTCTACTTAGAAAAAGAAAGACGAACAAAAATGTAACTGCTCAAGAATTACCTCAAAAGAAATCTTTATTAAAAGAATTTTTAAATACTTTTCCTTTTGAATTAACAAAATCTCAAGAAAATGTTTTAAATGAAATTAAGAAAGATTTATCTAGTCCTGTACCAATGTCCCGATTGCTTCAGGGAGATGTGGGAAGCGGTAAAACCATAATTGCAATTGCTTCTCTTTTACTTGTCATTGAAAAAAACCTGCAAGGTGCATTTATGGTCCCAACTGAGGTATTGGCAGAACAACATTATAAAAATTTATTAAAATATTTGGATCCCCTTTTAGTTTCTGTTGAACTACTTACCGGGAATACTCCTCAAAAAAAGAGAAAAGAAATCTTCTCAAATTTGAACAATGGATTAGTTGATATCCTCGTAGGTACCCATGCATTATTTGAAGATAAAGTCATCTTTAATTCATTAGGGATGGTCGTAATTGATGAACAACATAGATTTGGAGTTACTCAAAGAAATAGATTACTAAATAAAGGAGAAAATACAAACTTGTTATCAATGACAGCAACACCAATTCCAAGAACGCTTGCGCTTTCTATTTATGGTGATTTAGATGTGAGTCAAATTACAGAACTACCTCCTGGGAGAGTTCCTATAACAACAAAAATAATTTCAGAAGAGGATTTAACTAACTTGTTCAAGATTGTTGAAGACGAGATCAATAAGGGAAAGCAAGCTTATGTGATTTTGCCACTTATAGAAGATTCAGAAAAAATGAATTTAAGCTCCGCAAAGAAAACATTCAAACATTTATCAGAAGATGTCTTTTTTAGCAAAAAAGTTGGATTATTACATGGCAAATTAAGTTCACAAGAAAAGAATGAAGTGATTAATTCTTTTTTAAAGAATGAAATTAATATATTGGTTTCAACCACAGTAATTGAAGTTGGCATTGATGTTCCTAACGCCACAATCATGATTATTTATAATTCGGACAGATTTGGATTGTCTCAGCTACATCAATTAAGGGGGAGAGTTGGTAGAGGATCAACAAAATCTTTTTGTTATCTGGTAACCCCCGATAAAAATGGATTAGAAAATAAACGACTTTGTGTTTTGCAAAAATCTAATGATGGCTTTTATATTGCTGAAAAAGACTTGGAGCTTAGAGGACCAGGCCAGATTTTAGGATATAGACAATCCGGATTGCCTGATTTTGTACTAGATAATTTACCTAACAATAAATTTCTTATTGATAAGGCTCGTGAAGAGGCTATTAAGATTGTGAACGATGATCCTGATCTAAAAGAAAATATTGTTTTAAGGAATATACTTATTGATAATTCTGATAATAAATTCATTCATGATTTCTTAAATTGAAAACTATCATTGTAATGTTTGACATATATGCCATTATAAATCAATTGCAAATTTCAATTGAAAATTTGGAATAAAATACCAATTAAAGATAATGGAGATAAATTAATTGCTATACCTAGCTGCCTAAAGTTTTTAGATCCCCACCCTTACTATTGTTTAGGAGCACCTTACAAAGATAAAACTTCTATTTGGAAATTAAGAAAGGAGGTCGTAAATAGATTAGTAAGAGTAAATGATTATTTGATATCAAAGAGTAGTTTTAATCTTTTAATTTATGACAGTTGGCGGCCTTTAGAAGTCCAGGAATTTATGTTTAAAAGAGCATTTTTCTTAGAGTGTGAAAATTCCGATATTGATATTTCTTTTGAGAACATAAAATCTTATCCATCCATTTTAAAAAAAGTTGAAAAATTTTGGGCATATCCTTCTTATGACACTAGGTGCCCTCCCCCTCATTCAACGGGGGGTGCATTGGATGTTTGTTTATCAGATAAAGACGGAAATCTTGTTGAAATGGGAAGCATGGTTGATCAAATGGATGAGACCTCAAATCCTTATTTTTATGCAAACATAAAGAATGAAGAAGCAATTATTTGGAATAGTAGAAGAAATTTATTAAGGGAAATTATGACTAAATTCGGATTTGCTCAGCACCCTAATGAATGGTGGCATTTTAGTTATGGTGATCAATTATGGGCTTGGAAAAATAAAAAAGCAAATGCCCTTTATGGGAAAATTTAAGACCTATTGATTTTCGTTTAGTAAATTCAATATATAATTTTCATCTTGAGTATTTATAAAATCTCCGAAATCCAAATCCAAATTACTCTTCCATTTATCAAATAATGGTTGAAGAGTTTTTTCTAAATCGCTAAGTTCCATTTTTTGTAAGAATGGTTTAGCAAGCCTTTGTAGATTTTTACTTCCCCCCAACCACATTTGGTATTTGTTTTGCCCACTTCCAACAAGTGCTAATTCGGCCATATAAGGCCTGGTACATCCATTCGGACATCCTGTCATTCTGAATAATATTGTCTTTTCTATTTTTAGATCTAATAGTAAATTTTCAATCCTTTTTAATACATCAGGTAATATTCTTTCAGCTTCAGTCATTGCAAGACCACAAAGAGGCAAAGCAGGACAAGCTAAAGCGTGTCTTTGTATTTCATTGATGTTTTCTAAATTATCGTATCCAATTTTTGATAGAGATTTTTGAATTTCACCTTTGTTTTTATTAGCGATATTACAAAGTAAAATATCTTGATTTGGTGTGAGTCTTAAATCTAAATTATATTTTTTTACAATACTTGTGATGGTATTCTTCTTGTCTCCGAATAATCTCCCTGATAATAATGGTAAACCTACGAAATAGGAGTTTTTATTTTGTTTATGCCAACCTAGATAATCAATTAGAACCTTATCAGGTTCTTTTCTAATTTTTTTTATTTCTTTTTTGAAATATTTATCAGAAAGTATCTTTTTGAACCATTTAATACCTTTTCTATGAAGAAGATATTTCATTCTCGAATTTTTTCTTGATTTTCTATCACCATAATCTCTTTGAATAGCCACAATGCTTTGTATTAATTCATAAACATCTGGTTCTTCAACATATCCAAGTGGATCTGCAATTCTAGCAAAGGTCTCTTCATTATTATGTGTGCGACCCATACCACCTCCAACATAAAAGTTGCAACCTTCTAAGTTTCCATCTTTAGAGGTAAAGGCAACTATTCCTATGTCATTGGTAAGAAGATCAACAGAATTGTCCCCAGGAACTGTAACAGCACATTTGAATTTTCTTGGTAAATACGTTGAACCATAGAGAGGCTCATCTTTTATCCCACTAAAAACATTATCTTTGAATTGGAGCTCCCTAATTGCTTCAATATCTTTGTCAGGCTTTATGGTGTACTCTAAATCTCCATCAGCCCAAAGTTCTAAAAAAGTGCCTTGGCCAGCTATTGGGGTGAGAAGATCTGCAACTTTTTTTGCCAATGTTCTTGCAATATTATAGTCTGGCGAATCAAATGGAGCCGCGGGTGCCATAACGTTTCTATTTATGTCTCCACATGCAGCTAATGTGGAGCCCATTGAATTTACTATTGTTTGAATTACTTGCTTTAGATTCTCCTTTCTAATTCCATGCATTTGAAAGGCTTGTCTTGTAGTGGCCCTAAGTGTTCCATTACCAAGTTTGTCAGATAATTCATCTAATGCTAAAAATAATTTTCCAGGGACTTCGCCGCCCGGATTTCTTAACCTAAGCATCATTTGCCAATCTTTACTTTTGCCAGGCCTTCTATTTTCCCTGTTATCTTGTTGATAACTACCATGAAATTTTAATAACTGAACAGCATCATTGGTAAAATGATCACTCTCATTGACTAATTCCGTAGCAAGTGGCTCTTTAAGAAATTTGCTACTTTTTTTGAAATTTTCAAATTTAGAAACTTCTAGTCCATTTGCCAAACAAGCAGTTTCTTCCTTGGCAGGATTTTTTTTCTTTTTTACTTTCTCAACTTTGATCAAAGGACCAAAAAATATCTCTTTTTATACATTAGCGAAAAGCTTATTTAACTGGTAGTAAATTATAGTAAGTGAAGTCATATTTTTTTCTTGTCTAAATATTTACTTGAGTTAGGAACAGAAGAGTTGCCCGCAAAATTTTCTCATTCTGTTCTAGAGCAATTTAAATCTCTAATAGAATTTGAATTGGATAAAAAGTTAATCAAATTCGAACATATAGTTGTTACTTCCACACCAAGGAGGATAGTTCTCCTTCTCGAAGGTTTAGTTGATTATGCAGAAGATAAGATAATAGAAAGAAAAGGGCCTAAAGCAAATTCAGCTTATTTAAATGGATGTCCTACTAATGCTGCTTTAGGATTTGCTAATAGCTTAGATATAGATGTAGGTGAACTAGAAATTAAAAGTACAGAAAAGGGTGATTTTGTATTTGGAAAGAAAATTGAGAAAGGTCAATCAACAAGAATTTCTTTGTCTTTGATTATTCCAAAATTAATAAAGAGTCTCCAAGGCCCTCGATTTATGAAATGGGGTACTGGGAACATAAAATTTTCAAGGCCTATTAGATGGATTGCCTCTATTTATAATGATGAAATTCTTGATTTTGAATTTGATGAATGTGATTTAAAAATTCAAATAAGTAACAAATCAAAGAGTCATAGATTAATAAATGAAGTTTTTGAAGTTAAGCATGCTGATAATTTTTTTGAATTATTAGAACAAAATAGAGTTTTAGTTAAACGACATGAAAGAAAAGAAAAAATTGAAAGTTTAATAAATCAGGCATCTAAATCTTTAAATCTGAAACCTGACCTTTCGGATGAATTACTAAATGAACTAACTGATTTAGTTGAATGGCCGGATTTAATAGTTGGAAAATTCAGTGAAGAATTTCTTGATCTTCCAGTTGAAGTTCTCTCAACAGTAATGAAAAGTCATCAGAGATACGTTCCTCTTTTGTTGAAAAACAAATGTTTTTCTAAATTAGATTTAAGCTCTGAAAAAAATATTAGTACAACTTTCTGCGTTATTTCAAATGGTCTTGAAGAATCAAATAATAATATTGCCAAAGGGAATGAGAAAGTATTAAGGGCGAGGTTTTCAGATGCAAAGTTTTTCGTAGAAAGTGACAAAAAAGTTGCTTCAATCGAAAGAAATGAAAAGCTTAAATCTGTTTCCTATTTGAAAGGACTTGGAAATATATTTCATAGGGTAGAAAGAATAGAGGAAGTTACTAGAAAAATTCTTAAATTTTTAAATGATAAGTCTTTAGAAGAAAAAAATATAATAGAAGCTGCTAAATACTGTAAAAACGATTTATGTAGCGAAATTGTTTTCGAATTCCCCGAGCTGCAAGGATTAATGGGCGGTAAATATCTTAAATATGAGGGATTTAGTGAGGATGTTTGCTTGGCTGTCGCTGAACATTATTTACCTTCTTTTTATAAAGATGCTTTGCCCTCCACAAAATATGGTGCAATAGTTTCAATAGCAGATAAGGTCGAAACTTTAATTAGTATATTTATTTCTGGTAAGCGTCCAAGCGGATCATCTGATCCTTATGCCTTAAGAAGAAATTTGAATGGAGTGATTAAAATAATTTGGGATTATGAACTTGATTTACCTTTAGATAAATTATTCAAAGAACTTATTGATTTTTGGAAAATCGCATTTCCGAATTTAAACTTCTCAAAAGAAAAAGTATTTAACGATATATATGAATTTTTAGTTCAAAGAATTGTTAGTCATCTAGAAGAAATATCATTAAGTAAAGAATTAATAAAGGCCATTTGCTCTTCTGATGAATTTTCTCAAAAAAGAGTATTGAATATTGTTGATCTTAAATATAGGATTAAATCTATTGTCAATTTTAACGAAAAGGGTAATTTTGTTGAAATCCAGAAGGTAATTACAAGGGTAAGCAAATTAGCAAATAATAGTGATCTTTCAAGAGACGTTCTCTCAACAAAAGATTATGTAAACAAAAAACTTTTTGAAAAAGATTGTGAATTGAAAGTTTTTGAATTTATTAGAGAATTAGAAAAACTTTTTTCGGAAGGTTATTGCAATTATTTGGAACTTCTAAATTTGTTTGAGATTAATGTAAACACTATCGAGGATTTATTTGATAACGAAAAGGGAGTTCTAATAATGTCTGAGGATTTAAAAATAAGAAATAATAGACTCAATTTGTTGAGCTTAATTAGAAATTATTCTCTAAAAATAGCCGACTTTACACTTTTGAACTCTTGACTTTAATACCACCCTTTATTGAATAATTTTCTAGCATTTTTTCTACTTCTTTATTTTCCCTAACAGCACTATCAACGGGTTTATATTTTAGAGGTGCTAGGGCTTTCCCTCTTAAAATCGAACCAAGTGTAAGCATTGTAATTTTAAGTTGCTGTAATGGTTTCATGGAGACAACTCTTTTATATAAGTAACTATCAAAAGTAAGTCTTTGTACATCCATGTCATCACACATCTCAACAAATGCTTCTCTAGCAGAATCATTTCTGTAGAAAATATTTTGAAGGATTTCCAGCACTTTATAGGTTGTGCCATATTTTTTATCCCATTTTTTAAGATAGTTTTTTAAATCTTTTTCTGATGGAATTACTTGACCGTTTTTTGATGCTTCAACAATTTCTTCAGCACACATTCTTCCGCTTTTTGCAGCAAAATAAATACCCTCTCCAGAACTTTTTGTTACATAACCAGCTGCATCACCAACCAATGCCATTCTCCCAACTACTCTTCTTGGCCTTGGATGCTCAGGAATAGGGTGAGCTTCTACCTTTATTACTTCACCATTAACAAGTCTTTTCTTAGCCCTATTTCTTACACCCTCTTGAAGTCCTTTAATTAATGACTGATTCTTTTGCATGGTTCCAGTGCCCACAGCGACATGATCATATTTAGGAAATACCCACCCATAAAAATCAGGAGAAACATCAGTTCCTACATACATTTCAGCAAGATCTTCGTAGTAACTCATTTCTTCTTTAGGTAATTTAATTCTTTCCTGAAATGCTATGGCAACTTTGTAATCTCCTGCATCCATTGCTTTCGCGACTCTGCTATTGGCTCCATCAGCTCCGATTAAAAGATCAACAGTAAGCTCTTTGAGTTCCCCTTTTTTATCTCCATTCGTAAAATCTGAGTAGGAAAGCTTATATGGACCTTGATTATTATCGCCAGTATCAATAGAAGTAACTAATCCATTTATTAATGTAGCACCAAGATCTGATGCTCTATTGCGCATAAAGGCATCCATAACTTCTCTTCTACACATCCCAATAAACTCATTATCACTTTTCCCATAAACTCTATCTAAGCTAATATCTACCTCTCTATTTGATGGAGATATCATTCTCATATGCCTTACTTTTCTATCAATAATTGACTCAGGTAAATCAAATTCTTCGACCATGCAAAGTGGAATTGCTCCTCCACATGGTTTTGCGTTATCTAATTTCCTCTCGAAGAGCCAAGTTTTTATTCCAGCTTTAGCAAGTATTTCTGCCGCACATGAACCACTTGGACCCCCTCCAATAACAGCTACCCTCAACATATGAAAAAAAATAATACTGTATATAAAAACTACATCTTTTTTGCTTATAAAAGTGCATTTCTTAAAATAATAGTTAATATCGAAATATCTTTTCCAAATTCACTTCTAAATATTGGAACTAAACAAAAATATCGATCAATTTGACATACCACTTGCCAAAAGAACTTACTTAAATAATCCAAATTCAACATTTTTAAAAAAATTATTAATATTTTCTCCACTTCTTTTCCTTATTTTTGCTGTCGCTGCATTGCGATTTATTGGCAATGTAGAATTAATACCTCTTAATAATCTCAAATTTGAGGTTAAAAGAAGTCATGATGCCAGAATTTTGGGCCATCTTCCTTATAAGGAAACTCCTAAAGAGAAACTAGTTTTAATTGATTCTAATATTGAAGTTCATATAGATATGCGTGATTCTCTACTAAAAATGCAAGAAGAAGCCAAAAAGGATGGGATATATTTGGTCTTCTTGAGTGGTTATAGATCAATAAATTTGCAAAACCATATCTTTTATTCCTTAAAATCTATTAGAAATCAAGAAGCAGCAGAGAGAGCTAGAGTTTCAGCCCCTCCGGGATATTCTGAACATAGTACAGGTTTCGCAATCGATATTGGTGATGCTACTCAAAGAGAGACAGACTTTGAAACCGACTTCGAAAATACTGACGCCTTTAAATGGCTCAAAAAAAATGCGGCTAAGTTTCACTTTAAGTTATCTTTCAACAAAGATAATAAATATATAGATTATGAACCCTGGCATTGGAGATATGAGGGGTCAATTGAAGCATTAAAAGTTTTTGAAAGCGCAAATAAAAATTATAAATCTAATTGATTGATTTAATTATTCAATTAGATTATATTTTTCAAAGTCTTAAAGAGAAAATCCTCATAATAAGCATACTTTGAGTTAGCCTTAATAAAGTCAATCTACTATCTATATAAATTCTATAAATGTCATCTTCGATAAAAGAAATTAGAAATGTTGCAATTATTGCTCACGTAGATCATGGGAAGACAACACTTGTAGATGCATTGTTATCTCAATCAGGAATATTTAGAGACAATGAAGTTATCCCAACATGTGTAATGGATTCAAATGATCTTGAGAGAGAAAGGGGGATAACAATTCTCTCAAAAAATACTGCAGTTAACTATAAAGATACCAGAATCAATATTATAGATACACCTGGACATGCTGATTTTGGAGGAGAAGTTGAAAGGGTTTTGGGAATGGTTGATGGTTGTCTGCTTATTGTTGATGCAAATGAGGGGCCTATGCCTCAAACAAGATTTGTTTTAAAAAAAGCATTAGAAAAAGGACTTAGGCCTATAGTCTTTGTAAATAAAATTGATAGACCTCGAGTAGTACCTGAAATAGCAATTGATAAGGTCCTTGATTTGTTTTTGGAGTTAGGAGCTGATGATGATCAATGTGATTTCCCTTATCTTTTTGGCAGTGGCTTATCTGGTTTCGCAAAAGAAGAGATGGAATCTAATAGTGACAATATGATGCCTCTTTTTGAAGCTATTATCAGACACGTTCCGCCTCCAGTAGGTGACTCTAATAAGCCTCTTCAGCTTCAAATAACTACTTTGGACTATTCCGATTTTTTAGGCAGAATAGTAATTGGCAAGATCCATAATGGGACTATAAAAAATGGCCAACAGGCTAGTTTAATTAAAGAAAACGGAAAAACTATTAAAGGTAAGGTTAGTAAACTTTTAGGATTTGAAGGATTACAAAGAATTGATATAAATGAAGCATTTGCAGGTGATATTGTTGCTGTTTCTGGTTTCGATGACGTCAATATTGGTGAGACCATAGCATGTCCCGATTCTCCTCATCCTCTTCCATTAATCAAAGTTGATGAACCTACATTGAATATGACTTTTGTTGTAAATGATTCCCCATTTGCCGGTAAGGAAGGGAAATTTGTTACTAGTAGACAATTAAAAAATAGATTGGAGAGGGAACTTTTAACAAATGTTGCCTTGAGAGTAGAAGAAACTGATTCTCCTGACAGGTTCTCAGTTTCAGGAAGAGGAGAATTACATCTAGGGATATTGATTGAAACTATGAGAAGAGAGGGTTTTGAGTTTCAAATTTCACAACCTCAAGTAATTTTCAGAGAAATTGATAATGTTGAATGTGAGCCTATAGAGACTTTGGTTTTAGATGTACCTGAAGTATCTGTTGGTTCTTGCATCGAAAAACTTGGATCTAGAAAGGCAGAGATGAAAAACATGCAGACAAGTTCAGATGGTAGAACTCAATTAGAATTTCTTGTTCCATCAAGAGGATTAATTGGATTTCGCGGGGAATTTGTAAGGATAACCAGGGGTGAAGGTATCATGAGTCATTCGTTTTATGAATATAAACCTAAAACAGGAGACTTTGAAACCAGAAGGAATGGCGTTCTTATAGCTTTTGAGGAAGGTGTGGCCACATTTTATGCTTTAAAGAATGCTGAAGATAGGGGAGTCTATTTTATTAAACCTGGAGTTAAAGTTTATAAAGGAATGATAATTGGAGAGAATAATCGACCTCAAGATCTTGAGTTGAATATATGTAAAACTAAGCAGTTGACAAATATGAGGTCTGCAGGGGCAGAAGAACTTGATACGTTGCAGTCACCTGTCGATATTACCCTTGAAAGAGCCCTCGAATATATTGGTCCTGATGAAATGCTAGAGGTAACACCGGATTCAATAAGAATGAGAAAAATAAATAAAAAGAAAAAAAATTAGTAATTGGTTTAATGAACAAAGAAAGTACAAAAAGTTTTCAAGATTCCCTTTTTACAGCTTTAAACCTTTTTAATAAGCATGAATGGTATGAGGCTCATGATGCATTTGAAGAAATATGGAATTCCGTAGATGGTGACGAAAGACAAGTTATCCAAGGAATTTTACAAGTATCTGTTTCTCAGTTTCACTTAAGTAAAGGCAATTTAAATGGAGCTACTATTTTGCTTGGAGAGGGTTTAGGCAGAATAAAAACTAGAACAAAGATTGATTTAGGGATTGATCTTGAATCCTTCTGCCAATGTTTGGAAGATTTATTGAGAAAATTACAATATAATGAATTATTAAACGAGAACGATAAGCCTTTTTTGAAACCTATTTGATGAATATATCTTTATCTTCAATTAAATTATTATTATCTATTTCATTTTTTTACCAAGAAAAGAGGAAAACTAATCGATCTCAAGAAAAATGAACCTAAATATTCATAATGTATCCCTTTCAATTAAAGGAAGATTAATCGTAGATGATGTTTCCATAACTGTTAATCCAGGGGAAGTTGTAGGTTTGATGGGACCTAATGGTGCTGGGAAAACTACAACTTTTAATCTTGCAGTTGGGAATATAAAACCAGATAAAGGTAAAATTTTAATGAATGGGAAAAATATAACCAATCTTCCTCTCCCAATTAGATCAAGACTTGGGTTAGGGTACTTAACTCAGGAAGCGAGTATATTTAGAGACCTTACTGTTAAGGATAATATAGATTTGGCTTTACAAGATTCATCTTCCAGTAGAGCAGCAATAAGAAATAGAAGAGAACAATTAATTAATGAATTTAATTTGAATAATTTTGTAGATAACTATGGTTACCAACTTTCAGGAGGAGAGAGGAGGAGGTGTGAAATAGCTAGAGCTCTCACTGTAGGTAGAAAAGGACCTAAATATTTGTTATTAGACGAACCTTTTGCTGGGATCGATCCTCTAGCTGTTAATGATCTAAAGAAACTTATTCTTAAATTAAGTAGTGATGGGGTCGGGATTCTCATTACAGACCATAATGTGAGGGAAACCCTTTTAATTACTAACAAATCATATGTATTAAGTGAAGGAAAAATTTTAGCTTACGGTTCATCAAGTGAATTGGCTGATAATCCAATAGTCAAGAAGTATTATTTAGGAGATAATTTCAAACTTTGAAATGCTTTTTCATAATAAATAAAAACTTTATTATTAAAGATTTACTCATATAAGAATGATTTAAATTATTATTTGATTGTTATTGAATATTAAAACTTGAGAATTTTCTAGAAATGATACTAGATAATTTTTTTAAAAATTTAATATATGAACCGGTTTCCGTTTTAGGTCTTTTAGTTTTTTATTTTTTATTAATTAACTTACCAATATCTTTGGGTGCAGTTTTTAAAAAAAAGACTTCCTCTGTAGTAAGACTTATTACGATTTTAGTGAACTTATTGATAACATTACAATTACTTTTTAGGTGGTCAATTTCTGGGCACTTTCCTATAAGCAATTTGTATGAATCTCTTTATTTTCTTACTTGGGGTATCACATTAGGTCAACTATTGGTTGAAAGAGAATACCAAGCTCCAATAATTCCCTCAATTGCTGTACCAATTGAGTTACTAACTGTAGCTTTTGCCTGCTTTGTTTTACCTGAGGATTTGAAATCATCGTCCAACTTAGTTCCAGCTTTAAGGTCTAGCTGGTTAATAATGCATGTTAGTGTCGTAATGCTTAGTTATGCAGCATTAATAATAGGTTCTTTACTTTCAATGTCAGTTTTGTTTACTAATAAAAATAAGCCGCTTCAAATCAGAAGTAGTTCTACAGGTATAGGAGGATTTAAACTTTCAAATAGCTATCCTGTTAATGATTTAGTTGAACCTATTGAATTTTCTCATTCAGAAGAATTAGATACATTAAGTTATCGTTCTATATTAATCGGCTTTGTTCTTTTAACTCTTGGTTTAATTTCTGGTGCGGTCTGGGCTAATGAGGCTTGGGGCACATGGTGGAGTTGGGATCCAAAAGAAACATGGGCATTCATCTCATGGTTATTTTATGCCGCTTATCTGCACATGAGGATAAGCAAGGGTTGGCAAGGCCGGAGACCAGCATTATTAGCATCTACAGGCTTTTTAGTAGTGTTGGTATGTTATTTAGGCGTTAATTTCTTAGGGATAGGGTTACATAGTTATGGCTGGATATTTGGGTAATTTGTTAATCTCCCAGAATATTTATTGAGGTTCAGAAAGAACATTCCCTTTTTGAGCTTCTTGTGCAACTTTTCTCAAGTCATCACATCCCTCTTTTAATGTTGGGTAAGCAAACATTCCACTGCCTGCAATAAAACAATTAGCTCCAGCATCTGCACATTGTGAAATAGTCCAATTTGCTTTTATTCCTCCATCAACTTCAATATCGACATTTAAGTTTTTTTCGATAACAAAGTTTCTTATTTCTCTTATTTTATTAAGCATTGTTGGTATATAAGCTTGTCCACCAAAGCCTGGATTAACTGTCATTACTAAAACATGATCAACCATATCCATAATGTTTTTAATCATTTCAAAAGGAGTATGAGGGTTTAATGCAACAGAAGGAGATCCTCCTAAATCTCTTATTCTTCCGAGAACTCTATGCAAATGAATATTTGCTTCGGCATGAGCTATTACTACTCCTGGTTCACCATTCGCTCCCTTTGTAGCATTTACATAAGATTCAAGCATGGTTTCACAGTTGTATTGACTAACCATTAATTGAGTTTCAAAAGGGACATTGCAATATTTCCTGCATGCCGCAATCATTTCAGGACCGAATGTGAGATTTGGCACGAAATTCCCATCCATTACATCAAATTGAATTCTATCTACCCCAGCTTCCTCAAGCTCTTTCACACATGCCCCCATATTTGCCCAATCTGCTGGTAAAACTGAAGGAATTATTTGAATTGGTCTATTAGCACCAGCTAAGATTGTTTGATTTGACTCAGTCATTTTATTTTTAAAATATTTAATAAAGATACTATATTTAGTTGTTTATTCCTAATTTCAAGTCACGGCCTGATAAAGTATCACCTGTAAAGAGTTAAAAAAAGCTTACTAGCATAATAATTCTCATAAAAAATGACATTTTTTATGAGATCATACTCAAAACCTTTAAGAAAATCCTCAAAATTTAATTGTGAATCAAACTTTAATTCAAGAAATTCTCGAAGTTGTCGAGCAAGCAGCTATTGCCTCAGCAAAACTAACTGGACTTGGTCAAAAAGATGAAGCTGATGCTGCAGCTGTAGAAGCAATGAGATTGCGAATGGGCAAAATTGAAATGAAAGGGAAAATTGTTATTGGAGAAGGTGAAAGAGATGAAGCACCTATGCTTTATATTGGTGAAGAAGTTGGGAGCGGAAATGGCCCAGGGGTTGACTTTGCAGTAGATCCTTGTGAAGGAACAAATCTTTGTGCAAATAACCAAAGAGGTTCTATGGCGGTTTTAGCTGCTTCTGATACGGGTGGTCTTTTCAATGCACCTGATTTTTACATGAACAAATTAGCAGCTCCTCCTGCGGCCAAAGGTAAAGTAGATATTAGAAATTCAGCCACCGAAAACTTGAAGATACTAAGTGATTGCTTGGGCCTTTCTATTGATGAGCTTACTGTAGTTGTAATGGATAGAACTAGGCATAAAGATTTAATTAAAGAGATTCGAGGATGTGGTGCAAAAGTACAACCGATTTCTGATGGTGATGTTCAAGCTGCGATTGCATGTGGTTTTGCTGGTACTGGAACACATTGCTTAATGGGTATAGGTGCAGCTCCAGAGGGTGTTATTTCAGCGGCTGCAATGAGAGCTCTTGGCGGACACTTTCAAGGACAACTAGTTTATGATCCAGCTATAGCTCAAACTTCTGAATGGGCTGATTACACAAAAGAAGGAAATATAAAACGTCTTAATGAAATGGGCATAACTGATATAGATAAAATCTATGAGGCGAATGAATTGGCATCGGGAGAAAATGTTGTTTTCGCTGGTAGTGGAATAACTGATGGATTATTATTTGACGGAGTTAAATTTGAAAGGGATTGTGTTAGAACAAGTAGTTTAGTTATTAGTACTTTAGATAGTACTGCAAGGTTCACAAATACTGTCCATATAAAAGATGGTGCTAAGAGTATCAGCCTTTAAAAATTTACTTTTGATTTTATGCATATTGTTGTCGTCGGACTGAGTCATCGCACGGCACCTGTCGAAGTGCGTGAGAAGTTAAGTATTCCTGATCAATCCATAACAGAGTCATTAAAAGCATTAAAAGCTTTCTCTGATGTATTGGAGGTTTCAATTTTAAGTACTTGTAATAGGCTGGAAATATATGCGCTAGTAAAGGATAAAAATACTGGAATTTCATCTATTAAAGAATTCATATCAGAATATTCTGGAATTATTTTTGAAGATTTAAATCCACATCTTTTTTGCTTTAGACAGGAAGAAGCAGTTTTGCATTTGATGAAAGTCTCGGCAGGACTCGATAGCCTTGTTTTAGGGGAAGGACAAATCCTTTCGCAGGTAAAAAAAATGATGAGATTAGGTCAAGAGAATCAATCTACTGGACCAATTCTTAATAGATTATTAACTCAATCAGTTAGTACAGGTAAAAAAGTAAGATCCGAAACAAATTTAGGAACTGGAGCTGTGTCAATCAGTTCTGCAGCGGTAGAACTAGCTCAATTAAAAATTGGACAAGAAAAGGGTTTTGATACCCTTGTAAGTTTGGCATCAGAGAACGTTCTTGTTGTTGGTGCCGGACGAATGAGTAGGCTTTTAATAACTCATTTAAAATCAAAAGGATGTCATAAACTTATCCTTTTAAATAGAAATATTGATAGAGCATTAAATCTTGCTGAAGACTTTCCTGATTTAGAGATTGTTTGTAAAGGGTTAAACGAATTAGAAGAAAACATATCATTATCTTCGCTTGTTTTCACCAGTACTGCTTCTGAAGAGCCAATTATTGATCTTACAAAAATTGAAAAAATAAATTTGAGTAATAGGCTTAAATTTATTGATATTGGTGTACCGAGAAATATATCTAATGATGTCAAACAACATAAATTTGTAAAATCATTTGATGTTGATGACTTACAAGAGGTCGTTTCAAGAAATCAAGAATTTAGACAGAAAATAGCAAAGGAAGCGGAATCTTTAGTAGAAGAAGAAAGGATCATTTTTTTAGAATGGTGGGCAAGCTTAGAAGCCGTTCCAGTAATTAATAAACTTAGATCAGATTTGGAGTTAATTAGAAAAGAGGAATTGCAAAAAGCACTTAGCAGAATGGGGCCAGATTTTTCGGCTCGAGAAAGAAAAGTTGTGGAAGCTCTGACTAAAGGAATAATTAATAAAATACTTCATACGCCGGTCACCAAGTTGAGAAGTCCTCAATCAAGAGAAGAAAGACAAGTTTCTTTGAAAATCGTTGAAAAATTGTTTTCTTTGGTAGAAGAGGATAAAAATAACTAACTTTTTTCGATTTATATTAAGTTTTTCCAGTGATTTATCGAAATACCTTTGTAAAATGACCATTTGTATTTCTAATTATGCCCATAATCAGTTAGTTTAAGTAGTTGTATATCTACCTCTATTAGATTGAATGAAGCGTGTGTTGGCCATAATCCTCGGAGGAGGAAAAGGTTCTAGACTTTACCCTCTAACAAAAATGAGGGCTAAACCTGCTGTGCCATTGGCAGGTAAGTATCGTTTGATAGATATTCCGATTAGTAATTGTATAAATTCAGGCATTGAAAAAATGTACGTATTGACCCAGTTCAATAGTGCATCTCTAAATAGACACATAGGGAGAACCTATAATTTAAATGGCCCTTTCGGCCAAGGATTTGTGGAAGTTTTAGCGGCACAACAGACTCCTGATAGTCCGAAGTGGTTTGAAGGTACTGCAGATGCTGTAAGAAAATACCAATGGTTATTTCAAGAATGGGATGTTGATGAATATTTAATATTGTCAGGTGATCAACTGTATAGAATGGACTACAGTTTATTTGTTCAACATCATAGAGATAATGGTGCAGATTTAACTGTTGCAGCTTTGCCTGTTGATGAAGCTCAAGCAGAAGGTTTTGGCCTAATGAGAACTGATGATTTAGGAAATATAAAAGAATTTAGTGAAAAGCCTACTGGAGATAAGTTGAAGGCTATGGCAGTAGATACTTCAAAATTTGGATTGAGTAAGGAGTCAGCTGCCGAAAAACCATTTCTTGCTTCTATGGGCATTTACGTTTTTAGCAGAAATACTCTTTTCGATCTTCTAAATAAATTTCCAAATTATACTGATTTTGGTAAGGACATAATTCCAGAAGCCCTCAACAGAGGCGATACTCTTAAAAGTTATGTATTCGATGATTATTGGGAAGATATCGGCACCATTGGGGCATTCTTTGAGTCAAACCTTGCATTGACAGAGCAACCAAAACCTCCATTTAGTTTTTATGATGAGAAATTCCCAATTTATACTAGACCTAGATTTTTACCCCCTTCTAAACTTGTAGATGCTCAAATTACTGATTCAATTGTCTGTGAAGGTACAATCTTAAAGTCATGCAGTATTTTACATTGTGTTTTAGGTGTAAGAAGCAGGATTGAAAGTGATTCGGTTCTTGAGGATACTCTTGTTATGGGAGCCGATTTCTTTGAATCCCCTGAAGAGAGACTTGAATTAAGAAAAGGGGGCGGAACGCCTCTTGGAGTAGGTGAAGGGACTACTGTAAAAAGAGCAATTCTCGATAAGAATACAAGAATTGGTGATAATGTCGTGATCATTAATAAAGATCGAGTAGAAGAAGCAGATAAGCCAGAATTAGGCTTTTATATCAGAAATGGAATTGTTGTAGTAGTTAAAAATGCAACTATTGCAAACGGAACTGTTATTTAAATCTTTTCCATCATTTTTCGCTGACATAAGTGTTTATTTTTGAGCAATTTTGTTGAGTTGCAGGCAAACTATATTTATTGAGTTTTTTAATTTTTTATGTCCAAGGCACATTTTGGTTTAATAGGTCTTGGTGTTATGGGCGAAAATTTAGTTCTTAACGCAGAGAGAAATGGATTTTCTAGTGTAGTTTTTAATAGGACTTACTCAAAAACCGAAGAATTTTTACAAGGACGTGGCCTTGGGAAAAATATAGAAGGAGCTGAAACTCTTCAAGAATTTATTAGTAAGCTCGAGAGACCTAGAAGAATTCTAATGATGGTAAAAGCTGGGCCCGCAACAGATGCTGTCATTGATAATATTTCTGGATATCTCGAGGAAGGAGATTTATTAATAGATGGCGGTAACTCTCAATTTAAAGATACAGAAAGAAGGGTGAATACTCTTGAAAGTAAAAGTTTTGGATACATTGGTATGGGAGTCTCTGGAGGTGCCAAAGGAGCTCTAGAGGGCCCAAGTATGATGCCCGGCGGTACCAAAGCTTCATATGATGCAATAGAAAGCTTATTAACAAAAATGGCTGCCAAAGTTGAAGACGGACCATGTGTTGCATATGTTGGACCAGGAGGCTCAGG
Organism: uncultured Prochlorococcus sp.; assembly: GCA_902594875.1. Classification (GTDB taxonomy): domain Bacteria; phylum Cyanobacteriota; class Cyanobacteriia; order PCC-6307; family Cyanobiaceae; genus Prochlorococcus_A. Next base: position 59,457 of record CACJNU010000008.1, read on the forward strand.
TCATTTTGTAAAAACTGTTCATAACGGAATTGAATATGGAATTGAACAAATACTCGCAGAAGCTTATGACCTCATGAAGAGAGTCAAAGGTATGAATGGACAGCAGATGTCAGAGGTATTTGGTATTTGGAATAATACTGATGAATTAGCTTCCTATCTTGTTGAGATAACAGAGATTTGTCTAAATACAAAAGATGAGATAACTGGAGATGATATCGTAGAAAAAATATTAGATAAAGCTGGCCAGAAAGGTACAGGGTTATGGACTGTTGTAAGTGCTCTAGAATTGGGGGTATCGGTCCCAACAATTTATGCGTCTTTAAATGCAAGAGTAATGAGTTCTTTAAAAGAGCAACGTAGTGATATTGAAAAAACTATTCCATTTAAAGAGATAGAAGATTTTGATTTAGGAAATATATCAGATGGAATGAAACCTTTATTTGATGCTGTAGTCCTTGCCACAATTGCTAGCTATGCGCAAGGTATGGATATTTTAAGAGAAGCATCTGCAGTATATAACTATGATTTGAATATGCCCTCAATTGCTCAAATATGGAAAGGTGGTTGCATAATTAGATCAAAATTATTAACTAAAATTCAAGATGCTTATAGCAAAGACTCTAATCTAAAAAATTTAATTTTTGATGATTGGTTTAATAATGAAATTGCGACAAGATTAGATAACTTAGCTAAAGTAGTTTCTCTATCCACAAAGGCAGGTATACCAGTCCCATGTTTATCTAGTACTTTAGATTATTTAAATAGTTATAGAACCAATAGACTTCCCCAGAATCTTGTTCAGGCAATGAGGGACTGCTTTGGCTCTCATACATATGAAAGAATTGATAAGGAAGGTAGTTTTCATACTGAATGGATGAAATGATTGAAAAGGTCAAAAATGGATACACCTTAAATATATACAAAGACAAGTTAGAATTATCAACGGCGGTTTTTAAGTTTATTCAAAGCCACATTATTCATACTTTAAAAAAGAAAGACAGGTTCAAATTTTGTGTAAGTGGAGGTTCAACTCCTAAATCTGTATATCATCTCTTATCTTGTAGTGATCTTCGATGGGATATGGTCGATGTCTTTTTAGGAGATGAAAGATGTGTTGATCCAAATTCAGAATTAAGTAACTCGTTAATGTTGAAAAATTCTTTGTTAACTAATTTTGGATCTAAAGCTTATTTTTATGAAATTTTCAATGATTTAAACACTGATGATGAAGCTATAAAAAATCAATTTATTTCTAAATTATTTGAAAAATGCGGATCAAACCCCCCAACTTTTGATTTAACATTATTAGGTCTTGGAGACGATGGTCATACAGCCTCATTATTCCCTTATCAAAAAAATAATATTGTAGATGATTTTGTTATTTTTAATGAAGGTAAAGGTTTAAAAAGAATTTCATTAACGCCAAAGGTTCTTTCAGGCTCTTCAAAGATAATATTTTTAGTTAGTGGAGCTTCCAAAAGAATTGCTCTTGAGAGGTTATTAGATGAAAAAGAGGCACCAGATAGAACACCATCAAAATTAATAAAATCTATTAATCAAATTTCAATTTTTTGTGATCAGGAATCAGCAAAAGAATTAGAAATTTAGTTAAAGTCTATTAATAATTTAAATTATTTAATGAGTAAAAAATTTTTATTCCAGAAAAAGGAGTTCGATGGTTGGAAAACATTAAATGATACTGTTATGGGCGGATCTAGTTCAGCTTTTTGCGAAATTTCAAATTCGGGTTTGATATTAAAGGGTAATATTGTCGAGAAAGCAGGAGGATTTGTTAGTTGTAGATCGTCTATATATAAACCTTCTTTAAATGTATCTGAGTATTCATCCTTTGAATTAAATATTGATGGACAAGGAAGAACTTTTAAATTTGCTGTCGCATGTGAAGATGATTTACTAGGACTAACCGAATTTATTCCTGGTGGACTTAGATGGATTAAATCATTCCCAACAAAAAAATTTGGGACAACAAATGTTCTAATTCCTTTTAGTGAGCTAAAACCTTCAGTAAGAGCTAATAAAGTACGTTTTCCATTTAAATTCAAGCCATCTAAAATTAAAAGATTGCAACTACTACACTCTAAGTTCGGTGATGATGGATTGCTTAATAATGAGTTTAAACAGGGTTCAATAAAAGTTTTAATTAAATCAATAAGTGTTATTTGAAAATCCACCTAAAAATATAGAGAGCATAATCGCTAAGTCAGCAGATTTAACAAATAAACCTTTTGTTCATTCTGTGGTAAAAATAAATGGTGGATATGAATTCGAAGATGAAGATATTGATTTAACAGTTAATATCTTATGTCGAGATAAAGAAGGTAAAAGATTAGAAATTTATGATCTTGAATTAGAACTTTTTAAATCAAATAAAGAGTTGGTTTTAGTAATCTCTAAGCTTAATTTCCCTGATGAACCAATATTATGGTGTGGAGTTAAAACATTATGGATGGATAGCAATAATGGGAAAAAATGCAACTCACCAAAATATAGTGCTGGACTGGAAAATTTAGCAAATAGGATAAAAAGTTTTATTGATTAAGAAAATAAAATTGGAGCTGATTTATAAATCAGTTACAGCCCCTAAACTTGATGTACTTACGATTCTTGAATATTTTGAAAGAATTCCTCTTTTGTATTTTTGAATAGGTTTTACCCAATCTTTTTTTCTTTTTTCTAATTCTTCATCAGATAAATCAACTTCAATTAGTTGTTTTACAGCATCTACTGTAATTAGATCACCTTGTTTTATTAGAGCAATATTTCCTCCTACAGCTGCCTCTGGAGCTATGTGACCAACAACAAGACCATAGGTACCCCCGCTAAATCTGCCATCGGTAATTAAGGCCACCTTCTCTCCTAGCCCTTGACCAACAATCGCAGATGTTGGGGCTAACATTTCTCTCATACCTGGACCTCCTACAGGACCTTCGTTTCTAATAACAACAACATCACCAGCTTTGATATCATTATTTAATATTGATTTTAAACAATCCTCTTCACTTTCAAAAATCTTTGCGGGACCTGTTAATACGGGGTTTTTTACTCCGCTAATTTTGGCTACAGAACCTTCGCTCGCTAAGTTACCTTTTAATATCGCTAGATGTCCTTTTTTATAGAGAGGGTTATCTATTTCTCTTATAACATTTTGATTTGTTGGAGGCTTATCTGGAATATTCTGTAAGTATTCTGAGATGGTTTTGCCTTCAATGTTTTTGCAATCGCCATGAATTAATCCTGCATTCAAAAGTATTTTCATTACTTGTGGAATCCCACCTGCCTTATGAAGATCCACCGTCACATATTTACCACTCGGTTTAAGGTCACAAATAACTGGTACTTTTTGTCTGATTCTCTCAAAATCATTAATGTTGATATCTATTCCTGCAGTATTCGCAATAGCTAAGATGTGCAATACCGCATTTGTTGATCCGCCAATTGCCATAATTACTGATATCGCATTTTCAAATGCTTTTTTAGTCATTAGGTCTAGAGGTCTTATGTCTTTTTCTATTGCAGAGACTAATATCTCAGCACTTTTATCTGCACTTAGTTCTTTTTCAAGATCTTCAGCAGCCATAGTGGAACTGTGAGGAAGACTTAACCCTAATACTTCAATAACGGCAGACATTGTATTAGCTGTAAACATTCCTCCACAGCTACCAGCACCAGGAATACAATTTTTCTCAACTTGGATTAGCCTTTCTTCATTAATTTTGCCTGATGTTAACTGTCCAACAGCTTCAAATGCACTAACAACAGTAAGATCTTCTCCATGCAATTTCCCAGGCTTTATTGTCCCTCCATAAATGAAAATTGAGGGAATATTCATTCTTGCAATCGCAATCATGGCACCCGGCATATTTTTATCACATCCACCTATTGCAAGTACTCCATCCATACTTTGAGCATTGCATGCTGTTTCAATTGAATCAGCAATAACTTCTCTCGAAACTAGGGAATATTTCATGCCCTCTGTTCCCATAGAAATGCCATCACTTACTGTTATGGTCCCAAACATCTGAGGCATCCCACCTGATCTTTTTATTGACTCTTCAGCTTTTAGAGCTAACTTGTTTAAACCCATATTGCATGGTGTTATGGTGCTGTATCCATTCGCAACTCCAATAATAGGTTTATTAAAATCTTCATCATTAAATCCAACAGCTCTTAACATCGATCTGTTAGGGGATCTTTGCACACCTTGGGTTATTGCAGATGATCTGAGTTTATTCATATTATTTGAGAACCTTTTTTATTCTATTGCCCCAACTCTTCAAGTTGCTTCCTCACATCAGCAATTGCAGAATTAAGTTGCTCAACTTTCTTCTCCAGATTCTCTCCTTCAACTTCATTTATATTTTCATTTGAATCAATAGCTTCTGAGCCGTCTTGAATTCTAGAGGAATACATCATTGCTTTTTGTTTTTTTTCCTCCTTTCTTTTGTCTGCTTCGGATATTAACCACCAAGCTAGACCTGCTGCTCCAATAAAAGCACCGCTTATTAATGATAAAAGATTATTTGAAGACGAATCTCTGTATTCAGACATTGGTAAAATATTTACTCCTATATTATATATTAGTTCTTATCTTGAAATATAGTACTTAAACGCGATGGAGGATTCCCAATACCCGGGACTAATAGTTGTGTTTTTTCGTCTTCCTCATCTATGCAAGAAGTGTAAATTACCTGATTAGGGAGTAATTTCGCAATCTCGTTTAACCCTTTATTTGAGCAAATAGCAGTTATTAAAAGAATCCTATTTGAATCAACACCTAATTCCTTCAATTTAATTAAAGTTTTTAACGTTGCTGATTTTGTCGTTATTTGTTCTGAATAAAATATAACTCCTTCATTTGATTCAATAGTTTTAGGAAGTTCTCCTAATGAGAGGGTTGAATTAGGAATTACTTCTTTGGATCCAAACCAAAGAGATAACCCTTCGGGCAACATTGCGAGCACTTTTATTGGATAATCATTATTAATAAAGAGGCCATCTGCATCTCCATTATCAGTATTTACTATTTCTTTTTTATATGGCAGCCAATTACGTAATGCTTCATATGTAAGCCATTTTCCTAATTGCTCATATCCTGTTGAATACAATATATTTGGAGTATTTTTTTCGCGCAATATTGAAAGCCAATGTTTTATTAACGGATGGGGAGGAACAATAACCTTTAGTGACATTGCCATATATTTTCCTTTAAGATACTCCTAAAACTTTAAATACTTAAGTTCTAAAATACAGTCTTATTATGATTAAATCAATTGTTTTCCCCTCACTAAAGAATGCATTAATTACTTTGTTATTCGTTGGGATTTTATTTCTCAATTCTGTAAATTCTGCATGGGCTAAAAGACCTCCTGAAATTAGAAACCAGCAAGACCTTAATTTAGAGCCAGATATGCATGGTCAAGACTTAAGCGGTAACGAATACGTTAAGTTTGATTTGAATGGGTTTAATTTCAGTGAAAGTAATTTAGAAGGAGCGGTGTTCAATAATAGTAAATTGCAAAATTCAAAGTTTACTGGAGCAAATTTAAGAGATGCATTAGCTTATGCAACAGACTTTACAAATGCTGATCTTTCGGATGTTAATTTTACTAATGCTTTATTAATGGAGAGTAATTTTGAAGGTGCGAAAATAGATGGTGCAGATTTTACTGATGCTGTTCTTAGTCGTACACAACAAAAACAATTATGTGCGATTGCTAATGGCACAAATAGTTCTACAGGAGAAAGTACAGAATATAGCCTAGGTTGTTAATCATTAATGATGAAAAAAAAAATACCAGTTATAGTTGTTTCGGGATTTCTTGGTTCAGGTAAAACAACTTTTCTAAGATATCTATTAAAAGAGAGTAATAAAAAATTTGGTTTAATAATTAATGAATTTGGTGATGTTGGAATTGACGGTGATTTGATTAAAAGTTGTGGTAAATGTGATGAATCTGGAGAAGACTGCGTAATCGAATTAAACAATGGATGTTTATGTTGTACTGTTCAAGATGATTTTGTGCCTTCAATAAAAGCCCTCCTAGAATTTAATCCTCCTATCGAATCAATAATTATCGAAACAAGTGGCTTGGCACTACCAATTCCCTTAATTCAAGCACTTAACTGGCCTGAGATTAGGTCTTCCATCTACCTTGATGTTGTTGTTGGTATTGTTAATGGAGAATCAATGCTTAATGGTTCGCCAATTAATGATTTAAATAAAATAACAAAACAATATAATGAAACAGATAAAATAGATCACAACGCTACTATAGATGAACTTTTTGAGGAGCAACTAGAAGTTTCTGATATCGTTTTAGTCTCTAGGTCTGAAATCTTAAATGCTGATCAGTTTGACTTTGTAAAAAATAAAATTCAAGGAAGTCTAAACTCATCTACACCAATCCTTAAATCCAAGAATGGCAAAATTGATTTAAATTATCTATTTGATTTTAATTTTAAAAAAGAGACTTATAAAGAATTTTTAACGGAAGAACATAACCATAATCATGTTGAGCTTGTATCAGATTCATTTAAACTAAAATATTTTCTTGAAAAAAATGACTTTGAAAAGGAGATGTCAAAAATCTTGGATGAATTAAACATTCTTCGAATAAAAGGACGTATTTGGATACCAAACAAATTATTGCCTTTACAAGTACAAATTGTTGGAAAGAAAATTAGTACTTGGTTTGAAGAAGCTCCAAACAATTGTTGGAGACCAAATGATAATGCTGGGCTTGAATTAGTAATAATTTCCTTTGATGAAAAATCTATAAAAACATTCAATAGAAAAATTAAAGAGAATTTTAAGATTTTAAGTGACCCAAAAATAGCAATTTGACTTTATAGTTAGCTGTCGGGATACTTACTACAGAAGACAGCCCAAGATGGAAAATCCAAAAATTGCTTTAAAACAAATAATCTCTGACGAAGTTACTTCAATTGATAAAATAAAATGTTCAAAATGTGGAGGGGCAGGA
>CACJNU010000009.1 GCA_902594875.1 uncultured Prochlorococcus sp.
TAACAGAAGGTACTTCTGTTACGACCTCAGTCACAACAACAGATGTAGCTGCTGATACACGCATTTATTGGTCACTCACAGGAACAGAAATTACCAGTAATGACCTTTCTCAAGGTCTTCTTTTTGGTTCCGGATTAGTTGGTTCAGATGGGTCTTTTTCCTTCTCTCATACTTTCGCCAATGATTACATTGCAGAGGGTTGGGAAACAGCCAATATTAAACTCTTCTCTGATTCAAAAAGAACAACTCAATTAGGGAATACATCTTCCATCACAATCAGTGACACCTCAGAACAAATAACTTATACAACCAGCAGCGGCAGCAAATTAGTTCTTAATGTTCGTCCTAAATTTGGACAAATAGTTGATGAAATTAAATTTAAACGTCTTGAGATTGCACCTACAATCAATAACAAACCAGCAAAATTAAATATCGGAAAAACTGGGATTAACTTTTCTATAAAACTTGGTTCAGAAGCAGTTAATGACAAAGCTAAAACAACCACCGATCTAGAACCTCTACTCGATGGTCTTACAACTAAAGGAAAGCATCTCGCTTATTTTTCATACACAGAAGCATCCGATGATACAGCTCCTGTTGCAACATCATTTACTTATGACCCAATAAAAAAAGCCGGTGCTCGTTTCTATGATTTAGATGGAGATGGCACTGCTGATACGGCTGATTTGCAGTTTATTGATGGTGGTTATGGCGATAAAGATGGCGTTAAAGATGGCACCATTGTTGACCCATCAACAGCTGGTGTTGTAGAGCTAAATCCTGTTTTTTTCGCTTCCACTGACACCCTCACAGTTGCTGATGCCTCAGATACAACTTCACCTGCAGCACTCTTAGTTAGAACATCAATTTCATCTTCTGCATCTTCTGTTAATCAAATTGGTTATGTCGCTTTCGACTCTGCAGAAGACAGCACACTCACCTATGACCTAATCAAAAATAGAAGTTCAATTTTGCTATCAAATCTAGAAAATAATGATATCCCTGAAACCTCTTCTATCACATTTAACAAAGATATCAGTTTAATAAATGGGCAAAAACTTGTTTTCTTTGAGGTTGTTGACACAACTCTAGAATCACTTTTAACAAATAATACAACCTTAGAAAGTTTTGGAACAAGCTTCCGCACTCTTGATTTATCAAACGTCACTTCCTCTGCAGCAACTGCAAGTAATGGTGGTAACTCAGTCTCTCTCTCCCTAATTGATGGAGTCTCTGGATTAGATGATTTGATCTCCAGTGAAATGGATTCAGATCCAATCCTAGATTTTACAGGTCTAGCAGGACGTAATATCAGCGGATCTATTTCTCTTGCAAGAGAAGCTACTTATGACAGTGTTGTCGGTTTCTACAAAATTCAAAACACCAATGGTGCTGTTATTGATCCAATTACAGGTAATTTGATCACTCCAGGAACAGATGGATACTCAACTGCAGCTCTTGATAGCAGCAATCTGTTTACAGGTTTTGGAACTTTATCAACAACAAACAACACCTCAATCACTAATACGATTTCTACTTTTTCAGATGCAGAGATGCTCGCTCCTTATGCAACCATATCAACTACTGGTGAGACTTTCTTTTCATTCGCTGCTGCCAACAATGATGGCCTTACTCATTTCAGATCTTTTGGTTCTGGGGTGATCGGTTTAGAGGATTTAAAAGGTGGCGGTGATCAAGATTTTGATGATCTTATACTCGGCTTTGATTTTCAATTAGCATCTGTTTAATTAGAAAACATCTATGTTATAGATTACCTTTTGTAAAACCATTATCCAGAAATACCTAATTTAAATCCATTTCAAAGATGATTCAACAGAAAAATATGACAAACAAAGTAGGCTCTGACAAAGACACTAGTGCTTTCTATGCCATAAATTTTTACACACAAATGTGTGTGATTCAATTACGATCCATTCACTTACATTCATCTACAGAGTCTCATATTCAATCTATGAGACGAGTTATAGCTTAAATACCTTAGTCTCACTAATTACACACTATTGCTTTGGGAGCGCTAGGTCGTAGGTTGGAATCCTGTCACCCCGACTGGCTTTTCAGCGATTGTCTAGTTTGACTTTAGTAAAAATTAGGGAAAAATAATTCACTTTGCTATAAATTCACTTAAACACCTTATAAAACTTTTTATGTAATAAGAACTTGTTTGACCAACTTATAAGCGATAAAAGAAACATATGATCATATCACTTAAGAAGTTTGTTTAAAAAAAGAACTAAAGGAATATCTCAAAATAGCGTTAAGGGAAGAAAAAATACAACTAGAAAAAAAGTTCATTCCAAATCTAGAAAAATAGTAAGAAGGGAGAATAATTATTCTTTTTCTTCATCTATTTTTTCCTCATTTATTATTTTTACAGGTTTTATAAGCCTTTCACTCACAATATTTTTTCTTGTCAGGCAATTACAGCCAGTAATCAGAAACGAAAGATTGAAATTCTTATGTACTTATCAACTTGGTGGAAAAAATAGTAAAAATTATAAAGAATCAAAACTGGAATTAGAAAAGCTTATTGGAGATAGCGATAAGTATTGTAAGAATTTCCTTCTTCCAAAAGAAAAAAAAGGATTTAGATTATTTCCAATTATGAAAGATATTTTTTTTAGATTTATTTAGTATTTTCTCAGGAGATTTAGGAGAACTAGGTCGCAGGTTCGAATCCTGAAGCCCCAACTCTTAAAAACCAATTCATACTAAAGAGTTACCCAGCCTCGCTTTTTAAATGGGAAAATTGGCATCACTCTCTTGATGTCAATTTGAGATTTTCTTAAAATTTCATTTCTCTAAAAATTTTTTTAGAAGACCTCATACGAGGTATTTTTAAAAGTTGAATAGGATAAATTAAACAAAAAACAAATGCAACAAGATCAACTGTCTTAGCGTTCGTAAAAGATCCTCTTGGATATAAGATAGAGTTAATAGGAAAAGACTTATGAAGGAATTAGAAGAAAATACTATCGAACAAATAAGAACTCTTCTTAATTATTTAGAGCAAACAGAACTATTAAAAAACAAGGATATTCTTAGGTGTTTAGATGTAATAGCAAGGGAGTATGGCGGAGAAGTAGTTGACAAAAATTAAATGGCAAATCCAGATCACAAAACAATATTGATAGAACAAGCTTATGACGAACTTAAGGCAATTTGCACCAAGTTCCAAGACCAATCTGGTGCTACAGATATGGAAGTAAAAACTTTACTTCGAGAACTTGCGAGGGTTTATGGAAAAGATATTGATGAAAACTATGACATAGATTGGGAAGTTTAGATAAGTTTATTTGATATTCTTTTGCTATGAATTAATTGAGGCCAAACCTCGTCAGCACACTCTACGTTTGCTGCAAGACATAAATTGATTCAATATAGTTGCGAGTCGATTTAATAACCCTTTTAGTAGTTGGAATTTCTGGAAGGGTTTCTTGTTACTGATATTTATTTAGTAATCGGTTATAAATAACCAACAATACTATTACCCCAACTATTCCATAAATTGCATGGTATGGGTCGTGGTGATTCTGCCAAAGCTCCTTTAAAAATACCTTCAATACTTCATAGCTATTGCCCAATGAGAATAACATCTATAAGAGTTTCCTCTAATTTATTTGCATAATTTCTTACAACTGGTAATTTTAGTGGGCTTCAATAAATTTAAATGCAAGATCAAAAAATTGAAAAGATAGCGGCTGTTGCAGTAAACATAACTAAGGTGCTGGTAATAATTTATCTAGGCTTCGTAGAAGTATTTAAAATTGGCAAATTACTTGTAGAGAATTTAAATACTGAATTTGATATTTCTCGAAAATGGGCTTCACAAAATTATTCAATTCTAAAAAAACGACTAGCGGAAGAGAAAGTAGCTGGTGTTATAGAAAATTAGTAAGAGTTATTTTTACGCAACAAGTTTGATGGAATATACGGCATCCTTACAATTATTTTTTTTATCCCATTCCTTTGCGAAAGGAGATTGCATCTCTGTACCTAATTTTTCTAAGTCGGTACAGTTCATTAATAAATGAGATTTGTGTTCATTCACTTTTACAAACTCGTAATCAGTTACAAACTCTTTGCACATTTCTTCAAGAAATAATGTCGTTACATCATTTTTAAATTCTTCAAATGTACAGCTAAAAGTTGAGATGATGAGAGTGTTCATTAAAAAAAGGAGCTTATTGCCCCTTATTTTAGATCGACTGTCAATCTCTTTCTATGAGTATACTTTGGCAACTATTGGACCAGCTTCTTCATCAGTAAATACAGGTGTGGTTTCCCAATTAAGAAATTCACCCCATTCAGCGGCATGTTGATATATTGCTTTTGGATCATCAGTCTTTAAAACTATCCAACCCTCTAAAGAACCGGGTGCATGATATCTTCCAATCATCTCAACTCCAGGATAATCTCCCCCACCACCAAGAAATTTTTCTGCACCTTTTTGATGATATCCGGCCTTAAATGACCAATGTTGAACATAAAGCATTTTATTTTTTAATTTTTATTGGCTTTCTATTACTAGCAAAAAAAATAATTACTGAAAATAAATATTTTAAATTGCCCATTTTTAAGATCCATTAGTGAAACCATTAATTGAGAGTGCATGTCATATTTCCGATTCAACATTTATTTCAAGCTACTTTTAATTGAAATACAAACTAAAATAAGAGGATATTAGCACTTTTTTATACTGTTTCTATTTCTTATAAATTCACTGATGCAAACGCCCAAGACAAGGGATCCAAAATGTTAAAAGAATGGTATGACAAAGGAGGGCCAGAGAATAGAAGAAAAGGGTTATGACGTTAAATCTTTCATTTTCTTACCTCAATATGGCAATGGTTACTATGTTGTAGATGCTGATTCTTTAGAAATATTTGGAAACAGTGGAGTCCTTGGAGAGAATTATATGAATTTACTGTTGAACCTCGTGCGGATTTAGATCAAACAGTAACTCTATATTGTTAATAAAGCACTTTTTACTTGTATAAAAATATAAGACTAAGCAATTATGCAGCGATTCAAAAAATAATGCTTATTTGACCTATTTAGCTTTTTTATTTTTTAATATGTGAGAAATTAAACCCCAAAGAATAATGAGTAAATTTAAAGATAACTTTTCAAGTGAAAGCTTTTACCCAGATAGTAATTACTATATTGACCAAGATAATGCTCCTAAAGCGGACAAAATTAAAGAAGATCAAAAATCCAATATAAGGGGGAGTTTTGAATGGCCAAATACCTACTGGTTCATTGCTGAAAGAACAAATGGAAGGCTTGCGATGATAGGTTTCATGGCTGTAATTATTAACTATACCTTGTTTGGATGGATAGCTTATCCAATCCTTTAAATGATTAAGTCTAATTTTGAAAAATGGTTTAGATAAATCTGGAACATATTGGCCTCAATATTCTACGTTTGTTATAAATTTATTTGCTATTTATTTTGGCCAATCAACTTAAATTTCTTCATTACTTTTATTGCCTTTTGATTATTAATATGTTTTCGAGGAATTTTCGAGTAATCTATTTAATTCCAAGAGCTCTTCTTTACTAAGTTCTCTATATTCTCCTGTTGGCACGTCTAACTTAATATTCATAATTCTAACACGCTTTAATGATCGTACTCTATATCCTAAGGCCTCACACATTCTTCTAATCTGACGGTTAAGTCCCTGTGTAAGAATTATTTTAAAATTTCTTGGACCCAATTGTTTTATGAAACAATTTTTAGTTATTGTGTCTAATATTTCAACTCCATTACTCATACTTTGAATAAAGTCGCTATTAATAGGACGATTAACTTTTACAATATATTCTTTTTCATGATTATTTCTTGCTCTGAGTATTTTATTTACGATATCTCCATCATTAGTTAAGAAAATCAATCCCTCACTGAGCTTATCTAATCGTCCGATGGGGAAAATTCTTTTAGGATATTTAATGAAATCTATTACATTATTGGGTTCTACTTTTCTATCTGTTGTGCAAACAATTCCTACAGGTTTATTAAAGGCTAAGTATATGTTTTTTTTTCTCTTTGATTTTTCTATTCTTTGACCTTTAACTTCAACTTGGTCACCATCTTCTACTTTAGTTCCAATTTCTGGAATTTTGCCATTAATGGTTACCTTTCCTTCTAGAATTAATTTATCTGCTTCTCTTCTAGAACAATAACCAACTTCACTTAAATATTTATTTATTCTGGTGGCCATTTTGGATGTTTCATTTTTATTGGCACTAAAAAATAATTTACTAATATTGTAATATTTTAGATCAGGTGTCAATTTTAGTTAATATTCTCATTATTAAATCTCAGATTATTTTCATCAGTAATTTATACCGCAAAGATCTAAATCTAATTTTAATTCCAATTTTTTTCAATTTTCCTCCATCCCTTTGAAAGTAATCTTTCATAAATTTCTCTAGCTAAATCTATTTCAACAGAAACTGTATTTGTCATTATGGGTGATCTGTTTCCTAATCCCCCCATTATTTTTCCAGTATCTATAAACATATATTCAAAAACTCCATCAATACTTTTTTCGTTTTTCATAAATCTCTTAACTTCTGACCTATTTGAATTAATCAACCAATAAGATTTAGTCATTAATTTAACCTTGGAATTAGTAAGCGTTCCATTTAAAACAAACTCATTTGATCAGTTTCTTTTTTCTTTACATCCTCTACCAACCAACCATCAGGGGACCAACTCATCATGATTGCAAATAATCCTCTTAATTCATCTGCATCTTTAACTTGCTCTGTCCATTGTTCCTCATATCCTTTAGGAACGATCACAGGCATGCGGTGATGCAAAGGTTTAATTAAATCATTTGGTTCAGTTGTTAAAACGCAACAACTCTCAAGCTCTGCTCCATCTGGTGAAGTCCACTTACTCCAAATTCCGCCCAACCAAAAAGTCTCATAATTTAATTTTCGCACACGATATTTTTTTTCAAAAAAACCGCTCGCAGGTATTAGGCACCTTTTATGTTTCCAACTACCACTAAATAATTTTTTTTCTTCTACGGTTTCGGATCTTGCATTAAATGGTCTTGGTCTCTCTTTATCAAATGGATCTCTGGCCCAAGGAGAAATAAAGCCCCATGTCATAAAAGTAGTTTTAATTCTTCCTTCGTTTTTAATTACGAGAACAGGATCATTAGGTCTTATTAGACTTTGAGTCTCATATTTATAATCAAGTCCACTTGGATAGTCTTGTTTCAAAACCTTTGGCAACTTCTCAAATTTAGTTTTCAGCTCAAATCTTCCGCACATTGTTTTTTAAAATATTTTTAAAACTCACTTAAAAAAAACAATAAATTTACTTTATTTTAGATCTACTTTCAGTTTTCTCCAATAAAAAATAAGTTTTTTGATCGTAGAAAGTTTTTTATCCAAATAATTAAAAGAAAATATAGATATTGAAAAGCTACCTCGAATTTAAATTGAATGTTTCAGAATTATATTATGACAGATCCTATTCTTTATTTATCTATGTTACTGGGACTTGGAGGAGTTTTTGTATTAATCTCTTCTTTCCATGATGATGACGATGGTGATGATGATGGAGAAAAATATATTTATAATCTCGAAAAAACTTATTTAGCAAGATAGTTAATTTGTTTATAAAAACACAATATCTTCAGTAAGTTTCTCTCAAAAACTGGATGCAAACGAAAATTGCTTTATAGGAATAAAGGAAATACCTTCTTTTTTTGCAAAATTAACCTGTTTATTATATTAATTTTTAAATTAAGTTGTTGGTCCTCTATCCGTATATGTTTGTGCCTTAAACCGTACATTTTTATTAGTCGATTGATAAGCATGTCTAGTTAGAACTAAGCAGTAACAGAGGTAAATTAAATGTCTTCAACGCCAATAAAATCTTGTAATAAATATGTGTTGAGTTACAAAGATTCAACAAATAAGACAAATGAACTTGGCTTCTACGCTCGCGATGCATACGATTGCCTAATGCTTGCGAGAGAATTCAACACTTACGTACATGACAATCCAGGATCCGTAATCAGAATCCAACAAAAATTTTGAATAAATCAATTATGAATTTAAAAAGATCACCATTCGCAATTCAAGATAAAAATGCAAGAGATCTTGATAATGTAAAAGATTATCCAACAATTGCAGATTTAATGAGAGAACAGAAAGTTCCACAAGATTGCCCAAATACAGTTCACCATCGTAGAGATTTAGACTCTCTCGGTTAGTTTACGTCAATGGCTATTTACTAATTTTTTAAAAATTAACGATTATGATTAATGCAAATTGTGATTCATTTATAAGATAATATTTTCTTCCTCAAGTTTTTTTTTAAGCTCTAAAGGCATATATGCAATATCTTTTTTTATTGCATTTATAGCATCTCTATATTTTTCAGATTCAGCTAAAAGCATTTTTATTAAATTGTATTGGCTTTCAATTTCTTCAGAAGAAAATTTTCCCATAAAAAATATTTACTACCCTTTTATATTAAATCAAGAGTCAAACACACAAAAGATTAACTATTAATTAGAGGCTGCTGAAATTTCTTTATGGACGGAAAGAAATTCTTTATCAGTTAGAACTGGTGTAACTTCAATTTCTACGCCAAAATTATCGACCCAGATACTACTCCATTTCCAAATGTTCTGATGGTTTGAAGATTCAACTATTGCCCAACCATTAGCTCCCTCTGGATTTACTACTCGATTAAGAACTTTAAACCCCTCAAATTCATCACCTTCGCATCCTCCTTCGACAAAACCCGCAAAAGCTTCGGCCCCTTGCATATGACTTTCTTGATCTGGAAATTGCCAGTGTACAATGTAAGTTTGCATAAAAAAACTATTTTTTTTTATTATTAATTATTAAATTTAAAAGTTAAATAAAAAATCTTTAAACACTAATTAAAAAGGGCTTAAGCCTAAAAGGAAAAATAACAAAAAAAAAGACTCTTACGAGCCTAGGTGATGGGGACTCCTATAATGACAAATTAAACAGAAACAAACAACCCCATCAATAGGTAATTTTAAATACTTACAAACACCATATGTAGTGCTAAGATTTTAAAAAGGCTGGGTGATGGGGATTATCCCGCTTTTTGATTGGGGCGAAGCTAACGCCTTTTTTTTATGGAAAAATTTACTTTAATCAATAAAGCCAGATCGAGGATTAAAGTATTTGAACCTTTTGAAGATAGTTCTAAGAACTCTTCTATGATTATGCAATTTTAATCTCTATGGTTGATTTTTAAGCGATCAAGTAAGCCAGTTATGAAAGGCTCTAGGGTTGAATCTATCAAATAAGCAAGAAACCAACATAAAAAACTTTTAGAGGAAGGGTGGGGAACAACTTATAGATTCAATGGTTTTTTTTAAAAAAAATGGTGATTAGGTACTTTACCTAAAATTTGACATTATTAAAAATTAATTGCTAGATAAGCTTCAGAACGGAAGTTTGAACATGAAAAATGACATTTATTCAAATATTAAAGATTCAGATGCTTTGGAAAGTTTTTTTGAATGTATAACTTCTTGTAGCATCAATAGTGAGGGAGTTGATTGCACAACAGCATGTTATGTAAAACATTTAGAACCAAACAATATCGATTACCCTTTAAAATTTTCATAAGCAAAGCTTATTGATAATTGTTATATTTCATTGATGTTATTCCCACCTCCTCAAGTTATTTTTGGTCTATTGCTTTTATCTATAGCTGTAGTTCTTATCTGGGATATTAGATACAATCCTTTTGGAGAAGACGAAGACGGAATCTAATCTTCAGCCAGGAAGCTGATTTGTTGGTGGTGCGTGAAATTGCCTTTTCTTTCTTTTGAGTCTTTTGTAAGCGACTAAAGAGCCTAATAATAACAACGTAATAGCTATTGAGTTAATCATATCGTTTAGTTTTATATATATAAAAACAAATATGTTCAAAATATCAATGACTAAAGTTATTTTTTCAAAAAGTGATGAATTATGGACTAATTTTCAATATTTAGCTTTTTTATTAGGTACCTAAAACAACCAAAAGAAAATGCTTATCTGCCCAAAGGTAATTGCTATTCAATAAGAATCACTTTTTCTTATTTCTCATTTGATATTGCAGAACAGCTTTTAGATGTTTTACTTCTTTTTCTAAAGTCTCAATTCTTTTTTCTATTTCTCCATTAGTTGCCATATTTTTTAGAGATAAACTTCTTGATATTTATACTATTAAAAAAGCGACTTGTTACTCATGGTAAATGTCTAATAAGTAATAGAACCTATTGATGTACATAATCTCTCTAGATAAATTATGCAAAGTATAAATTTAGGGGTAATTTATGAGTGGGGATTATGAGACATTAGAAATAAATCAACCTAAAATTAGATATTTTCAGAAAAGATCCGAAAATAATACAGAATGGTTAGATGAATTAATCAACCAAATTGAAGATATGAAAAACAATATATCCAAATCTGCCTAATGACAGAAAAAGAGTTGAAGGAATTAGAGAAATTTGCAAAAGAAAATGGATACAATGACGAGCTAAAAGATATATATTTAAGGGAAGTTATTGACAGAAATAAAGAATACGAATGAGATCAAATTTTCGACTAGCTACAAACATTCTTTTAGTTATTGGTACTTTTGCTATCGCTTTAAAGATTGCTCCAATAGCAACGGTATATCAGGAAAAAAATTTATGTATTAAATATTTAAAACATCAAATAGATCGAGACAAACTTATTAAAAGACTAAAAATAGTTAAGCAAGCAAATCCATCTAGTATTTGTGACTCTATCCTTAAAAGTTAAAAATGAAGATTAAGTCCTTTACCCCCTTAATTGCGGTCTTTGGTACTTCATTTCTGATCACTATTACATTGCTTAAAAGTTTCCAAATTTTTATGGGGATATCAATTTGTCTTTTAGCGATGCTTAAGATTATGGATATTGAAGCTTTTGGAACAAGTTTTAAAAAATATGATTTAATATCCTCTCAATCTTGATAGCTGGATATATATTTATCCTTTTTTTGAATTAATAATTGGGATAAGTTTTCTAAATTCTTCCCCACCTTCTCTAATTATTTTTATTGCTCTAGTTTTAGGAATTTCTGGAATGATTTCAGTATTTAAGGCCGTTTATTTGGATAAATTAAAATTAAATTGTGCATGTATCGGTGGATATGCAAAAACTCCTTTGGGAATTATTAGTTTTATCGAAAATCTTTTAATGGCAATCATGAGTGTCTTGATTTTGATTCAGTAGCACTTTTATAAATTTTCATTTATTGTTGAATCATATTAAATTAATAGTCTTAATTTGTATGGCAATTAAGAAAGTATTTATTAAAACCAGATTTTTAAATTATCTAATCTCTTCTGGAATGCTTTTTGCAAATACAATTAACATTCATAGAATTAGTGCAGCAACGCAAGAAAATATAAATATCCCAAAAGTTTTTTCTTACAGATCAGCATCATGTGGTTGTTGCAAAAAATGGATCAATCATTTAAGAGATAATGGATTAGTAGTTGTTGATAATCTAGTTGAAGATGTTTCAGTAATTAAAAACCAATATCAAATTCCCAATAATCTAAGATCATGTCACTCTGCTCAAATAAATAACTATACGATTGAAGGACATGTCCCGATTCAATCAATCAACAAACTTTTTAGAGAAAAACCAAATATTAATGGGATAGCAGTTCCGGGCATGCCTATTGGCTCTCCAGGGATGGAAATGCACTCTCACGAATCGCACTCTCATGATTATGTGAACTACAAAGTAGTTTCATTTAGTAAAACTGGCAAAACAAAAATTTTTGATAAAATCTCTCCTTAATACAAATACTTATTTGAAATAATGCATATTTTTCTTAGAAATTTTAATTTTTTTATTTTTTTATTTTCCTTATCTCTTAATTTCAATAGTTATTCGCATGCACATATGAGGGGTAGATTTCTCTCTGAAAAGGAAGCCGAAAATAGATCTTTAGAACTTGGTTGCGAAGGAATACATAAAAATCAAGATAAATGGATGCCATGCAAAAACGAGAAAGAATTACATATCTTTTTAAGGAAATAAATGGAAAAATTAAAAACAAATCAAAGAAAAATTCACAGAAAAATAACCGCAATTGCAGCAATCCCCTTACTAATTACTATTGTATCTGGGACTATTTATAGTATTCTTCAACCATTAGGAGTAGATGCTTTTTGGTTAATAAAATGGCATACGGGTAATTTTAGCATTATTAATTTGCAACCTTTTTACTCGATATTTCTTGGTATAGCTTCAATAATCTCAATAATATCTGGCGTTAAACTTTTACAAAAAAAATCTTAGATATATTCTAAGCCAAGCCAAAATCTAACTAATTAATACTATTTGCGCCTCCACTTACTAAGAAAATTATCGCTCCTAGTGCCATTGTTGCTACACCCATGTAAGGGTATTTCTTAATTCTTGATTTAGTAATTGGAAGCCATGAAAAGTATCTATCAGATTTATTTAATTCATTTTTTTTTCTAGGTGGCAATCCTAATTCTTCTCTTCTTTTAGCTTCGCCCATAATCTTAAATTAGTTAATGTATCAATATTAAAAATTATGTTCTATACCTGCGAGTTAACTTTATTAAACACAGAGGTCCTTTATAAATAAACAAATTATTTAAAATTTATTTAGCCTTCTTTAAATATAGATTCTTTGTATTGGCCTGATCTGATGTAAATAACAAAATCAAGATAGTTCCAACTAGAAATGAAAAAATCATTGTCAAACCAACAACTTCAACCATTTCACTAGGCAGATAATTTAGAAACATAATCAATAGATCTCATATCTTAAACTTAGCAATTGTATTTTTTATGTAAAGTAAGTATTCCTCCTTAAATTTCGAAAAGAACTTTCTGAGACTTTTTAATCTTAAATTATTTTTATTTGCGGGATAAATTTAGTTCTAGTCGATCACAACTTTCTTACTTAGCTATTCCTATTTTCTTAAGCAATTTTAGGTAAGGCAAGGCCCAATTACCAAAGGTAAAAGAAATTGTCGTATTTTTTGTAGTTGGTAATAATGTTTTAGAACGTGTAGAGGCTAATTTAGAAAATATCTTAATAGTCTCTGCTTCTATATTATCCATATACAATTTTTTTTGAACACCTCGATCTTTCTTTTGGGGCAAATAATTTTCTATAAACCATAAAACTTGATCTAAATTTGATTTATTGGGTGAGGTTTTAATTTGTTTATTTTTCTCTTTAAACATATTTTTTTACCTCTTAATTACTGAATTAAATTTGCCATTTATATAATTTAAATCAATAGTAAAAGCATCAAAATTATGTTGTTTTTAATAATCGATAATCGAAAAAATAAATTAATAATTACTTTGTTTTATAAAAATAAAAAAAGAGAGGGCTAAAACCCCCTCTTAATTGATCAGTTTCAAAAAAGAATTTAATTTTTTGAGTCTTTCAATTTCATTTCTTTTTGTGTTTTTCTGATTCTTTCTTCAAAGACGGATCTTCTGTATGGAGTAACTTCTCCACTTTTAGTAGCCAAAAGTTGGGCTTCGTATAGCCTATTGGCTCTTTTGATTTTTTCTCTTATTTGTAAGAGGTTATTCATTGTCTTTTGCAGTTAATGAGAATCCCGTTCCCTACTCCCATTTCATGCGTCCAGAGATATAAACTTGGATGAACGTTAGTGAACGATAACATCTCTAAAAAAATTCCGCGAGAGTAATTTTTACTAAATTTTTCTCAAAACAATAAATATTGAGTAGATAGTATAAATAAGGTTTTAATATTTCCTAAATTAGGATAAGAAAATTGTTTGTGACCCATCATTATTATCTTGAATCACTATTTTTTTATTTGGGAAAATATCTGATAATATTCTTTTCAAATTTGAATTATCTGAAGGAATTATATTACTCGTATTTTTTGAATTAATTTTCCAATTTTCATCTACAAATAGCTCTTTATCTTTATCTTTTTCATTCTCCAGTGATGTCTTATTTAGAATCTTAAGTAACAGTTCTGAATCATAATCCTTAAATTCTTCAGGGCCCTCTTTTAAATTTTTAATCATTATTTAGAAATCTAATGTTTCTAAATCTTGCATAAGAAATTTGAAGAATACAAGGTATTAATTACCTAAAAATTTCTCTTAGGATAAAAAATTCGGATGAAATTAAAATAATTTTCTTTAGAAAATTTAATTCCAAAATAGCTAAAGAATGATATTTAAAAAGATTAATTAATCATTTACACCATTTATTTACTTGTTAGGTTGCAATAAAGGGATTCAGAAAAGATGTCAAGAGTAATTAACAAAAAAATTAGACTTTTAAGATGGTTAAACTCAGGCATGATACTACCATTTATCATTATGGCTGCATCCTCATCAATCATTCTTTATGGTGTTTTATTTTTCCTAATAAAATAGCTTTATCATTTAAGCAGCTAAGTTTTCCTCAGATTTAGACATAATTATTGCAGCTTTTTTTAATAAACTAACTACTTCTTTTCTTCCAACTGCATTATCCGCTTGATGAATTATTTCATCATATTTTTTATTTATTTTTTTCATAAATAGTTTTAATTTAATCTAAAATTTCAACACCCTATGATGGTGTCAATCGTAAATAATTCTCATATATTATTTCTTTGATTATTTTTTCACAATAAAAATTAATCATTTATTATCCTTCAAGTTTTTTATTGATGATGCCAAAAAATCATAAATATCAAAATTAATTATCCTTTGAATTAAGCTACATTGAAGGATTTAAAAACATAAAATAAACCTCCTATTAGGATCAATATTGCAGCTCCATAAAAAAGAAAAGGGATAATTGGATATTTATACAAAGTAGACCTTACTTTTTGTTGTATGGCTTTTTTATCAAGTTGAGGCAACTTTATATCTTCAGTTTTTTCTCTAGGCGGAATGCCTAAATTTTTTCTTCTCTTTGCCTCTCCCATAATTAAAAATGAGGTATTCCCATACATTTTAAATAATTGTTATCAGCTAAATCTAAAACTTGATTCCATTCTTCATGAGATGTTTCCAAATTATTTTTAAAATCTTTTTCAAATTTAAGGATACATCTTTTTTCTATATTTTCTGGAGAATTATAATTTCTTAAAAAAGAAACACTCAAATACGATAATGATGAAAAAACTACAATTATTTTAGCCATCCTAAAATTGTTCATATCTTAGATGATATTGCCTTATAAATAAATAAGGTACCTGTTAGTTTTATAATTAATTTAATCTATTAAAAACAATTATCAAATGATTAATTCGGTGAATTTTAACCATTTGCCTATTCAGGATTTGGTTGTTTCAGGGTTAATAATCTTTATAATGACGACGATTATTGCAAATATTTATGACCCATTATTAGGAATAACTTATGCATTTGGGAATATACTTACTCTTACTTTTTTAAGCTGGTTATACAAAGAGACTTGGAGTGATCCAAGGAAATAAATCTAATAAAGAAAAAAGATAGATAAAAAACTACTTCTGTATTTTTAATTTCGAAGAATACTTTAAATTCACAATGTATGTAGCAACAAGAGATAGTATCAAGAAAAATAATAAGCTTTCCAAGGTAGATTGGGGCATAACCATGAGTAGTACCAAAATGATATATCTTTAAAGAAACGAATTCTGAACAAAAATCAACCCTTTCATCATTTTTTATTCTCAAACTTATAAATTTAATTTATCTTATAAAATCTCTAAGATTTAGATTGATTTTAATTTGAAAAATATTTTTCAGCCCTCCTAAAGACTTTTACTGCTCCTTTATAATCAAGACTTTTTAATTTTTCCTTACTTTTTTTTTCCAGCATTTTTACTATTTGATTTCTCTTTATTTCATCAATTTTCAGCTTATGATCGAAAATAAGATCAAATTTTGAGGAATACAATCTAGATAATTCTTCTCTATATTTTTCAATAATTTTTTTATCACAAGATTTGGATTTCAAAATTGCATTTGCCTTCATTTTGTCATCTATTGCCCCTTTAAAATTTCCTTGTTTAAATTTCTTCTCACTTGATCTAGTTAGCTTAATAATATTTCCCAATATCAATTCATTAGAATCTTTCATTTCTTTATCTGAGCCTAGGTTAATGCTATCAGAATAAAGAAAAAACAACTTTTTTAATACTCAAATAATTAAATAATTAACCAATAACAAGTCCTTTTTCAAGAAGTAAATCGAAAACCTCCACACTTTTCGTTTTCCCAAATTTAGGGGGGTTGTGTAAATCTAATATTTCAGCAAGGCACATAATCCAATAAGTATCTTTTTTTAAATTTAGACCTTCACATATATGGGTGGGGGCCGATTTAAAACAGCCGAATTCTGTTGATATATTAATGTTCATGATTTGAGTTTCAAGTTCCAGACTTAAAAGTTCTATTTCTTGCTCAGAAAGGGATGTCCCAAAAGAATATGATTCAATTAAAAGTTGATAATTCATAAAAGATTTGTTTTTTCAAGAAATCCATCGAGTTATTTTTGTACCCGCATAAATATGCCCTGAGGCTTCAACAATAGGTTTTGTTTCGGGATTCATAAAAATATCGTATAGAACATTTTCTGGTCCTTGAAAAATTACAGTTGCCCTTTTGGGATCATCTAATGATTTACCAATATAAAATGTATTAACTCCCATTTCTTTAAACATCGACTGCTGTTCCTCAGCATTCATATGTGATTCATACTCCTCATAGGTATTACTTAGTTGAAAATCTAAAATAGTCGTTTCAATGGTCATGGTAGTTATAAGATGTTTTTTAGATTTTAAATCTTTTTGCAAAAAAATAATTGAATAATGATTAGTTTTTATTAAGCAAGGTATTAACTAATTTTTACTTATGAGTTATAAATCAACTATAAAAAACAGATTTTAATTTTGGACTCAAAAATTTCTCCAAGAGAACAATGGACTAGTAAGTTGGGATTCATTCTTGCAGCTGCTGGTAGCGCAGTAGGTCTTGGTAACCTTTGGGGTTTCGCCTACAGAGCCTCTCAAGGTGGAGGTGCTGCTTTTGTACTTTTATACGTACTAATCGTTTTAATTGTATGCCTTCCGGTATTTGTTGCTGAAATGGCTTTAGGAAGAAACGCTACCGCTAGCACATTGCTTGCACCAGTAAAGTTAGCTGGAAAAAATTGGTATCCATTAGGAATTCTTTTCTTTATAGCTCCCTTGGGAATAGCATCATATTATTCAGTCATAATGGGGTGGACCGCAGATACCTTGTTCCATTCATTATTTTTTGGATTACCCAAAAATTTAAGTGAAGCAGAAACTTTCTTTGGCTCAATTAGTAGTGGTAGCAGTGTTTTATTGGGGCACCTATTAAGTCTCGTTCTTACTGCCATAATAGTTTCATCAGGGATAAAAAAAGGAATCGAAAAGGTAACAAGATTCTTTATGCCTATACTTTTTATAATTCTTCTATCTCTTGCAATATGGGCCACTTCACTTTCAGGCGCATGGGAAGGATATAAAACATTTTTATTTAAATTTGACTTTGATGAATTAAGGAACCCTCAAACCATAAGAAATGCTTTTACTCAAGCTTTCTTTTCTTTAAGTTTAGGAATTGGAGTTATGGTGACTTACGCTTCCTATCTAAATAAAAAGAGTAATCTTCCAAAACTAAGTGTTGGAGTTGCATCATTGGATACTTTGGTGGGTCTTATGGCAGGACTTATTACTTTTCCGATTGTTTTAACGTTTGGTTTAAATGATGCTATTTCTGAATCAACAGTTGGTGCATTATTTATATCAATTCCTACGGGCCTTGGTTCATATGGAGCAGTTGGAAGAATTGTAGCTGTTGCATTTTTCGCACTAGCTTATATTGCAGCAATAACTTCCTCTGTTTCATTATTGGAAGTTCCAGTTTCCTCTTTAATGGATAAATTTGGTTTTAAAAGAGAAAAATCTGTTTGGCTGATAACTCTTTTCTTATTTTTAGCAGGCATTCCCTCTGCATTAAACTTAAACATTCTTGGAACTATTGATTCGATTTTTGGAGGGGTATTACTTATCTTTGGTGGATTCTTGGTTACTTTCTTTATGGGATGGGTAGTACCTGGAAAGTTTAATGAAGAACTTAGTGATTCAAAAGTAGGAATCAAAACGACACGTTATTTGAAATTTATGACTAGATGGGTTGCGCCCCCAATTATTGGTTTTGGACTATTTGTTAGTGTGTTTGATTTACTCAAAGGCTGGGTAAGTTAGAAAATTTTTACAAGTAATATAGTGCGGAAATAATGGGGTGATATAAGTCGATCAACAAATTAAATCGTGAAACTTTTTGCACATCATTTGAAAGCAAGCTTAAAAAAACTTGTCAATATATTAGTATTTGCAGTCGTTCTTGTTTAAAAAGTTGATTTGTTGGAGAAGTTCTTTTTTATTTTTTAAAAGCCAAAAAATTTTTTCCAAAAAAATGTCTTACCGCGGATCCTTTTTTTTAATTAAGTATTAACTTTTAACTTATATTTAATCTCAAACGTATCGCCAAAAACCATCCCTAATAGAATCTATATAAGATACATTTAGGTGTTTAATTTAAAGAAATTAGCGCCTAAAAGAATAGATAACAAATTTGATGTCAACCAAATCTGATTCATTAAAAGGAAAGCTTACAGAAAATTTTTCTGAATTTTCTCAACTATCTGACTATTCTTTTATGAATTCTCTTAAAGCAGATCCTCAATCAACAAAAGATGGAAATGATCATAAGCCGCGTTCAATATATTCAGGGCACTACGTACCAGTTGTTCCAACCGCTATTCCAGAACCAGAATATATTTCCCATAGCAACAAACTTTTTAAAGAACTAAAGCTAAGCTCAAATCTTACTAAAGACGAGAATTTTTGTCGTTTTTTCTCTGGGGATATTTCTGTTGCTAATTATCCAATGAGTCCTGTTGGTTGGGCAACAGGTTATGCATTATCAATTTACGGGACTGAATATACCCAACAATGTCCTTTTGGAACTGGCAATGGTTATGGCGATGGCAGAGCAATTTCTGTTTTTGAAGGTTTATTCAATGGGAAAAGAATGGAAATGCAACTTAAAGGAGGTGGTCCAACTCCCTATTGTCGAGGAGCAGATGGTAGAGCTGTCTTAAGATCTAGCGTTCGAGAATTTCTCGCACAGGAATTAATGGATGCCTTGGGAATCCCTACCTCAAGATCTTTAACACTTTATGTCTCACGTTCAGAAATAGTTAGAAGACCGTGGTATTCCAAAGGGTCCAGATATTTTGAACCTGATATCATGATTGATAATCATGCGGCAATTACTACGAGAGTCGCTCCATCTTTTTTACGTGTAGGCCAGATTGAACTTTTTGCAAGACGAGTTCGTAAGAATGCGCATGATGAGGCCCTCAATGAACTAAAGATGATAGTTCAACATCTAATTGATAGAAATTATAAAGATGAAATTGAATATGAGATTTCAATTGAAAGTAAAGTAATAAAACTGGCTTCTTTATACAGATCAAGACTTATATCACTTATAACCAACTGGATGAGAGTTGGTTATTGCCAGGGTAATTTCAATAGTGATAATTGTGCTGCTGGAGGTTATACCTTGGATTATGGCCCCTTTGGATTCTGTGAATTATTTGATCCAAGATTTCAACCATGGACAGGTGGAGGTGAGCATTTCTCATTTTTTAACCAGCCTTCTGCAGCGGCAATCAACTTTAAAACATTCTGTTCCTCTCTTAGTCCGTTACTTTCACAAAGCAAACAAGATCAAGAAAAGTTAGATCAAATCGAAAAAGACTTTTCTGAATTAATGAATAAGGAATTGATGAAAATGTGGGCAAACAAGCTTGGTTTAGAACATTACAACGAAACTCTAATAAATGAATTTTTTAATCTCATGGTCATTTCAAAAGCAGACTATACAATTTTGTTCCGTAAACTCTCTGAAATCCCTGATAACTTAGATTCTTTAAAAGAGAGTTTCTATTTACCAATTAATGACGAGCTCAATAACAGGTGGGAAGTATGGCTTGAAAACTGGCAATCAGTCTTGAAGAAAGAGGGAAATATTAAAGAAAAATCGACATCAATGAAATCCCTTAATCCAGTCTATACTTGGCGCGAATGGATGGTCGTTCCCGCATATGAAGAAGCTGAAAAGGGAAATTACAAAAAGATAAAAGAGTTACAGGATGTCTTTAGCAATCCATATATAGAACAACCCCCAGAAATAGATCAAGAATATAATCAACTAAAACCAAGCCAGTATTTTAACTATGGAGGAATATCTCACTACAGCTGTTCTTCATAAAAGTTCAATCCTAATGTAGATTGAAAAAATTACAGAAAAATATTATTTATTTATGGCCGTAGGCATTCCAACTATTGATACAACTCCCACATGAAGTATGGCCGGCTTCTTCCCAACATTTTTCACATAGTGGCTCCCCCAATTATTACTCTCTATAAATGCATCACCCGCTCTAAAGAAATTAATTTCTTCTCCCCTCACATGCTTTAATCTTCCTCTAGTAACATGAATCAACATTGGGGAAGGATGAGTATGAATTGGAGTTTTCAAGCCAACTGGAATTTTTACTTTTAAGAGTCTTAATTCAGGCTTACCCTCGAGATAATTAAATTTTTCACCACTTAGTCCTTTTGAACTTTGAATAATAGGTATAACTTCAATCTTTTCTTCAGCAAGAGAAGGTTGTGCTAAAGCTAAAGTACCAATAAAAAGGAAGCAAAATGGAATAAATTTTTTTTAATTTCATTAGATATTTGAGTTTCACTAATAATAGGTAGTTTGCAAAAATAATAAACTAATTTATTTTTTGTATAACTTTTCTAATTGCTTAATTTCCTCTCTTAAATCCTTACCTCTATTATTTAATTTATTATTCTTAATAACTGTTGGGATAATCCACCAGGCTTGAAGACCTAAAAAGATAAATACTAGGATCAATAATTCAAAAGTACCAGGCTGCATTTGATAAATAACCCTTCTTTGTTAATAACATCATTCTAAAAGTTATTAAACATGCATGAGATATTCAATATTTCTAGGCTGCCTCTAATTCAATGTTAAGTTCAATTCCCTTTGAAATGATTGCTTCTTTAAATTCTATAAGTTTGGAAATTATTCTTTGCTTCTCAGGATCAGTTTTATGGATATCATCTACAACTTCCTGCATTGCAAGTGTTACTTTTTGTAGTTTGATTTCTAAATCTTCCCTGTAATTCATATGTTTAAAGAAATTATCTTATTTATTAAAAAACAAAATAATTATTAGTAAATAAGTACTTAACCTTAAAAGGATTGACAGCAAAACAAGGAAGATATAATTTATAGTACAAATGTATTAAAATCTACCTAGCCTATTAAGGGAAAAGCATGGAGCCTAAGTACTTATTTGGTTGTAGCAGTAGCAAGCCAAGCGGATGCCTACTAAATCCCGAAGGCAGCAGAATTATCTTTTTCGAAGAGTGTAAAAATTCTCTTGAACCTAATTCAAAAATTCATACTCATCTTTTCTATACAAATCATCTTGGTGAACCTGGAGGGTACAAATCCTCTGAAAAACTCAACATAGACTCAGCCTGGGAAAAGTGGCACGAACTTCACCAGAAAGGGTGGACAGATGTTGCTCACAATTATGGATAAGTGATCCAGTCCAAAAAAGTTTTTTATTTCTGTGAGCTTAAGAGTTTCCTAAAATATGGACTTCGGTGTCAAAAATAAATAATCAATATTTATTGACATTTGTATAAGTAAATTATTTGAATTATTAGATAATTAAAAAGGGCATAATCCAGAAAAAAAGGGCTTGATAAAGCCCTGAAAAAATTTAAAAAGGATTTTTATTAGAAAATACCTGGAAGAATTTGACCAGTAAAATAGTAGGCTCCTACAAGAGCAAACATTCCAAGCATTGCTGCTTTACCATTAAGCTTTTCAGCTTTTTCGGTCATGATTTTTTTTGCGAATTCCATAATAAAGTGAAATAAATGATACCTAAAAACTAACTATTCAAATTTCAGAATGATGTAGTTTTTTCTACCAAATTGATATCTTTCTAAAGATTTAAAAATTAATAATTAAAAACCGCATTGAACTCTTAAAAACTTGCGAACCAATATGTAAAGCGTAGCAAGCCTAAAAAACAACTATTTAACAAAATATGTAACGTTTATGCTACAATTATGTAATAAATATCTTGAATACAACTTAATTTCGGCTTAATACTTTACATTTGTTAATAGTAGTGTTACATTAATTAACAATTACACAACTTCAATGGCTAATTCAAACGTTACTACTGAATCAGGTGGCAGACAGAACATGTTTCCAACTGAGACACGTCCTTACATAGATGAGTCTGTTTCTTACGACAGCTACCCACAAAATGCAGAAAAAGTTAACGGTCGTTGGGCAATGATTGGCCTTGTTGCGTTAGTAGGTGCTTACGTTTCAACTGGACAAATTATTCCTGGCATTTTTTAATGAGTCCACTTTCAGGTTTTTTAGCTGTAATTGTATTCTTTACAGCCATTCTCGTTGCTTATTTAACCAAGCAATTTCAAAACGAAAATTTAAACTATTCATCTTCTAATCAAATGAAAAACACAAACACAAAAGTCAAAACAATCGAAAAAGAAAAAGTTGTTGCTGAAACTCTTAACGGCAGATTCGCAATGCTTGGATTAATTGCTGCTGTTGGAGCTTACCTAACAACAGGTCAAATAATTCCTGGTTTCGTTTAAAACTTACTATTTAACAATTCAACAAATCAGAAAAATGGAAAATTCAAAAACAACTTATTGGCAAAACGCCGAAAGAACTAATGGAAGAATGGCAATGATGGGCTTATTTGCATTAGTTGTAAATTATGGCTTATTTGGATGGATAATCCCAGGAATTTTTTAAAATGAATTTAGGATTACTTTTTCTTAAAGTAAATACTTTGGGAGTTATAACTCTTTCTGAACTTGATTGGATAACTAACAATCAATCTGAATTTTCAAGGCTAGATATGGCATTAGTTATTAAAATCGGCCGTCTTATGGATTCAGGAGTAGTGGAAATTGATAATAGATTACCTGTTTAATTTTTAAAATTTATCGTCATGAGTGTTTGTCAATAGGGATACTGACAGACACTTTTTTATGAGAAAAAATATTTGTAAAAAAAAGAGATTGTTTCTTAGCTAAAAACAATCTCTCAATTACCTAATTCTTACATGAAAATTTCAAGTAAGCTTTCAGATCTTAACTGATTTGTTTTTAGAGTAAATCCCTAAAAATGCTTTTGTAATTTATCTTTTTAAACCACCTCTTTTTATCCAAAGGAACCATGTAACCCAAATAGGAGGAAGGAATCTTATTAAAAAAGAGATTTTATACATATAAAATGGGGCATTTTCACTTTGAAATAAATTCACCAAAAAGGAAGATATAGTTACCCAAAGTAAAATTATTAATATATTTGCTCCCAACAAAGCGAACTTATTTTGTTTGAATATTTTTGGCATAAGGTAAATTTTTTATATTTTTAATTTTAAATAATCTCTGGAAATAAATTATAAATTTTCAAAAAAACTTCAAATTTAAAATCCATATCCAAATAAAAAAAGTACTAAATTTCAATCCCTCTCCAAAGAACAATCCAAAAGCGATCGGAGGAAAAAATATTAAAAAAAGAATAGAGAATAAACTAAATAACGCAAATGATCCTCTTAGAAAAATATTCTTTCTTTTTGTTCTTCTTAGATTTTTTAAAGTATTCCACTCCCATTCGATAAACCTATAGAACTTTTCTGATAATAAAAAAAAATACTTCATTAATATTATTAATTTCTTTCGGCTTTTCTTATTTATAAAATTAATTTCAACTGTTAGCAATAAAACTTATCCCCTTTTTCCGAAAGATAGTAAATTTTATTTTCTGAACTTACGAAGAAAGTTAATCCCTTATATTGTGATCTTTTAAATTTATCTAATCTAAGTTTGTGTAAATCCCAATTATCAGTACTTATGTCAGGATTAAATTCTTGTTCTTTTAAGAAAGGTCCATAAGTTTGACTAATTGTTGTTTTTTTGGCCGACTTATTGTTTCGTTTTGAATAAAAAAAAGATAATAATATAAGTACAAAAAAAAGAATTAATAATAAATTTGTCATTGTCAATTTTTCTAATTAAAAAAACTTTAATTTGGAGAATCAAGAATTTTTCACAATAAATTTCTTAGTAAGTAAAAAATCCTATTTTTATACTCTTGTATTTTTGAATACTAATCAAGGGTTTACTTTAATCAGATTATAAGATGAGTCGCATTTTCAAAATGACTCAAAATTCCATGAATACTCCTTATGCAAAAAGAGTAGCTGAAAAATTTAGAGAGGCTCAAAACTATTTAAAAACTAATGGTTTTAGTAGATCAACTAAACATTTACTGGAAGATATTGAAAATTCTGTTGAAAAATAATGCCAATACCTCCTCACTTACCACAACTACAATATGGCTACGATGATGGCTTTACAACCATTGTTTTTGGGTTAATAGGAAGTTGCTTAGGATGTATCTTAATTTTATTAATTTCATTTTTTGAATTTAAATTCAAAAAGCAAAATAGTAAGCCTTAAGAGACTTACTAAACGTTAAATAAGAACTCCATTACATCACCTTCGTTAACAATATATTCCTTACCTTCACTTCTTAAAAGACCTTTAGTTTTTGCATTGGCAATTGAACCTGAATCAATTAAATTTTGATACGAAATAGTCTGAGCTCTTATAAATCCTTTTTCAAAATCAGTATGAATTACTCCCGCTGCCTGTGGCGCAGTCATCCCATCTTTTATTGTCCAAGCTTTTGTCTCCTTTTCTCCGGTAGTGAAATAAGTTTTTAATCCCAATAATTTATATGTTGATCTAATTAATGAACTTAATCCCCCTTCTTCTACTCCTAAGCCAATAAGGTAGTCTTTTTTATCTTCTGGTTCTAACTCTATTAATTCAGATTCGACTTGCGCTGATATTTTTATACATTCTGTATTTTCATTGCTTGCAAAACTCTGAACTGTTGATGAAAAATCATTACCTTCAGCTAAATCATTTTCATTCAAATTAGTTGCGTAAATAATTGGTTTAGCAGTAAGGAAGCCTAATTGCTTAATTATTAAATTTTCTTCTTCATTCAAAGATATTGATCTAACTGAAAGGCCTTTCTCTAGCTCTTCTTCAATTTTTTCTAGTAAGGTGTCTTCTTTAGCTGCCTCTTTACTAGTTCTAACCTGTTTTTTAATTCTTTCTCTTCTTTTTTGGAGTTGAGATAAATCAGCTAAATTCAATTCCAGATTAATTATCTCAATGTCATCTAGGGGATCTACCTTTCCAGAAACATGAATTACATCACTATCTTCAAAGCACCTTACAACATGTACTATTGCATCAACCTCCCTAATATTTGATAAAAATTTATTTCCCAAACCTTCGCCTTTACTAGCTCCTTTTACTAGTCCTGCGATATCTACAAATTCAATTTTTGTTGGGATAATATTTTGGCTAGAACTTAAATTACCTAACTCTTGCAACCTTTGATCTGGGACTGAAACTATGCCTTTATTAGGTTCTATAGTACAAAAGGGAAAATTAGCAGCTTGGGCCTTAGCATTTTCTACAAGTGCATTAAATAGAGTTGATTTTCCAACATTTGGTAATCCAATAATACCTGCTTTTAACATTTGAAAAAACTTATGGAAAAATTATCAAGAATCATCTTCTAGTAATATAGTATTTACTTAACCAATCTTGGATAAGTTAATTATAATCGTCTTGATTATTTATTTAGTTCCTAAATATTCTCTACTTCTGTTTTTAAAAAGAAATGTTTGATTTATTAAAAAAAAATATTAATTTAAGAAGTGGAATTATACTACTTTCTCTAGCTATATTTTTCGTTTTTATAACCAATTCCTTCAAGAAAAATAAGTCAAAAGATATTTCTGATTTTGTAGTTCAAGTTGAAAAAGGAATCCTCTCAGATTCAATTAATACTAGTGGCGAAGTAAAAGCAATAAGGACAAGCAATATTGGGCCTCGGAAGCAAGGCGTAATAAAAGAAATCAAAGTAGATGAGGGCGATCTTGTAAAAAAAGATCAGGTTTTAGCTTCTCTTGATGATGAAGACTTTATCTATAAAATTGAAGAACTTGAATTAAATGTAGAAAAACAAAAATCTGAATTTTTAAGAAGGGAATATTTATATCAAGAAGGCGCGGTAAGTAAAGAAGACTATGAAAGTTATAAAAATAACTACAACATTAGTAGCGCAAAACTTAATGATGCAAAAGCTGAAAAAAGTTTCTATCTAATTAAAGCTCCTTATGGAGGAAAGATAACTGCAAAATATGCTGAGATAGGATCTTATGTCACACCAAGTACAAACTTAAGTTCAGACCCTAAAACCAAAAACTTTATTTTTGAACTATCAGAGGGCCTAGAAATTGTTGCTAAAGTTCCTGAGAGTGACATTGGCAGAATAAAAATAGGTCAAGAAGCCTCAGTAAGAATTGAGGCTTATCCCTCAAAAAAATATAGTGCCATAGTTAAAAAAATAGCTACAAGAGCTGTAAAAGATAATAATGTAACCTCATTCGAAGTAACTTTAAATTTTAAAGATATTGCTGAAGAAATTAAAATTGGAATGACTGCAGATCTTGAATTTAGAGTCGAAGGTAATGAAGAAAAAATCTTAGTGCCAACAGTTTCTATTGTCACTGAAAAAGGTGAAAAAGGAATTTTGAAAGTTGATAAAAACAATTCTCCCAAATTTGAAAAAATTGAAATTGGTATTAGTAGTGGAAATAAAACTTCAGTCATTGATGGATTAGAACCTGGAGAGCAAATCTTTATTGATATTCCACCTTGGGCTAAGAAGAGAAAATGAGTTTAAAATCTGAAAACTCTAAAAAACCAATTTTACTTTTAGTCGATGGCCACTCACTTGCTTTTAGAAGCTTCTATGCATTTAGCAAAGGGATTGATGGAGGTTTAACTACCAAAGAGGGATTTCCAACAAGTGTCACTTATGGATTCCTAAAAAGTCTTCTGGATAATTGCAAAAATATTAGTCCTGAAGGTGTTTGTATTACGTTTGATACCGAAAAGCCAACTTTCAGACATGAATTAGATGCAAATTATAAGGCCAATAGAGATGTGGCACCAGATGTTTTTTTTCAGGATATTGAACAACTAGAAATCATCTTAGAAGAAAGCCTTAATTTACCAATCTTTAAATCTCCAGGATACGAAGCAGATGATCTCCTAGGAACAATTGCAAATGATGCTTCTTCTAAAGGATGGTGCGTGAATATTCTTTCTGGAGATAGGGACTTATTTCAATTAGTAGATGATCAAAAAGATATTTATGTACTTTATATGGGTGGTGGTCCATATGCGAAAAGTGGAAATCCAACTCTTATGAATGAAAATGGAGTAAAAGAAAAATTAGGTGTTGCGCCAGAAAGAGTAGTTGACCTTAAAGCCCTAACTGGTGATAGTTCTGATAATATTCCAGGTATTAAAGGGGTAGGTCCAAAAACTGCAATTAATCTACTAAAAGAGAACGACACGCTTGATGGAATCTATCAGGCTTTGGACAAGATTCTACAAAATAATGATAAAAAATATAAAGGATTCATCAAAGGTTCAGTTATAGAAAAGCTAAGAAACGATAAACATAATGCTTTTCTTTCTAGGGATTTAGCAAAAATAAATACTGAGGTGCCTTTAATTTTAAGTGACGGTTATGAATTAAAAAATATAAATCAAGAACTACTTTCAGAGTCACTGAAAAAATTAGAACTATCAACACTACTTAGACAACTTGATATTTTCAATTCAACTTTCAGCAAAGGTGGTTTTGACAAAAATAATGTAGCTAAAGAGGAGGAGAAGGCACCAAAAGTCGCAGGCAATAATGAATTAGAAAATAGTGAAAATAAAATACCTAAAATCAACGTAACTGTTGTAAATGATTTCGAATTACTTGATAAATTAATCCAAAGATTAGATAAGACCAATCAAATAGTTTCTTTAGATACAGAGACCAATAGTTTAAATCCAATCGATGCAGAACTTGTTGGGATAGGATTATGTCTTGGAGAAGAAAATGATGATTTATTTTATATACCTCTTGGTCATAAAACAAAAAAAGAGACTTCCAATCAATTATCAATTGAAGATGTTTTCTCAAAGCTAAGAAATTGGATAGAAGATCCAAACAAAGAAAAGGCACTCCAAAATTCTAAATTTGATAGGCAAATATTTTTTAATCATGGACTTGATCTTAAAGGCGTAACCTTTGACACCTTGTTAGCAGACTACCTTCTTAATAATCAGGAGAAACATGGGTTAAGTGAAATTAGTTTTAGATTATTTGGATTTAAGCCCCCCTCATTTAAGGAAACCGTTGGGAAGAATAAAGACTTTTCATTTGTTGATATTGATGAAGCAAGTATTTACTGCGGTTATGATGTTTTTCTAACTTTTAAGATTGTCAAAATTTTTAAAGAAAGTTTTTCAAAGGAAAAAGATGAATTAATCAAATTGTTCGAAGAAATCGAGCTGCCTTTAGAGCCGGTATTGTCCCAAATGGAAATGAATGGCATAACCATCGACATCCCTTATTTGGATAAACTCTCAAAAGAATTAAAAAGTACCTTAGAAGATATTGAAAGTAAAGTTTATGAGTTAGCAGAGGAGAGTTTCAATCTATCTTCACCAAAACAACTTGGTGAGATCTTGTTCGAAAAATTAAATTTGGATAAGAAAAAATCACGGAAAACAAAAACAGGATGGAGTACAGATGCAGTAGTTCTAGAAAGATTAGTCGACGAACATGAAATTATCCAACATTTAATAAAACATAGAACACTTAGCAAATTACTTAGCACCTATATTGATGCTCTTCCAAATCTTATTAACGAAAAGACAGGAAGAGTTCATACAAACTTTAATCAAGCTGCTACAGCGACTGGGAGACTAAGTAGTAGCAATCCTAATCTTCAAAATATCCCGGTTAGGACTGAATTTAGTAGGAGAATCAGAAAAGCATTCTTGCCTGAAAAAAATTGGAAACTTTTATCAGCTGATTATTCTCAGATTGAATTAAGAATACTCGCTCACTTAGCGGATGAAGAAATACTAATAAATGCATTTCATAAAAATGATGACATTCATTCTTTGACTGCAAGATTAATTTTTGAGAAAGAAGAAATTTCGTCTGATGAGAGGAGAGTGGGGAAAACAATAAATTTCGGAGTTATCTATGGTATGGGGATAAAAAAGTTTGCCCGTTCAACAGGAGTAAGTACTCCAGAAGCAAAAGAATTCCTAATAAAATACAAAGAAAGATATTCCAAAATTTTCAAATTTCTTGAACTTCAAGAAAGGCTTGCCTTATCAAAAGGTTATGTAAAAACAATTTTTGGTCGAAAAAGAGAATTTAAGTTTGATAAAAATGGACTTGGAAGACTAATAGGAAAAGATCCTTACGAAATTGACCTGCAATCCGCAAGAAGAGCTGGCATGGAAGCTCAATCACTAAGAGCCGCAGCCAATGCCCCAATTCAGGGTTCAAGTGCAGATATTATTAAAATTGCAATGGTTCAACTAAATAAAAAATTCATAGAAATGAATGTTCCAGCAAAAATGCTTTTACAAGTACATGATGAATTATTGTTTGAAGTTGAACCAGATTCTTTGGAAATTACGACGAAATTAGTAAAGAAGACTATGGAAGATTGTGTAAAATTAAATGTGCCTCTTTTAGTTGATATTGGAATTGGAGACAATTGGATGGAGACAAAATAAACCTTATGAAATACTTATTTTAAGATGATCAAACTTTTTAATACTTTAAGCAAAAAAGTTGAGGTTTTTAAGCCTATTGATGATGTAGTAAAAATTTATTGTTGTGGGGTAACTGTTTATGATTTATGTCATCTTGGTCATGCCAGAAGTTATATCGCTTGGGATGTATTGAGAAGATTTTTAATTTACAGTGATTTCAAAGTGAAGTATGTTCAAAATTTTACGGATATTGATGACAAGATCTTAAAAAGAGCGAAAGAAGAAAGCAGTTCAATGAAGGAAGTATCTGAAAAAAATATCATTGAATTTCATAAAGATATGGATTCTTTAGGGATAATGCGTCCGGATAGCATGCCAAGAGCAACGAATCATATATGCAATATCTGCTCCTTCATAACAATCCTTGAGGACAAAGGTTATGCATACTCTAGGGATGGAGATGTTTATTATTCTGTTTTCAAAAATAAAAATTATGGAAAGCTAAGTAATCAAAATTTACAAGAACAAAATATCAATCAGCAAGGAAGAATGGTTAATGAAGAAAATAGTAAAAAACTTAATCCGCAAGATTTTGCGCTATGGAAAAAAGCCAAAGATGATGAACCATTTTTTGATTCGCCATGGGGTAAAGGTAGGCCAGGATGGCATATTGAATGTTCGGCGATGGTTAAAGATGAATTAGGCGATACTATCGATATCCATTTAGGTGGTTCTGATTTGATTTTTCCACATCATGAGAATGAAATCGCCCAATCAGAAGCAGCTAATGGCAAAAAGCTAGCGAACTATTGGTTACACAATGGGATGGTCAATGTAAATGGACAAAAGATGAGTAAATCCCTTAAAAATTTTAAAACTATCAGAGAGCTAATTAAGTCAGGTATAAGCCCTATGACTTTACGATATTTTGTTATGACTGTGAATTATAGAAAACCACTTGATTTTACTGAAGAAGCTTTAAGAAGTGCTTCAGAAGCTTGGAAAAACATTAATGTAGCCCTTTCTTTTTTGGACCTTACAAAAGATGCTTTTAAATCTATTGATAAGAATGAATCTATCGAAGACGAATATAAAGAGAAAATAAGCTTTGAATTATCTCAAAAAAAGCTTAAATTTTCTGAGGCTCTTGGAAATGACCTTAATACAGCAGGTGCTATTGCAATTATTTACGATTTAGCGAAACCATTAAAAAACTTTTTAAACCAATTTCAAAGGGTCGAAGGTTTTAAAATAGACCTAAATGAAAAATTCTTTCTACTTGAGAATTTTAAAACTCTTGAAAAGTTGACTGAGGTACTTGGTCTTAAAAAAGAGGTTTTAGTAAAAGAAAGTAAAATAAAAGAAGAAGAAATATCAATGCTTATTAATGAAAGATTGAAAGCAAAAAAAGAAAAGAATTATACGAAGGCTGATGAAATTAGGAATTTGTTAAAAGAAAAAGGTATTGAACTTATTGATCAATCAAAGGAAATAACAACATGGATAAGGGTCTAAATTTTAAGAAAAAAACCAATTTGAAATTTTTGTTTTTTAAATACACCTTTAAATGGGAAGATATTAAAAATATCAGAGAAAATTGAAATACATTACTGTGCTCGGTTCTACTGGTTCAATTGGGACTCAAACTCTCGAAATAGCTAGTGAGCAGCCTGATAAGTTTAAAGCCGTAGCTCTTTCGGCAGGAAGAAATATTAATCTATTAACAGAACAAGTTAAAACACATAAACCAGAGGTAGTTGCAATTGAGGATGAAAATCTTATAGAAGATTTAAAAGATAATATTAATAACTTAGATTTGGATAGTGCTCCCTTGGTTTTGAGTGGCAAGGAGGGGATTAACGCCGTTGCAGCATGGGATAAGGCAGATACTGTGGTTACAGGGATAGTAGGATGTGCAGGCTTAATTCCAACAATGTCAGCAATTAATGCGGGGAAAAATATTGCACTTGCAAACAAAGAAACTTTAATTGCGGCAGGGCCAATTGTTATTCCTGAATTAAAGAAAAATAATAGTAGGCTTTTACCTGCTGATTCAGAACAATCTGCTATCTTTCAATGTTTACAAGGATTACCCAATTATGAAAATGCAGATTTTTCAACAGGAGAGATACCTAAAGGTTTAAAAGCCATACATTTAACAGCTTCTGGTGGTGCTTTCAGAGATTGGGCCGTTGAGGATTTAAAGCATGTCACAGTGGAAGATGCGACTTCACATCCTAATTGGGATATGGGAAAAAAAATAACTGTAGATTCTGCAACTCTTATGAATAAAGGATTAGAAGTTATAGAAGCTCATTATTTATTTGGGACCTCTTACGAAAATATCGAAATAGTTATCCACCCTCAAAGTATTATTCATTCAATGATTGAGATGGAGGATTCTTCAGTATTAGCTCAATTAGGTTGGCCAGATATGAAGCTACCTATTTTATATGCGATGAGTTGGCCTGAAAGATTTAAAACAAATTGGAAAAGATTAAACCTAAGTGAAATTGGAAAATTAACTTTTAAAGAGCCAGACGAGTTTAAATATCCATGTATGGGACTTGCCTATGCCGCAGGAAAATCTTCTGGAACTATGCCTGCAGTCTTAAATGCTGCTAATGAAATGGCTGTTGACCAATTCCTAAAAGAAAAAATTTCTTTTCAAGAAATTCCAACATTTATAAGTAAAGCTTGTGAATCACATATGGAGAATTTGAATTTGAGACCAGAATTAGAAGATATTCTTGAAGTAGACAATTGGGCCAGACTTTTTGTTAAGCAAGAAATAAAAAAAGGGAAAAAATACGTAAGTATTGGATAAAAGTGAATATTAAAAAGCATCTTCTACTTTGCGCAACACCTACAAAACAGAAATGCTTTAAAGGCAATGAAGGACAAAAAACATGGGAATGTCTGAAAAAGACTTTAAAAAAATTTGAGAATGATCCCTCTACAAAAAACGTTCATATATTAAGATCAAAAGTTGACTGTTTAAGGGTATGTAAGAACGGCCCAATTCTTCTTATTTGGCCTGATGGTATTTGGTATGAGAAAGTTTCTCCAGAAAAAATTTCAGAAATTTTTACCTCACATATTATTAACGGTAAGCCAATAGAAAAATGGATTTTTAAAAAAACACCATTTTTAAATAGTCCTAAATACTCATAAACCACTTCTTTACGACTTCGTCTGACCAGCAGCCATTAATCGAATGAAACCCATTATGACCTCCTTTTTCAGTTATTAAAATAGTAAATTTATCAATAGATTCTTTTCTTAAATTCAAAGTATCCTTATATGGAACCCAGGGATCATCCTTGGCATGAATAAAAAGCATTGGAGGTAATTTTTTTATTGAGTTTTGGATTCTAAATATTGGAGAAGCTTTAATATAATAATCCTCTAAAGAATTAAATCCCCAACTAGGAGCTGTAAATTTCTGATCAAATTCTCTTATACTTTTTAAATTTCTAATTTTTATTCTTAATTTCTCGTTATCAAAGAGTTTGCCTTCATCATTAAATCCCTCCCATAACTGATTTTTTAAGCGGTGAAGTAACCATTTTTGGTAGATAGAATTTCTAGGTTTTTCAATACAGAGACTGCATGAAGATAAATCTAAAGGGGTACTCACGCAGGCAAGGCCATCTAAAAGTTTTTCTCCTTTGTTTTTATCGTAATCTAAGCAGGCATTTAAAAGAATTGTTCCGCCTAAAGATAATCCAACTCCGTAAATTGGAAGATTATTATTCCTTTTAGTAAGATCTTTTAACTCTGAATCAATATATTTTTTAAAATAATTAATTGCTGAAATAACATCACTGGAGCATCTAGCACAATAATTTCCTCTAGCTAAATATCTCGCTGATCCAGATCCTCTTAGATTTAATTTAAGAACTCCATAACCATTATTTGCTAATTTCCTAGATATTCTTCTTAAACCAAACCGTTTAGTTGATCCCCCTAAACCATGCGTAACGATTACAAAACCCTTAAGAGATTTAAAGTTTTCAGGTAATTCTAAAAAACCTAAAAGATAATCACATTCAAATTTTTTAGAAAGAATTTTATTAATCGGAAAGAATATTTTTTTATTTTTTTTTGACTTACCAAAATCAATAACAAAAGTATCTCTCAAAGTTTGTAAGTCGCCACCTATCCAAGGTAAGACTTCTCGAAATGGCTTATTTTTTAAGTAATCTGAAAAACTAAAAGATATACTATTATTTCTCCCCAACTCCAAGATCCTTTAATTCTCCAATCAAATCATTCAGTACCTTTTTTGCATCACCAAAGACCATTGAGGTATTTGGCAGATCAAATAAATCATTTTTTATTCCGGAGTAACCTGCACTCATACCACGTTTAATTACAAATACTGTTCTTGCTTCCTGCACATCAAGAACTGGCATGCCATATAAAGGAGAAGAGCTATCATTTTTAGCTTGAGGATTAACCACATCATTTGCTCCTAATACTAAAACAACATCCGTCGCTGGAAAATCAGGATTTACAACGTCCATCTCTTTAAGTTGTTCGTAAGGAACATCTGCTTCTGCTAAAAGTACATTCATATGTCCAGGCATCCTCCCTGCTACAGGATGAATTGCGTAAACAACTTCAATACCATTTTGCTCTAGTTTTTTTGTCACTTCCCTTAAAGTATGTTGAGCTTGTGCTACTGCCAGACCATAACCAGGAACAATAATTACCTTGTTGGCTGCCTCTAAAGTCAATGCGCATTCTTCAACACTGCAAGAAGTTATATTTGTATATTCTCCGGAACCAGAAGAGGCTGTACTTTGTGCAGATAAAGATCCTCCAAAAAGAACTGAGACCAATGATCTATTCATACCCTTGCACATTACTTGAGTAAGTATTAGACCTGCCGCTCCAACCATTGCGCCTGCTACTATCAAAAGCTGACTATCTACAACGAAACCTGCTGCTGCTGCTGCAATCCCTGAATAGCTATTTAACAAAGATATAACGACTGGCATATCAGCTCCACCAATTGGCAAAGTAACTCCAATACCTAATAAAGAAGAAACTATAACTAAAAGCCAAATAGAACTTGTATTGCCGTTTATCAAATCAAAAAAGGCTATCAAGGAAGCAACTGCAAAAACAATATTTACAAAATGTCTAACTTTGCTCTGAGTCCATCCTGGAGTTGATAACCAACCCTGTAACTTTGCCATCGCCACGATTGAACCTGTGAAAGTTATGGCACCAACGAATATAGAAACAGATATTGAAACTTCGTTAATCAGTGACTTAAAAAAATCAAGATTTTCTACACTATTAGAAATAGGGAAAATAGCTACTCCTAAGGCCACTAGAAGTGATGACATTCCTCCACAACCATTGAACAATGCAACTGTTTCAGGCATAGAGGTCATAGGTACTTTTTTTGCAAGAATTGCTCCGAATAAACTACCTATGATTGATCCAATTATTATCCAAATCCAAGACTGAATAGCAATTCCAGAAGTGCCTAAATAATAAGAAAGTAATCCTACTACTGATAGCGACATTGCAAATGCAGCTAATCTATTGGCATCCCTAGCTGATTTTACTTTTGACAATCCTTTTATTCCCAAAGCCAGTAAAAGTACTGCTAGAAGGTCAATAACGAATTTAATGATTACAGGTAGATTCATTTTAAAAATTACTTCTTATTGGATGGTTTACGACTAAACATCGCGAGCATTCGATCAGTTACAAAGAAACCGCCTACAACGTTGAAAAGAGCAAATCCAAGAGAAACTGAACCAATGATTAAAAGTGGTACGTTACCTTCTGCTTTTACAATTAAAGTCAAGGCTGCAAGCATCGTTATTCCCGAAATTGCATTTGCTCCACTCATTAGAGGTGTGTGAAGAGTGGGAGGAACTTTTCCAATTAACTCGAGGCCTAATAAACTACCAAGTAAAAGAACCCAAAGAAGACTTATAAAAGACATAATTTTAAAACCTCAATTTTCAAAAACTTTATTTTGAAGAATAACTCCTTCGTCGCTTAATAAACATCCAGAAATGAGTTCATCCTCTTTATCTAATTTAATTAGACCATCTTTTATAAATGGTGTAATCAAAGATGTTAAGTTCTTAGCATAAAGTGAACTTGCATCATAAGGAACTGAAGAGGGTAATTCTCCCGCTCCTATAAGTTTTACCCCATCTTTGATAATAGTTTCATTTGATTTTGTCCCTTCGCAGTTCCCTCCCTGAGAAACTGCTAAATCAATAACTACTGCTCCAGGCCTCATTTTTTTAATCATGGGTGAGTCTATTAAAACAGGGGCCTTTTTACCTAGAACTTGCGCAGTACATATAGCAACATCAGCTTCAGATAAATATTTAGTTAAAGTTACCTTCTGTTTTGAGAGGAATTCGGGTGTTACAGCTTTTGCATAACCTCCTGCCTCTCCTGGCTTTTCCTCAACTTCAGGAAGTTCTATAAATCTTGCTCCGAGGGACTCTACTTGTTCTTTAACAGCAGGTCTAATATCAGATACAAATACTATTGCTCCAAGTCTTTTTGCTGTGGCAACTGCCTGTAATCCTGCAACGCCTCCACCTAGAACCACTACTTTGGCAGGTTGGACTGTCCCAGCTGCAGTCATAAGCATTGGGAAATATCTATCTAACTCACTTGCAGCCAAAAGAACTGCTTTATATCCAGCAATATTGGCCTGTGAAGAAAGAACATCAGAAGATTGAGCTCTACTAATCCTCGGAAGCAATTCTAGTGATAAAGCTGAAATCTTATTACTATTTATTATCCTTAGAAGTTCCTTATTACCATATGGGTTAAGAAGACCTAGAAGAACAGCACCTTTCTTTAACTTAGTTAAATTATCCTCTGATGGAGTTTGAACACAAAATATTAAGTCCGCTTCACCCCAAATTTTTTGATCTAAGTTAGATATTATTGTTCCGCCCGATTCTTCATATGATAAGTCACTAAATCCTGATAATTTTCCTGCTGAACTTTCAATATAAACATCACATCCAAGGCTTTTTAATTTCTTTACCGCTTCTGGTGTAGCTGAAACTCTCCTTTCACCAGAGCTTGTTTCGGAAGGAATAAGTATCTTTGTCAATTTATTTATTTTTTTAACATACTAAATATAAATTGAAGAAAGTCAAAAGTCTTGGTTTTTTGTTAAAAATATATTTTCTTTTCTTTAAAAAATAGCTATCTAGAATATATAAGTACTAAATAATCCAATGAGTATAAAAGCAATCGAATGTCCTGATGGAGTGTGCCACAGTCATCATGGTGGTCATGCTGTTCCAAGGCAAGCTATGCAGAAAAATCTAGAAAAGCATGGCAAAAACTGGTGCGAGAAATTAGCAGAGAGAATTTATGAAATGTCAGTTGATACTTATTCACAGACAGTCATGCCCAGTCTCCACTCGGCAGGTTGGCAAAGAAGACATTTAGATTGGGAATTTAAGCTGGCAGAAAATGATTCTGAACCTGATGAAGCTCTTGTTGAAGGAATTATTAATGCCACAGAAAGCTTTCTAAGGAGTAGTGAAGTTCATCGATTATTTATTCAAGAATTAGTTCAGGGCACATTCGAGGAAGCAAATGATAAAAAAATAATTTCTAAAGCAATAAAATCTATCATTGAAGAAGAAATTGTTAGTTCACTAAGAGAAAAA
The DNA here is from genome assembly GCA_902594875.1 of uncultured Prochlorococcus sp. Classification (GTDB taxonomy): domain Bacteria; phylum Cyanobacteriota; class Cyanobacteriia; order PCC-6307; family Cyanobiaceae; genus Prochlorococcus_A. The sequence continues at coordinate 37,616 of CACJNU010000009.1, forward strand.
AAAGAAACTCTTTTAAAAAAAATATCCGCAAAATTAATATCAGAAGAAAAAGTTAGCGAGGAACTTGCAATAAATTCAGCTAAAGAGGGTTTTGAGGAAGTTGAAAGGCTACTTGCAAATCACAGCGAGGCAGTTTAACTCTTTTTCTTTATATTTTCTTTATAATTCACCCAAAAATTGGCCCAAATATAAATTAAAGATTAAATTATTGTTTTGAAGTACAAAGTTGTAACTTATTAGACAATACATAGGTTACTTGATGTGTTTATCTATATACAACTTAAATCTTTCAATGGACCATTTCATTAGAAAAAGGATCGACATAGCGGCCTGTTGGGCAACTAATAGAATTTCTGCAATGGATACTTTAGAAAGGTATGAAGACAGTTATGCAATCGCAGAAGAATTCAGAGAGTGGATATTACATATTGGAGAAAAGAATGAAAATTTAAAAGATTCTGTTTTAAACTTCCCAAAGGAATTAAAAAAGTTATTAGACCAAAAAGTCAACGATTGAGTAATAAATCTATCGAGTGAAATCCGCCCTACATTATTTGGGTTAGTTTATTATTATTAACAGTGAAATTAGCAAAAAAATGGAAAATAACGAGAAGTTTTCAAACGTAGAAAATGTTGTAATTATAGGTTCGGGCCCTGCAGGTTACACCGCTGCCATATATGCCGCACGTGCAAATCTTCAACCATTACTTGTAACAGGATTTAATTCTGGTGGAATTCCTGGGGGGCAACTAATGACTACAACATTTGTTGAAAATTATCCAGGTTTCCCAGATGGAGTTCTGGGTCCTGAATTGATGGATCTAATGAAGGCTCAAGCAGAAAGATGGGGCACTAATTTATACGAAAGTGATGTAGTCTCAATTAATACCGATTCACATCCCTTTGAATTAAAAACTTTAGAAGGAACTATAAAATCTAACTCAATTATTATTGCAACTGGAGCAAGTGCAAATAGGTTAGGCGTAATTAATGAAGATAAATTCTGGAGTAAAGGAATAAGTGCTTGTGCAATATGTGATGGAGCCACCCCACAATTTAGAGATGAAGAATTAGCTGTTATTGGAGGGGGCGACTCTGCTTGTGAAGAAGCAGCATATCTCACAAAGTATGGAAGCAAAGTGCATTTGATTGTTCGATCAGAAAAATTAAGAGCTAGCGCAGCAATGGTTGATAGAGTAAAAGCTAATCCAAAGATAGAAATTCATTGGAACACAAAAGTTGATAAAGCGGATGGTACTGAATGGCTTGAGAGAATAGAAACTATTCACTCTCAAGAAGGTAAAGGGGAAATCAATATAAAAGGTCTTTTTTACGCGATAGGGCACACACCTAATACGAAATTCTTAGACAACAAAATTGATTTAGATAATAAAGGCTATATTGCTTGCAAATCAGGAAGGCCAGAAACATCTATTGAAGGCATCTTTGCTGCAGGAGATGTTGTTGATTCTGAGTGGAGACAAGGAGTTACCGCTGCAGGAACTGGATGCATGGCAGCATTAGCTACTGAAAGATGGCTAGCAGAGAAAAACTTAGCAAAAACTATAGTTAGAGAAACACCAGAACCAGAAAAAAAGCTTAATTCATCAGATTTTAATGAAGAAGAAGTTAATGAAGATACTTTCGATTCAAATTCTGAATGGCAAAAAGGCAGTTATGCATTAAGAAAACTTTATCACGAGAGTAAAAAACCTATCTTAGTAATTTTTAGTTCCCCTAGTTGCGGTCCATGTCATGTTTTGAAACCTCAGTTAAAAAGGGTAATTAAAGAACTTGATGGTGCAGTTCTTGGCGTTGAAATAGATATTGATAAAGATCAAGATATTGCAAAACAAGCTGGTATTAATGGCACGCCTACAGTTCAACTTTTTAAAGAAAAATTATTAAAAAAACAATGGCAAGGTGTTAAACAAAGAAGTGAGTTTAAAGAAGCAATAAAAAATATTATCTAAATTAACTTTTTATTTATTATTTCTCTTGGGATTATTTTTATTAGTAGTAGGTCTAGCACCGCCTGCATTCCTCTCTCTATAAGTTATCCTCCCTCTAGAAAGATCATAAGGACTTATCTCAACTAACACTTTGTCTCCAGCTAATAATTTAATTCTAAATTTAGTCAATTTACCTGCAGCTCGACATAAACATTGATGCCCTTCAGGTTGTTCTAAGGTAACCAAATAAAATCCATTCCCCTGTTCTTTTTCTATCACACCTGAAGTTTCAATCATCAATTAATCTTTTACTAAGTACATATTATCAGAAAAAGATTGGCCAAAATTGATTTAAAAAAAATTACATACGTAAAAATATGCAATTCAATTCAAATTGAAAATTTAATTTCATTTATTATTTGTAGTTGTCCATAGTAAAAATTTGCTTTCGCAATTTTTTCAGAATCTTCTAATTGATCAAAAAAAACAAACCCAAGGCTTTCCCATAATGAAGATCCGCAAACATTATTCAATTCATTTTTTGCTTCTTTTGCAAAATTATCTAGCTTTCGTTCAAGGTTTTTAGACTTAGAAACAGACATAGGTTAAATAAAATTTTAATATAGTACAAATATACTATCTAATTCTAAAATTGCAATATTAAAAAGGTAATCTCTTTTTTTCTTCAATATTAAGATCTGCTTCCATTTCCCTTAATCTTTTAAGTATTTGTTGATAGTACTCCTTTATGTAACTTTCTAGTGAGGTCATATCCTCTTTTTTAAGTTCCAATATTTCGTAAGTTTTACTCATGTCAGCATCTAATGTTTCACCACTACTAGTTACTTCAGCAAAAGCCAATCGCTCAGCAACATTAAGAGAATCTTGGAAAAAGGAAACTACTTTTTGTGTGACACTAATAAGAAAGGGGGAAACTCTAAAAATTTTCGCCTTTTTTTCACTAAATTTTTCACATAAAGATATAACTTCATTTGAATCCCATGCTTTAGGGCCAACTAATGGCAATGTTGTTCTGTGCGTTTTTGGATTATTTACTGCTGCTACAACAACTTTCGCCATGTCTTGAGTATTCATATAAGCAATTTTAGTTGGAGTCCCACTCATCCACACTGCTTGACTATCTAAGATTGGGATTGCGAATTGACCAATAACTCCTTGCATAAAGGCTGCACATTTGAAGATTGTATAGTCTAAATCAGATTTTTCAAGAAGTTTTTCAGTGCAAAATTTAATGTCCATTAAAGGAACATTTCTAAACTTTTCTGTTAGGAGAATAGAAAGAAATATTACCCTTTTTACGTTTAAAGATTCGCAAGAATTGAATAAGTTTAGTTTTCCATCCCAATCAATTTCATAAATACTTTTAGGATCATCTGGCCTACTAGTAGCTGCATCAATAACAACTTCAATATCTTGCAATGCATATTCGATATCAGAAGAATTTAATAAATTACCTTTTGTTAGCTCACAACCCCATTCTTGTAGAAAGGAAGCTTTTCTTGGATTTCTTACAAAGCATCTTACTTCATGTCCATCTTCTATAGCTTGCTTTGCTATTTGTCTACCAAGTGTCCCTGTTGCTCCTACTAAAAGAATCTTCATAATTAAGATTTACTTAACTTTAAGACCATAACTCAAATTGTGATGTATCCGTGAGAATCAGTCTCCTTGAAACTTTAATAACAAAGCTCCACCAACTAATCCTATTGGTATCAGTATCCAAAAAACTGCTGCAATACTAAAAATTTCTTTAGCCATAGTAAAATTAAATGATTACTATAATTTACATTCAAAATACATTTATTTGTTAAAAATGTAGATAATTCAAATATCTTGAAAATTTTTGAATATATGAATAATAATTTTAAAAAAAGTATAAACATTCCTAATTACTGGAATTGGAATGGTTTTAAAATTTGTTGGAGTGTTACAGGCGAAGAAAATGAGATTCCGATTATCTTTCTCCATGGATTTGGAGCAAGTCGAAAACATTGGAGAAACAATTTAGAGTATTTTGCGAAAAAGAATTTTGCCTCCTATTCTTTGGATTTAATAGGATTTGGAGATTCAGATCAACCTGGGATTAGACAAATTGGAAAATTAAATAATAAGATTTGGTGCGATCAAGTAAAAGACTTTATTGCTCAGGTAATAAGACCAAAGAATTCTGGGAAAGTAATTCTTATTGGCAATTCCCTTGGATCACTAGTTGCTTTAACATGTGCTGTTTCATTAGAGGATCAGATTGCAACAGTTATTGCATCGCCTTTGCCAGATCAAATTCAAGAAGATAAAAAGTCCTTAACAAAAAAATCATCACTTAAGAAATTTCAAGATAGATTCATAACAATATTTTTTTTGTTTTTCCCTTTGGAGATTATTTTATTTTTAATAACTAAATTAGGGGTTATTAAACTGGGACTAAATTCTGCCTATTACAAAAAAGATAATATTGATCGCGAACTAATAGATTTGGTAACAAAACCAGTTTTAAGGAGAACTTCAGCTAGATCATTAAGAGCAATGTGTATTGGAATGTCTTCTAGAGATGAAAAATTTAAAGCTTCTCACCTTTTGAGAAAACTTAGCGCCTCAAAAAAAGTTCCTTTTTTATTGATTTGGGGCGAAAAAGATAATTTCATACCTTTGTTTGTTGGTAAAAAGATTGCAAATTTCCATAGATGGGTAAAATTAAAAATAGTATCCAATTCAGGGCATTGTATCCATGATGAAGACCCTTCAGTATTCAATAGAATTTCTTATGAATGGATTAGAGATTTAAAAACCTTTTAAAATATGAAACATACATTATCAGTTCTTGTAGAAGATGAATCTGGAGCCTTGAGTAGAATCTCAGGTCTCTTTGCTAGGAGGGGATTCAACATAGATAGCCTTGCCGTTGGACCTGCAGAATCTAAAGGGATTTCAAGGTTAACAATGGTAGTAGAGGGTGATGATGAAACTCTTCAACAAATGACTAAACAACTTAATAAGTTATTTAATGTTCTGGGAGTTGTAGATTTTACTAATCTCGCAGCTGTTGAAAGGGAATTGATGTTACTTAAAGTTTCATCGAAAGAGGATACTAGGAGTAATATCCTTGATATAGTACAGATTTTCCGTGCAAAAGTTGTTGATGTATCAGATATGGCCTTAACTCTCGAGGTAGTTGGAGATCCTGGGAAATTAGTTGCTCTAGAGAAATTACTCGAGCCATACGGCATCCTTGAAATAGCGAGAACTGGTAAGGTAGCTCTTAAACGCTCTTCAGGAGTTAATACAGAAATGTTGAAAATAAATAAATATTCTCTAGAAATTTAATTAGATATCTGGATTGTCTTGATGTAGTCTTCTTTATTGATTTTTTCGAGTACGTCTAATCCTTTAATAATCTTCCCAAAAATCGAATATCTTCCATCTAGTTCTGGAATATTAGTAGTTACAAAAAAGAATTCAGTAGACGAAGACTTATTCTTACCACTTTTAACCATAGCGATTGATCCACTCTCAAAAGTATTAACTAAATTTACTGTTTCACTAGGATTTTTTATTTGATAGTTATATCTTGGTTTTATTTCTTCTTTGAATTTTATTTCTAAAGGTATTGTTGGACTTGTCTTATTCAGGTTTTGTTTTCGTTCTGTATAAGATTTATTTTCTGGATTAACGCCGCCATGAATAAACCTTATTTGGGGATGATTTATTATTTTATAAAATTTTTTATTTTCATAAATATTATTGTCTATGTTTTCCAGAAAATTTGATACTGTTACTGGGTTATCTTTACCAAATAATTTTACCTCAAAATCACCTTTTGAAGTTTTAAAATAAACTACTTTATTACTCTGAATACAACTAAATTTGAGTTTTTGGCAGTAATAATTTGAATCAATCTTATTTTTATAACTACAAGCTTGAACCAAAAACAAAACCTGTATAAAAGATAATGTTTTTAAAAAATATTTTTTTTTTATTTTAGGCCCTCCAAATTAACATCTAAAAATTTAGCTAGACGAGCACCTTCTTCTTCAACCTGCAGTAGTGGTTTAAGTTCGCCTGCTCCGCTTAAAGGGAGAGGTTTTTTTCTACCTTTTAAAACTAAAGCAATTCTTCTTCTAGGATTAAATCCCTCACTTATATCCAACTTAACAGATTTAATTTCATCAAAATTTAATTTAACTTGAACATCTTTAAATAATCCCTTTCTTTTTATTTCTACAGATTTTGTGGATTTATCAAAATAATTACTTCCTGAACCAAAGTTTATGTAAACCAGATACCACAAGTAAAAATTTAATAAATTAGCTATTACACCGTATGCTCCCATTATTATTCCTTGAGGGATAAACAACAAAGTTGAAGGATTTCCTAAAGGTAATAAATCCCTTCCTGTGTAGCTAGATATAGAGGCCAAAAGAAAACCAATACCTCCTATAGTCAACATTCCTCCAATAATGTAATTTGAAATTTTTCTTGATCCACCAATTTTTTGTTCGATTTTATCGAATGACGTGAGGTCTGAATTCATTTTTTATCTTTTTTTAGAGCCTAATTCAGATAATTTAACAAACTAAGGGAGTATTCTTACCTAATTTTTAATAAAAAAGTCAGGAAAGCTTTACAAGGCATTTCAGATATACAAATATTTCCCCACATTACTCTCAATCTTTGTTACAGTCACTGCGTATCCCGAAGCTAAAAACGATTTCTCATGACGATCGCAGTTGGAAGCGCCCCCCAAAGAGGATGGTTTGACGTCCTCGATGATTGGTTGAAGCGCGACCGCTTTGTATTTATTGGTTGGTCCGGACTACTTTTACTTCCTTGTGCATATCTTGCTATAGGTGGTTGGTTCGTCGGAACAACATTTGTTACCTCTTGGTACACACATGGAGTTGCAAGCTCATACCTTGAAGGTTGTAACTTTTTAACAGCAGCTGTAAGCACCCCTGGTGATGCCATGGGACACAGTCTTCTATTTTTATGGGGTCCTGAAGCCCAAGGTAGTTTCGTAAGATGGCTACAGCTTGGCGGACTTTGGAACTTCGTTGCATTACATGGAGTATTTGGCCTAATTGGTTTTATGCTTCGTCAGTTTGAAATTGCTGGCCTTGTTGGAATTAGACCATACAATGCTTTAGCATTTTCAGCAGTAATTGCAGTATTCACAAGTATTTTCCTTATTTATCCTCTAGGACAGCATAGTTGGTTCTTCGCACCTTCATTCGGTGTTGCTGCAATCTTCCGTTACATTCTGTTCATTCAAGGTTTTCACAATATTACCTTAAATCCATTCCACATGATGGGTGTTGCTGGAATTCTTGGTGGTGCTCTACTTTGCGCTATTCATGGAGCTACAGTACAAAACACTTTGTATGAAGATACAAGTATTTATACAGATGGTAAGGTTCAAAGTTCAACATTTAGAGCTTTTGACCCAACTCAAGAAGAAGAAACTTATTCAATGATTACAGCGAATAGATTCTGGAGTCAAATCTTTGGTATTGCTTTCTCAAACAAGCGTTTCTTACATTTCTTGATGTTATTTGTACCTGTTATGGGTATGTGGACATCTTCAATTGGTATTGTCGGCTTAGCACTAAACTTAAGAGCTTATGATTTCGTAAGCCAAGAAATCCGTGCAGCAGAAGATCCAGAATTTGAAACTTTCTATACAAAAAATATACTTTTGAACGAAGGTATGCGAGCATGGATGTCTTCTGTGGATCAACCACACGAAAACTTTGTATTCCCTGAGGAGGTTCTTCCACGTGGAAACGCCCTTTAATAATTTATTAAGAGCTCCAAACCAAAGTATTGAGGAAACTGGTTATGCCTGGTATGTAGGTAATGCTAGATTAATCAATTTATCTGGACGTTTATTAGGAGCTCACATTGCTCACTCTGGACTAATAGTCTTTTGGGCGGGAGCAATGATGCTCTTTGAGGTTAATCATTTTACTTTTGATAAACCAATGTGGGAGCAAGGTTTAATCTGTATGCCACACGTTGCAATGTTTGGCTATGGAATAGGCCCAGGTGGTGAAGTTACTGATATCATGCCTTTCTTCCAAGCAGGCGTGGTTCACTTGATAGCTTCCGCTGTACTTGGTTTTGGTGGCATTTACCATTCATTAGCAGGTCCAGAAAAACTCGAAGAAGATTTTCCATTTTTCTCAACCGATTGGAGAGATAAAAATCAAATGACAAATATCCTCGGATATCATTTGATTGTTCTAGGTGTAGGTGCATTAGCATGGTCAGTAAACTGGTGTTTTATTGGCGGTGCATACGACACATGGGCACCAGGCGGTGGCGAAGTCAGACTTGTAAATCCAACCTTAGATCCAAGAGTTATTCTTGGTTATCTATTCAGATCTCCATGGGGAGGAGCTGGTTCAATAATCGGTGTAAACTCCATTGAAGATATTGTTGGTGGACATGTTTATGTGGGTATTACTGCAATTATTGGAGGAATATTCCATATCTTCACCAAACCTTTTGGATGGGCAAGAAGAGCTTTTATCTGGAACGGTGAAGGACTCTTAAGTTACGCGCTTGGTGGAATTTGTGTAGCAAGTTTTATTGCTTCAACTTTCATCTGGTTTAACAACACTGCTTACCCTTCAGAGTTTTATGGTCCAACAAATGCTGAAGCTTCACAGGCTCAAAGCTTTACTTTCCTAGTGAGAGATCAAAGAATTGGAGCTAACGTAGGTTCAACAATGGGACCAACAGGTCTAGGTAAGTATCTCATGAGATCTCCTACTGGTGAAATTATATTTGGTGGTGAAACAATGAGATTTTGGGATTTCAGAGGGCCATGGTTAGAGCCTTTAAGAGGACCTAATGGATTGAGCCTTGAGAAAATCCAAAATGATATTCAGCCTTGGCAGGTAAGAAGAGCAGCTGAATATATGACTCATGCTCCAAACGCTTCTATCAACTCTGTTGGTGGAATCATTACAGAGCCTAATGCTGTTAACTTCGTTAACTTAAGACAATGGTTAGCTGCAGCTCAATTCTTCCTAGGATGGTTTACATTCATTGGTCATCTTTGGCATGCTGGACGTGCTAGAGCAGCCGCTGCTGGTTTCGAAAAAGGAATCGACAGAAAGAGTGAACCAGCTCTAGAAATGCCTGATTTAGATTAATTTCTATCTCAACTAAAAAAACCCTATCTTAGGATAGGGTTTTTTCTTGCTCAATTTTATTATCTATATAAATTTTCTCTAAGCCATGGCAAACTTAATCCCATTACATTACTGAAGCAACCCTCTATTTTTTCTATATATTTACCCCCTATCCCTTCTAAGGCAAATCCTCCGGCGCAATATAAAGGTTCATTTGTATCTACATAACTCTTAATTTCCCAATCTTCTAAATTAGAAAAATATACTCTTGAACTTACTGTTTTTTTTATTATTTCAGTGATTTTAAAAATTTTCGAAGTTGAATCAAAATTCCCAATTACTAGAGTATGACCAGTATGTAAAAATCCAAATTCTCCAGACATTTTTTTCCATCTATTAAATGCTTCCTCTTTATTAGATGGTTTTCCATAAGCTTCTCCTTTAAATTCAAAGATTGAATCGCACCCAAGTATTTCCAAAGGACCATAATTAAATTCTTCGGGCAATGATATGTTATGAATATTTTCAGATATATTATTAGCCTTTTGAAAAGATAATTCCAAAGCTAAATTAAATATATTCTTTTCTTGAATAGTAGTTTCATCAAAGTCACTTGATATTTGGATAAATTTGATTTGACAATTTTCTAGTAATTTCTTTCTAGATTGAGAAGCAGAGGCTAGAATTAACACAAATTTTTTACCAAATTATAATTCAATTTTAAAATTAAGAAATTTTATAATTAATATAAATTACTAATGAAGTTAGAAGCAAAATTACATGAAATAAAGAAACCAATAATGGTCCTAGGCACTTCCAGTGGAGCAGGGAAATCATTAACCGTTACAGCTATTTGCAGGATTCTTAAAAATTTAGGAGAAGAACCAATACCTTTTAAGGGACAAAATATGAGTAACAACGCTTGGGTTGATTGGGAAGGTGGAGAGATGGCATATTCACAAGCACTTCAAGCTTTTGCTTGTGATATTAATCCCTCTGCAGAGATGAATCCTATTTTATTAAAACCACAAGGAAACTCAATAAGCGAGGTGATTCACCTTGGCAAAAGCATAGGAACCACAACCGCACAAAATTACTATAAAGATTGGTTTATTCCAGGCTGGGAAGTAATTAAAAAAAGTTTAAAGTCTATTTATGAAGAGAATCCGAATTGCCGTTTAATTATCGAAGGGGCTGGAAGTCCCGTAGAGATGAATTTAATTCATAGAGATTTGACTAATTTAAGAGTTGCCAAATATTTAAATGCAAATTGCATTTTGGTTACTGATATCGAAAGGGGAGGCGTATTTGCACAAATAATTGGTACTCTTGAATTAATGAAGCCTGAAGAAAAGAAGCTTATTAAGGGAATTATTATAAATAGATTCAGAGGAGACCTTTCATTATTTGATGATGGGAAGAAATGGATAGAGAATAAGACTCGAATCCCTGTTATTGGGATTATTCCATGGTTAAATGATTCATTTCCTCCAGAGGATTCTTTAGATTTAATAGAAAAAAAATCATTTTCTAAAAATCCTGAAATCAAAGTTGGAATTATAAAATTACCATCTATTAGTAACTTCTCGGATTTTGATCCATTAGAAAATGAAGAAACAATATTTATTGAATGGATTAGAAAATCACAAAACCTAATGAAGTATGACTTCATTATTCTGCCGGGCAGTAAACAAACTATTAACGATCAAATATTTCTTGAAAATTCTGGCTTATCTAAGGATATAAGGGACTATTCAAAAAACGAAGGAAATATTATTGGAATATGTGGAGGTTTACAAATGTTAGGTACTACACTTGAAGATCCGTATTTTAAAGAGGGTTCCAAAAATTATTCTGAACAAAAAATTAAAGGTATTGGATTACTCCCATTAAAAACGACTTTCTTTAAAAAAAAATTAACACGTCAAATTAACTCTAAATCTATATGGCCGTGCCAATCAGAAATTAATGGATTTGAAATTCATAATGGTCAAACTGTATTAGATGACATTCAAAGTTCATTAAAGATTAATCCCATTTTTGAAGATTCAGATCTTGGTTGGTACAAAGAAAATAATAAAGGCGGAACTATTGCAGGAACATACATTCATGGGATCTTTGAAAATGACAGCTGGAGAACGCAATATATTAACTTAATAAGGAAGAGTAAAAATCTACCAATAATAAATAAAAAATCAATATCTTATAAAGAGAAGAGACAATCCATTATCGATAATCTTGCGGATGAATTCCACAAACATTTAAATCTCAAATCATTTTTAAATTGAAAAAAACAAAAAATATAAAAGTAATATGGCCAAACAATAAAGAAACATTTGTTTCAGATGGTGATGACTGGTTTTCTTCTGCTGAAAAAGCAGGTTTAGAAATCCCCACAGGCTGCCTCACAGGAAGTTGTGGAGCCTGTGAAATAGATGTAAATGGTGAAACAGTAAGGGCTTGTATCAGTGAAATTAAAAATAATAGAAAATGTACATTACAGGTTTCTTTAACTACAGACCCCTTTTGGGAAAAATAAATTTCACTAAACATTACTTAATTATTAGATAAAGGAAAACATAGTAGAAAAATGATCCCAAAAATGTGTTTAATAGAATAACCTTTTTTTTGATATTTGACGAGGCAATAATGTAGCTACCAAAAACATGAGGTAGGACTGGGAAAGATCTAATAATTAAAATATAAAAAGATCTAAAAGTAATTTTGTCAAAAAATTTATAAAGATTATTTTTTTCTGGTTTTTTCAAAAATAATATATTTCTAGAAAATTTAAATTTAATTTTCCTCAGAATAAGAACTTGAATTACACTTAAAATGGTTAAAGCAGGAGAAAAGAATAAAACATAATTCAACCCAAAAATCTTTATTAAGATAAAATCAAAAATTATTGATAATGGGAGCCCTAAAAATATAGAAACTATATTTAAAGCAATCAAATATTTGTATTGAATATTATTAAATAGGGACTCAAGATCATAGGTATATTTAATATTAGAGCAAAAAAATAAACCCCTAAATAGGTAAAAAATATTTTAAAAATTACTGATTTAAAATTTAGATCTTTTTTATTCATATGAGATGAACATTAATAAAGATTATCAAAAACGTAGAGAGAAAATAACATCTTTTTCTATAGGGGAAATTATAGAACCAAACAGGAAATATTTTGAAAGTAACTTATTTTATCCACTATCAAATTTTTAATATGGAATCCTTGGAACGATACAGAAAAATAAATAGAAGTTATAAATTTGCAAAAAAAAAGACCCCATTTAAGGGGTCTTTTATGGTTTCCAAATCAAGTGTTTCCTTGTTTCCACTGTTTCAGAAAACCACTCCTACACACTTTTATAAATTATCTCATTAAATTCTTTTTCGTGGAAGGTATAAATAGAATATTGCTTAACTGTCACATATGCCAGTTTTTAATTTCTGGAAATAATGAAAAAACACCCTAATTCAGCGGAAAGGGGTTTTACTTATACGAGATTAACATGTGAAGAGTTTCTGATTTGTATGATTTACTTGAAAAAGGTATAAATTATCTACAGTATTATTTGCTATTTCTTTTCCCAAAATAGATAAAGATTTGAAAACTAATTTTTAGTATCTTCCACTGCAGTTATTATTGAGATCAACTTCCATCCTGCAAAATTACGATTTTTCATAATTGCTGCAAGTTAGTTTTTTTGGCTTTGAGTATTTGCATTTCCAGCTGTGTAATATATCTAGATCATTTTCTACTTTTGCCATTTTTTAAGGTAATGCTTTATTCAGAGTTAATGTTACTCAATCTTTCATCGCTACTGGGAAAGATTCGATAAGGTGGTTGTAAATAAGTCTTATATGGTATTACCTTCACCCCAAATTGCGAATGGAATACTGCTTATAAGTATTGGAATAATAGCTACTTTCGATATCAAAATTCATCACTTTTAAAGTAAATTATAAAAAAAAGTTGGATATTTGGTTAAATATATATTAATTTATCAATAAAGAATTATCTTATTTAGATCAAGAATAAAAAACACCCTGCAATAAATCCACTTAAATGACCAAATAAACTTATCCCTGGCAAAAACGAGAAAATTAAACCTATAAGGCATATTGTCTTTGACATTTTTTGCACTTTATAATTGGATTTTAAACCAATTTTTTTGCCTAAAAAGTGACTCTTTCCATAAAAAGACGTTAAAAGTAAGAATCCAAATAAAGCATAAATTATTCCACTAAATCCTAAAGCGGCGTAGTTGGGATAGAAATTAAGAAAGTACGATAAAATCTTTTCGTAAAACCAGATAATAAAAAAATTCAAAAAAGAACAAATTAAAATAAATTTCACATAAAAATATCTGCTTTCTATTCCAAGTCTCATCAAAAAATATCTAGTAATGATTATTCCACCAATATTTGATAATAAATGATTTAAATCTGCATGAACTAGGATTGATGTGAAAATCCTATAAGGTTGATCACTAATTAATCTTGGTACAAAGTAAAAAAATTCTTTATCAATAACTCCAATTAAATCTGTAAAAATAAAAACTGCGATTAAAAAAGATCCTGTTATAAGATACTGCAAATCATATTTAGATATTGAATTATTAATTGCCATATTTTCTTTAGTTTTATACTAAAAGAATATCTGCTTACTTATAGAAGTACATAACCTCAAAAGTTTTTTAATGTCTTGAGTTTATATTACCTTTAGTAAACTTTGCAATGAGAACTTGTTGGGTGATCTATGCACTCTTTCTCCCAATAATCTTGTCTTGAATCTTTTGGCAGTTGATAATTAAAATCATGCATTCTCCAAATATCTGAAGTCGCATTTCTAAGGGCAGTGAATGGAGTGGTGAGTCTCATAAAACCTCCTATATCTCTACTCCTTAATTATCCTCTTATTCATATGAAATTAATAGAGTATTAATACCCGAGTATTAGTGCTTTGCGGTTGTCGCTACTATCTTTTCTAATTAAGTAGGAGTAGAAATAATTCAGGAGTCAAAAGCACTTCATCGACTTTGTGGACAGCGAGGTGCATAAGACTCGAAGAGGGCAAATAAATGCCCTCTTATTTTATTATTGGGACTTCCAGAAACGATAAATTAACGGAGAGGGTGGGATTCGAACCCACGAATAGTTACCTATTAAACGATTTCGAGTCGTTCGCTTTCGACCACTCAGCCACCTCTCCCATATTTAAAATATAAATTAAAAAATTTATACTAAAAATATATTTAGATTTTTGTTAATTCCAACCAGTTTCTTTCATTATTTCTATTGCCTTACTATTGAATTTGCCAATTTCTTTTATAGTCACATTATCTGGAGTGAAATCTCCAAATTTACTAACAATTCTATTTTGACTTGATTCCTTTAAAGGGTGCTCATAAGTTTTATTAGCTAAACCTTGACTACCTTCACTAGATGCTAAATATTCAAGAAGTTTAATAGCCTCATTCTTGTTTTCTGCATATTTATATACGCCCCCAGCAGTTATATTTACATGCGCAGGATTGGGTATTATTAATTTTATTTTTTCTGCTAAAGAAGCATCTCTTGGGCCTTTAACTCCATCAAGCATCCTTGCGACATAATAATGATTAACGATTCCAATACCGCACGTTCCCTGCCCTACAGCTCTTATTAATGAAGAATCTCCAGAAAAATAGGGAGTGGAGACATTTGATATCAAACCCTTAAGCCAAATTTTTGTTTGGCCAACGCCTTTCTTTGCTATTTGATTAGAAACCAAAGATTGATTATAAGGACTTTTTCTATTTCTTAGACATACTTTTCCTTTAAAAGAAGGATTGGTTAGATCCTCAAAATTTTTGATTTTTGTAATATCCACAATATCCGGATTTGTGATGATTACCCTTAATCGCCTAGTAAGGCCAAACCATTTATTTCTAGGATCTCTTAAATTATTTGGAACACTATTTTCTAGAATATTTGAATTAATTTTTTGAAATAAATTTGCCTTTGATGCATTTTCAATTCTTGCTGCATCAACAAGAATTACTAAATCAGCCTGAGAATTTTTACCCTCTCTTTTTAAGCGCTCAATTATAGCTTTTCCATCTGTTTCTATATATCTAACTTTGATGCCAGTTTGTTCTTGAAATTTTTGATAAACCTCTTTATCTGAATTGTAATGTCTACCAGAAAATAACCTAACCTCTTTCTCTGCAGAATTTACAGGTTGATTATTTAGAAGTAGCGATAATGTCACTGAAGTAAAAAATAGCTTTTTTAAATAATTCTTTAATTTCATTTATTAAAATTGTTATTTTTGTTACCTTACAACAAAAATTTGGTAGAAATAATCCAAAAATAAAAAATCACTTTGTCATGTATATTTCTTTACCTTAGGAAATAACATTCTGATACTTTCGAGATATAAATCTTACTTTACTAAGGGAAAGCCCATGCGTTCCCTCTCTAGTATCCATGAAGAAGCGACTTCTCTAGCTAACTTTCTGATTTTTTCTATATACTGGGCACGATCAGTTACTGATATTACGCCTCTAGCATCAAGCAAATTAAAGCTATGACTACACTTTAAAACATAATCAAGCGCGGGGTAAGTTAGCTTCTTTTCAATTAATGAATTTGCTTCATCTTGATATATCTCAAATAATTTTCTGAGATTTTCAGGATTTGATTCAGAGAAATTATATGAACATTGACCTTTTTCAAATTGAAGCCAAATATCGCTGTATTTCAGATCTTTATTCCAATTTAAGTCCCAGATACTTTCTTTATCCTGCAAAAACATTGCAATTCTCTCTAAACCGTATGTAATTTCAATTGGTATTGGTTGACAATCAACTCCCCCGCATTGTTGAAAATAAGTGAATTGAGTAACTTCCATTCCGTCTAGCCATACTTCCCAACCTACGCCCCAAGCTCCAAGAGTTGGCGACTCCCAATTATCTTCTACAAATCTTATGTCATGATTTTTAGCCTCTATTCCAAGAGATTCCAGAGATTTCAAATATTTTTCTTGGATCCCATCTGGGGAAGGCTTAATTATTACTTGATATTGAAAATAATGTTGTGCACGATTAGGGTTATCACCAAATCTTCCGTCTGTGGGTCTTCTACATGGCTCAGCATATGCAACAGACCAAGGTTCGGGTCCAATTGCCCTCAAAAAAGTATGAGGACTCATTGTACCAGCACCCTTTTCAGTATCATAAGGCTGCATAATTAAACAACCCTCTTTGGACCAAAAATTATTTAAATTTTGAATTATATCCTGAAAAAACATCAAATTTTAAGAAGTTTAGAATTTAGATCAATGCCATTAAACATAATAACAAAACTTAAAACAAAAAATATTTTTAACTCTAATTTCTGAGAAGCATTATCTGGTATTTGGATAGCATAAAACTTAATCCAATATAAACATAAATTAGAAATTAATCATGAAAAAAAATCTAATGGCAAAGGTCCAAAAGTATTAGATTCTTCTGCATCTTCATCATATTGGCAAGTTATTAAAATTCCTTCTCCCAGACCATTCTCAGATCTAACAAAAACATTACCAGTTTTTTGGTTGCCTTTTAAAAAAACATATCCATCAGCATGAAGCGAATCTAAATTACCAAATTTTATTGAGGAATATTTATTAGAAATTGATTTCAGTGCTTCAATAGCTTTGGTATCAGAAGCTGCCATTATTCCTATTGTTATCCAATCGGCATTATAAATATTAGTTTCTAATTCTATTAATAGTTTTTTTTCTTGACTACTGCTTAAATGAGGAGCAGTTCTAAGACTGTTTAAATCAGCTAATTTATTTATTTCCATTAAATTAGTACCTAAAATAATAAATTATTAACCAAAGGTTCTTCCATTCCAAGCCCATAATGAAGCGGGCACATCCTCGAAAGAAATATAAATTTTATCTATTGGAATTCCAATTTTTTCATAAACAAAATTAGATATTTGCTTTGCCATCTCTGAAGGATTTAAAGAGCCTATCGACTTAATTTCTAAAAAACAACAAGGTCTTTCATCATCAAAATACATTTCTAAATTATCATCTAACTTAGCCATAACAAATCTTTTTGATTTATTTGTTAAAGACGCGACTAATATTGAAATTTCTTCAAGTAATTTCTTCTTATCCTCTATTTTTGCTGAAGTAGAAACATTAATATAAGGCATATTTATGCAGCTAAATTATCTTTTTGAAAATCATTTTGTAGATTAAAAGTTTTATTTTTTAAAACTTTTTTTGATGAAAGATATGCCATATCGTATTGACTTATTCCGTTTTTATAGGGATTGAAAAGGGCATTTTTAGATCTACTTTTTTTGCTCCTTTTGAATTCAATCATTTTTACAAAATTATTAATTATTAATTTAACTTTTTTTTAATAGATGTCTAGCTTTTTTAAAAATCTTTAATTAATTAAATGCAAAATATATTTCTGAATCACAATATGAATAACTATTTATTAAATTTGAATTAGATCACTTAATAATCGTTTTGGAAGTTCTAAATAATTATCAAAGAAAAAAACTTGATGAGAGCAATGATGAAGAATTTTATTCTGACCCAAAATTTGTTTATCATTTAGATGCGAACTTCAGGCAATATCTATCAAATGTTTATAAAAAAGAAATTTCAGACAATTCAACTGTCCTAGATTTAATGTCCAGCTGGGATAGTTACTTACCTCAAGAGAAAAAATATAAAAAAGTTATTGGGCATGGATTAAACAAACAAGAACTTGAGAAAAATAAAATTTTTGATACTTATTGGATACAAAATTTCAATTTAAATCAAGAAATTCCTTTAGGTAATGAAAGTGTTGATTTCTGTTTAATGGTCGCAGCTTGGCAATATTTACAATACCCAGAAAATTTATCTAGAGAAATCGTAAGAATTTTGAGTAATGATGGCAAGTTTATAATATCTTTTTCAAATAGAGCATTTTGGCATAAGGCTCCCAACATTTGGACTTCATCCACTGAAGAAGAGAGAATTAAATATGTAAGAAAAGTCTTAATATCAAACGGATTTAATGAGCCAAGAATAATTAAAAAGTTTAATGAACCAGTCCAAAATATCTTCAATTTTTTTAGTAAAGACCCATTTTATTGCTTGATTGCAAGTAAAAAGTAAATAATACCTTTACTGCATTTCAGATAAAGCTTTGAACAAAGATCTATAGCCATACTTTTAAATTTTTACTAATATTGGATAGATAATATTAAAAATATGGGCTCTAAAAGAGAAAAATATCCTGAAAAATGCCCTTGGGATCTAGGACCTAATCAACACTTAGCTAAAGAAGAAAACTGGACTTTAAGATTAGGTGAAGCAAACGTGTGTTTTAGCAAAAACAAATTAGACAATAATTATTTTCATGTAATTAGTAATGAAAATGAAGAACAAATTTTAGCCTTCAGAGCAAGACTTCTTTATCAAAAACTACTTGATAAAGGATTTAGATTGGTTGAATAAAAAACTTATTTCAATAAACTTAAATCCTCGAAAACAAACTTTTGTATTTCTTCTTCTTGATTTTGGTTTAAATATTTTATTGATCTCGAATTTAAAATCCAATAATCTTTTTTACCTATATTTATAAATTCATCTTTGTATTCAATTTTTTGAGAATTTGATTCTAGGGTTTTTGGATTAATTTGTTGACTAGTATATTTCTTACTAAGAAAACCAACTCCAGTATCAAAAAATTCCTCAACAAAAATCTCAATAATTGTTCCATGAATTTTTCTATAAACCATATTAATACAATCATCTTTAACCCTATACTTATCTCCTTCATTTCTCCCAGAAACATTCATTTCAATCCCATTTTCAGAACTTTTAAGTAAATTAAAATTATTTTCTGAATGAACTGAATTAAATTCTCTTTTTACCCTGTGAATACACACTTCAAACAATTGAGAAGCAATACTTTTCTTTATGTTTTCTTCATCTATATTTTTAATCTCAGGTTTAAAATCTTCACCTAATAAGAACTCACCCTCATAAGAATTATCTTCAAATAAATAAGTACACTTGCCTTTATAGCCTTTGAAATCAGTATTCCATGTATATCTTTTTTCATAAGCATTTTTAAAAATATCTTTGCAACTCTGTTCTTTTAAATTTTTCATTATTTTTAAGATTTACAAGCAATCATACAAAAAGGCATCTCTAATTGGGATAGAAAGTTTTAATTTATTAAATTGACTATTTTTTTAGGTTTTTTGTCAAAAATTTAAGCCAAAGAGGGGATTTCACCTTTAAGCTGAGAAGCCCATGCCTTAAGACGCGAATCGGTCAAATCAGATTCACTATCCTCATCAAGAGGTA
Organism: uncultured Prochlorococcus sp.; assembly: GCA_902594875.1. Classification (GTDB taxonomy): domain Bacteria; phylum Cyanobacteriota; class Cyanobacteriia; order PCC-6307; family Cyanobiaceae; genus Prochlorococcus_A. The sequence continues at coordinate 57,088 of CACJNU010000009.1, forward strand.
ATCCACAAAAGCTTTCCCCTATAACACTTTTAGATTCATCAAATGTATAAGAAGATTTATCTACGTAACCGACCATTTCAGCGCCTGCTTTTGTGAAGTAGCTATGAAGTTCTTCCATTGCATCACAATAATTTTCAGTATAGGTAGAAGAATCTCCTAAACCAAAAATTGCTACTTTTTTTCCTGATAAATTTAGTTTGCCTATATCTTCTAATATTGAATCCCACGAAGTTCCAGATCTCTCCTCGTCCGCTCCAGTATTCCAAGTTGGCAGGCCACAAATAATACCTTCAAGATTTTCAAATTCTGAAAGATCATCAACATCTGATACATCTTTTGGTGATTCTGCTGAAGGAATAAAGTTGTGAAGACGATCTGCGACATCTTCAGTTTTTCCAGTTGTAGTTGCGTAATAAATTCCTACTGTCATAAATTTAAATTGTTTTCTTTAAAATAATAGAAACAAACAAACGAAAAATTTCTCCAAAAGAGACTTTTTCAAGTTAAATTTTATACTAATAAAGGTAAGAAAAAGCTTTTAAAAATAATCTACTCAAAAATCTTTAAGCATGAATAGTAAAACTTCTGATAACAATCTAAATAAAATCATTGATGAATACAAATTTAATGGGCAGAAAAAGTTCAAATTAATTATTTTATTTGGTTTATTAGGAGATTTTGATAGCTTTGAATATGCAATAAATTTGAAAAATTACATCAATAAGAATCAAGATAAAAATTTAGATATTTTTGCAATTGCTATTGGGAACCAAAGTGGGAAAGATAAATTCTGTAAATTTACTGGCTTTAACAAAGAAAATTTAATAGTAGTTTCTGATAATCAAATCCATAATAATCTAAAAGTCTCAAGAGGATTAGATATTGGTTTAGGCGGTTGGATCAATATGCTTTTGATGTTATCAGGGATAAATTCCTTTAAAACTATTAAAGAAGTTATTAGAGGTTATACTGGCGACCGAAAAGCAAAGCAAATTTATTCAGAAGTTGACAAAATTGATGTATTAAAATTTTTAAAATTTTCAGGTAATTCTTTTAAAAAGGTTTTCGGGGATGGTTATTTAAGACCATTTGAATTAGCAACATTTAGACTAAATAATATGAATGAAATAATTCAAAATTGGAGTGATTATATTCTTAATGAAGAATACCTTCCTCAAAGAGGGGCTTCTTTTCTTTTGAATAATAACAATCAAATTATTTATAAATTTTTTTCAAACGATGTGCTTGGATATTCATCAAATATGAGGGATCCATTAGGATTTTTGACTAACTTAATTAAAGAATAGTTTTTAAAATATTTTTATGAATGTAGATATATTTGGATATTTTGCAGCGATTTTAACAACAGCAGCATTTCTACCTCAATTGATAAAAACTTTAAAAACAAAAAAGGCAGATGATGTTTCTTTGACAACATTAATAATGTTTATTATCGGTGTTTTGTCTTGGATTATTTACGGTTATAAAATTTCGTCTACACCAATATTGATAGCAAATTTGATCACCCTGATCTTAAATTTATTGATATTAATCTCTAAAATATATTTTTCAAAAAACTAAATTGAGTAAATTTTTTTTTAAAAGTTATACCCTTTATATTTAATAATTAAATCTTGATTAAAATAGAACAAAAATTTACTGATCTTGAAAACTTCAAAATGCTGGGTTTGGTTTAAAGGAAGCCTTAACGATGGTGGTTATTGGAAAGAGGGGTTTACTTGTACTTTTGATGAGAAACCAGGAGTTTTAATAGAAAGTCCTGCTTACGTAACTTGTCGGGTCCCTTCATGGAGAGTTTTGACTAAAGAACCAGAAAATTTATATAAATCTCCTTTAATTCCTGAAAAAGCAATTTGGAAAATAATTTAATTTCTAAATGAATTAGAAAAAACTTTTTTACTGCACTATGGCGAGTTAATATTGCTTTAATAAATATTTAATTAATACCATCTACTCTCTTTTTATTAATATTATCCCTTTTTTATTCTTAGGTTTTCTTCTAGGAAAAAAGAATCCAAAGATTTCAAAATATATAGCAAGACCTCTAATAAGATTTGGCATTCCATTAAGTGTAATGGGTCTCTTATTAAAGGAAGGCATAGATATAAATCTAATTAAAAGTGCATTTTTAGCATTCTCTGTAATTGGAATTTTAATAACTTTTATAAATATAATCCCAATATTTAAGAAGAGGCTTCCAAATTACACATTGCAGCTAGCAGGCCTAATAGGTAACACATCATTTCTTGGAATACCAATTGCGCTAGCTCTTCTACCTTCAACAACTATAAATTTCACTATTGGATTTGATTTAGGAACAACACTTTTCGCTTGGATATTTGGACCTTTTTTTCTTCAAGAAAAGGCTAACAGCAATAACATCCCAAACATCAAAGGACTATTAAATGCATTGATAAATAGTCCTGCTTCTAGAGGGATTATTGGAGTACTTCTTGCATATCTTTTTCAAATAGATGGAATTTTGGGCAATTATCTTTGGATTCCTGCAAGAATAGTGATTGCTTTGGCAATAATAATTGTGGGAACAAGACTTGGAATAATCACAAATCAAAATGAGAGGATTTTGGATCTAAATGAGGAAATTAAATTTTCAATTATATTAAAATTATTTATTCTTCCCTTTATTATTTTTTTAATATGCAAATTCTTAGATTTTAACTACTATCAATCATCTGCAGTAATTCTACAGGCAGCAACCCCAACAGCAATATCCACAATATTAATGGCAGAAGCTTATGGTGTGAAACAAAAAATAGCTTCAAAAATTCTTTTCACTACAACCTTAATTTCAATAATTACAATTCCTTTATTAAAAATGTTTATGAATGTATTTATTTAAATAACTTTAGTAAATTAAATTGTAAATGCACGATTGATGAATATTGTAAAGATTATATCCTGATAACTAAATAATGTCTTAAGATTTAGGTTATGAAGTCAGCAAACCCTGAAAATGAATATATTCCTTTAGATATAAGGATTTCTGTGAGGAGAGATACTTTAAGGCTTATTTCAGAGATGGCTCAAGATATGGGAATAAGCATTAATGAAGTTTTTAGTTTTTTAGCCGAAGATTCTGTCATCGATCTCGAATTAATGGAAGATCTAAATAAAATTGACATACCAAACAAGTGCAGCATTGATGATTTAAAAAATGCTCTTCTTAAAAAAAAGCTCTTTTAAAATTTTTCAACTTTTCTATTTTCCCAGTCAGATTTATAACCACTTTTAACTAAAAATTTCGAATACTTATTTAAGTCACTTTTTTGAATTCGCCATAAATTATAAATCCCAAATTTGCCCAATTTTTGATGATTAATTTTTGACCATTGCTTTCGGCGGGTCGAGTATTCA
>CACJNU010000010.1 GCA_902594875.1 uncultured Prochlorococcus sp.
TCCTTTTCAGTGGAATTCTGAATTCACAAAGGGATGAAATCATAAAAATATTAATTCAGAATAACTTGAAATTATTGGATGTATCAACTAGAAAAGATTGGGTATGCATTTCTGCGCAAAAAACCAGCGATCCAACCTAAGTATAAGTTTTTCTTATAGATACTCTTTCATACATTTTATTGTGTCATTTTTTACTTCAAAATCTCACATATTGACCAAATCGATGTTAAAAATGTAGTTGATAGGTATTAATTACCAACAATTTTTTATTTAAATGGCTTCTTACAAAGTTACACTCATCAGCGAAGGTGAAGGTCTCAATTCAACTATTGAAGTACCTGATGACCAATACATCCTCGATGCGGCTGAAGAACAAGGTATTGACCTTCCTTATTCTTGCAGAGCTGGAGCATGTTCAACATGTGCTGGAAAAGTTACTTCAGGTAGTGTTGATCAATCAGATCAAAGCTTCTTGGATGATGACCAACTAGAAGCTGGTTTTGTTCTTACTTGTGTTGCTTACCCAACATCTGACGTAACAATTACAACTCATGCTGAAGAAGAATTGTACTAATTATAAAAATTTAACTCTTCTAAGTTGATTATTAATTATTTATCTGCCACCCTCTATAAAGGTGGCTTTTTTTTGTAAATGGATAAATTTGAATTTTTTAAGAATGGCAGTGTTAAATCAAGTTATGGAGGTCAGTACAGTTATAAGGTAATTGGACCATGTTGCAGACTTTATGATAGGGAAGAGTTACCTTGGCCCTGCTCAAGGCTTGCTTGGCGAAGTAAAGAGCCTAGTTGGAGGAGAATAGGGTCTAGGTTTGTTGCTGATATGGCTTCAAAAAAATGCCCATCTTACTCGGTTCAAATTTTGGAGCCTGGATCAAAACCTGTTGAAACAGTTATAACCCTTTTTTCTAAGAAATTTTCTTCTGAAACACAAGAATGGTGGTATAGCAAAAAACCAGGCTCAAAAGAGCCTGGTAATATTTTCCCCTCTGAAATTAGTGAGCTTTAAATATTATGCTTTTGGCTTTGGAGGCATGTAACCTTTCAAGCCTGTGCATTCAAGACTATCAATTGTATTTACTCCAGTTTGTGAGTTAGTTCCACTAGCTCTTTCACATAATGACTTTCTCTGAGAAAGATCAAGATTTGCATCAGTAAAGTCAGCTCCATCAATAATTGCTCCATCAAAAACACTTTTCATTAGCTCACCATTAGTAAGATTTGCATCAGTAAAGTCAGCATTATCAAATCGTGTCGCATATGCAATGAGGTCTGTCATATTGGCTCCTTTAAAACTAGAGTTTTTTGCTGTAGTTACACTCATATATGCGCCTTGAAGATTAGCTTCTCCTAAATCTTGATTAGATAAATCATATTTAACATATTCAGTATTATGAAGGTCGGCTCCGTGAAGATCATCTTTTAGAACGTCAACTGATGAAGGATCACTAGGATAGAGTGCGTTTGCAGAAATTGGATTAATAAGTAAACCAATAATTAATGGAAGAAAAATAAATAGTCTTTTGCAAGACTTATGTAGTGATGAAAAAATAGAGACCATTTCGATCGACATCAAATAGAAAAACCTAAGACTATTATTTCATGGGTTGGTCATTTACAACGCTCCTGCTAACGAACTGTTGCAGTTTATTTTATTTCTGAAGTAAGAAAATCTTTGGCAAGATGAGTATTTGGAAAAACTTTTTGTGCCTCTTTAAGCAAATCGCTTGGTGTAATTGAATTTTTATTAGTATATCTTGGACTTAAATGAGTAATAATTAACTTTTTTGTATTAGATAATAATGCTGTTTTGGCAGCCATGATTGTTGTTGAATGTAATTTTTCATAGGCCATGCTCTCATCTTCCTGAGAAAATGTTGATTCATGCACGAGTAAATCGGCATTTTTTGACAGTGAAACAGCTGATTCGCTAAAGACTGTATCTGTGCAATAAACAAAACTTTCTCCCTTTCTAGGAGGTCCACAGAATTCTTTTCCATCAAATATCCTCCCATCTGCTAATACAACTTTTTTACCTTGTTGCAGTTCTGAATAAATTGGTCCAGGTGCTATTTTTAGAGACTCTGCTTTTTTGATATTAAATGTACCTGGCTTATCTTTTTCACTCACTCTATAACCATAAGCAGGTATTTTATGTTTAAGACAGGCGCAATTTACTTGTATTTTGTTGTTTTCAAATATAGTTTTATTTTTTGATGCAAAATTTTCAACTTCCACAAAATGCAATGGGAATGACAATTTACAAAAACTACTTTTAAGTGCTGAATTAATAAAACTTTGCAACTCTGAAGGGCCGTAAATTTCAATACCCTTACTATTACCTGATAAACCTAAGGTAGCCAAAAGTCCAGGCAAACCATAAATATGATCCCCATGCATATGGGTAATAAATATTTTCTTGATTTGTGAAGATTTAATATTGCTTTTCATTATTTGATGTTGCGTTCCCTCTCCACAATCAAAAAGCCAAACTTCTGATGACTGTGATAATTTCAGTGCTAAGGAAGAAACATTTCTCGTTAAGGATGGTACTCCTGAGCTTGTTCCTAAGAAAGTGATATTCACTTTTTTATGGTATTTTTATTTTTATATCTGGATTAAATTTAGACTTTTAGTCAAACTTAGGCAAATTAAGCATTTGTTTTTAAACAAAGTGATACTTAAATTTAGAAATAACTATAGTAAATGTTGCCTGATAAGTATTTTATTTATTTGTGTTTTTCAAAGTCAAAGTGTTTTTGCATCGAGAGAGCCAATAATTAGAGTTTTGATATCAAAAAATAACAATTTAAGGATCAGATCAGATAGATCAATTCCTCTAAGCATAAAGGGAGAATTTTTTTCAGGCAAAAAAATAAAAGGCTTAACTTTAAAAAATGAGAAAGATAGAAAGATTTTATATTTTGATAAAAATAAACAGAAAAAATATAACTTAAAAAGTAATCAACAATTTCAAGTTAGTTCTTCTGATGGAAGAGGTATATGGGTAGGTCGGAAGAGATTTTCTGGTAAGCTTAATCTCTTTGTACTTGACTCTGAAATATTGGTAGTAAATGTTTTAGGAATAGAAAAATATCTAACTAGCGTAGTTGGTTCAGAGATGCCAACAAAATGGCCTATTGAAGCATTAAAGGCACAAGCAATTGCCTCTAGAACTTATGCTTTAAAGCAAAAGGGAAATAATTTATTTGATATAGATTCAACTCAGAAAAATCAAGTCTATAATGGCTTGGAGTCAAGAACTTATAAAACTATCAGAGCCGTTAAAAGTACAAGATCTTTGGTTTTAACGTATAAAAATAAATTAATTAATGCTTTGTTTCATAGCAGTTCAGGTGGAATGACAGAAAATAGTCAAGATGTATGGAAGAATAAATATCCATATTTATCTAGTGTGAAAGATTTTGATAAAAATAATCCAAAATTTAGATGGCAAAAAAAATTTTCGAGTAATGAATTAATAAATTTATTTCCCAAGATTGGAGGTTTAAAAAATATAGAGATTCTAGATATTTCTAGTACCGGGAGGGTGAAAAATGTAAAACTTATTGGGGCTTATGGTTCTAATCAAATGTCCGGGGTAGCATTAAGAAAAAGATTAGGACTCAAGAGTAATTTTGTGAGATTTAAATTTTTTCAAGAAGAAATAAAAAACAATACTCCCATAAAGAAAGGATTGATAGTTTTTGGACAAGGATCAGGTCATGGAGTAGGAATGAGTCAATGGGGTGCAAAATATCTGGCGTCTAGAGGCCAAAAAGCTGGAAAAATATTAAAGTATTTTTATAGGGGAGTACAGATTAAAACTTTTAAAAAAGATTACCTATAGAAGGAAGTTATTTAGCATTAAGGACTAATTTTGGATTTATATTAGATTGATCTTTACTTAAGAAGCCAATCCCAAGCAGTGTGTTTTTTTTATCTATTACTTTTAAAGGTTTTTTATAATCAAAAGACTTGCTTTCCTTGAAGTAATTAATATCAACTTTAATTGCTCTTCCTGTTTGCCAAAAATTGATTTGTTCTTCATTCCTTAAGACAAATGATGTAATGTGATTTAGAGCAGAAATTGTTGGGATAATAAAATTTTTCGAGTTTTTTTTAACTTCTTCGATATCAGATATTTTTATGGAGTTTTGTTCATCAAAGCCACAAGCCGAAATTCTTTTTAGTTGGAGAAGGCAACCTTCTGAATTAAGAATTTCTCCTAAATCTCTTGCAATTGCTCTTATATATGTGCCAGCTGAACATTGGATTTTTATTTCTATGATTCCGTTTAATTGGTCCCATTTCATTAAAGTAAGTTCATTTATTTTTACTTCTCTTGGTGCTAATTCAAAATTTTCATTCCTAAAAGATTTTTTATAAGCTCTCTCTCCATTGACATGCACACTAGAAACTTTCGGCGGAATTTGTTTAATAATACCTCTAAATCTATTTAAGTATTGATCTAATTTTTTATCACTGATTTTAGGCCAACTTTTTTGATTAATTATTTCCCCGTGAATATCATCGGTGTAAGTTCTTATCCCTAATTTAATTTGTCCTATGTATGTCTTACCCTGAGGAAGATATTGAATAAATCTTGTTGCACTGCCTATCGCGATTGGTAATGTTCCTGTAACTTCGGGGTCAAGAGTTCCTGTATGACCGACCTTTTTTGTATTTAGTAACTTCCTTATTTGTTTAACACAATCATGTGAGGTACATCCTTTATCTTTATAAATTACTAAAAATCCATCTTTAGTTTCCATTTTTAATATTAAGAATACTTTGAGAAAGATTTATGACCATTCTATGATTTTAGTATGGGAAATTTAGGGTAAGAAATTGGAAAATAATAATTTTATTTTAAAAGAGTTTCTGGACAATGCTTTTAATTTGAAATCACATTTAATGGAATACTTATCTATTAAAGAATGTGATTTAGATGGATTCCTCGAAAATGCAAAGATGAATTTGGCAAATTCACATCCTGGAGATACTTTGAATGATGTTTCAGATTTTTATACTGAGATTGTTGGAGATAGGCATATAGCTGATTTAGCTGCTTGGCATATCACAAGTAGGGATTACATCGCTGATACTTTGAAACTTCAGCAGAGATTTTCTAGAGATTTAGTTTTAGATTTTGGAGGAGGTATTGGTACGCATGCCTTAGCTAATGCTATGTCTTCAAAAGTTGAACATGTTTTTTTTGTAGATATTAATCAAACTAATAGAAATTTTGTTGAATACAGAGCTAAGAAATTAGGAGTCGAAAAAAAACTTACTTTCTGCAAGACAATTCAAGATACAAAAATATTCAAATTTGATACGATAGTTTGCCTTGATGTTTTGGAACATCTTGCAGATCCAACTAATCAAATAAATAATTTCAAAGAGATTATGGATAGTAATTCTATTGCATTATTTAATTGGTATTTTTACAAAGGAGATAAGAATGAATATCCGTTTCATACCGATGACAGCCAAATTGTTGAAAAGTTTTTTGAAACTCTTCAATCAAATTTTTTAGAAATATTTCATCCTATTCTTATAACTACAAGAGCTTATAAAAAAGTTAGATAACTATATTAACTCTTTTTCTATTTCTTAAATTTCGTTTAATACTCTCGAAACTTACTGTTCCTTCTTTGAGTGCAAAAAGAGTGTCATCTTTGCCTTTCCCGACATTGATACCAGGTAAAAAAGATGTACCTCTTTGGCGAATTAAAATTGATCCAGCAGTTACTTTTTCTCCTCCATAAGCTTTAACACCCAATCTTTTGGAATTTGAATCTCTTCCGTTTCTAGTAGAGCCTGTTCCTTTTTTATGTGCCATTAGAAATGTTTAATTTGTAGATTTTTCGGATTTTGGTTTAGTTTCCTTTTTATTAGTTTCTTCCTTTTTAGAGGAAGATTTAGGAGAACTCTTACCTATTTTAATAGATTTTACCATAACTCTTGTAAGTTCTTGTCTATGGCCCATTTTTCTTCTTGTCTTTTTTTTGGGACGCATTTTGTATACAAGAATCTTTTTATCTCTTTTGTGGGAGACTACTTCTAATTCAATTTTTGCATCTTTAATATAAGGTTTTCCAACAGTGATAGAGTCTTTATCTTTTAAAAGTAAAACTTTTTCAAGTGTTACATTATCTTTCTCCTTGGCATTTAATCTGTCTATGTCATAGTATCTGTCGACTTCGAAACAAAATTGTTGACCCGAAGTTTCTGCTATAGCGAACAGTTCATCACTTTTTGAAGAATTGTTTGAGGATTTTTTAGAATTTGTCATATCTTGAAGACGCTATCAGGCTCAAATTAATAATTTGATTAAACCAAATAAGCAATCATAATTGTTTGTTTATTTTCTTATTTTGTAGTGTAATAAGTCAAGGGTTGTTTAAATCTTTTATATCAATGCAGGAACAATAACAATGGCAGCAAGAAAAACATACATTTTAAAACTCTATGTCGCTGGAAATACACCTAATTCAATGAGAGCTTTAAATACTTTAAGAGAAATTCTTGAAAATGAATTCAAGGGAGTTTATGCTTTGAAGGTTATTGATGTACTTAAGCAACCACAACTTGCAGAAGAAGATAAGATTTTAGCTACCCCAACATTAGCTAAAATTTTACCGCCACCAGTGAGAAAAATAATAGGTGATCTTTCAGATAGAGAGAAAGTTCTAATTGGTTTGGATCTACTTTTTGATGAATTAACTGAAACTGAATATAGTGGAGATAAATAATATATTTAAAACTTTTATAATTAAAGATAAATACAAAATTTATTTTATTTTTGTTTAATTAGCACAAAACTATGAATGATAAGAAAGTTGCCAAATCAAATAAAATGCAAGTACAAAAATTACCAACAGGAATAGAAGGTTTTGATGATGTTTGTAGGGGTGGATTGCCTGTATCTCGAAGTACACTAGTTAGCGGTACTTCAGGAACTGGTAAAACTGTTTTTTCACTGCAATATCTTCACCATGGAATTTGTAATTTTGACGAGCCTGGAATCTTTGTAACATTTGAGGAATCACCCCTAGATATTATTAGAAATGCCGCGAGTTTTGGTTGGGATTTACAAGAATTAATTGATCTAAATAAGCTTTTTATTTTGGATGCTTCTCCTGACCCTGATGGTCAGGATGTAGCGGGAAACTTTGACTTGTCTGGTCTTATTGAGAGAATTAGTTATGCGATTAGAAAATATAAAGCTAAAAGAGTTGCAATAGATTCAATAACCGCAGTCTTTCAACAATATGATGCTATTTACGTTGTTAGAAGAGAAATATTTAGACTGATAGCAAGACTAAAAGAAATTGGTGTGACAACTGTTATGACGACAGAAAGGGTAGATGATTACGGACCAATTGCTAGATATGGTGTAGAGGAATTTGTATCTGATAATGTTGTCTTGTTAAGAAATGTTCTTGAGTCAGAGAAGAGAAGAAGAACTCTAGAAGTTTTGAAGTTAAGAGGTACAGTACATATGAAAGGTGAATATCCATTTACTATGGGAATGGATGGAATAAGTGTGTTTGCACTAGGAGCAATGAGATTAACTCAGAGATCCTCAAATATTAGGATTAGCTCTGGAGTAAAAGATCTTGATGATATGTGTGGTGGAGGATATTTTCAAGATTCCATTATTCTCGCCACTGGAGCTACTGGTACAGGTAAAACAATGCTTGTATCAAAATTTGTTGAAGATGCTTATAACAATAATGAAAGAGCAATACTTTTTGCATATGAAGAATCTAGGGCTCAATTACTAAGGAATGCTACTAGTTGGGGAATAGATTTTGAAAAAATGGAAAGTGATGGTTTATTGAAAATTATTTGCGCATATCCTGAATCAACTGGCCTAGAAGATCACTTACAAATTATAAAAACGCAAATTAATCAATTTAAACCAAAAAGAATGGCAATTGATTCTCTCTCTGCATTAGCCAGAGGTGTGAGTTTGAATGCATTTAGACAGTTTGTAATTGCCGTTACTGGGTATACAAAACAAGAGGAGATAGCAGGCTTTTTTACTAATACTGCAGAAGAATTTATGGGAAGTCATTCTATAACTGATTCTCATATCTCAACAATTACAGATACTATATTGTTGCTTCAATATGTAGAAATAAAGGGTGAGATGGCACGAGCTCTAAATGTTTTTAAAATGAGGGGATCTTGGCATGATAAACGAATAAGAGAATTTATCATTACCAATAGTGGCCCAGAAATAAAAGATTCTTTTTCAAATTTTGAACAAATATTTAGTGGCGCCCCTCACAGAGTTGTGCCTGATCAAAATGTTCAAAATGTTTTTAGAGGATTAGATAATAATTAGATAATTTCTTTAATTTCAGAACCTGAAAAGGAATCTGAATTATTAATTGCTTTTGTCAGTAATTCATCTTTATCGGATTGTGCTAGGGCCAAATCAAACCAGAAAGTTGTTCCTACTCCTAATTCACTAGCCATACGAATTTCTCCACCATGTTTTTCAATTATTCCTCGCACTATTGATAAACCTAAACCGGTACCCTGCTCAGTATGAACAGAATTCTCTACTCTATAAAAACGATCAAATATCTTTTCTTGATCAGCTTGAGATATTCCTGAGCCAGTATCAGCAATTTCAATTCTTACTTTTGGGAGTGGTGAAACTAATTCACATTGAGGGGCTTCATTATTTTTAGTATTGGGAGGGAAAGCAGGACAGGAATCTGGCCAAGTATAAGCTCTTATAATTAGGGAGCTGTTTTTTGGACTAAATTTCAATCCATTACCCAGTAAATTATCAAAAACCTGTAAAAGCAAATCAAAATTTCCAAGAATTGGAGGAATAGTTTCCTCTATATCATGAGCTAATGAAACATTTTTTTCTGTAGCATTGAGTCTATAATTTCTAAGAGTCTGTTCTATTGCTGGTTTAATGTCCATTTGCTCTAGCTGAACAATTTTCCCAGACTCTAATCTTGATAAATCTAATACATCATTTACCAGTCTGGTTAACCTATCAGTCTCTGAATTTGCAATACCTAAAAACTCTATTTGTTCTTCATCCGAAAGCTGATCTTTTAAATCGTGTAAAGTCTCAACATAACTTTTGATATTAAAAAGTGGTGTCCTTAATTCATGAGAAACGTTACTAATAAATCTATTTTGGGCTGCATTAAGTTCAACTTCTCTAGTTAAATCTTGGATTGTTACCGCAATTCCTTTTAATTCAACTTTATTTGTATCTAAAACTGATTGCAAGACAATTCTTAAGGTTCTTGCTGGTTCTCCTAAACTGAATCTTAAATCGTCCTTCTCCTTTTCCCTATTTAAGATGGATTCTATATTGGTATGTAAATCGTTAGATAAAATTTCGGGGATTTCATTTAGAAAATGTTTACCCTCAAGAAATCTTCCTTCCCAACGAAATAGCCTCTTTGCTGTTGGATTTGTTAGTACTATATTACCTTGAGAGTCCAATAATATTGCACCATCAGCCATTGTAGCTATTAGGGATTGCTGTTTAATTTGTGCAGCTTTTAGTTCTTCTATATTAGCTTCGTCATAATTTTCTAACTGGGTGGCCATTCGATTAAATCCATTTAAGAGTTCTCCTAGATCACCTGTCATAGGTAAAGAAATTCTGGATTTAAAATTTCCTCTTGAAATTTCTCTAACACCTCTTACTAACTCTCTGACGGGTCTTGTAATAGTTAATGCATTAAATACGGCACCAAGTATTACTAAAACCCAAATTGAGATAAAAACTGCAATGGTGACTTCTCTAGTTAAGGCAGCACTGGCTAGTGCTTTTTTATTAGGAGTGACTCCCAAGGCTAAAGTTCCAAGATATTTGCCTTTCCACAACATTGGCACAAATACATCTGTTACTTGACCTTGAGGTGTCGCATGCTGCCTAACCAATGGAAACTGTGGTCTCTTTTTTAATTCTGAGGGTAGTTTTAATCTTCTAGTAAGCTGAAACTGACTATCTGAGCTTGTCGGGGTTGCACTAATCGGTATTCCAAGTTGAACAATATCTTCAGCATCAGTAAAAAATATATAACGTAGGTTTCGACTTGATCTCCAGAACTTTTCGGCTACATTTGAAATTTCTTTTTTTTGGTTATTGGCGACTAATTCTGTAACATTCCCAGATAACAATAAGCCAAGATCTCGAGCATATCTAGTATCATTCATTCCTGCATCTCTTTGAATACTATTTAGTGCAAAAAAAGTGATTCCTGTCATTAGGAGGCTCACGACAAGAGTTGCTATAGCTAACAACTTTGTTCTTAAACTGAACCCACTCCACCAAGAGAGGAGTCCTTTAATCCAATAATTATTATTCATGTCTTCATTATCAGTGATATTATATTTTTTACTTTCTCGATTATTGGAATCCACCATAAGCTCAATTCTCCTCAGAAAAGTTTTTTCTGACTTGATGACCAATGTCATTTCTAAAGTAAATACCCTCAAAATGAATTTCTTTTAAATTCTTGTATACTTTTTCAAAAACCATATCGAAATCTTTATCTTGACAGACAATACTTAAAACTCTTCCTCCATCAGTTAATAATTTCCCATTTTCACTTAAGGAAGTACCTGAGTCGAAAATTTGACAATCATTTGAGTCTAATTTACCTATATTTATTTGAAATCCAGTTTTATATTCGTGAGGATAACCATTGGAGGTCGCTATTACACAACCACTAACTTTATCAGAAGTATTAATTTTTTCATCACCAATTAAATTACCCATTGCGCATTTTTCTAGAAGAATTACAAAATTTTGATCCATTAAGGGCATTATCGTTTGACATTCTGGATCGCCAAATCTGCAATTATATTCTATAACTTTGGGCCCAGATTTTGTGATCATTAACCCAAAATAAATTACGCCTCTATAGTCAATATTTCTTTTATTTAGTTCATTTATTGTAGGTTCGATTATCTCTTTGATGATTCTATTAATGTAATCTTCTGTTAATAATGGAGCTGGAGAATAAGCTCCCATACCTCCTGTATTTGGGCCTTTATCTTTCTCGTTAAGTCGTTTGTGATCTTGAGCGGTTGGAAGTAATATATATCTTTCTCCATCGCATAAAGCAAAAACCGAAACTTCTGGCCCTTGAATTTTTTCTTCTAGAACAACTACATTCCCAGAGTTGCCAAATCTACCGTTAAAAATTGATTCTGCTGCTTTAAAGCATTCATCTTTTGAATTAGGAATAAAAACACCTTTACCTGAAGCTAGACCATCAGCTTTAACTACCAGTGGAATTGATGATGAATTGATAATTTTTTTTGCTTCTTCTAGAGAATTGACTTTCCAAAATTTTGAAGTTGGAATATTTGCGTATTGCATAAATTCCTTTGCCCAAGATTTACTAAATTCTAATTTTGCTCCATCTTTATTAGGACCAAATACCTTAAAATTTTTCTTGCGAAGAAAATCAGCTAATCCATTTGCTAGAGGTATTTCTGGTCCTATTACAACTAAATCTATCTTCAGAAAATCAAGCTTTTCAAATAGTTCATTTTTATAGTTAATGTCAATTTTTATTCTTTCACATTTATTTATTCTTTCTGAACCAGCGTTACCAGGTATTAAATAAACTTTTTTAACTAATTCATTTTTTTGAATAGCCCAAGCCAAAGAGTTTTCTCTCCCGCCATTTCCAATTATTAAGATATTTTCTAATCTTTTATGGCTATTAGAACCTGCTGAATGAATTCCCATATATTTGTTTTTTAGTGTTATGAGGTTTCGATGAATAATCAGTTAAAATGAAATTAACTATTTCATAAGGTTGATCTCTAATAGATATGTTAATTACAAATCATGCTTTTAGTAATCAAATGAGGTCCTAAATCAATGAATAATAAATGTGAATTGATTTATGAAGGTAAAGCAAAAAAGGTATTTTCTCATGAAGATGTAGATAAAGTAATAATTGAATTTAAAGATGATGCTACAGCTTTTAATTCTTTGAAAAAAGCTAGGTTTGAAGGGAAAGGCAAACTAAATTGTCAAATAAGTGCAAAAATTTTTGAACTCCTCATAAATAGGAATATTCCAACGCATTTTCTTGAGCTTAAAAATGAAAATACAATGATTGCAAAAAAAATAAGAGTAATTCCATTGGAAATTGTTTTGAGAAATATTGCTTATGGCTCGTTGTGTAAACAGACTACTTTTAAATTAGGAACTACCCTGGCAAAACCATTAATTGATATCTACCTTAAAAATGATGAACTTAATGACCCTCTAATTACAAAAGATAGAATTGAATTATTAAATATAGTAAGTGCTAAAGATTTAGATTCAATAATAGATTTAACTTTAGAAATTAATAGAATTCTTCAAAAATTTTTTAAAAATATTAAACTTCAACTCGTAGATTTCAAGTTGGAGTTTGGTTATGATCTTAAAAATAATATACTTCTTGGGGATGAAATAAGCCCTGATAATTGTAGATTGTGGGATCTTAATCAAAAAAATGATACAATTGTGAGTCTAGACAAAGATAGATTTAGAAATGATTTAGGTGGTTTAATTGAAGCTTATAGCGAAATTAACCGAAGGATAAATGATTTCATTTAGCTTAATTCAAGAAATAATGTTTTACACAACATAATTAAAATACTATGCAAAAACACTTTTTGAAATTTAGCAAGGCTTTTACTAATATTACTTGTTTCCCTTTGATTTTGATATCAAATAATTCAGAACTGGCCGCCAAGTATTTGCCAAATGACATTGATCCATCAATACCAATTTTAGAAATACCAAGTATTAATAATGATTTATTTCAAGGGATTGAGATAAAAAAAGAAAAGAAATTTTTTCTTGCTGATAATAATGAAATTAATGAAGCAAGTGTTCTTATCTCAGAAATAATTATCGAAGGTTGGGAAAATCATCCCGAGGGTAGAAAGCTAGAATTGGCTGCATATGATTCTATGAGCATAAAGCCTGGAAGTATAGTTGATAATCAAATTTTAAATAAAGACCTCAATGCAATATACGCTAGCGGTTGGTTTTCAGGAGTTAAAATAAAGTCTCAAGATGGGCCATTAGGCGTGAGGTTAATAGTAAATGTAGTGCCTAATCCAATTTTGAAGAAAGTTGAACTTCAGCAAATAAATTCTCTAATCTCTAATAAGTACGTAGATGATATTTTTAATAATTATTATGGAACGACGCTTAACTTAAATGAATTCCAAAATAAGATAGAAATAATAAAAGAACGTTATGCAAAAGAGGGTTATTCTCTAGTTAGAATTAATGGCCCTGATAGAATCTCTGAGAATGGAGTAGTAACATTAAAAGTTAATGAGGGCATCGTATCTGACGTAAAATTAAGATTCCTAGGTTCTGATGGTGAAGTTGTTGTTGATGGAAAACCTAGAAAAGGAAAAACAAAAGACTGGGTCATAAAAAGAGAATTAAAAACGCAACCTGGAACTATATTTAATAGAAAAGTTTTAGAGGCTGATATTGGTAGACTCTATGCCACATCATTATTTGATGATGTCAAGGTATCTCTTGGGCCGGATAATTCAAATCCTGGCCAAGTCATAATTTTCTTAGATTTAAGCGAGCAAAGAACAGGATCATTGACAGGTGGTCTAGGTTATAGCAATAGTTCGGGTATCTTTGCATCACTTGGTTTACAGGAGACAAATGCACTTGGTAGAGCATGGTCTACAAATATAAACCTAAATTTTGGAGAATATTCAACCACCTATAATTTCTCTTTATCTGATCCATGGATTAAGGGAGATAAATATAAAACTTCTTTTAGAACAAATGTTTTTTTGAGTAGAGATTATCCCCAAGAATTTAAAAGTAATAATAATGGAAGGATTTATGCAGTTAATGATGAAACAACTGAAAGTACCGATTCATTTTCTTCAATAGTTTTAGAAAAAACTGGAGGTGGTTTTTCTTTCTCTAGGCCTTTAAACGGTGGAGATCCATTTAAGGTCGCTAAATGGAGAGTTCTAGCTGGAATGAATTTAAAGAGAGTAAAGATGATTGATGGTGATGGCAATCAAAAACCTTATGGTGATATGACTCCAACAACTGGAAATATAAACGATATTATTTGTATTGGATTTACAGCAAATGACGGTTCCTGTCCTGAAGAAAATACATTAGTTAGTTTCATTGCGAATACTTCTAGAGGTAATTTGAACAATTCCATCAACCCAACTGAAGGCAATAAATTTAGCTTTGGTACCGAACAATTTGTTTCAATGGGCAAAAACTCTCCAACTTTTAATAGAATGAGAGCCTCATATTCATTTTTTATACCAACGAAATTAGTCAACTTAACAAAAGCATGTAAATCTAGCAATGCTACTAGTGATGATTGTCCTCAAACTATTGGATTTCAATTTAAGGCGGGAACTATTCTTGGGGAATTGCCTCCTTACGAAGCATTTTGTATGGGAGGAACATCATCTGTTAGAGGTTGGGGATCTTGTGATTTGGCTGTAAGTAGAAGTTTCGTTGAGGGCACTGCAGAATATAGATTTCCTATCTGGAGAATGCTATCTGGAGCTTTATTCGTCGATGCAGGGAGTGATCTAGGCTCTCAAAAGGAGGTTCCTGGAAAACCCGGTAAATTATTGCAAAAATCAGGTTCTGGTTTTTCTCTTGGAGGGGGAGTTGGGGTTAAAACTCCGATAGGTCCATTAAGATTAGATGTTGCTAGCAAGGACCTAAGTGGAGATTGGAGATATACACTTGGAGTTGGATGGAAGTTTTAAGTGTTTTCTTGGCCTACTAATTACGATAATTGTTATACCTTGTCTGGTATTATCTCCCGAGAGGGAATAGGCCTGCATAGTGGAGAAAAAACAAGAGTTACAATTTCTTCCTATGAGAAAGAAGGATTTTATGTTTCTTTTAGGGATAAACCTAACGAGATTTTTAAGTTAACTCAGGATTTAATTGGAAGTACGATGCTTTGCACAGCTATTAAATTAGGGCGAAGAAATTTGTATACTATTGAACACTTACTATCTTCAATGGCAGGGTGTGGTTTGAGTTATATACATATTGAGGTTGATGGGAAAGAGATTCCTCTTTTAGATGGATCGGCAATCCAGTGGGTAAGAGATTTTGAAAAAGTAGGGATAAAAAAGGCACCTAGACCAGATAATTTTTTTCGAGAGATTAATAAATCAATAATTTTAAATAAAGATGGCTCAGTTATAGCAGCAACTCCTTCTGAAAAAACTACAATTATATCCACTATAAGTTTTGCCTATAAAGCAATTGGAAATCAAACTTTTGTAATTGATTTAAATCCAAAAAGTTTTGTTGAAATGATTGCTCCTGCTAGAACATTTGGTTTTAAAGATCAATTTCAAGAGTTAAGTGAACTTGGATTAATAAAAGGCGGAAGTTTAGAAAATGCCCTTGTTTGTGATGGTGATAAATGGGTCAATCCACCATTAAGATTTGATAATGAACCAATAAGACATAAAATTTTAGACCTAATTGGGGACTTGGCTTTGGTAGGGTTACCTAAGGCTCAAATTTTAGTTTATAAAGGATCACATTCTTTAAATGCTTTATTGGCCTCATCGCTAAAAAATTAATTTTATCTTTAATTGTTTTGGAAAAGAAATTATTCAGTGAAAATGATCAACTTTCCTCTGAGCAAATACTAGGTTTATTGCCTCACAGATATCCTTTTGCTCTTGTGGACAAAGTCATAGAGCATATCCCTGGGGAAAGAGCTGTTGCAGTAAAGAATGTAACTATTAATGAGCCTCAATTTCAGGGACACTTTCCTGAGAGACCCCTTATGCCAGGGGTTCTTATCGTTGAATCAATGGCTCAAGTCGGTGGAATCATTGTAACTCAAATGACAGATCTTCCTAAAGGACTTTTCGTCTTTGCTGGAATCAATAATGTTAAATTTAGAAAACCAGTTGTGCCTGGAGATCAATTGATAATTTCTTGCAAGTTATTGTCTATTAAAAGACAAAGATTTGGAAAGGTTAAAGGTGAGGCGCATGTTGATGGGAAGTTGGTTTGTGCTGGAGAATTAATGTTTTCACTAGTTGATTAGGGATATGGATCATAAAAATACTGAATTTTACTCAAGTTTAAGTGGTGTAAAAGTGCACCCAAATGCTTTTGTTGATCCAAGTGCCGAATTACATGATGGGGTTATTATTTCTCAAGGAGCTATTGTCGGTCCTAATGTGACTATAGGTAAAGGGACCGAAATAGGATCGAATGCTGTTATTTCAGGCAGAACTCAAATTGGTATAAACAATAAAGTTTTCCCAAATGTTTTTATAGGTCTTGATCCTCAGGACCTTAAATATAAAGGGGCCCCAACTGAAGTAATTATTGGAGATAATAATACTTTCAGAGAATGTGTAACTATTAATAAAGCAACTGATGAAGGAGAAAAAACTATAATTGGGAATAATAATTTGTTGATGGCTTACACGCACATTGGGCATAATTGTGAACTTGGTAATAGGATAGTCTTATCAAATAGTGTTCAAGTTGCAGGTCATGTAAAGATTGAAGATAAAGCTATTATTGGCGGTTGTTTAGGTATTCATCAATTTGTACATATTGGATATTTAGCAATGATTGGAGGAATGACTAGAGTAGATAGAGATGTACCACCTTTTTGTTTAGCCGAAGGGCATCCAGGAAGATTGAGAGGTTTGAATAGGATTGGAATTAAGAGAAGTGGTTTAACAGACAATAAAGATTTTGACTTAAAAATACTTCAAAGTACTTGGAATCTACTTTTTAAATCTAATGATCCGATTTCAAGTTCTTTAGAAAACGTAATGACAAAAGAACTAGATCTTTCATCTTCAAAATTATGTAGTTTTTTAAAAGAGTCAATATCTAAAGAAAGACGAGGACCAATGCCTGTAGTGAATTTATGAATAAAAAGATATTTATAAGTACTGGAGAAGTCTCTGGAGATTTGCACGGAAGTTTGTTATCAAAAGCATTATTAGATGAAGCTAAAAAAAAATTTATAGATTTAGAAATTTGCGGATTAGGTGGGGAAAGGATGAAGAAAGAAGGTGTAAAAATTCTTCAAGATACTACATCAATAAGTGCAATAGGAATTTGGGAAGCATTACCTCTTATTCTTCCAATGATAAGAATTCAAAAAAGGTTCTATAAATTACTAAAAAAATATCCTCCAGATTGCTTAATTTTGATCGACTATATGGGTCCCAATATAAAAATTGGTACGAAATTAAAAAGATCGAAGACTAAAATTCCAATTTTTTACTACATAGCGCCTCAAGAGTGGGCTTGGAGGGTTGGCAATAATACTACAACAAATCTAATAAAATTTTCTGACAAAATTTTTGCGATTTTCAAGAAAGAAGCAGCATTTTATAGAAAGAGGGGCGGAAATGTTTTATGGGTTGGTCATCCAATGATTGATTTGACAAAAAAACTTCCGTTAAAGAGAGATGCCAGAACTATTTTGAACCTTCGCTATGATCAAAACATTTTACTTTTGATGCCCGCATCAAGGCCTCAAGAATTACGATATATACTTCCTACTTTTATGAGAGCGGCTAAAAAATTACAACAAAAATATCCAAGTTTGGTTGTATATATTCCCTCTTGTCGGAATGCTTTTGATGAAAAATTCAAAAAAGCCTTTAGCAAATATCAAGTTAATGGACTTGTGATTTCTCAAAAAGATAGTGCTACATTAAAGCCTTATATATATTCACTTACTAAAATTGCTTTTTGCAAATCTGGGACTGTTAATATGGAATTAGCTCTATATGGAATCCCGCAGATTGTTGGTTACAAAGTAAGTAGGGTTACTGCTTTTATTGCTAGAAAAATTCTTAATTTCAAAGTAAAATATATTTCCCCTGTAAATTTGTTAGTTAATAAATTAATAATTCCTGAATTTGTACAGAGAGATTTTGACGAAAAGAAAATCTTCCATAAATCTTGTAGAATTATTGAGAGAAAGTCAGAAAAAATAAAAATAAAAAAAGGTTATGCTTTTTTAAAAAAAGAATTAGGTGAAGAGGGCGTAGTCCAGAGAGCTGCTAAAGAGATTATTAACTCTATTCTTTGAACTTTATAATAAAAAAATGAAAAATTTCTTGACACTAATAATTGCTCTTTCAATATTCATTAACCCAGTGAACGCTTTTGCAGAGGACTTGATTCTTGCAGGAGGTTGTTTTTGGTGTTTAGAACATGATTTAGAGACACTAAAGGGGATAAATTTTGTACAAAGTGGTTATTCAGGTGGATATTTACAAAATCCTACCTACGAAAATCATGAAGGACATCAGGAAGTGGTTTTGGTGGACTATGATCCCCAATTGGTAACTTTACCCGAGATACTTAGGCTCTATTTAAGAAATATTGATCCTCTGGATGGAAAGGGTCAATTTTGTGATCGTGGAGATTCTTACAGGCCAGTGATCTTTTTCAAAGATGAAACTGAGGAAAGTGATGCAAAAAATGCAATTGTTTCGGCTTCTAATGAGTTGCGTGTGCCATTAGAAAAAATATCTGTAGAACTAAAATCAAAAGGCCAATTTTGGTTAGCTGAAGAATATCATCAGAATTTTGCTGAGAGAAATGCATTAAAATATAAGTACTATAGATTCTCATGTGGGAGAGATCAAAGGTTGGACAAATTATGGGGGGATAACGCTAGATCAAAAAATCTTTGGACTGAATGATTTTAAATATTGTTATTTATTTGTAATCCATTGAACAAGAGTTTTAACTCCAAAACCGGTTGCTCCTGATGGATTAATCCCCTTATTCTTATCAGCCCAACAAGTCCCAGCAATATCAATATGAGCCCATTTAATCTCTTCATCAAAGAATTCCTCTAAAAACAAAGCAGCAGTTATTGACCCACCTGCTCTAGGACCTGTATTTTTCATATCAGCTATATGAGACTTTAATCCTTCTTTGTAAGATCTTTGCAGAGGCATTTGCCATAATTTTTCTCCAGACTGGGCTGATGCAGCTTTTAGATCATTTGCTAAATCATCATTATTGCTCCAGAATCCAGCTACATCATTCCCTAATGCTACAACAATAGCTCCTGTTAAGGTGGCGAGATCTATAATTGAATCCGGTTTTAAATTGGATGCGTAAGTTAAAGCATCAGCTAATGTGAGCCTACCCTCTGCATCAGTGTTATTTATTTCAATTGTCTTACCATTAGATGCCTTCACTACATCTCCAGGATGTACTGCAGATCCATTTATCATGTTTTCGCAAGCTGCCACAATAAAATGTATTTCTAATCCCTTTGGTTTTATTGCTCCAAGTGCTTTTGCGGCTCCTAAAACTGCAGCACTTCCGCCCATATCATATTTCATCATTTCAATTTGAGAGGCTCCTACTTTGAGGTTGTATCCTCCAGAATCAAAGGTTAAACCCTTCCCAACAAGCGCAATCTTTTCTTTTATAGGCCCCTCTGACTTCAAAGTAAGATGTATAAATTTTGGATCAAGATCAGAACCTTTTGCTACAGCTAAATATGCACCCATTCCTAAATCTTCACAATCTTTTGCCTCTAAAATTTTTACTTCCAAATCATGATCTTTAGCTATTTGAGAAGCTTGTACAGACATTTCCTTAGGCGTAAGAATATTTGGAGGGGCGGCTACAAGTCTTCTAGCTAGTTCTACACCTTCACATATTTTTTCTATCTCTTCAAAGCTATTATTCTCAAATTTCTTTAAATTCAAAAACTCTATTTCTTTAAGAACTATCTCTTCATCCTTCTTCTTGTTGAATCTATTGTCCTTATAAGCAGATAATCTTGCTGACTCTGCTAATTGATTAATTTCTAGTTGAGAATTTATTAATTCCCAAGGAAGCAAGATACTGATTTTTTCATTTTTATCAACAGTTTTTCTAATTAGATTTCCTATTGAGTTTTCTATATCACCTTTATTTAGGTCTTTTGATTTGCCAAGACCAAATATGATTAAAGTCTCTAATTTTTGATCTAAAAATTCAAAGCTTAGAGTTGTTCCTTTTTCTCCTTTAAATTTATTTTGAGTAACTTTTTTTATTAATAATTTTGGGTCAACAACAAATTTTATGTTTTCAAGTTGGCTGACAATTTCTTCCTCTAAAACTCCAAAAATTAATGAAGCACCTTGCCAATTATCTAGATTTTTTAGGAATGTGGAAAATTGCATTTGTAAAATGGATTTAATAAACTTTTAGTTATTTGTGAAGGTAGTTGCCCACCTATCTCGGGTTTCTTTATTAAAAGGGGGTAACCATAAATATATCAGTTGCTGCTCTAGTTTACGTCTTAATTTTACTTCTTTAGGTACATCTAAGAAGAAACGAATATCTTGGCGACTCGAGAGTTTGTTATTTGCTAGGGCTTCTTTATAATTCATGAGGTAATTTTTACAGTCATGTTCTCCCTTCCATCTTTTATTGGCTACGTTTGTTTCTCCTATATAAAGTATTATTTTAGAACTTTCCATCGAGTCAATTACAAAATACATTGCTGGACCATTATGTATATATTGATTGGTTCTCCAAAAGTTCAATGATAATGGCTGCAGGGAAAACGGATCAATTTTTCTTTCATTGGAATTTATATTTATAGGAAGACTTGTTTGGTGCAAAGTTTTATTTTGAGCATCTTTTGAAATTTTAAATTGGTGATTATGTATCCTATTTCTCCATTCAGTTATGATTTCTCTTTCGATTTTTAAATTATTTGTTTGTTGAAAATTAATTGATGTATTTACATTTGAACCAAATAATTCAAATTGTCTATTTTGATTTGAAGTATTATTTACGTTGAATTTTTCCAATATTTATGAAACATGTCTACTAAATTTAATTCTGAAAAAATATAAATCAAAGAATTATTTATAAACTAAAATTTATTAATGTTCTAATCAATTTAAAAGATTCTTGTTATCTTGTAATTGAGCCTTAATCTTGCGAAGTAAAAAAAATAGTAATGGGATTCTTTGAGTCAGACATCGTTCAAGAAGAAGCTAAAAAGCTTTTTACAGATTACCAAGAACTTATGAAACTTGGCTCTGATTATGGAAAATTTGACAGAGAAGGAAAAAAAATGTTTATAAAAAAAATGGAATCTCTTATGGATCGTTATAAGGTTTTTATGAAGAGATTTGAATTATCTGAAGATTTTCAAGCCAAAATGACAGTAGAACAATTAAAGACACAGTTAAGTCAATTTGGGATTACTCCTGATCAAATGTTCGATCAGATGAATAAAACTTTAATAAGAATGAAGGATGAACTCGATAAAACTTCTTAAATTTAACTGGTAAAGCTTCATGTCAGATAATTTAATATTGCCATCATGGCTGTCAAGAGGAATAGAAGAATATTTTCCAACTAGGGGAACAGATCAAACCTTTTCGGAGATAATTGATAATGCGAAAAAAAATAATAAAAAATTAAGGGTTAAACTCGGGATCGATCCAACTGGAACAGATATTCATCTAGGGCACAGCATATTGTTTAAAAAACTTAGGGCATTCCAAGATAATGGTCATATTGCAGTTTTAATTATTGGAGATTTTACTGCTCAAATTGGAGACCCAACTGGAAAAAACAAAACAAGAGTTCAGTTATCGGAAAAACAAGTTAAGGATAATGCAAAAACATACTTAACTCAACTAGGGATGGGAAAGCCAGCTAATGAATCTATTTTAGATTTTGATTCAAAAGATAGAATAGAAATTAGATATAACAGTGAATGGTTAAAAGGATTAGATCTCAATTCGATAATTGAATTAATGGGGAGTGCAACAGTTAGTCAAATGTTAGCTAAGGAGGAATTTAATAAAAGGTACACTTCGCAAGTGCCAATTGCTTTGCATGAATTCTTATATCCACTATTACAAGGTTACGATTCGGTAGTTGTTCAATCAGATATTGAGCTTGGAGGTACAGATCAGAAATTTAATATTGCAATAGGAAGAGATCTTCAAAGGCATTTTAAACAAGACCCTCAATTTGGTGTTCTGCTGCCAATTTTGACAGGTTTAGATGGAATTAAGAAGATGAGTAAATCTGAATTTAACACAGTAGGTTTGACTGAAGATCCTCTTTCAATGTATTCAAAATTAGAAAAAGTGCCCGATAATGTAATACCTACTTATTTTGAATTACTTACTGAATTAGATTTAAGTTTTCTTGAAAATTCAAATCCTCGTGAATTACAGAGAAGAATGGCTCTAGAAGTTACTACTTTATTCCATGGGGCCGAAGAAGCATTAAAGGCGCAATCAAATTGCGAAAAATTATTCCTTGGACACAAAGAAAAAGTTGGAGAAATCCCAGAGATTTCTTTAAAAGAAGTAGTTTTTCCAGTTAAGTTTTTTTACTTGTTAAGTGCTCTAAAACTTTTCAAATCTAGTAGTGAATCCAAAAGATCTATTAAAGGTGGGGGTGTAAAAATAGATAGTCAGAAATTAATAAATCCTGATTTAGTTTTTAATTCAAAAAATGATTTGGAAGGAAAAATTTTGCAAATTGGAAAAAAAATAATTAAGAGGTTTGAAAACTGAAAATTTATGAATAAAAGATTTAATTCAGAAGATAAAATAATATTGGCAATTGATGGATTAGATTTAAGTCAAACAAAATTACTTCTGGAAAAATGTCCTAATATTAAGTGGGTGAAAGTTGGTTTAGAGCTTTTTGTTAGGGAAGGTCCAAGAGTTATTGAAATATTAAAAGGTTTAAATAAAAAAATTTTTTTAGACTTAAAATTTCACGATATTCCCAATACCATGCGTGCAGCATGTTTCCAAGTTTCAAAATTAGGAGTTGATATAATTTCTATTCATGCCTCAGCAGGTCTAAAAGCTCTTAAGGATTCGAAGAAAGCCTCTTTAGAGGGGGCCACCTCAGTTAGTGTTAAACCCCCATTTGTTGTAGGAATAACTGTTTTAACAAGCTTTTCTCTTAAAGATTTTCAAACTGACCTTGATAGAAATAATTCAATTGAAGAAAATGTATTGAGACTTGCAAAATTGTCTTTTGATGCCGGATTAGATGGATGTGTTTGTTCCCCTTGGGAGGTAAAAATGTTGAGATCTATTTATAAGGATAATTTTGAACTTATTACACCAGGCATCAGATTAAATATTGAAAATAAAGATGATCAAAATAGAATTATGACTCCACATGAAGCTATAGATAATGGGGCTTCTAAGTTAGTCATTGGTAGATCAATATCAAAAGCTATAGATCCTAATAAAGCTCTAATAGAAATGTTTAAATCTATTGATTCTGATTAATTTTGGATTCTTCTCCTTTAAGCAATCTTGTTATGTTTGTTCTATGTTTCCAGATTACTAATAATGCAACAATTAAACTTATGAAAAAATATGAGTGCATTAATTTACCTAGGTAAAAAAACATAAAAATAGGAAGTAAGATTGCAGCTGAAATACTGGATAAAGACACAAATTTAGTTTTTGTTAGGACTATTAAAAAAATACCAAGAGAAGCGAGTCCAACTTTCCAAGAAAGAGCTAAAAACATACCTAATCCAGTTGCAACAGCTTTCCCTCCTTTACCTCCAAGCCATATTGGCCAAATATGTCCAGAGACAGCGGATATCCCTGCGATAATTTCTAATAAATCTTGATCTGTGTAATATTGAGCAATTTTTACTGCAATAATCCCTTTTCCAACGTCAATGATAAATACAAAAAATGCTGGCCATTTCCCAACATTTCTTAAGACATTTGTGGCACCTGTAGATCCAGAACCTATAGTTCTTAGATCTATATTCTTGAGATATTTTCCAATTAAAAAGCCTGTCGGAATTGATCCTAAAAGATAGCTTGTAAAAATTATTAAGATATTCATAAAGCTTAGTTTAGTTCAAGATCATCGTAAATTTCATTATCTGAACCAGCAAATGCAACCCATAATGGGAATTGAAGTATGGGAATTTCAACAGAGGTTTCTGCTGCATCAATGATAATAAATGGCAATTCTTCATTCGCTTCTAATCTATCAGCTCTCTCAATAACACCTTCAGACCTTTCAAAAAGTACAATCCCACTATTAGGTCCAAAGTCATCCCTTGTGAGACCAAGTGAATCTTGAAGAATTCTTCTCCATTCACCTAAT
Organism: uncultured Prochlorococcus sp.; assembly: GCA_902594875.1. Lineage (GTDB taxonomy): Bacteria > Cyanobacteriota > Cyanobacteriia > PCC-6307 > Cyanobiaceae > Prochlorococcus_A. The sequence goes on from CACJNU010000010.1 coordinate 24,203, forward strand.
CGTTCAGGCTGCGAAGCTAAAATAAGAGTCTGAAACTGATCTCCATATAATTCTCCAAGAATAGATATTAAACCCGCTGACAATAAGGCATTTTTTTGTCGAGATCCTCTACTTTCAAGAGAACCTCTTCCGCCCATGTTAAAGAACCAATCATCCATGATTTCTATATCTGATGAATCAAGACTCCGTCTTAATTTCCATGGTTCTGCATAAAAGTCAGGTTGTTCTGTAAAACTTGAAAAGCAACTTTTAATAATTTCTTCATCTGGCTTAAATGTTTCAGAAAGAGCCGGAACATTAACTACATTATTTGTGCTATTTTTTTGCTTTCTCTCATCAAGTGGAGAAGGCTTTACGATTATTGGTTGAGAAACTAATTCAAGCTTCTCTACGTTTTGTGAAAGATTCTGCAAAGCTCCAGTTAAGTACTCTTGAAAGCCTTTAACTCTTTTCGCAATATTATCTGACTGTCCTTTGAAATTTGAATCAATATCTTTTTCTATTTCATTTTTTTTTGTTTCTAACTCTTTTATCTCTTTAACTAAAGAGTCTTTTTTTGAAATGAGATCTCTAAAAATTTCATTAGAAATTTCATCAAGAGATTTAGTTGAGTTGTCGATTTTTTGTGTAATTTTTTTTAATTGCGTTGTATTTTTCTTACTATTTTGTTTGGTTTTTTCATCTGAAATTGACTTATCTATTATTAATTCCTTTTCAGGATTATTGTCGGAAATTTCTGTATTGGTCATTTAAATAATTTTGATGAATAGGCAAAGTTTGAATTCTAAGAATTTTTAATTTCCAGGGAGTCAACTTTTTTTATGAGCTCATCTTTTAATTGCTTTGGATTAAACAAAATTGGTAATAAATGAGGACTCGACTTTTCTCTAAAATAAAAAATACCTGGGATTATAGGGAAAAATAGTTTCCATGATATCCAGTTCTTGAATGGAAAAGTTCTAATCTCTTTTCCTAATTGTAAAACGATAAAATCATCATTTGTTATTTTTATTCTCAAGGTGAATGACTGAAGTAATAAAAAAAAGCTAAAAGAAGCAAACACTATTGTTGGCAAAGAACCAATATTCAAAAACAAAAGCATAAAGCTTAAAACTATTAGAATGATTGGCAACTGAAATGAGGGAGATATTATTACTGTTTCCTCTTTTTTTGATTTGGTGTTAAACATAGAATCATCCAAATAAAATTTGTGTTAGTAATACATCCATTAAAGATACAGTAACGAGAGTCATTACAACTGCGCCTGTTGTACTTGTTCCAACTTCTTTTGGACCCCCTTTAGTAGTGAGTCCATATCCACAAGCAATGATTGAAATAAGTAATCCGAACACTACTGATTTTATTAACATTGAGGTTAAGTCTGCACTAGTTAAGCTCACATTACCGGACCTTACGGATGTCCAAAAAACTATTGGTGGAACTTTATAAAAAATTGTGCTCCAAATTTGTCCACTCCATAAAGCTACAGATAAAAACAAAAGGCACTGTATTGGAGACATTATTACCATCGATAGCAACCTTGGGACTACCAAATATTGGACTGGTTCTGTCCTTAACATGGTTATTGCCTCAATTTGTTCTGTAACTTTCATAGTGCCCAGTTGAGCCGCATAGGCAGTTGCTACCTTTCCAGTCATTAAAGTAGCAGTTAGAAGAGGGGCCATTTCTCTCGCCATGCCTACTGCTAATAAACCTCCTATTTCACTTGAAACTCCCATACTTGTGAGTTGTGATGCAACTTGAATATTAAAAACTGTACCTGCGGCAATTCCTGTAATTAATACAATTAATAAACTGCCAGGACCTGACTCCATAAGTTGGTCAAAGAGATCATTTTTGGAAATTTTACCCTTAAAGATAAAATTAATTGCTTGCCCGCCAATAACTAGGCTGCTTAGAAGTCTATTGAAAAAATTAAGGTAATACATATCTTTATATTAGTTAGTAATTAATTTTCGATCCCATTTTCTCATGATTAAAAGACCAATTATTACCAATATTGAGGGTATAAAACCAATACATAATCTAATAGTTAATTGTGCTGAGTAGCATTGTTCAATAATATTTAGACCATCTTTATCAATAAAGCATGATTGATAACCTGATAAATACAATAAAAATCCTAATAATTGAACACTAAACGCGATACCAATCTTCTGAATAAGTACCATCCAAGCAGTATATAATCCTGCTGGTTTCTCTGGATCTTCATCTATTGCATCAGGGAGTAGTGACCAAGGGATAAGAAAAGCGGTTGAAGCTCCAATGCCAATAAGACAGATAATGAAAATTAAAAGAATGAAAAGAAATATGTTACCGGCATTTAGGAATAAACTATCTCCAACTCCTGAAATTTTTGATAATGAAGGTAAAAATAAAGCTGCTGTACATGAAATAATCCACATAATTGCTCCATAGTTTAAAGCTGAAATCCTGTTCAATTTATTTGATACCTTGGTCCATATTTGTAAACCTACTAAAGCGCTAATTTGGAATGGTATAGGGATCCACTTCGCAATATATGTTGGTACATTCAGGACATCCTCCACATAGATTAAAGCTACTGTTTGCATTAATTGTAAGGCGCACCAAAGGAGAATATAAAGCGTAATAACTTTTAGAAATTTTTTATTTCTGAAGATCCTTTTGAATTGAAGTGTGATGGCTTCAACTTTTCCTGAAGGCCTTCTTGCTTTTTTTGCAAATGGAGCTAATCCCCAACAAGAAATTAATGTTGCAGCAACTGCAATACATCCGCTTATTTTACCCATTAAAAAATATTCATTATTTACAGATCCTTCCGACCCTAATACAATTCCAGCTATTATTAAACCAGTTAGTCCTGCAATTATTGAGCCAGTAAATCTAGATGCGTTTAGTCTTGTTCTTATTGCTGTTTTTTCAGAAATTTCAGTAGATAGAGCTGCAAAAGGAAGATTAATACTTGTATAAGCAGTCATTACGATTATAGAAATTATGGCATAGTAAATAGTCTTGGTTTGCACTGAACCAGTGGGTGTCCACCATATCGCAGCTAAAGAGAAACCAAGAGGAACAGATGCTGCTACCATCCAAGGGATTCTAGGCCCCCATCTTGATTTAGTACGATCACTTAACCATCCAATTAAAGGATCATTTACGGCATCCCATATCTTTATTAACATTAATAATGATCCTGCAATTATTACTGGTAAACCAGCAGAAATAAAGAACTTGAAAAGAAAAAAACCAAATTGCGTCGCGACTAAACCTGTGCCTGCGTCTCCTAGCCCATAAGAGAACATTAATCTTGTTGTTGATCTAGAAATATTTTTTTTCGAGTGTGAATTTTCCAATCTTTTTACTTTGTTAATTGTTTGATAATGTATTATTGCAATGGTAATTCTATTACTTAATGCGGGCGTGGTTTAGTGGTAAAACCTCAGCCTTCCAAGCTGAAGATGCGGGTTCGATTCCCGCCGCCCGCTTCTAGAATAAATTATTTTTTGCCCTAAATACTTCTTCTGAAATGATTAATAAAGAGCTTCTACTCTTTATTAGAACAGATTTTTCTTTGATAGTTATGGGTTTAAAAATCTCAGACATACTTGTGTCAATAACTTTTAACCAATTATATTTACATTTCGGCAAGGGGAAATCGATACTTTTTGAATATGCATTTAAACCTATCCAGACCAAAGGATTAGTATTGCCTTTGTTAATGCTAAAGGCAACTGTGTGAGACCAGCTACTCCAATCGGGGTTATCTAACGTTGTTCCATGCCAATTATATGTTGGAATATGTTCATTGGTTTGATTATTAGGGAAGAATGATGGATTAAAAATGTTTATTAGTTTTTTTCGGAGTTTTATGACGTATTTAAAATATTCTAATAATTCCAAATCTTGTTGACTATATTCCCAATTCATCCAGCCCAATAAATTATTTTGGCACCAAGAATTATTGTTCCCGCCTTGTGATCTTCCTATTTCATCACCCATAAGTATCATTGGAACTCCTTTAGAGATAAGTAAACTAAGAATAAGATTTTTTTGTTGTCTTCTTCTTAAATCATTTATTAAAAAGTTCGTAGTTGGTCCCTCTGTACCATGATTCCAAGAATTGTTATGGTTATCTCCATCTCTATTTTGTTCTCTATTGGCAAAATTATGTTTTCTATTAAAAGTTACTAAGTCTTTTAGAGTAAATCCATCATGTGATGTAATAAAGTTTATTGATTTTGGGAAAAAAGTATCTTCTTTATAAATCGATGGACTACCTTTGATTTTATCGCTCATATTCCAAGCTGTATCTTTATCTCCTTTCCAAAATCTCCGCAAGTCATCTCTAAAATGACCATTCCAAGTGAAAGTATTCTTAGATGGGAAATCACCTAATTTATATAAACCGCCACAATCCCATGGCTCACTTATAAACTTTATATCAACAAGTTCTGGTTCACATTCTATATCTTCAAAAATTGGAGGATTATCAAGCGGTGTGAGATTTTCTCCTCTTGATAGGGCAATTCCTAAATCAAATCTAAAACCATCTACTCCTAATTCAGTTGCCCAACACTTCAATGATTCAATTATTAGTTTTCTAACTAGTCCTCTGTTTGCTGCAATAGTATTACCACATCCGGAGACATCCTGATAATTTTTATCTTTCCCAATAAAGTAATAAAGATTTTCATCTATACCTTTCCAAGATATTGCTGGCCCTTTTGAATCGCCTTCGGAAGTGTGATTGTATACAACATCTAAGATGACTTCAATGTCTGCTTTATGACATTCCTCTACAAATCTTCTAAATTCCGCTCTATTCTTTTCGGCGGATTCATTCGAAAGGTATTCAAAATGCGGAGTAAACCAATTAATTGGACTATAACCCCAAAAATTATCTAAACCATTAGGGGCATCAGTAGGATCAAAACAAAAAATTGGAAGTAATTCAATTGAGGTAATTCCCAGTTCTTTGAGATACGGAATTTTTTTTAAAAATTTCTTAAAACAACTTTCATCTTCATCAGTTGATTCAGTGAAAGCTTTGATATGGAGTTCATAAATAATTGTTTCTTCCCAAGAATGTTTCGGTCTTGGATAATCGTTAAAATTAAATAATTTTCTATCGCAAACAACGCTTTTAAGACAAGAATCAGTATTTTCTTGCGTTTTTAATGCATTTTCTCTTTTATAACTTCCCCATCCGGTAATACCCCTTGAACATGGATCAAGTAATACTTTTTTTTCATAGTTATTATTAATTTCATTATTTTTTTGTTTTACTCTAAAAGCATAAATACAACCCTCATCTAGATTTTTTATTTCCGCATGCCAGTAAGGACCTTTATTATGAGTCTTATCTAATTTGAATATACTTTTTGGGGAAATAGAGTCCTCTTTCTCAAACAATAAGATTTCTACATATTCTGCATTTGTGGCGATTAAGGAAAAATTAACCCCTTGTGAAGTTAGAGAACTTCCTAAAGGAAATGGTTTACCTTTATTGAGATGAATCACTTTCTCTTTATCATTGATTAGTTAAATATTGAGATAATTTATTTAAATTATTGATACTTGAATAATAGATGCAAAATTAAAAAAAAAAACTCAAATTTACGGCTTCACTAATTAACTTTATTAGATCTTGGTGAGTATTAATTTTCTAATGAATTAGAATTTCTTCATCCATATGCTCAGTGCATAAAACGAATTAGAGAGAAATCTTAATAATGAGAAAACCAGATTTTTCTTGATTTCAAAATACAAATTATGCTTTTTCATGTGATGAGAAGGAAATATATCTGAAAATTAATAAAACATAATAAATAGCTCAAATTCTTAAAATCATCCTCCTTTGATATTTTTTTCCTTTGCTAGATGTAGTTAGATTTTTAAGGCTAAATCCAGTGCCACCAAAGCTTTTAGCTTATCTCTAAATAAAAGAAGCTATTTTTTATAAATGAAAAAGAGCGGCTTTAAAAATAAATAATATTGCTAAAAATGTCCCTAAAATTTGTATAAAGCTTTGCGCCGCCGGCATTTTCGGTTGCCGTATTTGTATTTGCTCCATATGATGTGGAAGTTCGAGGTTTAAAACTCGATTTAAATCTTTTTTTTAAACCTTTGCTTTAATTTAAATTTCAATGAACAAAGCTGATTTAGTAAATCTTGTTGCAGCTCGTACAGAGCTCACAAAAACTGATGTTTCTTTAGTTGTTGATGCAGCTATTGAAACTATTGTTGATTCAGTAGTGGAAGGCAAAAAAGTCTCTTTACTAGGCTTTGGTTCTTTCGAACCAAGAGATCGTTCTGCAAGACAGGGATTAAACCCTAAGACAGGCGAAAAAATAGCAATACCTGCTAAAAGAGTACCAACATTCTCTGCAGGTAAACTTTTTAAGGATAGAGTTCAAGGGTAATCTTTTTAATCTATTTCTTCCCTTAATAACAAGGTGCTCTTTGGGGCATCTTTTTTTATTGCAATAAGATGCAATTAGAAGATCAATGATCAAAACTTCTGCTGAAGTATCCAAAATTTTGAAATCTTAAAAAGTAATGAAATTTTTAACTATTTTATTCTTAAAATTTTTATTATTATCAAATTTTCTTATGGCAGAAACAATACCAACAAAGTCCAAGATTTTAAAACAATCTAGTGATTGTTTTAAAGATTCTCGAACACAATTATGTAAAGAATTAATTTCTGAAATAGAAAAACTTCAATTAGTAGTTTTTGACCAAAATAGCTTCAAATGTCAATCAAGTTTATTGGGGCTCCAAACGGGAATTATTGAAGCTTATTTTTTTAATAATTTCTCAAATGATAGAATTTCATTAATGATTCCATATGTGATTAAAAATTGTTAATTATTAAAATAATTTATTTTTTTGGAATATTATAAATTTGTTATTTAATTTGTAATGGTAAAAGGTTTTTCTGATAATGAAGTTAAGAATAATTCTCAAAATACTCAAATAAAAGAAAAAAAAGGCTTAGCAGGTTTTTTGAAAGGCAAAAAATTTACTTACACTTTGCCAGGTAAAAAACAAATAAATATTTTTGGATCATTAGTAATAGTCTTAAATATGATTTTAGTATTGCTAGTTATCTTGTATTTAAAAAATCAAGCATTCCATGACTTTATATTTAATGTTGGTCGTTAGAGATTTTTTTAGATCGATAAATTTTATTAGATGATATATTTAAATTTTAGAATATCTTATGAAAGTAGTTAATTTAGTTTCTCAAGTATTTTTTTTGTTAATAACTGTTCTATTTTTGATATATTTTCTAACAGGTTATGACTCCGCTTTTGAGGCAGACCAAAATTGTCATTCATATCTTTCAAGTTACGATAACCCATCTGGAAACTATGGTTGTGATCATGATACTGAGACACATCAGTGGATACTTTACGAGTCCAATGAAAGTAAAGAACCAGCAAAAATTATTAAGAAATTTAGGTACAAGTTTTTATAAATCAATTTTCTTATAAAAATACTTTGCTGATGTAATAGAAATAATCGCTGTAACTGTAAAAGTAAGATATTGATATATGCTTCCTTCTAGGTAGATTTTATTTTTATATAAAGGAAAATCGACTAAAGATCCTATAGTGCCCCAAATAATTACCCATACAGATATGTATAAGAATACTTTTATTGGATTAGATTTTTTTATTTCCATTTTTAATTAATACCAAAAATTGAAGAAGTAACAGGTCTGCCGCTAAAAACTAACTCGGTTAATATGAGCATTAAGAATCCGATCATTGCTGCTCTACCATTTACAAGTTCAGCACTGCTATTAAACCCAAAAACATTCTTTACTTCATCTCCCTGATTATCTACCCATTTTGAGTATTCATTATCAGTTGATGATGTATTAGTAAAATCATCAATTTGATTTTCTTTTGGAGAGCCGTTTTCTTGCATAAAATTATATTATTTACTATTCTAGTAATTTTAAAACTAATTTATTATTAAATTAAATTTGAAATTATAAAAAAAATTAAGACAAAAATTATTATCCATAAACATTGCAATCTTAAAATTAACTGACAAATTAATTTGATTTTTTCTTCAGTGCAATTATCTCCAGTCGGATTAATTATTGGCTTTTCAATAATTTCATTTTTATATTTACTTTTACCTCCCAATTTAATACCGGAAATATAGGCAAATATAGCTTCTGAAATTCCAGAATTAGGAGAATCATATTTTTTACCATCAAGATAACTTTTTTTTATGATTGATCCATACTCATTAACTTTGGAGCTTACTAAAGGTAATGTGATTAAAACTAATCTTGAAGGAACGAACGTAAAAATATCTTCGATTTTTGCACTGAAAAAACCCAAATATCTAAAATAATCATATTTGTAACCTACCATTGAATCTAAAGTACTTATGGCTTTATAAGAAAAGCCAAGTGACAAAGGTCCTGGTAAAAAAATTGAAAACTGCATAAAAATAATTCCAATAAAAATCCAAAATAATGGCCCAAATACTCCATCAACAGAATTTTCTGTAAGGCTCTCGGTACTTGATCTCAAGAGATGATTTATAGAAGATGACTTTACATCCCTACTTACTATTCTTTGTACCTTCTCTTTGATTATTTTCTTATTTTGTTTATTAATTTGTTTGCGTTCTATTAGTTCTGCAATCTCTTTCACACTTGAAATAAGTCCTTTAGTTGCAATACAACTTGAAAGTCCTAAAAAAATTAACAATCCATAAAAAAAATGATTTCTAGATTGTACATAACTTAGTTCTATCAATTTTCCTAAACCAAAACTCATTCCAATAGCGGATATAGCTACAAAGAAACCACCCCAAAATAATATATTTTTATTTTCTCCAAAATTATTTATAAGGTAATCAGATATTTTTTTTATGTAAAAGCCAATAACTTGAACAGGGTGTATTAAGAATTTTGGATCGCCGATCAATAAATCAAAACCAATCGATCCAAGTAATATTAAAAATAAATTTATTTCAGCCAACTGAACATCGAGCGCAGACCTTTACCAACTTTTTCAATTTCATGTTTTGAGTTTTCTTCTCTTAATTTTGTCATTAATGGTTTGTTTTTATCGCATTCTTCTACAAAATTCTTAGCGAAAGTTCCATCTTGAATATCTTTTAGAATTTTTTGCATTTCTTTCTTTGTATCACTATTGATAAGTCTTTTTCCACTTACATAATCTCCATATTCTGCAGTATTTGAAATCGAATCTCTCATTTGAGATAAGCCTCCCTTCACCATTAAATCAACAATAAGTTTAACTTCATGTAAACATTCGAAGTAAGCAAGTTCGGGCTGATATCCTGCCTCTACAAGAGTTTCGAATCCTGATTTGACGAGTTCTGATAATCCTCCGCACAAAACCGCTTGTTCTCCAAATAAATCAGTTTCTGTTTCTTCTTTGAAGTTTGTTTCAAGAATCCCAGCTCTCGTTCCACCAATACCTTTAGCGTAAGCCATCGCCAATGATCTTGCATTTCCGGAAGAATCCTGCTCTACTGCAAACAATGCTGGAACTCCTTGGCCATTCTGATATTCCCAACGAACAGTGTGTCCAGGCCCTTTTGGAGCGATCATTACAACATCCACAAAACTAGGAGGTTTGATAAGTCCGAATCTTATGTTGAAGCCATGAGCAAAACTTAATATCTTTCCTTCTTTTAAGTTTGGTTCTATTTCTTTAAGGTAAACATCTTTCTGAAACTCATCTGGGAGGAGAATCATAATCCAGTCTGCTTTTTCGCAAGCTTCAGAAACACTAAATACTTGTAGACCATCGCTAATAGCTTTGCTTTCAGACTTACTTCCTTTATATAATCCAACGATTACATCCATACCGCTATCTTTAAGGTTTAGGGCATGAGCATGACCTTGTGAACCATATCCAATAATCGCGATTGTTTTATTATTTAAAAGACTTAGATCTGCATCTGTGTCGTAAAAGAGTTGGGTCATTAGTTGTTGCTTCTCTGCAATTAATAATTAATATTTTAGACATTAAAGGTGTCAATAATCCAAAAAATTATTAATTTAAAAATTAAAATTAAATATTTATTTAGAAAATTTAAGACTGATTCGCTTCGCTTGGATGTGTTATTACTCTATCAATTAAGCCATAGTTTTTTGCTTCTTCCGCACTTAGAAAATAATCTCTATCAGTATCTTTTTCAATTTTCTCAAATGATTGGCCTGTCATATCTGCCATTGACATATTTAACATATCTTTAATTCTTAAAATTTCCTTAGCTTCTATTTCAATATCACTCGCTTGACGTTGAGAAGTCCCTCCTAGAGGTTGATGAATCATTATTCTGCTATGAGGCAAAGCAACTCTTTTACCTTTTGTGCCAGCGGCCAATAGGAACGCTCCCATTGAGGCTGCGAGGCCTACGCAGATTGTTACTACATCACTTTTTACGTATTTGATAGTGTCATATATAGCTAAGCCAGCAGTAACTGATCCTCCTGGGCTATTTATATATAGATAGATGGGTTTGGAATTATCATCAGAATCTAGATAAAGCATTTGAGCAACAAGGCTATTAGCAATACCATCATTCACTTCTTGTCCAAGAAAAAGAATTCTTTCAACACCTAGTCTTGTATATATGTCAACCCATCTTTCGTATTGACTCCCTGGGAGTCTGTAAGGCACGCTTGGAGTTCCTATTGGCATGATTTTAAAATAGTTTTGTGAAGGTTAAATTTTATTTGGTATATCTTTTTGACTTGTGAGTATTCTATCGATAACTCCATAATCTAGAGCTTCTTGTGGGTTTAGATAACTCATCCTGTCAGAGTCTTTCGAGAGTTCTTCGATAGTCTTTCCAGTATTACGAGATAGAATTTCCAGCATTGATTTTTTATTTTTCAAAACTTCCTCCGCTCTTATTTGGATATCGGTTGCTTGGCCTCTCGCTCCGCTTATAGGTTGATGTAAAACAATAGAAGCATGTGGAAGAGCTGCCCTTTGTCCCTTAGTGCCAGATGAAAGGATAACTGCAGCTGTCCCCATTGCTTGTCCAATACATATTGTGTGTACTGGGGGCTTTATGTAGCTTATTGTATCGCAGATAGCGAAAGCTTCTGTTTCAAAACCAACTGCGTCACCTGTGTACCAACTTGTCCCAGTTGAATTGATATAGAAATAGATTGGTTTTTCTGGATCCTCAAACTCTAGATAAAGAAGTTGAGCAATAATTAGCTCAGTAACATCCATTCCTAGTTGTCTTTTCGCATCATCATCAGAAAATAATGGTAAGCCAAGATAAACAATTCGCTCTTTCAGTAAAAGAGAGGGGAGATCAGGCGGTGGGGTCCTCATAACGGTATTTTCGCCGTAATAAGGAGCAGATACAGTCATTTGTATCACAAAATTAAGATTGAACTGATTCTAGCTAGATTTAGCCCTGTGTCGCTGGTGATTTAAAAGATTTGTTTGACTCAGGATTATTTATTAGTTTTCCAAAGACCATTCTTCCAGTGGGAGTTTGTAATGCTCCCGTAATAACAACATCTAATCTGCTTCCCACAAAATTCTTTGCCTCATCAATAACGACCATAGTGCCATCATCTAAATATCCAATACCTTGCATTTTTTCTTTGCCTTCTCTAACAATTTTTATATTAAGTGATTCTCCTGGTTGTACTTCTGGTCTTAAGGCAATAACCAAATCACTCAAATTCATAACTTTTAATTCTTTAACTTCAGCAATCTGAGAAAGATTATAATCAGCCGTAATTAAAGTTCCTGTCATATCCTCAGTAATTTTCAATAGTTTTTCATCTACCCCATTACCTTCATACTTTGTTGGATTTATTACAAGTCTTCTCCCATATAGATCTCTTAATTCTTTTAATAACTTGAGACCTCTTCTGCCTTTCGATCTTTTTTCATTACTGCTTGAGTCAGCTAAAGTTTGTAATTCATCAATTACACTTTGAGCAACAATTAATTGCCCTTCCAATAACCCGCAACTTAATAGACCATTGATTCTCCCATCAATAATTACGCTAGTATCCAGAATTTTTGGACTTGCAGCAGGTAAAATTCCTTCATTGACTAGATATGCATCAGTGTTATTTGGATTGAATAATCTCAATAATGTCCTTCCATGGGTATCTGCCAACTTATAACCAAGCACACCAAAGAAAATGTTGCTTAATATTGCTGCTAATGGTTTTGCGAAAAAAACCTCTCTAGGGAAGGGAATTAATAGTATTGGCGCTAGTAGGAGATTCGCAACAAGTAATCCTAAAATTAATCCAACAGACCTGCTTATTAGTAAGTCCGTAGGCATTGTTCTTATTTGATCAAGAAAAGTCTTTCTAAGTTGAAGGAATACAAAACCAGCTGCTAATCCTACAAAAAAACCAATTATTGCTAAAACAATTCTAAAACCTTCTACATTAGATACCTGTTTGAGTATGTCTACCGGCAATAAATCAACACCAAGCCATCCTGAAGCAGCCCCAGACAATACAAATAAAATTAATACTAAGATATCTGTCATATCTATAATCTACTAGGATTTATTAATTGAGTAAATAAGGATTTTATTTTTTTCGATCCTTATTACTTTTTTGGAGCTTAAAAATGAATTTAAATTATGAATAAGTTTCCAAGAAGTGCTTATGTGCACATTCCTTTTTGCCACAGAAGGTGTTTTTATTGTGATTTTGCAGTTATTCCATTAGGAAACAAAGTTGAAACTTTAAAAGGTTATGGAAGCAAAACTGTTCAAGAGTATTTGCAATTTTTATACAAAGAAATATTGTCAATTAAGCATAAATCACCTCTATCGACGATTTATGTAGGAGGCGGTACACCATCAATTTTGGATCCAACCCAAATCAAAGAATTAATTAATCTTTTTAAAGAAAATTATGGAATTGACTATGGTGCTGAAATCACTATGGAGGTTGATCCAGCTAGTTTTACTCAGGATGATCTTTTTGGATTCATAAATGCTGGGATAAATAGATTTAGTCTTGGAGTACAAAGTTTTAATAATCAGATACTTCAACAGTCGGGAAGGCGTCACTTTAAAGAAGATGCAGAAAAATCTTGTTTATGGTTGAAGAGAGAATATGATTCTGGGTTAATAAAAAGCTGGAGTTTAGATTTAATTCAAAACTTGCCACTTAGTGGCTTAAAAGAATGGCAGGATGACTTAAAAAAAGCAATAGCATTTTCACCACCGCATCTATCTATTTATGATTTAAATATTGAAAATGGCACTGTTTTTAAAAAATTAGTTAACTTAGGAAAATTAAAACTCCCAAGTGATGAAGAAGCTTTTAGAAATAGTGAATCAACCCATTTAATCTTAAAAAACTCAGGGTATTCAAGATATGAAATCTCAAACTATTGTCTTCCTCGACATCAATCGAGACATAATAGAGTTTATTGGAGTGGTTTAGGTTGGTGGAGTTTTGGTCAAGGTTCCACTAGTTCACCTTGGGGGGAAAAGTTAACTAGACCAAGAGTTAGTAGAGAATATAAAGAATGGGTAATTAGACAATACGAATTTAATTTAGATTCATCACTAACTAAAAAGGAGATTGTCTATAGAGAACTTGACGAGAAAATAATGTTGGGATTAAGACTCAAAGAGGGTATAGATATCAAAGAAGTGTTTAAAGAACAAAACTGGGAAAACGACAAATTGGAAAGCAACTTCAGTAAATTGCTTAAAGAATGGGAAAAATTTCTTGAAAGTGGACTTTTAGTAAGAAAGGGTAATAGATTCTTTTTAAGTGACCCTAATGGCATGGAACTAAGCAATCAAATTCTTGTTTCTATGTTTAAGTGGTGGGACGAGATTAATTAAGTCTTTCAGAGTCTACCCATTCTTTTAATTTATCCTTAAATAAATTCTTTCCTTGGATAATTGGTTGGCAAAATGGTGGTTGATCATCATTCAGGCCTAACAAATCTGCAGTAACTCTTACTTGCCCATCGCAATAGTTACCTGCGCCGATACCTATTGTGGGAATTGTTAAAGAATTTTGTATTTCTTTAGCAAGCAAATCAGGAATATGTTCAAGAACTATTGAAAAACATCCTAATTCTTCAAGAATTGAAGCTTCTTTCTTAATTTTTTCTTGGCTTGCTATGCTTTCTCCTTGTTTTCTTAACCCAATATTTAGATAGCTTTGTGGTGTAAGACCTATATGACCCATAACAGGTATTCCCATTCTTATTAATCTAGAAATAACTTTTTGTATTTCTGGTTCAGCTCCCTCCACTTTTACAGCTTTTGCATAAGTGCTCTGAATGATTTTCCCTGCATACTCAACAGCTTTATCCTCACCACATTGGTAAGTCAGAAAAGGCATATCTGAAACGACTAAAGGTTGTTCCTCAATTTTCTTCTTAAATCCTCTTGTGACAGCATTAGTATGATAAATTATGTTTTCTAAAGTTAATGGCAATGTCGATTTGTATCCTAAGCACACCATTGCTAATGAATCACCTACTAGTACGAGATCAACATTTGCTTGTTCTGCGATAGATCCTGATATGGAGTCCCAAGCAGTTAGTGCAATAATTTTGCGAGAATTTTTTTTATAATTAATTAGGTCTGAAGGTAACATAATGAATTTATGTATCTTTTTTAATCGAGAATTGCTAATATTAACCTGACTCGGCCTTTCGCGGTTTTAACGCCTAAACCTGGTCAGGACCGGAAGGTAGCAGCCACAAGGGATGCTTGAGGCAGGCGAGATAACCGAGTCACTCTATTTTACCTTTTAACCTATATCTTTTTATTTTGCCTTAATCTCAAAAACTCAGGAATACTGGCCCCTGATTCTTTATTGTCGGAATAATTATATAAGGGTTGATTAGATAATCTGTTTTTTATTCTCTGCTGATTTAATGGTTGGGTTGTTTCAAATCCTGTAGCAATTACAGTAACTTGTATCTCTCCTTCCATAGCCTCATCTACTACTGCACCAACAATAATATTCGCTTCTTGATCAACAACATCATAAATAATTTCAGATGCAGAGGTCATGTCTTCTAAAGTCATGTCTTTGCCTCCAGTAATATTTATAACGCAGCCTTTGGCTCCATCAATTCTTGCTGCTTCTAATAAAGGACTATTCATTGCTGCCTGTGCAGCCTCTATAGCTCTCGATCTTCCTGAACCTATACCTATTCCGAGAAGAGCAGTGCCTGCCTCAGTCATAACTGATCTAACGTCTGCAAAATCAACATTAACTAATCCTGGGCATGTAATTATGTCACTAATGCCTTTGACTCCCATCCTTAGAACATCATCAGCATTCCTAAATGCTTCTTGAAGAGGAGCTCCTGCTATAACGTCTTTTAATCGGTCATTTGGAATAACTATAAGAGTATCAACGTTTTCAGCTAGTCTGGCGATCCCCTCCTCTGCTTGACGCATTCTTCTTTTCCCTTCAAAAGAAAATGGTTTGGTTACTATACCTACTGTTAGAGCACCACTTTGTTTGGCTACTTCTGCAACAACGGGAGCAGCACCTGTACCAGTTCCTCCACCCATTCCAGCAGCTATAAAAACTAGATCAGATCCCTCTAAAGCTTGTTGAAGTTCTTCTTTGGATTCTTCCGCTGCTTTTTGCCCAATACTTGGATTCCCACCTGCACCTAAACCTCTAGTGAGGTTTTGTCCAAGTTGAACTCTACTTTCTGCAGAAGATTGTAGTAGGGCTTGTGCATCGGTATTGAGGACTCTAAATGAAACACCTTCTAAATCGCTATTTATCATTCGATTGACTGCATTACTGCCACCACCACCTACACCAATAACTTCTATTTTGGCGTTTTGGCTTGGAAGGATTTCTCTCGATTGATCAAAGTTTGGATTGTTACCGAAGCTCATCTCTTAATAGGAATCTTTTACTAGTATTGGGTGCATTATGAACTTACTGCGTTCATATGTAGGAATTTGTTGAGGAAAATCCTAAAAATATTTATTTATTAAATATTTTGTTTTGAATGCAAAACCCATATCAACACTACATTAATTAAAGAAAATTACTCAAAATCCTTTTTCAAATATTAGGGTTTGAACACTTTTATTTTTGGTTTATCTGGATTAGTAAGATCAATATTATCTATTTTTTTTGAAAAGCTATTTTTCTTAAATTCATTTTTAAGATAATTGATTTTTTGAAATTGATTGTTGATTAAATTTGGCTTAAATCCTAAGAATATTGTTTTTAAATCATTTTCCTCAACAGTTAGAAACCCATCGGATGAAAAAGTAATTTTAACTATCTCTAATTCATAATTATCTATAGCAATAAAAATTTCAGATAATATTTTTTTAAATTTTTCTTTCCACCCAAAAACTTTTATAGTTAATTTGTTCAAATTTTTTTCATCCACATTTTGTTTATTTATAAAAATTCCATCTTTATCAATGAAGCCCAATATTTTTTCGTCGTTTAATATTCTCTCACCGTAAGCTATTGGAGTTCTTGCATTAATATGAACTTTCAAACCAAAAGGAAATAGTTCTCTGTTTGCCGAAACATTCTTAAGGGATAAATTTTGTTTTAACTCTTTTTCTAGCAAATTAGTTTCAACAAATATTAATCGGATAGGAAAATTTAAAGATGAATTTTTTATTACATCATTTTGCGAAAATAATTCACTACCAGAAATCCTAATGTCTTGAGGATCAACTTTTTTGAGTGTTTTTATGCTTAATAAGCTTGTTAAAAATAAAAATGAAATTAGAAAAAAAAAGCTTCTATTTTTTATTACTTTTTTGTTTTTCACAAATCACATCGAGCTTTTTCCATCAGTTGGTCCATCCATTCTCTCGCTTGCTCTGCATCTGAAAATGGTACATCCATCTCTTTCCCATCCCCTACTAATCTCAACCTGCATTTACCTTGAGATTCACTTGTTAAAGGAGCTTCACCAGAAGTAAGTGCCATTAATTCAACTAATTCCAATTTCTTGATTGTAAAACAATCTTTTTCTTCAAATTTACCAGCTTCAAATGCGCTCCACTTTAACTCCCCATTTTTTAAAGACGCTGCACCTGAACTATCTAACTTGCACAGTTCAGAATCACTAGCCCAACTTCTAAAAAGATTTTGCCTTCTTCTTTCTAACCATCCAAGTGCAGTTAATAAAATGAAGATTAAAAGTAATGGTAACCAAAGTAGTCCATGCAACATTTGATTTAAATTACAAATCTAAACATATATCTACCAGTTTAGCCACAAGCTGTTCAATTTTTAAACCTGAAGCTTCCCAAAGCATTGGAAACATACTGTTTTTTGTAAAACCAGGAATTGTATTTATTTCATTTAGTAAAATTTTATTTGAAGATTTTTCTAAAAAGAAATCTACTCTTGCAAAACCGAAAATATTTAGTGCTCTACAACTTTTAATAGCAATTTCTTTAATTTCTTTTGTGATTTTAGAATCTATTTCGGCTGGGATAATTATTTTATTATTAGAGTGATATTTTGAATCGTAATCATACCAATCACTTTCGTAATTTACCTCGCCTATCTCAGAGGTTAAGAGTTTTGAATTCCCAATTATTCCGCATTCAATCTCCCTTACCTCTAAACCTTCTTCTATTAAGATTCTTGGATCTATTTCACTAGCCTTTTCTAATGCTAGTAATATTTCCGATTCATTTTTGACTTTGGAGATTCCAAGAGATGATCCAGAGTTCGATGGTTTAACAAAAACAGGAAATTTTAATTTTTTTAAAATTTCATTAATAATTTTATTTTTTACTCGCTTATCGTTGAAATCTTCATTTTGAAAAACTAGATAATTAACTTGTGGAAGTTTAAGATTTGAGAATATTGTTTTCATCAATATTTTATCCATTCCAAGTGCAGAGCCAATAATTCCGCACCCGACTAAAGGTTTCTTTGTAAATCTAATTAAGCCATGAATTGATCCGTCTTCACCATTAAATCCATGTAAAAGAGGAAACCAAACATCAACATTTTGAAATTCAATTCCGTCAAGGAAGTTTATTTTTTCTTGATTAAAGATTTCTTCTTTTTTTGTTTTATTGTTTTCAATTTCACCAATTAGAATTTTTTCTGAAATATCACTATCAAGCCAATCTCCATATTTGTTTATGTAAAAGGCTTTAACTGTAAAGCGTTCTTTGTTTATTTGTGCATTAAATGCTTGAAAAACTGTTTTGGCAGAGGATATCGATACTTCATGTTCATTGGAATGCCCGCCAAATATTAACCCAATACATTTTTTCTTTACCCCGATCATTTAAAAAAAAATTTATAAAAAAAGTTCTCCTGTTAAAGAAAAAGGTCTTGCTTGATTTATTCTGACATTTATCTCATCTCCCAAGGAAAAATTAAAGTTAATGTTATTGGGAATCTCTACGAAAGTTAATCTATTTGTTCTAGTTCTACCCATAATTTGAGAGGAATTTTTTGGATTTAAACCCTCAATTAAAACGCATTCGATATTATTGATATATCTTTGATTTCTAGTCCTAGCAGTTTTCTCGACCAAATCATTAATTTCTTTTAATCTAGCTTTTTTTACATCTTCCGAAAGTTGATTCGTCCAAACTGCTGCAGGCGTATTTGGTCTTGGAGAGTATGCTGCTGTATTCACCTGATCAAAGCCAATTTCTGATATTAGCTTTAATGTATCTTGATATTGTTGTTCGGTTTCTCCTGGGAAAGCTACTATCGCGTCAGCTGTGATTGATGCATCTGGCATTAATGACCTTATGTTCTCGATAATATTTTTATACTTTTTAATTGAATATCCTCTGGACATTTGCTTTAAAATTTCATCATTTCCACTTTGGAAGGGGATATGGAAATGTTCACAAACTTTATCAAGTTCATAACAAGCTTGAATCAACCTTTTTGAAAAATATCTTGGATGACTAGTAGCAAATCTTATTCTGCGAATTCCTTTAACATCATGAATATAATACAAAAGATCAGTTAGAGTATTTTCTTTTCTCCCCCCTTTTGTAGTTCCTGGGAGATCTCTACCATAAGCATCAATGTTCTGACCCAAAAGAGTAATTTCTTTAAAATTATCATCAGCTAATTTTTGGATCTCACTTTTTATCGCATTTGGATATCTTGATTGCTCTTTACCTCTGACAGAGGGGACTACACAATATGAACATCTTTCATTACATCCATAGATGATATTAACCCAGCCACAAATAGAGCTTTCTCTTCTGGCACTTGTTATATCTTCAGAAATGAAAGTTTCTTCTGTGGCAGCAACTTGATTGCCTAAATCAACTTTCTCCAGAAGATTCTCAAGATTATTTACGTGTTGAGGTCCCATAACTAAATCAAGTTCTGGTACCCTTCTTAGTAAGGATTCTCCCTCTTGCTGAGCAAGACAACCTGCAACAACAAGTTTTAAGCCAGGTGTTTTATGCTTTCTTTTTGCTTGTCTTCCTAGAAAGCTATAAACTTTTTGCTCTGCATTATCTCTAATAGTGCATGTATTGTACAAGACTAAATCGGCATTTAATTCATTATCTGCTCTGATGTATCCCATTTTCTCTAATGTCCCAGCCATTCTCTCAGAATCGGCCTTGTTCATTTGGCAACCAAATGTGGTTATCCAATAACTGCCAGTAGTTGAATTCTTTTGAGATTTTTTTTCGTCTGATTTTGTTTTTGTTAGCACTTTGCTAGGAATTTTTTATGATTCTTTAATTCAAAATTACAAGTTAAATAATTTTGCTGCAATATTTTTGAGGGCGAGCGAGGGGATTCGAACCCCCGAATAGCGGCGCCACAAGCCGCTGCCTTAACCACTTGGCGACGCCCGCCTCACATTTATAAATTTAACAACTCAGGGGAATTTTTCATAGTTATTTTTATCTTTTAGCGAAATTTGAATTATTTTCTAATTCAGTAATGTTTTCTTATGATTTAAAATAGAAGAAAATCTAAAAATTTGAGTAATTCCGGCACAGCTGAGGTTCTTATTCCCAGAAGCCTTTGTTTAATAGAAGATATAGATAACCTCACTATCGATATAGAGGATTTATGTTCAGTTTCCATTTGTTGGGAGGATGGATTTGTTTCTGAGTTAAAGCCTTTAAAAAATAAAGTTACAAAACCAAAAAATATTTTATTCCCAAGATTTGTTGAAACGCATTCGCATTTTGATAAATCTTTTACATGGGCAGACTTTCCTAATCTGGAATCAAACTATGGAGGAGCATTATCAGTAAATCTTGAAGAACATAAAACTAGAACTACAGATAAGGTTCTTGAAAGAGTTGAGAAATCATTAAAATTCGCCATACAAAATGGATACCGAGCCATTAGAAGTCATATTGATACTTATAAAAGTCAATCTATTGATATTTGGATTGAACTTTTTAAATTACAAAAAAAATTTTCATCTGAGTTGACTTTACAATTCGTTGCTCTAGCTCCATTGGAATTCTGGGATACAACTAATGGTGAAGATTTGGCAAAAATATTTTCCTCTAATGGAGGTATTTTAGGAGGTGTAATTGTTCCTCCTTTTAATAAAAAAGATACAAGCAAATTTCTCGCAAAGATGCTTCTTCTAGCTAGTAAATATAAATTAGAAATTGATTTGCATATAGATGAATCGACCATTGAGCCTGGAGCGGGAATAAAAGTTTTATTAGAGACAATCGAAAATTTAAAAATTAAAAGTATTCCAATTACTTGTAGTCATTTGAGTAGTCTTATTTCTCTAAGTCATAGAGAGATTTTAAATTTAGGAGAAAAAATGGCTGAGAAAAATATTAAAGTTATTGCTTTACCTCTAACAAATTTTTGGCTGCTTAATCGAAGTAATAAAACTACCTCATCAAAAAGACCAGTTGCTCCAATAAAACAATTACAAAAATCACATGTGGATGTATCTCTAGGTAGTGATAACGTTCAAGATCCCTGGTACCCATTTGGTAATTTTGATCCTTTTTATATGTTGTCTTGCTCTATACCTATGCTTCAACTAAATCCCTGGGATAGAATGACTCTATCTTCTATTTTTTTAGCTCCAAGCAGATTATTGAATTTAAAATGGGATGGTTTAATTAAAAAGGGTTGCCCTGCTGATTTTGTGATTTTAGATGCACAAAGATGGGCAGATGTTTTTTCGAGTTCATTAAAGAGAAAAGTGTTTATAAAAGGCGATTTATATTGCTAATCGGCTAATTTATATAAAACAACAAGAATTGAATTAATGACATCTAATACTCTTAAATTTTTAGATAAATTTAGGGAAGTTAACAACTTAGAGATTATTGAAAGCAAATCTGACATAAAAAGGCTTTCAAAAGATTTTTATAACTACTCTCCAATCCTTTCTGAAAAATTAGACGAATGTATCGCTGATTTGGTGGTAAGACCTAGTGATCACAAAGCAGTAAAGGAAGTAGCAGAAATTTGTTGGGAATTTTCTATCCCACTCACTTTAAGGGGTTCAGGTACAGGTAATTATGGACAAGCTGTCCCATTGTTTAAAGGAGTTGTAATGCAGATGAGTCACTTTAATAAGTTAGAAGAATTTGATCCAGCTACAGGTTTTGTAAAAGTACAGTCTGGCTGTGTTATGGGAGATTTAAACAAACAATTAGAGAAATATGGGAGGGAATTGAGGTTGCTTCCTAGTACTTGGAAAACAGCAACTATTGGCGGTTTTATTGCAGGTGGATCAGGAGGTATTGGATCAATTAGGTGGGGATTTTTAAGAGATCCAGGAAATCTTATTGGCTTAGAGGCAGTAACGATGAATGAAAAACCTGAATTATTAAAATTTGATGCTGAAGAATCCGAACCTCTAAATCATGCTTATGGGACTAATGGAATAATTACTTCTTTACTACTTGCTACTGATATCAAACGTAAGTGGTATTCAATTGTTATCGACTGTATTGAATTTGAAAAAACAATAGAAATATTAAAAACTCTCACCAGCGCAGCAATTGATCTGAAACTAGGAGCAATTCTTGAAGAAGAAATTGTAGATCAAATGCCAAAATGGTTTAAAAGTAATGCTAGAAGTCACAAGATATTAATTCAATCGACTTTTGGAGGAACAAAAACTATCGAGTTGATTTGCAACAAATTCAAAGTTGAATTTACCCTCCTTGGGGAAGAAGAAAAACTCGTTAATGGAATTTCTGAAGTCGTATGGAATCATACAACTCTTCATATGAGGTCTAAAGATAAAAATTGGACTTATTTACAGATGCTTTTGCCACTTAATAGTGAACTAGAATTAATTAATTTTCTGAGGGAAAAGTGGGGTAAAAAAGTTCTTTGGCATTTAGAGGCAGTTTCTCAACAAGGATCACCGCGATTAGCGGCTTTACCTGTATTAAGGTGGAATGGGATAGATGAATTAAATGAAATAATCGAAGATTGTAAGAAACTTGGGGCATTTATTTTTAATCCCCATGTTTTAACTGTTGAAGGTGGAGGCCTAGGAGTGGTTGACGCAGATCAAGTAAAAGCGAAATTAAAATTTGACCCAAAGGGGCTATTAAATCCTGGGAAATTGGAAGGTTGGGAAGTGAAGGAACAATTTAATATTTAACAGTTCTGTTTATTTGTAAATTTAATAAATTCAGCAACTAAAAAAATAGAACCCGTTAGGACAGGATGATTAGGTGGCCACTTCTCTAGGGAAAATAAATAATCAATGGCAAGTTCAAATGTTTTAAATTCAATTATTTTTTGAAGGTCAATTTCTTTAATCTCAGAAAGATCTTTTAATTGCCAACTAGGTTGGTTTGGTACTGGCACAAGTAATAAGTGATCATTTTTCTTTAGAAGCGTTTTTAATATTGCGTAAAAATCTTTTTGTCTTTGGACACCTAAAATCCAATAAATTCCTTTATCTTCATTCTCCCAATTGCTTCGCTCATAAGAGAGTGCTTTTGCAGCAGGATAATTATGCGCACAATCCACAAGAATTTCTTTGTTCAAAAAATTTATTATTTCTAGCCTCCCCTTCCAAGATGTCTTTTTAAGACCTTCAGAGATGTGTTTTTCTTTTATATTAAATCCCAAATTATTAAGCGCTTCAATTGCTCCAACAGCTACTGAAGCATTTTGCTTTTGAAAAATTCCTTTTAATCCAATCTCATAGCTTTTTGAAATTGAATCTTTCCAAATAATTTTTGCTCCTACCTCTTTAACTTTTTTGGTTATTAAATTTTCAACTTGACTATTTTGATTGCATGAGATGACAATTGAGTTTTTTTGAATAACTGCTAATTTTTCTTCGGCAATTTTTTCAATCGTATCTCCAAGAAATTCTTTATGGTCTAAGCCAATATTCCCAATAGCAATGATTGGTCTAGATCCATGGGCTGTTGTCGCGTCCAATCGTCCCCCTAAGCCAGCTTCAAGAATTAGTAATTCAACTTTTTTATGGTCAAAAAAATTTAGTGCACAGCAAATGATTTTTTCAAAAGGAGTTAATTCAAATGTTGAAAATTTTTTTTCTATTAATCTATAGATTTTTTCAAAATCAGTTTTATTAATATTTTTTTTGTTAACTCTAATCCTCTCGCATACATCCAAAAGATGAGGAGATGTCGTTACACCAAAATCCCTTTTAGCTTCAAAAAGAATGCTTTCTAAATATGCCGCGATTGATCCTTTCCCATTGGTTCCAATAATCTGTATCGCAGGGATATTTTTGCAAGGATTTCCAAGTTCTTCAAGTGCTTTTTTAATTCTTGATAAACCTAACTTGATATTATCCCTTTCATATTTTGGAGATAATAATTCAAAAATTTTTAAATTTGCATTTTTCAAAATTTCAATTGCTATAACTCTTCCAAAATTGAATTTAGCTTATCCAAAAGAATATTAATTTCTCTTCGAGATATAACTAATGGTGGGACAATCCTCACAACATTTCCTCCTGCAGGAACAACCAGTAATCCTTTATCAAAAGCTTTTAATGTAATTGTTTTTGCATCAGCATAATCATCGTTGATCACAAGACCTTGTATTAAACCTATACCTCTTTTCCCTCTAATAATATTTGGAAATTTTTTTGACAATTCTTCAAACCCAGCACTTAATTGTTCCCCTCTTAGATAAACATTATTGATAATATTTCTTCTATTTATTTCTTCTAGTACAGTTAGGGCAGCTTTACAGGCAAATGGGTTACCTCCAAAAGTGCTTGCATGATCTCCTGGAGAAAAAATGTCGGCTTTTTCTTTTACCAATAATGCACCAATTGCATGACCTCCTCCTAATCCTTTAGCAAGGGTGAATCCATCAGGTTCAATTCCTAAATTCTCATAACCCCACATTTTCCCAGTTCGACCTACTCCACTTTGAACCTCATCTAAAATGAGGAGAGAATTATATTTATCACATATTTCTCTCAGGCTTTTAAAAAATATTTTACTTCCAGGAATTACGCCGCCTTCTCCTTGTATTGGTTCAACTAAAACGCCGGAAATTTTTTGATCACTATTTTCGCACTCTTCAAATAATTTTTTTACCGAATCAAAATTGTTAAATTTAAAAAATTTGAAACCT
Source organism: uncultured Prochlorococcus sp. (assembly GCA_902594875.1). Taxonomy (GTDB): domain Bacteria; phylum Cyanobacteriota; class Cyanobacteriia; order PCC-6307; family Cyanobiaceae; genus Prochlorococcus_A. The sequence goes on from CACJNU010000010.1 coordinate 48,777, forward strand.
TGAATCATTGGTTCGAAACCTTGTTGATATTTAGGCTGTCCAGTGGCACTCAAGGCTGCAAGCGTCCTTCCATGAAAGCTGGATTCTGCTGCGAGAATAATTGATTCTTTACCTTTACTTGTTGTATTACCATATTTTTTAATTAATTTAATTGCTGATTCATTCGCTTCCGCACCACTATTGCAGAAGAAGACGCTTTTAGCACAACTCATATTCGTTAAAGTTCTGCTTAATTGTTCTTGTTCTTCAATTTTGTAGAGATTAGAAATATGCTGAATCTTTTTTAGTTGAGTTGTTAATCTTCTTCTTAGAACTCTATCGCTATGGCCAAGACTGCATGTTGCTATACCAGCTACTGCATCAAGATACTTTTTCCCTGTTTTGTCCCATAGCCAACATCCTTTTCCTTTTTTGAAAGATATATCGAATCGACTATATGTATTCATCAAAGTGGGAGCGGTCGGACTTGAACCGACATACCCGAAGGTGCCGCATTTTGAGTGCGGTGCGTCTACCAATTCCACCACGCTCCCAAGGCTTTTGAAAAAATTAACTTTTTTATTATAACAAAAATCAACTAATTGACTATTGTTTTGGTCAAGGAACAGTTATCAAGATAACGTTCGTTAATGGTTAATCATTTCGATAAAAACATAGAATTTTTTATTGCATTTGCTGACAAGAGACAAGGTAAAAAAGAAAAAATTAAACAGTTATGATACATTTTTGCGATTAAATACGCTTAAGAGTCCTTTTTAAATGAGATAGCTTCATGTTTAGTAATATTGTGCTATAGTAAAAAGAAAAAAATGTCTAAAACTCAAGCTAAAAAGTTATCTTTTAAATTTGTCCCATATCTTTTTATTGCAGTTACTATACTGACAACATTCGGATCAAGTAGCGGAACTTGGGCATGAATGAATTCAAATTTAATGGTTTAAATAAAATTTGGTCTAATCGCTTTCTAGTCTTGTTTATATTATTTTTGGGTTGTATATCACTAATCAATATTGCTTATGTTTGAATTAACTTTCTTAGTTTTAAAATATTTATGAAAAAACTAAGCTACTTCTAGTTCTGGACGATTTTCTGATTTTGATTCAATTTTATATCCATTCTCCTCAAAAGTATTTTTACTGATCTCTCTAATTATTTTTACACCTAAATTTTTTAGTTTTAATTCAAAATTTTCATAACCTCTATCTAGATGTTCTAATCCATAGACATTACTACAACCTTTTGCGATGATTCCTGCAATTATTAATGCAGCTGATGACCTTAAATCTGAGCCAACTAGATTCATTCCATTAATTGTTTTAACTCCTTTGATGTGAGCTACGTTTTTGCTTAGTTTTATACTGGCGCCCATTTCATTAAGTAAATAGATATGATTCATTCTGTTTTCGAAAATTGTTTCAGTTATCTTTGATTCACCATTTGCGATTGTCATTAGGGTTGTAAATGGTGCCTGTAAATCAGTAGGAAAGCCTGGGAAAGGAGCTGTTTCAATATCTACTCCTTTAATTTCTTTACTCTTGATAGAAATCGAATTACCTTTAATCGTAATTTTACTCCCACTTTCTTGAAGCTTATTAGTGACAGCTTCAAGATGATGAGGGATTACTGGAGAAATTGTTATTGAAGAGGAAGTTGCAGCAGCAGCTATGAGAAAAGTACCAGCTTCTATTCGGTCTGGAATTACTTTATGGGTACATCCGCCAAGCTTATTAACACCATCAATAATAATTGTTTCTTTACCGGAGTCATAAATTTTCGCCCCCATTTTATTAAGCATTTGGCATAAATCTTGAACTTCAGGCTCTCTAGCAGCATTTTCAATAGTAGTTCTTCCTTTGGCTAAAGATGCTGCCATTATTAAAGTTTCAGTCGCACCTACACTTGGACAATTTAATTTAATATGAGTGCCATGAAGTCTATTTTTGTTCCCCCTTGTTTTTGCCTTTACAATTCCCTCTTCAATAATAATATCTGCTCCTAGTGCGATTAATCCATTGATGTGCTCGTCTATTGGCCTTGAACCAATATTGCATCCACCTGGTAACGGTACTTGAGCTTCTCCAAATTTAGTTAATAGTGCACCTATACAAAAGAAACTAGCTCTTAATCCTTTAACAAGTTCATATGGAAGTTCTTTAATCGAAATAGTTGTTGGATCTATTTCTAGTTGGTTGTTTTTACGAAATAAATTCACTCCTAAATTCTTTAAGATATTCCCCATCTTTTCAATATCAGTGAGAAAAGGTACATTTTCAAGAATTATTTTTTCATTAGTTAGTAATGATGAAGCCAATAAAACTAAGGCGGAATTTTTTGCACCACTTATTTCAACTATTCCATTTAACTTGCCTTGGCCAAGAATCTTTAAATTTTGAGATTTAAGATATGACTTCGTTTTGCTTCCGCAAATCATTAAGACTTAATTTATTAGATTCATCATGACAAACTAATAATATTAAGTCCACCCTATGTAACGTCATGAATATTAATTAAAAGTGAAAATGTATTTTTTGATTTCTTGAGAAATAAAAATTTAATAAATAATTGATCAAAATATTTATGTAATTAAAATATAGTTGATAACAAATTTTTCAGAATACTCATAGAAAATACTTTTTTAAAAATAACTAGTAAAAACAATAATCTAGTTAAAAGATTTAGATCATTTAAAAGAGGATCATCTCCAAAAGATCAAGACTTTTTTTGCATAGAGGGTACACATCTCATTGAAGAATTGCTGAAGTCTGGAAAAAATCCCTCTAAGATTTTAGTTACCGAAAAATGGCTAAGAAAGAATCAAAATCTAAGCAAAAAATTTGATGAATCATTAATAAATATTGTCTCAGAGGAAGTCTTGGCATCTGCGATTTCAACAATTAATCCAGATGGGATAGCGGCTTTAGTAAAGATTTCAGCAATACCTAATTATCAATTTAATAGAAAAGATGATTTTGTTCTTGTTCTCGACAGAATTCAAGATCCTGGGAATATGGGTAATCTTTTTAGAACCGCTTTAGCTGCGGGTGTTAATGCAATTTTTTTAGCTGGAGGTGCGCACCCATTAGGCCAAAAGGTATTAAGAGCATCCTCAGGTGCAGTTTTTCATCTGCCATTTTTAAGATTTGATGGCATTGAAGAAGAAATATTAAATTCTTTACTTAAGTCTTTGTCTGAATTATCAAATGTAGGATTTAAGATTTTCTCTACTAGTAGCCATAATGAGAGTTCAAAAAAACCTTCAAAACCCTACTGGGAAGTTGATTGGTCTAGACGTACAGCATTAATTTTGGGTAATGAAGGCCAAGGTATTCATAAAAAAATTCAAGAAGCTTTTAATGAAACAATTACAATTCCGCATAGCGAGATTGTAGAATCATTGAATGTGGCTTGTGTTGCAGTTCCGTTATTACTAGAACGAAAAAGAGTCGCATACACCTCTAAATAAATAAATAAAAAGTGACTGATTCAAGTTTTGATTTTGATTTAATCGTAATAGGAGCAGGATATGGAGGTTTTGATGCCGCTAAGCATGCTGCTGGTAAGGGATTGAAAGTCGCAATTGTTGAATCTTCTGATATGGGAGGTACTTGTGTAAATAAAGGTTGTGTTCCATCTAAAGCTCTTTTGGCTGCAAGTGGAAAAGTCAGAGAAATAGCTGATTATGAACATTTAGCTAAATTTGGTATACATGCTTCACCAGTAAGGTTCGAGAGATCAAAAATTGCAGATCATGCAAATAATTTAGTTTTAAATGTTAGAGAAAATTTAACAAAAACTCTTAAAAGGAGTGGAGTTGAAATTATTTTGGGCATTGGCAGAATTGAAGGAAATCAAAAAGTAGGTGTAAGAGATAAAAACGGAATTGATAAAATTTTCACATGTAAGAATATTGTTATAGCAACAGGCTCTTCTCCTTTTGTTCCCAGTGGAATAACTTTGGATAATAGGACTGTATTTACCAGTGATGATGCGGTTAAACTTGAGTGGCTTCCTAGATGGATAGCAATTATTGGAAGCGGATATATAGGACTAGAATTTGCTGATGTTTATACCGCTCTTGGTAGTGAAGTTACCATGATCGAGGCTTTGGAAAATATTATGCCAACATTTGATCCAGACATCACTAAAATTGCTAAGAAGAACCTCATTCAAGCAAGAGATATAGACACAAAATCAAATGTCTTTGCGACAAAAATAACACCTGGATGCCCTGTAAAAATAGAACTGACAGATGCAAAATCTAAGGAAGTTGTAGAAACTTTAGAAGTTGACGCTGTTCTGGTTGCAACTGGTAGAAGTCCTAATAGTAAAAACTTAAATCTTGATTCGGTTGGAATCGAAACAGTTAAAGGGTTCATTCCTATAGATGATCAAATGAGAGTTAAGAATGGTGATAAAATAATACCTAACATTTGGGCTGTTGGAGATGTAACAGGCAAACTAATGCTTGCCCATACAGCTGCAGCGCAGGGTACTATTGCTGTTGATAATATTTGTGGCGGTAATGTCGAAATTAACTATAAAAGTATCCCTGCAGCAACTTTTACTCACCCTGAGATAAGTTCAGTTGGTCTCTCTGAAGCTGAAGCTAAAGAGATATCTGCAAAAGAAAATTTTACTTTGGGAGTTGTCAAAAGTTTCTTTAAGGCTAATTCAAAAGCATTGGCTGAATTGGAGAGTGATGGATTCCTAAAGTTGATTTTCAATAAAGATAATGGAAAAGTATTAGGGGCGCATATTTTTGGGTTACATGCAGCTGATTTAATTCAAGAAATTTCGAACGGTATTTCAAGGAACCAAGATGTAATTGAATTATCTAAAGAAGTTCATACTCATCCTACTCTTAGTGAAGTAGTTGAGGTCGCGTATAAACAGGCGGCTTCTCAAATAAAATAATATCTAAAATTTATGCAGATAAGACGCAAGCCACCAAATCCAACAGTAAGGGTAGAAAATTTAGAATATGCTGTACCTCATAGAGAAGCACAAGCGAAAAACATTCTGGAAGAAATTGTATGGCACAAGGATATTGAAATAAAGAATTTTAAAAAAATAGTCTCTTTAGAAGATCTCATTAAAAAAATTGAAAAACTTCCTACTCCCAAAGATTTTTATAAAAATATCTTGGAGTCAAAAATAAAACCAGGAGTTATTGCTGAAATTAAAAAAGCTAGTCCGAGTAAAGGAGTTATTAGAAAAGATTTTAACCCTGAAAACATAGCAATTTGTTATGAAGGATTAGGTGCATCATGTATCTCAGTACTTACCGATAAAAGGTTTTTTCAAGGTAGTTATGAAATACTCGAAACTGTAAGAAAATCAACTAATCTCCCTCTACTCTGCAAAGATTTTATTATTTCTGCTTATCAGATTTATAAAGCAAGGGTATCTGGTGCTGATGCAATATTATTAATCGCTGCGATTTTAAGTGATGATGATTTAATTTATTTAAAGAAAATAGCTGATAATTTAAAGATGAGCGTTCTTGTTGAAGTCCATAATTCTAATGAATTAGATAGGATTCTAAAGTTAAAATCTTTTAATTTGATTGGAATAAATAATAGGGACTTAAAGACTTTTAAAACGGATTTAAAAACATCAAAAGAATTGATGCATAAATATGCAGATATATTTTTAAAACAAAATATTATTCCCATAAGTGAATCTGGAATTAATTGTGCCGAAGATTTAGAATCTCTTAGATCTATTGGAATCATGGGAGTATTAATTGGTGAAACTTTCATGAGAGAAACAGATATTGAACAATCGTTCAAGAAATTATTTAACTCAATTTAATATTGACTTCAAATCGTGCTATAAAATTGAATAAACAGAGTTGCACTGAATATATATGCAGGCTGTAATTTTAACAGGTATAGTCGCAGGATTTGTACATGTAGTTAGTGGCGCTGATCATCTAATTGCAATGGCACCAGCAGCGATTAATAATCCTCAAAAAGCTATTAAAAATAGTTTCTCATGGGGCTTAGGACATTCTTCAGGAGTCCTCTTGTTAGCTTTTATAGCGATTTTTATTAAGGATATTACGCCATTAAACAAATTTTCTAGTATTGCCGAATTCCTAGTTGGAATTTCACTTCTAATTGTTGGAGTATTTGCTATAAAAAATTCTTTTCAATTAAGTATCCACTCGCATTCTCATAAGCATGAGAATGGAATTGCCCATCGTCACTTTCACTTTCATGTTAAGGAACAAAAAAATAATATTAAGCACTCACATGCTTTGACTGGTTTAGGCTTGCTACACGGCATAGCTGGAGGTTCACATTTTCTTGCAGTTCTTCCTGCTTTAGCTCTACCTTTAACGAGCGCTTGCTTATATTTGATTTCATATTTGATTGGCTCACTTATAAGTATGAATCTTTTTACTTGTTTAGTATCTATTACTACCTTTAAAGCAAGTCAAAAATTTATTAAAAGATTAATAGCTGTAGCAGGAGGGCTTTCCTTTTCTTTGGGATTATTTTGGATTCAAAGAAGTGCATCTGTTTTTTTGAATTAAAAAATTTTTTAATTTAGGAATAATTAATTTAGAGGTGACAATCCCAATTATTTTTTCGTTATTGATTAATCCAAACTTATTACTATCTTCGCTAAATTCAATATTGTCGCCAATTACCTCAACGTTATTTTG
>CACJNU010000011.1 GCA_902594875.1 uncultured Prochlorococcus sp.
GAGGTTTCTCTTTCATAGAGGACATTACTGAAGATTTTTCTTCTTTATTTTGTTTGTAGTCATCTTTTTTAATTAAAGGTTTCTTGATAGAGAGTATTTTTTTATCTGAATTTTTTTTGTTAATAAGATTCTTTATTTTTTTTGCTTCCTCTGCACTAATTGAACTGCTATGACTTTTTACTGTAATTGAAAGTTTTTGAGCGGCATCCAATATATCTTTATTGTCCAGATTTAAGTCTCTGGAAAGTTCGTAGATTCTGATTTTATCGCTGATAGTCATTTAATCTGGTTTGAACTCTTTTTGGAAATCAAAGAGGATTTAATTTAATTATATTCCTTGATTGGAATAGTTATTGTAGCTTGAAATTTCTTTTTCAAAAATATCAATAAATTCAGGTTCTAGAGATGTTTTTAAAGCTTTTTGAAGCTTTTTTTTAATCTTTGAATCTGAGCAACATTTTTTTGACTTGCAAATGTAGGCTGATCGACCCATCCCCCTCTGAAACATGATACCTTGCGTATGATCTTTAGTAATCTTGATAAGATTTTTTCTGTCATATGTTTTTCTACATGAAATGCATAAACGCATAACAGGGGCTTGTCTTATCAACGTTTTCTCTCCTCTTTGGCAGTTATTTCACCATCTTGAACAGTCTCTAATTGATCTCTATCTGAGAAGGTCTCTTCTTGATATGTTTCTTGTCCATATTCTTCATCATCTTCAGGAAGGGGATAAAGCTCTCTTAATCTTGCATCTTCCGCAGCACGCTCAGCTTGTTCTGCTTCTAATCTAAGCTCAGCTTCTCGCTGTAGATTCTCTTCATCTTCCCTTTGAATGATTAATTCAGAGACTGCAGCATCCTCAGCTTCCTGATCGTATTCATGTGAGTTTTTAACATCAATCTTCCAACCAGTTAATCTTGCTGCAAGTCTTACATTTTGTCCTTCTCTGCCAATTGCAAGACTCAATTGATCAGGAGGAACTAGTACGTGCGCGTGTTGACCTGCTGGGTCAACAAGTCTCACGAGATCAACTTTCGCAGGACTTAGAGAGTTTAAAATATACTGTATTGGGTCAGTAGACCATTTAATAACATCAATTTTTTCTCCTCTTAATTCATTCACTACTTGTTGGATTCTTGCTCCTCTCGCTCCAATACAAGCACCTACAGGGTCAACTTCTTGTTCGACACTATCAACAGCTACTTTTGTTCTGGGCCCAACAGCTCTTGAAGGAGGATTAGCTTCTCTAGAAACAGCGACAATTTTTACCGTACCTTCTTGGATTTCGGGGACTTCATTTTCAAATAAATAAACAACTAATCCAGCATTTGCTCTGCTTACAAAAAGTTGTGGTCCTTTTCTGGCTATTTCGCTAACTTCCTTCAAGAATACTTTGAAAGTGGCATTGGCTCTATAATTATCGTTTGGTAATTGATCTCTTTTTGGAAGTTCAGCCTCTACTTCAGGCCTACCAATACCTGAACTAACTCCCATAATTACTGATTGTCTCTCAAATCTTATAACTCTTGCAGTTAAGACAGGATCTTCCAAATCTGCAAATTCTTCTTGGATCATTTTTCTTTGTTGATCTCTTAATTTTTGGGCTAAAACTTGCTTTGTTGTTGAAGCAGCCATTCGCCCAAAATCCTCTTTTTCTGGAGTAACATCTAAAACAACTGTGTCACCTATTTGAGCATCATCAGCAACTTGTTTTACTTCTGATAAAGATATTTGATGATCTTCGCTTTCAACTTCTTCTACAATTATTTTACTTGATAAGATCCTATAACCTTCTTCATCTAGATCTAGACCAACATCAAAATTACTAAAGTATTCTTCATCGAATGGATCTTCGTTAACTCCAATGTAAAATGTTTTTCTATATTTTTCGTAACCTTTTAATAAAGCTTCGCGCAAGGCAGCTTCAACGATATTAGGAGGCAACTTTTTTTCCTCACTAATATCTTCAATGAGATTGTTTAAACCTGGGAGAATAACTAATGCCATCTATGATGGGAAAATTGAATAACGGTGGGATAATTAATCTTTTAATGTACAAAGACTAATCTTTAATACTTCGTCAAAAGGGATTTTTTTAATCTTACCTTTTATGTTAATGGCTAAATAATCTTTAGACTTTTCATAAAGTAAACCACTCAGAAATTGTATTTTTGAATTCTTCTGGTTTAATTCAACATTAACTGGAAAACCCTTAAAAGTTTTGAAGTCTCTTTCTGAGGTTAATTCATCACTGACCCCTTGACTACTAATTTCTAACACATATGAACAATTTAAAAGATTTGAATTTTCTATTTCTTCAGATGCTGGGGTATTAAATAGGGCGCAATCATCAAGTGAAATATCTTCACCATTAGTTTTTTTTATAGTGATTTCTATAACTATTGGATTGTGATTAGTTTTTATACTTAAATTACAGATTTCGAAATCCCATAAAATGGCAACTTTTGTTAATAAACTTTCTAGCTTTACTTTGGTTTCTTTATTCAAATCTAAATGAATTGATTTAAATAATTCTTACACATAATAAATTTTTTTTATAAAAAAAATTAAAAATTTGTATTTTACGGAAGTAAACAAAAAAACAACATTAACAAATTTCTTCAATTAGATTAATAAAGAAATCCAAAAAAGCATTAAACAAATGATGTTTCTCAAGATTAAATCTATTAATTTAATCCAAATATTCATTATTGTTGGTTTTTGTTTAGTTAATTTCTCACAAACACTTCCAGTTTTAGCTTTGTCTTATGAAAGTCATAATTTTGTTTCATCTGCAGTAAAGAATGTTGGTCCAGCAGTTGTAAAAATAGATACTGAGCGATTAGTGGAGAGGCAACAATTTGATCCTACTTTACTTGATCCTCTACTAAGGGATTTATTAGGGGAGCAAGGAATTACGCCTGAGAGAGAAAGAGGCCAAGGCTCTGGAGTTATAATTAATTCGAATGGTTTAGTTCTTACAAATGCTCATGTTGTAGAAAGAGTTGATGATGTTTCAGTAACTTTGGCAGATGGAACTATTTGCGACGGCCAAGTTTTGGGAACTGATGTAGTAACTGACCTAGCTTTAGTAAAAATTAAGGAATCAACTTATTCCAGTTTTGCTCCTCTTGGAAATTCTGAAGATCTTGAAGTTGGAGATTGGGCAATAGCTCTAGGCACACCCTATGGCCTAGAAAAAACAGTTACCTTAGGAATTATTAGTAGCTTACATAGGGATATTAATAGTCTAGGTTTTTCAGATAAAAGGCTTGATCTTATACAGACTGATGCGGCAATAAATCCAGGAAATTCTGGAGGGCCTCTAATCAATTCTAATGGTGAGGTAATAGGAATAAATACACTAGTAAGAAGTGGCCCTGGAGCAGGTCTAGGATTTGCAATACCTATCAATCTTGCCAAAAGTGTTTCTGATCAGCTTCTTAACAATGGGGAAGTAATTCATCCATATTTAGGTGTCCAACTGATTTCTTTGAATCCTAGAATTGCTAAAGAACATAATCAGGACCCCAATTCACTTGTTCAATTGCCCGAAAGAAGCGGAGCTTTAATTCAATCAGTAATTCCTAATAGTCCAGCTGAAAAAGCTGGTCTAAGAAGAGGCGATCTCGTAATAGCTGCAGAAAATATCGCTATAAAAGAGCCTAAAGCTTTGCTAGATGAAGTAGAAAAAGCTCAGATAGGCAAGGCATTTCTTCTGAATGTTTTAAGAAATGATGAAGAGATACAAATAAATATCAAACCTGAACCTCTCCCAGGTTTGACATAAATCACCGTTTGAAATTTAATAATCTATGAATTAAAAAAAAAATATTTTGGATTCACAAACTCAAATGAAACAAGTAGTTGCTGATGCAGCAATTAAGGAAGTAAAGAGTAACATGGTTCTCGGATTGGGATCTGGATCTACAGCAGCGCTCATGATAAAAAGCCTAGCTAATGAAATTCGTTCTGGAAAACTGAAAAATATAAGAGGTGTTGCAACTTCTTTTCAATCAGAAGTCCTAGCTCTTCAACTCGATATCCCTCTTATCGATTTAGCTTCTGTCTCTCAAATCGATCTAGCTATTGATGGAGCAGATGAAGTCGATCCTGAATTTCAACTAATAAAAGGAGGAGGAGCCTGCCATGTAAGAGAAAAGTTAGTAGCATCTAAAGCTAATCTATTGATGATTGTTGTTGACGAAACTAAACTCGTACAAAATTTAAATCAATCTTTCCCTTTACCTGTAGAGGTCCTACCAAATGCTTGGAAGCAAGTTCAGGAGGTGATTTCAGAAATGAATGGTAGTTCTACTTTAAGAATGGCTACTAAAAAAGCTGGCCCAGTTGTTACTGATCAAGGCAACTTGATTCTTGATGTATTGTTTAAAGATGGTATTAAGAATCCAAAAGACATTGAAATTAGTATTAACAATATTCCAGGAGTATTAGAAAACGGATTATTTGTTGATCTTACAGATAAAGTATTAGTTGGTAAAATTGAAAACAATAAACCAGTTGTTTACTCTCCAGCAAAAGTTGGCTAATCTTTAAATCTTATTTGTACTGAATTAGCGTGACTATGAAGACCCTCACTGTTCGCAAGATTAATAATATCAAGACTATTTACTTTTAAACTTTCTTCACTAAATTCAATTATTGAGGTGTTTTTCATAAAAGTTTCAACTCCTAAAGAACCGCTAAATCTTGCATTCCCCGATGTTGGCAACGTATGATTTGGACCAGCAAGGTAATCTCCCACAGCTTCTGGAGTCCATTTCCCTATAAATATTGCTCCTGCATTTTCTATATTTTCAACAAATTTATTAGGATTAGAAGTTATAATTTCTAGGTGCTCTGGAGCAAAAGTGTTGCTAAGTTCAATACAGGATTCATAATTATCGCAGATAACAATTAATCCCCAGTTTTTAATTGATTGCAAGCAAATTTCTTTTCTTGGATGATCATCTATCTTTTTATAAATTTCTTCTGAGACTTCCATAGCCTGGACTTTCGATGTAGTTAGAAGTATTGAAGAAGCTAGAGGATCATGTTCTGCTTGTGCTAGTAAATCAGAAGCTATGAGTTTACTGTGAGCAGTTTGATCTGCAATGATTAAAATTTCACTTGGACCAGCTAAGGAATCTATTCCAGTAGAGCCATAAATTAGTTTTTTAGCAGTAGTTACGTAAATATTCCCTGGACCGGAAATAACATCAACTTTATCAATTTTATTAGTTCCAAATGCTAAAGCACCAATTGCTTGAGCTCCTCCAACTCTAAAAACTTTATTGATTCCTGATAAGTAAGCTGCGGCTAAAACAGTTTTGTTTATTTTACCTTCATTATTTCCAGGAGATACCATTATAATTTCCCCTACTCCTGCTACTGATGCAGGAATGGCGTTCATTAATACAGTACTTGGATAAGCTGCTCTACCTCCAGGGATATAAATACCTGCCCTCTTTACTGGTCTCCATCTTCTTTGAACCATATCCCCATGTTCACCTTCTATGGTAAAAGATGATGGAATTTCTTTTTCATGAAATTTTTTAATTCTATTTTGCGCTAACTCAAGTGAGCGCTTTAAATTACAATCAATTTCATCCCATGCATTTTTTAAATCATTTGCATCAACTTGCATGGGGTCAGGATTAAAACCGTCAAATTTTCTTGTATATTTTTCTACAGCTAGGTCGCCATAAGTTTTTACCTCTTGAAGAATTTTTTCAACAACTTCATTTATGTTGTTATTGTTTTCCACATTTGTCCGAGTAGAAATCCTTTTTAATTCTTGAATAGCTTCTTGTTTATTATTAATGATCTTCATATCTTTAAGTTTTCAAATTTAAAGGTTTGAAACCTATATTTATTAACCTAATTTAAATTATATATTATTGATTAGTAGCCGATTTATTTGGTATGATAATAATCTTCTATATATTTACCCTCTGTGGCCAATAACAAATCAGCAAAAAAGAGAATACAAATTGCCGTAAGAAATCGCTTAATTAATAAATCATACAAATCTACAGTTAGAACTTTGACAAAAAAAACTTTAGAAAATTGCACAAAATATAAAAAAGACCCTAGTCCAGTTAATGAAAATTTAGTAAAAACAAGTCTAAATAAAGCTTTTAGTTTAATTGATAAAGCAGTTAAGAAAAATGTTCTACATAAAAATAATGGGGCTAATAAAAAATCAAAGATCAACTCTATTGTTAAAACCACTCTAACGACAAAGTAAAAAGACAGATCACAATTATGAGCGATATTGAACTCATAGACTCCCACTGTCATTTAATATTCGAGAACTTTAAGGATGATCTTGAACATGTTGTAAATAGATTACGTACGAAAGGTATCAAAAAATTAGTTCATGCTTGTTGTGATTTAACAGAGATTCCTAAGCTACGAAAAATATCTCATGAGTTTAATGAAATTTATTATTCAGTAGGTTTGCATCCGTTAGAAGCAAAACAATGGGAGCAAAGGTCTCAATCTCTTTTAAGAAAATCAGCTGTAGAAGATAGAAGAGTTGTAGCTATCGGGGAATTAGGACTTGATTTTTTTAAGTGTGAAAATAAAGCTCAGCAAATTGATGCTCTCATTCCGCAAATGGAGTTAGCTTGTGAACTTGACTTACCTGTAATTATTCATTGCAGAGATGCCGCATATGCAATGATCGAAATATGTAATGACCTTTATAAAAAAGGTAAATGTCCCAAGGGTGTACTTCATTGTTGGACTGGGACCCCGAAAGAAATGGAAAAATTTTTGGACCTTGGTTTTTATATTAGTTTTAGTGGAATAGTGACTTTCCCAAAAGCATCTGATATTCATGAGTGTGCCAAAAAAGTCCCTAATGATAGATACTTAATTGAAACTGACTCACCCTTTTTAGCCCCTGTTCCGCATAGGGGTAAAAGAAATGAACCTGCTTTTGTCGAAAATGTTGCTAATTATATGGCAGAGTTAAGATCTACGGATTTAATAACAATTGCTAAAGAGTCAACTAAGAATGCTGAAGATTTGTTTAAATTTGACTTGTAAAGTTGACATCTAAACTGTTAATATATGGAATTACTGGAAATTTTTCTTAATTTTTAGTTTTAACTTTCTCAGTTAATGGTTTTGTGACCTTTTGCCTCAATTTTTTAGTATTTTATTAAGTTGATTTTTTGTTGAAATCGATATTAAATAATTGATTTCATAATAAAGAAAAGTTAAACAATTAATTATTGAGTAAATTTAAAGTAAATAGTAAATCTTACATAATCTCAGGTTTCTTGGATGAGCAGTAGCGCTTTAGAGGTAGCAAAAACAGCTACTTATCTACCAGATTTAGTTGAAGTACAAAGAGCAAGCTTTAAATGGTTTTTGGAAAAGGGTTTAATAGAGGAATTACAAAATTTTTCTCCAATTTCTGATTACACAGGTAAATTAGAATTACATTTTATTGGCGAAGAGTACAGGTTAAAAAGACCAAGACATGATGTCGAAGAAGCAAAAAGAAGAGATGCAACATTTGCTTCTCAAATGTATGTAACTTGCAGGTTAATTAATAAAGAGACAGGGGAAATTAAAGAACAAGAAGTATTTATTGGAGAGTTACCATTAATGACTGAAAGAGGGACTTTCATCATTAATGGTGCTGAAAGAGTAATTGTTAATCAAATTGTTCGCAGCCCAGGAGTATATTTCAAAGATGAACTGGATAAAAATGGTCGAAGAACATACAACGCTAGCGTTATTCCAAATAGAGGTGCATGGTTAAAATTTGAGACTGACAAAAATAATTTACTTTATGTGAGAGTTGATAAAACTAGAAAAATTAATGCTCACGTTCTTATGAGAGCAATGGGTCTCTCAGATAATGATGTGGTTGATAAAATTAGACATCCAGAGTTTTATCAAAAATCAGTTGAAGCTGCTAATGAAGAGGGTATAAATTCAGAAGATCAGGCATTACTTGAGCTATACAAAAAACTACGTCCTGGTGAACCACCCTCAGTCTCTGGCGGACAACAACTATTACACAGTAGATTTTTTGATCCCAAAAGATATGATTTAGGCCGAGTTGGGAGATATAAAATAAATAAAAAATTGAGACTTACCGTCCCAGACGAGGTGAGAACGCTTACCCATGAAGATGTTCTTTCTACGATTGATTATTTAATTAACCTAGAATTGGATATTGGCGGTGCTAGTTTGGATGATATTGACCATCTTGGTAATCGAAGAGTTAGATCTGTTGGAGAACTTCTTCAAAATCAAGTCAGGGTTGGACTTAATCGTTTAGAGAGAATTATCAAAGAGAGAATGACTGTAGGAGAAACAGATTCTCTAACACCCGCCCAACTAGTTAATCCCAAACCTTTGGTTGCTGCAATAAAGGAATTTTTTGGATCCAGTCAATTAAGTCAGTTCATGGATCAAACTAATCCTTTGGCTGAATTAACACACAAGCGAAGAATCTCAGCATTAGGTCCAGGAGGTTTAACTCGAGAAAGAGCAGGCTTTGCTGTAAGAGATATACATCCTTCACATTATGGAAGATTATGTCCTATCGAGACTCCTGAAGGCCCTAATGCAGGACTTATAAATTCTTTGGCTACCCATGCAAGAGTTAATGAGTATGGTTTTATTGAAACACCTTTTTGGGAAGTTAATAACGGTAAAGTCAATAAAGAAGGTAATCCTGTTTATCTTTCTGCTGATTTAGAGGATGAGTGTAGAGTGGCTCCAGGAGATGTCGCGACTGACAAGGACGGCAATATAATCGCAAATCTAATACCAGTAAGATACAGACAGGATTTTGAAAAAGTTCCTCCTCATCAAGTTGATTACGTTCAACTTTCTCCGGTTCAGGTAATTTCAGTTGCTACTTCACTTATACCTTTCTTGGAACATGATGATGCAAATAGAGCTCTCATGGGATCAAATATGCAACGCCAAGCAGTTCCATTGCTCAGGCCAGAACGTCCTTTAGTTGGTACAGGTTTAGAATCACAAGTTGCTAGAGATTCGGGGATGGTTCCGATAACAAAAGTTAATGGAACTGTATCTTACGTAGACGCTAATGAGATTGTCGTAAAAGATGAGCATGGTAATGAACATTTTCACTATCTTCAGAAATATCAAAGATCAAATCAAGATACTTGCCTAAACCAAAGACCTATAGTGAAAATTGGAGATAGAGTTATATCTGGACAGGTTCTAGCAGATGGATCTGCATGTGAAGGGGGGGAAATAGCTCTTGGCCAAAATGTTTTAATTGCTTATATGCCATGGGAAGGATACAACTATGAAGATGCTATTCTTGTGAGCGAGAGAATGGTAACTGATGATTTATATACTTCAGTACATATTGAAAAATATGAAATTGAAGCAAGACAAACAAAGCTAGGACCTGAAGAAATCACAAGAGAAATTCCTAATATCTCAGAAGAAAGCTTGAATAATCTTGATGAGATGGGAATTATTAGGATTGGTGCTTTTGTCGAGAGTGGAGATATTCTCGTAGGAAAAGTGACTCCAAAAGGGGAATCAGACCAACCACCTGAAGAAAAACTGTTAAGAGCTATTTTCGGTGAAAAGGCTCGAGATGTGAGAGACAATTCCCTGAGAGTACCTAAAACTGAAAAAGGAAGGGTTTTGGATGTTCGCATTTACACTAGAGAACAAGGGGATGAATTACCTCCAGGAGCCAACATGGTTGTTAGAGTTTATGTAGCCCAGAGAAGGAAAATTCAAGTTGGCGACAAAATGGCTGGTAGGCATGGAAATAAAGGCATTATTAGTAGAATCTTACCAAGAGAAGATATGCCTTATTTACCAGATGGAACTCCTGTAGACATAGTCCTCAATCCTTTAGGAGTTCCAAGTAGGATGAACGTAGGTCAAGTTTTTGAATTATTGATGGGCTGGGCAGCCTCCAACTTAAATTGCCGCGTTAAAGTTGTTCCATTTGATGAAATGTATGGACCTGAAAAATCACATCAAACTGTTCAAGCATTTTTAGAGGAAGCTTCAAAACAGCCAGGAAAAGCGTGGGTATACAATCCTGAAGATCCTGGAAAATTATTACTTAAAGATGGTAGAACAGGGGAACCCTTCGATCAGCCAGTTGCTGTAGGATACTCTCACTTCCTCAAATTAGTCCATTTAGTGGATGATAAAATTCATGCTAGATCTACTGGCCCTTACTCTTTGGTTACACAGCAACCATTAGGTGGTAAAGCTCAGCAAGGAGGACAAAGGCTTGGAGAAATGGAAGTATGGGCTCTTGAAGCTTATGGGGCAGCTTATACTCTACAAGAATTGTTAACAGTTAAATCTGATGATATGCAAGGAAGAAATGAAGCGCTTAATGCAATCGTAAAAGGGAAACCGATTCCAAGGCCTGGTACTCCTGAGTCATTTAAAGTTCTTATGAGGGAATTACAATCTCTTGGCTTGGATATAGGTGTTTATACAGACGAAGGAAAAGAGGTAGATTTAATGCAAGATGTCAATCCGAGAAGAAATACTCCATCGAGGCCGACTTATGAATCACTCGGAACCTCTGAATATGAGGAAGATTAAATACTCAATAAAAACCTCTTAATTTAAATTAACCAAAAATGACAAACAGCAACTTAAGAACTGAAAATCACTTTGATTACGTAAAAATTTCAATAGCTTCACCGCAAAGAATAATGGATTGGGGTCAGAGGACATTGCCCAATGGACAAGTAGTTGGTGAAGTTACAAAACCTGAAACTATCAATTACAGGACACTTAAACCAGAAATGGATGGATTATTTTGTGAAAAGATTTTTGGGCCATCTAAAGATTGGGAATGCCATTGTGGAAAGTACAAAAGGGTAAGACATCGCGGCATTGTTTGTGAGAGATGTGGAGTTGAAGTAACTGAAAGTAGAGTCAGAAGACATAGGATGGGCTATATAAAACTTGCTGCGCCAGTCTCCCATGTTTGGTATTTGAAAGGAATCCCGAGTTACGTTGCAATACTTTTGGATATTCCGCTTAGAGACGTAGAACAAATAGTCTATTTTAACTGTTACGTCGTTTTAGACCCAGGTGATCATAAAGACCTTAAATATAAGCAACTACTCACTGAGGATGAGTGGTTAGAAATTGAAGATGAAATTTATGCTGAAGATTCAACTATCGAAAATGAACCTTTTGTTGGAATTGGTGCTGAGGCTCTGAAGCAATTACTTGAGGATCTTGATTTAAATCAAGCTGCTGAAGAGCTTAGAGAAGAAATTTCTCATAGCAAAGGGCAAAAGAGGGCAAAACTTATTAAAAGGATAAGAGTTATTGATAATTTCATTGCAACTAATGCAAAACCAGAATGGATGGTTTTAGATGCAATCCCAGTTATACCTCCTGATCTTAGACCTATGGTTCAGCTTGATGGTGGGAGGTTTGCAACTTCAGATTTAAATGACTTATATAGAAGAGTTATAAATAGAAATAATAGACTGGCTAGGCTTCAAGAAATTTTGGCTCCTGAAATAATCGTTAGAAATGAAAAAAGAATGCTTCAAGAGGCCGTTGATGCTCTTATTGATAATGGAAGGAGAGGTAGGACTGTTGTTGGAGCAAATAATAGAGCCCTTAAGTCCTTAAGTGACATAATTGAGGGAAAACAAGGAAGATTTAGACAGAATCTTTTAGGAAAGCGTGTCGACTATTCAGGAAGATCTGTAATAGTTGTGGGTCCTAAATTAAAAATGCATCAGTGTGGCCTCCCAAAAGAAATGGCGATAGAGCTCTTTCAACCATTTGTAATTCATAGATTAATACGACAAAATATTGTGAATAATATTAAAGCTGCAAAAAAATTAATACAAAAAGCCGATGACGAAGTTATGCAGGTACTTCAGGAAGTTATTGAAGGTCATCCAATTCTCTTAAATAGAGCCCCTACGCTGCATCGTTTAGGAATCCAAGCTTTTGAGCCGAAATTGGTTGGAGGGAGAGCAATACAACTCCATCCTTTAGTTTGTCCTGCATTCAATGCCGATTTTGATGGAGATCAAATGGCAGTTCATGTTCCTCTAGCTTTAGAGTCACAAACTGAAGCACGCATGCTTATGTTGGCTAGTAATAATATTCTTTCTCCTGCTACTGGGGAACCAATCGTGACTCCATCACAAGATATGGTTCTAGGATCTTATTATCTGACGGCCTTGCAACCAAATTATCATAAACCAGAATTCGGAGATAATAAGACTACTTTTGCTTCATTAGAAGATGTGATTTTTGCTTTTGAAGATAAAAGACTCAGTCTACATGAATGGGTTTGGGTTAGATTTAATGGAGAAGTTGAAGATGAAGACGAAATGCTTAACCCACAAAAAACCCAAGAGCTAGAAGATGGCTCAAAATTAGAAATCTGGAATTTTAGAAGGGACAGATTTGACTCTTATAATAATTTAATAAGTAGATTTGTTCTTACAACTGTTGGGAGAGTAGTAATGAACTATACCATTATTGATTCTGTATCTAAAACGTAATCTTGAAAACTATTATTCATTTATTTAAAAATTATGACCTCATCTAAATCTAAAAAAACATCCAGAGTACGTAAAACTACTAAAAACTCAAAAAAGAACAATTCAGTTTTGATGCCTGCTCTCGCTAAAACGCCGCCATCATTTAAGAATAAGGTAGTTGATAAGAAAGCTTTAAAAAATTTAGTTTCTTGGGCTTATAAAACTCATGGAACTGCAATAACTGCAGCTATGGCTGATAATTTAAAGGACCTAGGATTTAAATATGCTACCCAAGCAGCTGTCTCTATTTCAGTAGATGACTTAAAAGTTCCTGAAGCAAAACAAGATTTAATAGGGCAGGCTGAAGAACAAATATCTGCCACAGAAGAATGCTATAGACTTGGTGAAATTACCGAAGTTGAAAGACACACAAAAGTTATAGATACCTGGACTGAAACTAATGAAAGATTGGTAGATGCTGTCAAAAATAATTTTAATCAAAATGATCCTCTAAATTCCGTTTGGATGATGGCTAATTCAGGAGCAAGGGGTAATATGTCTCAGGTAAGACAACTTGTTGGTATGAGAGGGTTGATGGCTAATCCTCAAGGAGAAATCATTGACCTGCCAATAAGAACTAATTTTAGAGAGGGACTCACTGTTACCGAATATGTAATTTCCTCTTATGGGGCAAGGAAAGGTTTAGTGGATACTGCCTTACGAACTGCGGATTCTGGTTATTTGACTCGAAGATTAGTTGATGTTGCTCAAGATGTAATTGTTAGGGAAGAAGATTGTGGAACAGAAAGATCAATTGTTGTTGAAGCTGAAGATGGCAAATTTGGAACTAGGCTTCTTGGTAGGCTTTCCTCTAGGGACATTTTTGATGCTGAAGAAAACCTTATTGTTTCTCAAAACACTGCAATAGATCCCGCATTATCAGCAGAAATTGAGAAAGCATCTATTAATAAAGTACATATAAGATCCCCATTAACATGTGAAGCTAACAGATCGGTTTGTAGAAGATGTTACGGATGGGCTTTGGCTCATAATCATTTGGTTGATTTAGGTGAGGCAGTTGGAATTATTGCTGCTCAATCCATTGGCGAGCCAGGAACTCAATTGACAATGAGAACTTTCCATACTGGAGGTGTATCAACTGCTGAAAGTGGAGTAGTAAGATCAAAAATTTCTGGTAAAGTTGAATTTAGTTCAAAAGCAAAGGTTAGAGGTTATAGAACCCCGCATGGCGTAGAAGCTAAACAGGCGGAAGTTGATTTCATACTTAAAATAATTCCACAGGGAAATAACTCTAGTAAGTCTCAAAAAATTGAAGTTTCTAGTGGATCACTTTTATTTGTAGATGACGGGGAAGAAATTAATTCTGATATAACTGTTGCTCAAATTACTGCTGGAGCCGTGAAAAAAAGTGTTGAAAAAGCAACTAAAGATGTTATCTGTGATTTGGCTGGTCAAGTTAGGTACGACAAGGTTATTCAACCAAAGGAGGTAACAGATAGGCAGGGTAATATTACCTTAAAAGCTCAAAGATTAGGGAGATTGTGGGTTTTAGCTGGAGATGTATATAACTTGCCACCGAATGCAAGACCAGTTATTTCACCTGGAAAATTTGTAGATGAAGGAACTGTTTTGGCAGAGGCAAGTCAATCAAGTGAGTTTGGAGGACAAGTTCGATTAAGAGAATCAATAGGTGACTCAAGAGAAGTTCAGATTGTTACAACTTCTATGTCTTTAACTAATTTTAAATTAGTTGAAGAATCTACTCACGCAGGTCAAATTTATAATTTGGAATCTAGTGATGGTACTTCTTATAGGTTAAATATTTCCCCCGGAAGTAAAATAAGTAATGGTGAGGTAATAGCAGATTTAACGGATGAAAGGTTCCGTACAAAAACTGGTGGTCTAGTAAAATATGCACCGGGATTGAGTGTCAAAAAAGCAAGATCATCTAAAAATGGTTTTGAAGTAAGTCAAGGAGGAACATTGCTTTGGATTCCTCAAGAGACACATGAAATCAATAAAGATATCTCTCTTCTAATGATTGAAGATATGAAATGGATTGAAGCTGGAACAGAAGTCGTAAAAGATATTTTTAGTCAAACATCAGGAATTGTTACTGTTACGCAAAAAAATGATATCCTTCGTGAAATAACTGTAAGAAATGGAACTTTTCATGAGTGTGATGATGAAGAAGTTTTGAGTAGATTTACAGAGGAAGGGAATCTTGTAAATCCTGGCGAAAAGATTTTAGATGGTGTTGATAATAAAGAGATCTTATTTGTTCAAAAATTAGAAACCCCTAAATGTCGCGGATTGTTATTAAGAACTGTTGAAGAATTTACGATTCCTGATCAAGCCGAACTACCCCAACTATCACATGTCAAGCAGGAAAAAGGACCACACTTAGGCTTAAAAGCTATCCAAAGGCTTACCTATAAAGACGGTGAATTGATAAAATCAGTTGAAGGAGTGGAATTGCTTAGAACACATTTAAGCATTGAAAGCTTTAATGCGACTCCTCAAATGACTATTGACGTTGAGTCGATTGAAGACAAAAATGATGCATCAATCAATAGACTAAATCTAGTCATATTGGAGTCTATTCTTGTAAGAAGAGATACTATATCTGATTCCAGTCATGGCTCAACACATACAGAACTTCAAGTAAATAATAACCAATTAGTAAAAGCTGGAGATGTAATAGCTACGACTCAAATTCTTTGTAAAGAGAAGGGATTAGTTCAATTACCAAATGTTGTTGACGATGAGCCCATAAGAAGATTAATTGTTGAAAGAGAAGAAGATAAAATTAAAATCAAAGTTAGTGATAAAGCAACAGTTAAAGTTGGTGATCGTGTAGTTGATGGTGATCCTATTAGTAAATCTATCAAATCAACTTCGTGTGGAGAAATAGAAGAAATTTCCGATAGCTTCGTAACCTTAAGACTTGGAAGGCCTTATATGGTTTCTCCCGATTCAGTTTTACATGTAAAAGACGGAGATTTAGTTCTTAGGGGAGATGGTTTAGCTTTACTTGTTTTTGAAAGGCAGAAAACTGGAGATATCGTCCAAGGATTGCCTCGTATTGAAGAATTGTTAGAAGCTAGGAGACCCAGAGACTCTGCTATTTTATGTAAAAAATCTGGAATTGTTCAGATTAAACAAGTTAATGATGAAGAATCAGCTTCTTTATCGGTCATTGAAAAAGATGATTTAGTTAATGAATACCAACTATTAGTTGGAAAAAATATAATGGTTAGTGATGGACAACAAGTTAAAGGTGGAGAATCTTTAACTGATGGACCAATTAATCCACATGAGCTATTAGATTGCTATTTTAATGATTTAAAAGATCAAAAACCTCTTATAGATGCAGCTCGAGAATCCATATCAAAACTACAAAGAAGTATGGTAAGTGAGGTACAAAATGTTTATAAGTCGCAGGGTGTAGCAATCGATGATAAGCATATTGAAGTTATTGTTAGACAGATGACAAGTAAAGTCCGTATAGAAGATGCTGGCGATACTACTCTTTTGCCTGGTGAACTCATAGAGTTGAGGCAAGTGGAAGATACAAACCAAGCAATGGCAATTACTGGAGGAGCTCCAGCAGAATTTACTCCTGTTTTGTTGGGTATTACTAAAGCCTCTCTCAATACAGATAGCTTTATTTCAGCAGCATCGTTCCAAGAAACAACAAGGGTACTTACAGAGGCTGCGATTGAAGGTAAATCTGATTGGTTAAGAGGTTTAAAAGAAAATGTTATTATCGGTAGATTAATACCTGCAGGTACAGGTTTTAGCGGTTTTGTAGAGGAATTATCCTCGGAAGCTGGCCCACATCCAGATATTCTTGCAGAAGAATCTGGTGGCTACAGAAGAGCACAGAACTTAAGGCCAGACTATACAGTTGATATGCCACAATCACCTGCCGTAAGTTCTACTGCAATACTTGATGACCCTAGTGACGAAGATTTAGAGACAACGAGGAATCGTCATGGAATCGATCCTTCTTCGAGTAATTTTGCAGCTTTCGCAAGGCCTAATGCTGAAAATCAATTTTCTGAAGATCAACTGCCAGATCCTGCCGCTTTGGAGGGATTGCAAGAGGAGGGCCTTCTATCTGATGAATAAATATTATCTATTATTATTTTTAGTGACTAGAATGGATTTTTAAAATTTGTAAGTGATGATCAAGCCAGAAATTGTACCCAAAAGAAGATTACCCCGTTATGGATTCCATTTTTATAATGAAAGACTTAATGGAAGAATGGCCATGATTGGTTTTATTGCGCTTATTCTTACAGAATTCTTTCTAAAGCATGGTTTACTGTTATGGTGAAAATAGTTTTCAGATAAAGACTACTAAATTTGAAAAATCTTCTTGGAAGTAGTATTAAGGATTTAGAAAATGTAGCTTTAGATTATGGCCAGGCTGCCTTTAGGGGTCGCCAAATCTATAATTGGATTTATAACTATAGAAATAAGAACAAAAATATTGAGCAAATAGAAGTTTTACCTTTAGATTTCAGAAAGAAGTTAAAGGATGATGGTTTTAAAGTAAGTGAGCTGATTATTAAAGAAAGAAACTTAGCTAAAGATGGTACTTTAAAATTATTACTCTCTACAGATGATAATGAAAGTATTGAGTGTGTTGGTATACCAACTGAAAAAAGATTAACTGCTTGTCTCTCCAGTCAAGTTGGTTGCCCAATGGACTGCAAATTTTGTGCAACTGGAAAGGAAGGTTTAAAGAGATCTTTAAAAGCGAGTGAAATTTTAGATCAAATTTTGTTTATCGAAAATGAAATGAATAGAAAAGTAACTAATATTGTTTTCATGGGTATGGGCGAACCTTTATTGAATATTGAGGACTTACTTTTGTCAATTAGATCTATAAATAATGATTTTCAAATCAGTCAGAGAAAGATAACTGTAAGTACAGTGGCTGTTCCAAAAATGATAAGCAAATTATCAGCAAAGTCTTTTCAAATTTTAGGTAATTGTCAATTTACATTAGCAATTAGCTTACATGCTTCAAATCAAAAAACAAGAGAGACAATAATTCCTAGCGCAAAAAACTATGAAATCAAAAATATTATCGAAGACTGTAAGACATTCGTAAGAGAAACTGGTCGAAGGGTAAGTTTTGAATATCTAATGCTAAGTGGGGTGAATGATAAATTAGAACATGCTTGTGAATTGAGTAATTTGCTGAAAGGTTTTCAATGTCACGTAAATTTAATACAATATAACCAAATTGACGAGGTTGAATTTCAACGAACCTCTTTAAAAAATCTCCAATTATTTCAATCTAGACTTGTTAACAAAGGCATCGCTGTTAGCTTGCGAAAAAGCAGAGGTCTAGATAAAAATGCTGCATGTGGTCAGCTAAGACAAAATGCAAAAAATAAATAATATTATCTAATAAAAATTTTTTAAAAGTTTCTTAAACAGGTTATTATTGACTAAATATGATTTGATTCTTTGGGTTTTATTAAGACAAAAATTTTACCATTCGCTATCGTCGCACTTTTTGGAATTGCCTTCTTTGCCGTAAGTGCAAGAATTTGGTTGCCTGGAGATATGATGTCTCCTGCCCCCATGAATTAATATTTTAAGTTTTTAACAATGACGAAAAATGAGGATCCTAAAAAAGAAAGCCTAGCGGAAATTGCGGTAGATCCAGATGTTTTGGCAAGAGAATTGGCTTTAGAGATTGAAATAGATCCTTTAGAACAAATTGACAAAGATACTTTTTCAAAAAATTTAAATATTAGTCAAGAGTGTGATGAAGCTTTGAAATTGCTCAAAGGTAATAGAGAAGAGCGAATACAAGGCTTACGAATATTTTGTGAGTATAGAGATCAAAGATCTTTCCCCCTTTTATTACCATTGCTTGATCAACCTTGCCCTGTCGAAAGAATGAGTGCTGTATATGCTTTAGGTCGTAATCCATTTCCTAGCGCAGTCCAGAAACTTGTAAGTCTTTTGAAGACAGATGATAATGCTTACGTCAGAAGAGCAACTGCATGGAGCTTAGCTAATTATGATAACCAAATTGTTTTAAAACCATTAATAAATGCTTTAAAGAATGATGTGGCTGCAGTAAGGTTATGGTCATCAAGTTCTTTAGCTGAAATTGGAAATGTTTCTTTTGAGAACGCTCAATTAGCAGCAGAACAACTTTTAATAAGTTTAAAGATAGATAATGAATCAGGTGTAAGAAGTAATTGTATTTGGTCATTGTGTAGGATGTACGAAAAATTAAACAATACATTCCAAGAGAGTTTTGTTGATGAATGTACTAAGATAGCTCTCTTCGATAAAGAGCCATCTGTTATGGAAGAAGCAAAAACTGCCCTTGATTCAATGGGGATGCAAGGCTTTTATAATTAAAAATCTAAATTTTTTACAAGAACACTAGATAATTAATTAATTTATCAGATATTCAATATAAAAATTAAAATTAATTAACTTGTACCAACTGAAACAAAATATTTTCGTTATTCTATATAAAGTAAAAGTACTCAATACTTGAATTTAATGCCTCAAAAAACATTGAGATTCAAAATTCATCAAGACGGAAGAGTTGAAGAAACTGTTGAGGGATTTACTGGAAATTCATGCAATGAAGCTACAAAAAATCTCGAAGACACTCTCGGTAAAGTAACAGTTAAGAATAAAACTTCTGATGCTTTCATCACTAATCAAAGTGAAAACTTAACACAATTAAATAACGAATCTAATGTCACATTTTAGTACAATTAAAACTCAGCTCAAAAAAGTAGAGCCATTAATTAAGGCTTTAAATCATTTCGGTTATAGCATTAATCAAGAAGAGAAGTTTATAAAAGGATATAAAGGTCAATTCACAGCCGTTGATATAAGTATGAATTTACCTGGCGATACCCAAGTTGGATTTAAATGGGATAACAATTCTAATGCATATGAATTAGTTACTGACCTTGATCTATGGAAATTTGAGATTCCAGTAGAAAGATTTATCTCAAAAGTTACACAAATGTATGCTTACCAAACAATCATTTCTAAAACGCAGGAAGATGGATATCAAATCGTAGAGCAAAAAAATAAAAACGATGGCTCTATTGAATTGGTCTTAACCAAGTGGGAAAACTAATGTCAAGATATGGATTTTACGGATCCATTTCATAATATTAAAGAAAATACTGAGATTACCGGCTATGAGCCTGTTTTAGGTGGTTTATTAGCCGAAAAAGCTGTATGGGTTGATGAAGCAAAGTGTATTGGCTGTCAGTACTGTGTTCACGTCGCTTCGAACACTTTCACTGTTGATGAATTTCATGGTAGAAGTCGAGCTATTAGGCAAGATGGAGATAGTTCTGATGTTATACAAGAAGCAATAGATACATGCCCTGTTGATTGTATTCATTGGGTCAAATTTGAAGAATTAGATGATTTAGAGAATAGTCTCAATAGGGATTTGTTTCAAACATTTGGCAAGCCACCGAGAATGAATAAACACTAATATCAAAAAGATGCAATATCGTAGATTTGGTAGAACCAATCTGAAGATTCCTGTTTTATCTTTAGGTGGTATGAGATTTCAAAAAAGTTGGGATCAATTAGATTTCTCTGAGGTTTCATACGAAGAACAAAATAAAGTAGAAAATATATTAGATCTTGCAACACAACATGGCTTAAATCATGTAGAAACCGCCAAGTACTATGGAACTTCTGAGGTTCAATTAGGGATGTGTTTTAAGAATACTAAGAAAATCCCAAATATAATCCAAACAAAGATTCCGCCAAATAGTGATCCGGAAATTTTTGAGCGAGATGTATTATCTAGCATTGAAAAATTAAAAGTTAAAAAAATTGATTTATTAGCAATACATGGTATCAATACTTCTGAACATTTACATCAGGCTATTCGAGATGGAGGTTGCATTGATATTTTGAGGAATTTTCAAAAAGAAAATTTAATTGGATCTATTGGATTTTCAACCCATGGAAAAACTTCACTTATTGAAAAGGCAATATCAACAAACTTATTTGATTATGTCAATTTGCACTGGTATTTCATTAATCAGGAAAATACAAAGGTTATTAATTTAGCCAATAAGCATGATCTTGGGGTTTTCATAATAAGTCCCACTGATAAAGGGGGACATCTTCATACTCCCTCAAGAAAAATGTTGGAATTTTGTAAACCACTTCATCCTATAGTTTTTAATGATCTTTTTTGCTTAAGAAATCAAAATGTCCATACTTTGAGTGTCGGTATTGCAAAAGAAACAGATTTTGCTCTGCATTTAGAAGCTGTCTCGTTGTTATCAGAATCTGAAAAGTATGTTCCAAAGATAATAAATAGATTAAGGCAGGAATCAATTAATTCTTTGGGTTTAGAGTGGTATCAAAATTGGAATAGAAATTTACCGAGTTGGGAATATACTCCGGGAAATATTAATATTCCTGTTCTGCTTTGGCTTTCAAATTTAATTGATTGGTTGGGTATGGAAGGATATGCAAGAGCTAGATATCAATTGCTTGGTAATGGAAGCCACTGGTTCCCAGGATTCAACGCGAATTTACTAGATGTAGATGTTTCTGAAGGGCAATTATTGAAAGTATTAGAAGGTCATATAAATCCAAAAAAAGCTATAAAAAAATTGAGAAATTTAAAAGAAAAGTTTGGAGATAAGAATGCTAAAAGATTATCAAGAAAATAATTTCATAATGGATTTTTTTCAGGTTTGCCGACTTTTCTTGGGTAAATTTCAGGACAAAAATTCTTTGGTTGAATAAGAATAATATTTCGGGTGCCTTTATTTCTTGGTAATAGTATCTCTTTTTTATCTTTAACTTTCCCTTCTAATATTTCTAAAGTTTTATCTAGATTTTTGCTTTCTTGATTCGTCCATTTGCCACAATATAAAACTCCAAACCCTTCTTTTTTTAACATTGGGAGTATATATTCTGAAACTGTTGATGGATTACTAACCGCTCTAGTTGTTGCAATATTAAAATTATTTCTCATTGACGATTGGTGGGCAAAATTCTCAACACGATCATTGATTACATGAATTTTGTTTTTGAAATTGATCTGCTCAACTAAAAATTTTATTGCATCTGTTTTCTTTTTCAAAGAATCAATTAGGTATATCTCAGAATTAGGATGAATTATTGCATAAGCTAAACCTGGAAAGCCACAGCCTGATCCAATATCTAAAAATTTTTTATTATCAAAATTAATATTCGTGAAAGCTTTGAATGGCCAAATGCTGTCAAAAACTTGAGATACCCAATAATCATCACCATCAGTTAATCTTGTGAGATTGGTCTTACGATTTAATTCTTTAATTTTAATTTGTAACTCTTGAAATAAATTTATTTCTTCTTCAGTTATTATGGAAAAAATTTCTTCTGGAATGCTTTGTTTTTTCATTTCGTTATAAATATGAATTTTAACCATCCATTAAATACATTCTATTTAGTAAAAATTTATTAGAATTACAATATTAATAAAAGATTATTTTGAAAGGGGAAACTTCCTATTACAAAATTTTAGGTGTAAATGAAAATGCATCCAATCATGAATTAAGAAAGGCATTTTGTAAGCTTTCTATTGAGTTACATCCCGATACAACTTCATTAGAAATAGACGTTGCTAAAAGTAAATTTCAAGAAGTTCTTGAAGCTTATGAACATTTAAATAATAGTAATTTAAGGAAAATATATGATGACAAACTAAAAGAAAACTCTAGGATTACAAATAATACTAACGTTTTAAATAATTTAGTAATCGATTCTAATAATCAAAATTTAATAGGAAATAGAAGACCTTTTTCGAATGGAGAATTGTTTTCGTTATTTCTTTTATTTATTATCATTTCTATTAGTTTAATTTGTTCAGTTTTTATTGCCTCTTTTACAGGCAAAGAATTAGATACAATACCTGTCTGGTTAGTAAAATGATACTTTAAAAAAGTCTGTGAATCTCCCTACAAAACCTATTAATCAATATTCACTTCAATCGTTGGAATTGTGGCTAACCGATTTAGGTGCTGTGAAGGATATTAATAATCCATCCAAATGGTACCTTTTACTTTCTAATTGGAATGCAACTATTATTTTTGAACAAGAAGATTTAAGTGTTATCTGGGAAAGTGAAGGACAAGAAACTAAAAGACTTTTTTCTTATTGCATTAATAGAGAAGATGTGGGAAATGCAATACTGCAGGGACCTTAAATTTCTATCTAAAGATTTTCTAATATTTGCCATATTATCCAATAACTTTTTTCTAATTGATCATCGGTTATACATAGAGGCGGCAAGAGGTAAATAACATTACCGAGGGGCCTAATAAATAAACCTCTCTCCATTGCAAGACTTTTTATTTCTTTCCCAATATTATTGAAATAACCTTTTTTGTTGCCAATATCTAAATCGAATGCAGCAATTGTACCCGATACCCTTATTTTATTAATATTAGATAAGTTTTTAAATTTAATTAAATGAGATAAATGTTTTTCTTCAAATGAAAGGTATTTGTGAGGTTCTTTTTCTAATAAATCAAGGCTAGCGTTTGCCGCAGCACAACCTAAAGGATTTGCAGTAAAACTATGTCCATGCCAAAAAGTTTTTTTTGGGGAATCATCAATAAAGGATTGAAAAATTTTTTCTTTACATAAAGTTATTCCCATCGGTAAAAATCCACCAGTTAAACCTTTTGAAATACTTATTAAATCAGGAATAATTTGAGCCTTTTGAAAGGCAAAAAGGCTTCCACATCTTCCAAACCCAGTCAATACTTCATCGGCAATTAACAAAGAATTATTATTTTTTATAATTTCTGAAACTTTTTTTATAAACTGAGGCCTAACCATATTCATTCCTCCTGCTCCTTGAACAAGTGGCTCAAGGATTACTGCAACTGTGGGAGTTTTAAGTAGAGTTTCTAATTTTTGGATCGCCTTATTTTCTTTATTTTCTACTTCTTCATCGTTCATCCAAGTAGAAGGCCATGGAACTCTTCTAACTGGGAACATAAGATTATCGAAATTCTCATTAAAAATATTTCTTTCACCTAAAGCCATTGCGCCAAATGTATCACCATGATAGGCGCCATCAAAAGCTACTATTTGAGTTCTTGCCTCACCTCTATTTTGCCATGATTGGAAGGCAATTTTTAAAGCGACTTCCACTGCAGTAGAACCGTTATCAGAAAAGAATAATCTTTCTAGATTTGTTAATTTACTAAGTCTTTCCGCTAATTTTTTTGCCTGTGGATGTAAGAAATCAGCAAATATAACTTGCTCAAGTTCTTTTGATTGATCAAAAATGGCATCCGCAATATATTCGTTACTATGGCCATGAAGAGTTACCCACCAACTACTAATTGCATCTATTAGTTCTTTTTCAGGATCTTTAGTAAATAGGAGGGCATCTTTACCATGAGTTACTTCTATCTGTGGTTTGCTGTTATTGATTTGCGTAAAAGGCGGCCAAATATTTGGGTGCCAATCTTGATTTGGAGTTTTTGAATCCAAAGATTTCATTTAACTTATTTTTGAGTTTAATAGTGAAATCAACTTATTCTTGATGTCTAGTTCTTTCCATAGTATATCTAAAAAATTTGAGTCCATTTTTTTGATGTAAGGAAATTCAGCAATTAAAGGAATACCACTAAAATCAACTAGAGTTTTTGGATTATCTAGGTGTTTTTCGCCATTGACTACTAAACCTAAAATCTCAATATTTCTTCGTTTTAAGGCCTCAATACTAAGCAGGGTATGGTTAAGAGTGCCAAGTGAGCTCTTACATACAAGTATTACCGGAAGATTCCATTCTTTTATTTGATCTATTTGCAAAAAATTGCGTGTTATTGGAACCATTAATCCACCTGCAGTTTCTATAATTAGCGAGTCTTGCACTTTTGGCAATCTCAACTTGTTAAAGTTAATAGCTTGTTGATCTATTTCTGCAGCCCAATGCGGAGATAGAGGTTTTGTAAAGACATAAGCTTCTTTGATTATTTTCTCTTTACTTACTTGTGCAAGTTTTTCAACAGTTTGACTATCAGTTTGCGATTCAATCCCACTTTGAATTGGTTTCCAATAAAAGGAATTTAATCCTTTAACAAAAAAAGAGCTTATTAAAGTTTTCCCAATATCAGTATCTGTTCCACAAATTATAAATTTGAAAATATTTTTGTTACTACTCATAATTTCTTTATGATTTGAATCTCAATTTGCCATGAAAGGTTCACTGTATTATTGTAATTCTTTGGCCAAAACTTTTGAATTTCCTTTAACTCTTTCACTGTTTTGCGTTTACAATTTGTCGATTGTGCTCCTACATTTTTAATGCTTCTAAAAAGTTTATATACATCTTCAAAAGTTTCAAGATAATTAAACCCTTCTGAATATTGTATTTCAGTTGATTTGAAATCTTTTAATAATTCTTTAGAGCAAAGGAAATTAAGACCACTATATTCAATATCAATTTTTTTACAAGTATCTTTCCATTCAGGAAAACAATTTTTTGTTGGATATGAAATGATTAAAAAACCTCCAGGTATTAATTTGCTAAACCAATTTTTTATTATCTTTTCTGGGTTGTTTAACCAATGTATGCAAAAGTTAGATGTTAATAGAGAACAGTTATTTATTTCAGAAGGTAAATCATTATTCAAATCCCATAAAATTTTTTTTCTAGATAATTTATTCTCATGAAGCATTTTCTTGCTGAAATCAATTCTGGATACTTTTTGGGAAGAAATTTTTTCTATTTCATCTGCTAATAATCCTGGTCCTGATCCTAGATCTATCCATTCACCTCTTTTTTGGGGATTTAATTCTTTGATAAGATGAACAATCTTTTTTGCAAAAAATTTCTGAATATTTGAATGCTCTAAATACCGATATGCAGCATCATTGAAATTTTTTTGTATTTTCTCATTCCACTTTTTACTATCCATTTCAATCGTTGAGTGTATTACATAAGATCTCGTATAAATTCAAATTATTCAAGCAATGACCTTGTTGAGCTAATTTAATTAAAATTGGCTTCTTTTCAAGTGTTTTATTTAAGGAATCTAAAAAGTTATTATTTGATTCGTTGTCAAGAATTAAATCATTTTCTGATTTTATAAAAATAATTTTGCAATCTTTTCTTAAAAATACTGGAAAATCTCTTTTGATGTAAAGTTCTTTTAAATCACTTAAAAGAAGAGTTTTATTTAAACTCTCTAGACTTTTATAAAAGATAGTTTTAAAACTATTATTCATATGATTTGGCATAAATGATCTATATATAAATTCTTTCAACATATCCTTAGGTTCATCTTTTATGATTTTTGTTTCCATTCTCTTTAGAGACCTCAAAATAAAGTTTCTCTTATTACTCAAAGGAAGAAAATTATTAAAAGAATTAATAAGAACAATATGAGTTGCTTCATTTAAAATTTTTTTTTGCATTAAATGAAAACCAAATGAATGGCATAAAGTCATTCTGATTTCTTTTTTAGATTCGCTTTTAATCCATTGTGCTTGAAAATTATTTGTTGAAAAATAGCCCCTCTCATTATCTTGCCAATGCCAATTATTATTTAAAAAATCAACTTTATAATCATCCCAGAAATATTTATTTAGTCCCCACCCATGTTGAGTAATAATTTGTTTCATTTAAACTCTTTTAATACTGCAATGAAATTATTTAGCAGATTAAAATCTAAGTTTCTTCGTATTGTTATTCTGATTCTTGATTGCCCCACTGGAACAGTTGGAGGTCTTATCGCAATTGCTAAAAACCCATTTTTTTCGAGATATTTTTGTAGATAAATTGCTTTATCTTCTTGGCCAACAATAATTGATAAAATGTGAGAATCTCCCTGAACTGGAAAACTAAAGTTTTTAATAATTTTATCTTTCCATACATTCGCAGAAGATAACAAATCATTACCCCATTCTTTATTTTCTAAAATTTTTTTTAAACCTTCTAGTGCCCCAGCAGCCAAAGATGGCGCAAGTGCAGTTGTATACCTAAATGCACCACTTGTTTGGATAAGATATTCTCCAATTTCTGAATTGGAAGCTATGAAAGCTCCACCGCTTCCAAATGCTTTTCCAAAAGTTCCAGTAACCATAGTTATATCTGAACGACAATTAAAACTTAAACCTCTGCCTTCAGGGCCCAAGATCCCAATTGCGTGCGCTTCGTCAACTAATAATTGAACACTATTTTTTTTGCAAATTTCCGCTATTTCTCTGAGCGGAGCAAGTGATCCCTCCATGCTATAAAGAGATTCAACAACAACTAAAATGGAATTTTTTGTGGGGTTAGATTTAATAATCTTATCTTCTAAATCTTTTAAATTATTGTGTGAGAATCGAACAAGTTTTGCTTGAGCAGCTTTGACTCCAACCAATAAAGAGTTATGGATCAATTTATCTGCTATTACGATACTATTTCTGTTTGCTAAAGCTTGGATAGCGGCTATATTTGCTTGAAATCCGCTTGGGAAAAGTAATACTTTCTCTTGATCAAGCCACTTGGCAAGTTTTGTTTCTAATAATTTATGTATTGGTCTTGAACCTGTAATAAACCTAGAGCTTCCTGAACCAATGCCTTCTAACAAGCTTATTTCGTAAGCAGCTTTTATTAAATCCTTGTCCCTGCTTAATCCAAAATAATCATTACTACATAAGTCTATAAGTTTTTTATTTTGCGAATCATAACTTAGAAGTTCAAAGGATTTTTTACCTAAAGAAAATGTTTTTAATTTACGGATTCTATTTTTTGGAATTTTTACTTTTTTCATTTTGGCAAAATAAAATATAGTGGATTTAATTAAAAAGATTTAGATTTACTATTAAAGTTTGCAAGGTATTTTTTGTTTATTAATATCTATATAGATCATATATTAAGAAGTTAACTCATCCTCTCTTCAATCACAATTATTGCTTAATTTAGAGGAATATTTCCCTTTTCCGCTAGATGATTTCCAATTAGAAGCAATACGAGCTATTAATAGCGGAAATTCTGTTGTTTTAACAGCACCAACAGGTTCGGGTAAAACTTTGATAGGTGAATTTGCTATATATAGAGGCTTATCTCATGACAGCAGAGTTTTTTATACAACACCTTTAAAGGCCCTATCAAACCAAAAGTTTAGAGATTTTACTAATCAATATGGTGAGAATAAAGTTGGTCTTTTAACTGGAGATATAAGCATAAATAGAGAAGCACCAATCTTAGTCATGACGACTGAAATTTTTAGGAACATGCTTTATGGCGAATTTGATGAATTTGATGATCCCTTAGAAAATTTAGAATCTGTAATTCTTGATGAGTGTCATTATATGAATGACCCCCAAAGAGGTACAGTTTGGGAAGAAACCATAATCCATTGCCCCACTAGAACTCAAATAATAGCTCTATCGGCAACAATAGCCAATGCAGATCAATTGCAAAATTGGATAGAAAAAGTTCATGGGCCTACAGTACTAATTAATAGTGATAAAAGACCAGTCCCACTTGATTTTATTTTTTGTAGTGTTAAGGGCCTCCATCCACTTTTAAATAATAAGGGTAATGGAATTCATCCAAACTGTAAGATTTGGAGAGCTCCTAAAGGGCAAAAAATAAGAGGAAAAGTGGGCAGAATAATGCAACCAAAGTCTCCCTCAATTGGTTTTGTGATCTCGAAACTAGCTGAACGAAATATGTTGCCAGCTATTTATTTTATTTTTAGTAGAAGAGGATGTGACAAGGCTATTGAAAATATAAAAGATTTAACTTTAGTAAGTTATTCAGAGGCAAGTATGATAACTCAAAAATTAGATGTTTATCTTAAAAATAATCAGGAAGCAATTAAAGATAAATCTCAATGCGAGGCATTAAAACGCGGTATTGCATCTCATCATGCTGGATTATTACCTGCATGGAAAGAATTGGTTGAGGAATTATTTCAGCAAGGTTTAATAAAAGTTGTTTTTGCAACTGAAACGCTTGCTGCAGGAATAAATATGCCCGCAAGAACAACTGTTATTTCTTCTTTATCAAAAAGGACAGAAGATGGTCATAGATTATTATTTAGCAGTGAATTTTTGCAAATGTCAGGAAGAGCTGGAAGAAGAGGAAAAGATACCCAGGGATATGTTATTACATTACAAACAAGATTCGAAGGTGCCAAAGAAGCAAGTGCTCTGGCTATAAGCAAACCAAATGCTTTAGAAAGTCAATTCACTCCAAGCTATGGAATGGTACTTAATCTTTTACAAAGTTATACTTTAGAGAAGTCTAAAGAATTAATTAAAAGAAGTTTTGGTAGTTTTTTATATTTAGGTGAATCATCAGGTGAGAATATAATTCTTGAAAATTTAGATAAGGATTTAATTGAGTTAAAAAAAATTACATCTAACATTTCATGGAAAGATTTTGATGCTTACGAAAAGTTAAAGAATCGTCTTAAAGAAGAGAGAAGACTCTTGAAAATTTTAGAAAAACAATCAGCAGAAAAATTATCAGAAGAGATAACCAATGCACTACCATATATTAAAGATGGAAGTTTAATTTCAATCAAAGCTCCCCAAATTAAAAGAAAAATTGTTCCAGGATTAATTTGTAAGAAAATATATGAATCCCAAAAAATTAAGAGTTTATTGTGTTTGACAATTGATAATTTATTTATTCTTATAAAACCCTCATACATAGTAAGTATTTTTAATGATTTGGATGCAATTGATGTCTCAAGACTTGAAGTGCCAAAGATGTATTTTTCTGGAGAGGTATTTAGGGGAGATGATATGTCGCAGTGTTATGCGGATAGAATTTTTGAAGTTTCTAAAGAAAATGATTTACAAACTCCACAATATGATTTGACAAAGGAAGTTTTGGCACAACAGCAACAAATTAATAATTTAGAAGAAACAGTTACTGATCATCCTGCACACAGATTTGGAGACTCAAAGAAATTAAAGAAATATAGAAAAAGAATTATTGATGTTGAACAAGAAATAAATATTAGAAAAAAACTTCTTGAGGATAAAGAAAATCATAACTGGAGAACCTTTACCGATTTGATACAAATTTTGAATCATTTTGGTTGTTTAAATGATCTGGAATTGACAGAAGTTGGAAAAACAGTTGGTGCAATAAGAAGTGAAAATGAATTATGGATAGGTCTTGTTTTAGTTAGTGGTTATTTAGACGATTTAGATCCTCCTGAGTTAGCTGCAATTATTCAAGCCATATGTGTTGATGTAAGGAGGCCTAATCTTTGGTGTAATTTCAAGCCCTCTTTAAAGGTAATAGATGTTTTTAATGAATTAGATGGTTTAAGAAAATTAGTCTCTTTTCAACAAAATAAGTTTCATATTGAAATTCCTATCTATTTAGAAACAGAGTTGACTGGAATTATTTCTGAATGGGCAAGAGGAAAAAAATGGAAAGATTTGGTTTTTAATACTTCATTAGACGAAGGAGATTTAGTGAGGATTATTAGAAGATCAATTGATGTCCTTTCTCAAGTGCAATACTGTATTGGTGTTAGTAATAAATTAAAAAGCAAAGCAAAGCAAGCATTAAAAGCTATTAATCGTTTCCCTGTCTCTGAATCTAATGATCTTATAAAAGTCTCTGAAGATATTAATCCTGCAACAAAAAGAATTGACAATAATTCTTAAATTTTTTTAATCAAATCATTGAATTAATATTCATTACTTCATCAAATTCATCTTCGTTTAAATAACCTAATTTAATTGTTGCCTCTTTTAAATTTAATGATTCTTTAAAGGCAAGGTTTGCAATTTCAGCGGCTTTTTCATAACCAACTTTTGGCACTATGGCTGTAACCAACATTAGTGAATTTTCTAAATTTAACTTCATTCTCTTTTGATTAGGTTCCATCCCATCAACTAATTTTATTCGGAAGTTTTCTATTACATTTTTAAGTAATTTTAAACTTGTGAGAATATTAAATCCAATAAGAGGCTTATATTCATTCATCTGTAAAGTGCCGCTAGAATTTGCCATTGAGACTGCATATTCAAGACCCATTATCTGAGTACAAACCATGGATAAGGCTTCGCATTGAGTTGGATTCACTTTACCCGGCATAATAGAACTTCCAGGCTCATTTTGAGGAATAATTAGTTCATATATTCCTGATCTTGGACCAGAAGATAGAATTTTTATATCATTTGAAATTTTAAATAATGCACCTGCTAATATTTTTATCTGACTCATTACTTGAGCAAGACGATCATGCGAGGCCATGATAGAAAAATTATTTTTTGATTTATAGAACATTAGATTAGTATCATCGGAAATTGATTTTATAGACTCTTCACAAAATCCTTTTGGACAATTAATCCCTGTACCAACCGCAGTTCCTCCCAGAGGTAAGAAATACATTTCATTCAGACTTATAATAATTGCATTCTCAGCATCTTTAAGTTGCTCTGACCATCCTGATATTTCTTGCCCAAAAGTAAGGGGAACTGCATCTTGAAAATGGGTTCTTCCTATCTTTATAAGGTCTTCCCATTCTTCACTTTTTTTATCAAGGACCTTAGTAAGTTCTCTGATCGTTGGAACTAAATTTTTGATTATTTCATTAACAACAGATATTTGAATAGCAGCAGGAAAAGTGTCATTAGTTGATTGTGATTTATTTACATCATCATTCGGATGAATTGGTTGATGACTGCCAAGCTCTGAATTAGTTTTTAAGGCTGCAATATTTGAAATTACCTCATTAACATTCATATTTGTTTGAGTGCCACTTCCTGTTTGCCAAACCTTTAAGGGAAACTGTGAATCATGAACCCCATCAAGTATTTCTGTACATGCCTCTACAATTAAATCTTTTTTTCTTTTATCTATTAACCCTAAATTGAAATTCGCGATTGCAGCAGCTTTTTTTATGAGGGTCAGTGAATAAATTAATTCAATTGGAATTAATTCTTCTCCAATAGAAAAATTTATTATCGATCTTTGTGTTTGAGCACCCCACAAAGCTTCAATGGGAACCTCTACTGTTCCCATACTATCTTTTTCAATCCTAAAGTTTTTTGTCATTATTCCTCTGAAAACACTGGTTTAACTTAGATAAGGTTTTCAGTAATCCTAGATACCTAACTTCTCCCATATTACACTTAAATTATGGAGATGAATTGAAGGATTGAAACATTCTTCTAAGTCACTTTGATCAATAAGATCCATTATTTCATTATCTCTCTCTATATTTTGTTTGAAATTCCCATTTTCGGTATTCCACGCATGATGCGCATTTTTTTGTACTAATCTATAAGCTTTTTCTCTGGACAACCCTTTCTCTACAAGCAAAAGTAAAACTTTCTGACTAAAGATTACACCACCATATATATTTAAGTTTTTGAGCATATTTTTTGGATAAACTTCCAAATTGCTCACTATATCTTTCATTTCCCTTAGCATAAAATGCAAACAGATTGATACGTCAGGTAACATGATACGTTCATTTGAACTATGGCTTATATCTCTTTCATGCCAAAGTGGAACATTTTCCAGTGCTGTTAAGACGTAACTCCTCAAAATTCTTGCTAAACCACTTACTCTTTCACTTCGAATAGGATTTCTTTTATGAGGCATGGCAGAACTTCCTTTTTGCCCTTTTGAAAAGCCCTCCTCAACTTCTAAAACATCAGTTCTTTGTAAATTTCTTATTTCAGTGGCGAATCTATCTAGAGAAGCGCCAACTAGTGCAATAGTTTGAACATATTCTGCATGCCTGTCTCTCGATATGACCTGCGTACTTGCAGTATCAGGCTTTAAGCCGAGTAAATCACAAGTTATTTGTTCTACTTTGGGATTAGTATTAGCGTAAGTTCCCATTGCACCACTTATTTGTCCAATAGCAACTGATTCTTTCAGTGTTAACAATCTTTTTTTGTTCCTTATTATTTCTGCTAACCATCCAGCAAGTTTAAAACCAAAGGAAATTGGCTCCCCATGAATTGCATGAGATCTGCCAACCATTAAGGTATTTTTATGCTTCCTTGCTAATAGTCTGACTTCATTTTCTAGGTTCTCAATTTCTTCTAATAACAATTTGCAAGAATCTTTTAACTGAAGAGATAAGCCAGTATCAAGTACATCACTACTGGTCATACCAACATGTATATATCTTCCAGAATCTCCTACAAATTCATTAACGCTTGTAAGAAATGCTATGACATCATGTTTAACTTCTTTCTCAATTTCGGTAATTCTAGATTCATCAAACTTTGCATTTGAACGTATCTCTTTCATGTCATTCTCAGGAATTTTTCCTAGGGAAAAATTTGCTTCACATGCAGCTATTTCAACCTTAAGCCAACTCTGGAATTTTGCGCTGTCAGTCCAGATTTTCCCCATTTCGGGTAATGTGTAACGCTCGATCACAATTTTTATTAATAATCAATTTAAACTTTATAACCAAAATCGAATTATTGCTCTATACCTTAAAGATGTACTTGCCATTGAAGATATTTGTCTGCCTATTATTTTCTTATGTAACATTTTTCTGGCTAATTAAGAAAACTTAAATATTTAAATGTTTTCATTTATTACTTTATTCCTCGCTTAAATAATGGGTAATTTTTTAGTTCTTATTTAAAATTAGAGGTATTAAAGAATTTGGATCTTATTCTTGTAGAAGTTCATTATTCAGTCTTTTTTTATTGATTAGTAGATGATTAAAAAAAGTAGATTAGACCTTTATCTTCTTAAAAGTGGTTTATGTAAAACTCGTCAAAAAGCCCAAGGTTTAATTCTTGCGGGCAAGGTTAGAGATATCAATGGAAAAGTATGGGATAAACCTGGACAACAAGTATTAATTGGATCTGAATTTTTTATTGATTCTGAACCTATGTTTGTATCAAGGGGCGGCGAAAAATTAATGGAGGCATTTAATAAACTTGAAATTAAAGTAAAAGATAAAATATGTATTGACGCAGGAATCTCTACTGGGGGATTTACTGATTGCTTATTGCAACAAGGAGCTAAGTTAGTTTATGGGATAGATGTTGGTTATGGGCAGACTGCATGGAAGATTAGAAATAATCCAAAAGTCATACTTTTTGAACGAACTAATATTCGAAATTTAAAACCTAATGATCTTTTATCTAGAAGTAATGAGTTGCCAAATTTTGTGGTTGCTGATTTGTCTTTTATTTCATTAAAGTTAGTTTTTAAATCTATTGGTAATTTATTAGAAGGTGATTGTATTGAGGGAATATTTTTGATTAAACCCCAATTTGAGGTGGGTAAAGATAAAGTCAGTAAAGGGGGTGTTGTTCGCAATCCTAGATTCCATACTGAGGCAATAGAGTCTGTTATTTATGCTGCTAAGAATTTCCAATGGAATATAAAGAATTTGATAGCTTCTCCTCTAGTAGGTCCTGCTGGAAATCATGAATATTTAGCTTGGATGACCCTAGGAAGTCAATCAAATAAAAGGATTAATAGTGAATATATACAAAATTTAGTAAAAGAAACTCTTTGAATTACAGAGCTTCTTCGTCTTTGTCGCCAGTTCTAATTCTTACAACAGAATCAATTGATGTGATGAATATTTTTCCGTCACCTATCTCTCCAGTTTTTGCTGCTTCAGCAATTGCATCTATGACTGAGTTAACCTTTTCATCTTCTACAACAACTTCTACTTTAAGTTTTTGAAGGAATTCAACAGTAAATTCGGAACCTCTATATCTTTCAACCTGTCCTTTTTGTCTTCCAAAACCTCTTACTTCACTAACTGTCATTCCAACAATACCAG
Source organism: uncultured Prochlorococcus sp. (assembly GCA_902594875.1). GTDB lineage: Bacteria > Cyanobacteriota > Cyanobacteriia > PCC-6307 > Cyanobiaceae > Prochlorococcus_A. The sequence goes on from CACJNU010000011.1 coordinate 34,325, forward strand.
AGTTTACTAATGCAATTTTTACATCCTCCAGCTTAAATGGACGTATGATTGCCTCAATTTTCTTCATGATTAAAGATTGAACATTCCTATTTTAATTGTTTTTTGGAAAAACATCCAACATTGAAATATCAGAAAAACATTCAATATTAAGGCCTGCATTTGTGGCGTCTTCAATTAAAAGTTGGGAATTATCTTCGGAAATTATTACTGTACTATTTGACAAAGCTTCCCACTGATCATTCTCAAAGTGTGTTTGAAGCCATAACATTCCAAATGCACTTTTTGGTTGAAGGGATTTATTTAAGTTGTTATCGACAGTTATTAAACAAATGTCCATTAATTTTTTATTGACCTAAAAACATATAAACCTTTTGGCCGACATTATGAATGTTACGAATGATACAAAAATAAGATTTAACAGCTTTTGACTTAGTCAATTGTAATACTTAGATTTGTTGATACTTTTGCGAATTTTTATCTTTAATATATATTTTTTATATAGGTTTAGTAAAAAAATTCTACGAAAAATGAATACAGCTAAATTAGAGGATTCGACTCAAAGACCGCTATATGGTGAAAGAATTATTGAAGAATCAAAAATAATTTGTTTCGATAATCCGAACAAGAAAAGAATTTATGAAATTTCTATTCAGTTACCTGAATTTACATGTAAGTGCCCTTTTTCTGGTTATCCAGATTTTGCAAAGCTAAATATTATTTATCAACCTAATTTGAGAGTCTATGAGTTGAAGTCTTTAAAGCTCTATATTAATAATTTTAGAGATATAAAAATATCACATGAGGAAGTTGTGAATAGAATTATGGATGATTTAGTGAATGAAGGTTCACCTCACTGGATACATTTAAATGCTGCATTTAACCCCAGAGGGAATGTTTCTATGCAGTTAGATATTTTTAGTGGGCAGAAAAGAAATTAAAATTTTTTTATTTCTTCTGATAATTTAAAAAATTCTTTTTTAAAACCAACTAGATTTTTATTGCTAAGGCCTCCAATAGATAACTTTTGTGATTCTTTATTTACAAGAATCCATAATTGGTTATTTGGTATAAGACTTATTATTGTTCCAAAAATTATCAAAATAAAAGAAAAGTAAATAAATGGTATGGACGGATCATTTTTTATTATTAAACCACTACTGGGAATTATTTTTTTCAGAGAAACTCTTGAAGAATTAACTTCTAAAGGATTGTCATTGATATAGAGATTAATCCCGGAAAAATTTTCTATATTCGAAATTTTAAGTGGACCATTTTCATTATCTATTGTTAAAAGGAAATTTTTCTTAGTCTCTGATCCTAATTCAATTAAAACTCCCCAAACTTGATTACCGATTTCGGGAACTTCCTTTAATTGTAATTGATAAAGGATATTATCTATTTCCAAAACAACGTTAGATATTGCCCAATCTGCTTGATAAATAGTTAATCCTTTAAACCTAATTGGGTGATTAACTTTGGTCGTTTTTATTTCATTTAGATTTAGATCTTCAGAAGAAAAATTTAATTTTGAAATAAACTGTTTGGGTACACCATCACTTTCTCGTTCTATAGAAAAATCGACTAATTTTACATTTGCTTTTGAGTTCGTGCTCTCATTAACAAGATCCAAACTTTCTCCAGGCAGTAAATATTGTTCTTTTGTTTGACTTGTAAAACTTCCATATGCTGAACCTATAAGTAAGACTATTAATCCGATATGTACAACTAAAGGACCGATTTTTCCAATTAAACCCCTTCTTGCAGAAATATGACTTTTAAATTTGTATGTTTTCCATCCTCTTTTTTTAAGTAATAAATCTACTTTTGATATATGTTCTCCATCTTGTTTGATTGGATGAGATGTAGTTAGTTGCAGTTTGCTAAATTTTTTTTCGCTGTTGTATTCAATCCATTTTAATGAAGCTTTTAATGAAGGGATTTGCCTCCTGAAACTACAAGCTGCTAGAGAAATGCAAAGAAGAATTAAAGCAAATAAAAACCAAAAGCTCGTATATACATGATCCAATTGAAGTTTTAAGACTTTTTCTCCATCTAAAAATCCAAAAATGGGAGTACTATCGAAATTATCAATATAAAATTTATTACTACTACCTTGAGGTATAAAAGTCCCTATACCGCTTGTAATAGCTATGAAAATTATCAGTGATATGGCGAATCTTAAACTTGATATTTTTAATATTAGATTCTTAAAAATAATCATTCAAATCCAATTTGATAATAAATTTAATAACCCTAGGGAAATTAAAAATATCCCACTTAAAGTAGGAATTATTTGACTAAATTTTCTGAGCGCTAAAAATTGTTTTAAGTTTTCTGCAGTAGCTCCCGCAACGATTAATGGGGTTACTTGGCCTAACCCAAAGAAAAATAAAAAAATAATAGATATTGTTGGATTTTTAGCTTGCGATACCCAAGCTAGAAGAGTTGCTAAAACTGGAGTAATACAAGGTGAAGAAGCTAGTCCAAAAGTAGTCCCTGTAGCAAAAGGTGCTATAAATTTTGGTATTTTATCTTCAATTATTTTTATATCAGGTCCATTTGGGAACTGAAACTTGAGAAAACCTAGTAAATTCAAACCCATTATTATTGCTATAAAGGCAACGACTGAGGTGTAAAAAGATGGTATTTGCCCATATATGCTTCCTAAGAATCCACTGGCAGCGCCAAGCGCAACGAGTGAAAAAACTACTCCTCCTGAAAAACTAATAAGTTTAAATTTATTTTTCTCTGTTCCTCCAATATAAGCAATAGTGATTGGTAGTAGTGATAATGAGCATGGGCCAAGACTCGTTAAAAGTCCTGCGGTGAAAACCAAAAATATAGTAAATGGTCCAGGGTTATTAAGGCCATTCTGCATAAGCAGATTACCCTTTTGAGATAATTCTGAAATAACTAAATTAAATGATTCGATAGCTTGATTAAAATCTCATAAATTCTAACTAATTAAGAGTCTTTCGTGTACTAACGATACCTATGAAGCCTGTAGATTCTAATGAACATCTCAGTAACATCCCTGCAATAAAGAATGATGCGATTAATGAATTCCCACCATAACTAATGAAAGGTAGTGGTAAGCCAGTAGTAGGCATAGAGCCTGTTGTTACAGCAATATGCATTATTGATTGGCCTATCAACAGTACACCACATCCAATAGAAACTAATTTTGTATAGTTGTTCCTGCACTTTAGAGCAATTCTTACAGTTATATATGAAAAAACTGCTAGAAAACCTAGGAATAAAGTACACCCTAACAAACCAAATTCTTCAGCAAAAATGGCAAAAATAAAATCTGTGTACATAAAAGGTAGGTACTGTAATTTTTGTATAGATAATCCAAAACCTTGGCCAAATAGACCACCTGAACCTATAGCTAATAAACTCTGAACCAATTGAAAGCCACTTTCCTGTTGATCTTTCCAAGGATTAATAAATGAAGTGACTCTAAGTTTTTGATATTCGTTATTTAATATACTAATACATCCAGTGATGAATCCTAATGAAGCGAATGAGCAAAGAGAGCTGAGTTTTACTCCTCCACATAAACCCATTACCCAAACAAGAATTCCAGTTAATGATGCAGTACTTAAATTAGGCTGCTTGAGTATTAATAAAATTAATAGACCAAAGGACAAAATTGAAATTAATTTTTTATCATTTTTTATCAAATTCCAATGAGCAAAAAGGTTAGAAGCTTCAAGAATCAGAAAAGGTTTTATTAATTCAGATGGTTGCAGACGTAAATTACCTAGTACTAGCCATCTTGAAGAGCCATTCACTGTAATGCCAGTAATATTGGTTAGAAAAATCAAAAAAAATAAAATATAAAAAATAATCCTTGAAAACTTTAATAGATTTCTAATGTTCGTATTAAGAACGAAATAAAACAGACCAATACCTGGAATTGTCCAAATAATTTGTTTTTTTAAGAAATAAGCCCAATTCCCCATTTCTCTACTAGCCACCCACCAACTTGACGATCCTAGAACGCATAATCCTAACATTGACCAAATTCCAATAAGGATAACGAGTATTTTTGCCTCATAAGGCCATATTGTCCAAGGCAAAGGAAAAATAGATTCTATTAAGTTGCTTTGATTACTTTTTTTACGAAGACTATGGTTTTTTTTTCTTTTAGAAATTCTTCTATATTTTATTTTTTCTTGACTTATCTCCAATTTTATTAATTGTATATGTTCTATTGAGACGTTTAATTGAGATTTTGCCAAGTCTTTTATTAACGTTTTAAAGTGTTAAAGCAATTAAAAAGATGAATTTTCATAAACTTTATTTTTTTAAGAATAAAGTAAAAAATGGTCTACGTATTCATCCTAAATCTTAAGAATTAATTTTTTATAAAAAAAAACTAGCTAAAAGGCACCTCTCCGTGATAGATTCCGTGAGTTTATATACTTACTTCAAACCATTCAGAGGGGTTTTTAAACTATGTTCACAGCAGTGGACTCAAATAGAAAAAAACTTGAGCATCCTTCCAATAAGAATGTTCAATCTCCTCAATCCCTGAATAATTCGATCATCAAAGAAAGTAAATCTGGCATTGCCAATCAAATAGATAATTTGCTTTCTCAAAATGATGAATACACAAAATTGCAACTAACAATTTTTGGAATTACTTTTATTTTATCTATTTTATTAGCTTCAATAACTGGAATTTTTCTTGGATTTACTTTTGGTTTTAGTATTTTTATAGGTGCAATTGCCGGCATTTTTTACCTACGTTTGCTCGCCAAAAGTATAGGGAAACTTGGTAAAGAATCCTCAGGTGTATCAAAATTGCAACTATTAGTTCCAGTTTGCCTCTTTATTTTTGCGAGCAAGCTAGGATCTTTGGATATTTTTCCTGCGATGATAGGTTTTTTCATTTATAAGCCTTCACTCATTCTTTATTTTTCACGTTCCTAAGTAAATTTTTATTCAAAACAAATGTTTTTTAATTCCTTGCTAACAAATTTTGCAGCATTAGAAGTTGGTCAACATCTTTATTGGCAAATTGGAAACATCAGACTGCATGGGCAGGTATTTTTAACATCTTGGATTTTATTAGGAGCGTTATTAGTTTTTATTTCTTTAGGAACTAAAAAAATGGAAAATGATCCTAAAGGCCTTCAAAACTTGCTTGAGTTCCTCTGGGATTACATAAGAGACCTTGCTAGGACTCAAATAGGTGAAAAAGTATATAGAGATTGGATGCCATTTATAGGTACTTTATTTTTATTCGTCTTTGTTAGTAATTGGGGAGGAGCTTTAATTCCTTGGAGATTGATTAAGTTACCAAGTGGAGAATTAGGAGCACCTACTGCAGATATCAATACAACTATAGCCTTGGCTTTATTGGTTTCACTTTCTTATTTCTATGCAGGTTTAAGCAATAAAGGTTGGAGATACTTCGAATATTATGTTCATCCAACTCCTATTATGCTTCCTTTCAAAATTCTAGAGGACTTTACGAAACCTTTATCACTTTCTTTCAGGCTATTTGGAAATATTTTGGCTGATGAACTGGTTGTTGGTGTTCTAGTCTTTTTAGTTCCGCTAATTCTCCCAATACCTGTTATGTTTTTAGGATTATTTACGAGTGCAATTCAGGCATTGATTTTCGCAACTTTAGCGGCCTACTACATTGGAGAAGCTGTTGAAGAACATCATTAGCTGTCTTCCAATACATTCAGACGCTTTTACAAAGGGTCTGTAATCTGGCAAAATATCTAATCGCGTAGGTCTGAAAATATCAGACCCATTCTTAAAAAAAGAATGTCCAAGCGTGTATGACAACAAAGATTATTACAAGCATTAAGCTCTTTATTTCAAAATTATGGATTCGATTACTTCCGCTGCATCAGTTGTAGCTGCTGGTTTAGCAGTTGGTCTAGGTGCTATTGGCCCAGGTCTTGGACAAGGTAACGCAGCTCAGGGTGCTGTTGAGGGTATTGCCCGTCAACCAGAAGCTGAAGGTAAAATCAGAGGAACTCTTCTTTTATCTTTCGCTTTCATGGAGTCATTAACAATTTACGGATTAGTTGTGGCTTTGGTACTACTTTTTGCGAATCCTTTTTCCTAAAAGTTAATATTGCTTCTAATCCTTATTAGCAATATTTAAATTTAATTTTTTAATTTCAACTGAATCATATGTTGGCCTTTAATTTTTTTGGTGCTACAGAAGGTGGATTATTTGATATAAATGCCACTTTGCCACTAATGGCGATACAAGTAGTTGCTCTTACTTACATCTTAAATTCTCTCTTTTTTAAGCCTGTAGGCAATGTTGTAGAAAAAAGAGAAAAGTTTGTAAGTAATAATATTATTGAGGCCAAAAATAAACTTTCTGAGGTTAAAAAATTAGAAGCTGATTTATTAACTCAGCTTCAAAGTGCTCGTACAGAAGCTCAAAGAATTGTAAGCGAAGCTGAGGGTGAGTCTGAAAAACTCTATAAAGAAGCACTAGAACTTGCTAACAATGAAGCAAATGCTTCAAAAGAAAAAGCAAGACTAGAAATAGAAAGTCAGACATCTGCTGCTCGTGATCAACTTTCTAAACAGGCTGATGATCTAAGCGAACTTATTGTTAATAGATTGATTCTAGAAAAATGAATTTAACTCTTTTAGCTACAGAAGGTTTTGGATTGAACTTCAATTTATTCGAAACTAATATCCTTAATTGGGCTGTAGTAGTTTTCGGCCTTTATAAATTTTTGCCTGGTTTCCTAGGTAAAATGCTTCAAAAAAGGAGAGAAGGAATACTTCTTGAATTAAAAGATGCTGAAGATCGACTCCTAAATGCAACTCAAGCTTTAGAAAAGGCGAAGAAAGATTTATCTTCAGCAGAAGAAAAAGCTTCTCAAATAAAAGCAGATTCCCTTAAAAGATCTGAATCAATCAGAATGGAAAGTGAGAAAAAAGCGATAGAGGAGATGGCACGAATTAAACAAAGTGCAATCTCTGATGAGAGCTCTGAAGCATCCAGAGCAATTTCTCAACTTCGAAAAGAAGCTGTTGAACTGGCAATAAAGAAAGCTTTAGATTCTCTCCCAAATCGACTTGATAAAACAACACAAGAAAATTTGGTAACTCAATCAATTAATAACATTGAGGTGAACTAATGCCACTTTTAAATTCAGTTACAACACCATACGCAGAGGCATTACTTCAAGTTGTGAATGAAAACTCGCAAACTGAAGAGATGGTTTCTGAGGTTAAACAACTCTTGGAATTAATAAATGATTCCCCTGAATTGGAGAAGGCACTATCCTCTCCCATTTTGGAAACAGATGCTAAGAAGAAAATCATCACTGAAATTTTTTCAAATAAGGTTAATTCTTCTTTACTGAATTTCTTAAAATTATTGGCCTACAGGCAAAGAATAGGAATTCTTACTTCAATTCTTGATAGGTTTTTAGAGATTTACCGAGAAAATAGTAATATTGCTTTGGCAACTGTTACTTCTGCAGTCGAGCTTACTGATGAACAGAAAGGTTTAATTACCAAAAAGATCATCAATATTGCTGGAACAGAAAAATTAGAACTTGTAACTAAAATCGACCCATCTCTTATTGGTGGCTTCGTCGCCAGTGTAGGATCAAAAGTAATTGATGCTTCCCTTGCTTCACAAATTAGAAAACTTGGCTTAACTCTTTCCAAGTAACTTTTAAATCAACCTTAAATTCTTAAATCCATGGTATCTATACGCCCTGATGAAATCAGTTCAATCTTAAAACAACAAATAACTGATTATGACCAATCTGTAAGTGTTAGCAATGTAGGAACTGTTCTGCAAATCGGTGATGGCATTGCAAGAATATATGGCTTAGATCAGGTCATGGCAGGTGAGTTGTTGGAATTTGAGGATGGGACCGAAGGTATAGCTTTAAATCTTGAAGATGATAATGTTGGAGCCGTTTTAATGGGAGAGGCACTTGGTGTCCAAGAAGGAAGTAACGTTAAGTCCACCGGTAAAATCGCATCTGTTCCAGTTGGTGAAGCAATGCAGGGGAGAGTTGTTAATCCTCTTGGACAACCAATAGATGGGAAAGGGGAAATTCCAACAAGTGATACTAGGTTGATTGAAGAAATGGCTCCTGGAATAATCAAGAGAAGATCTGTTCATGAGCCAATGCAAACAGGCATCACATCTATTGATGCAATGATTCCTGTTGGAAGAGGTCAAAGAGAATTAATTATTGGTGATAGACAAACTGGAAAATCTGCTATTGCTATTGACACAATAATCAACCAAAAAGGTCAAGACGTAGTTTGTGTTTACGTAGCTATTGGTCAGAAGTCAGCATCAGTAGCAAATATCGTAGAGGTCTTAAGAGAGAGAGGAGCCCTAGATTATACAGTCGTAGTTAGTGCAGGAGCTTCAGAACCAGCTGCTTTACAGTACTTAGCACCTTATACTGGTGCAGCAATTGCTGAACATTTTATGTATCAGGGTAAAGCAACACTTGTTATTTATGATGATTTAACAAAACAAGCTCAGGCTTATAGACAAATGTCTCTTCTTTTAAAAAGACCACCAGGAAGGGAGGCTTATCCTGGAGACGTGTTCTACTTACACAGTAGATTACTAGAAAGAGCTGCAAAACTTTCTGATGCTATGGGAGGGGGTTCTATGACAGCTCTCCCAATTATTGAAACTCAGGCAGGTGACGTTTCAGCTTATATTCCAACTAATGTTATTTCAATTACAGATGGGCAAATATTCTTGAGTGCAGATTTATTTAACTCAGGATTAAGACCGGCTATTAATGTTGGTATTTCTGTTAGTCGTGTTGGGGGAGCAGCTCAGACAAAAGCAATTAAAAAAATTGCAGGAACTTTAAAATTAGAACTCGCACAGTTTGATGAACTAGCTGCCTTTTCTCAATTTGCATCTGATCTTGATGAAGCAACTCAGCAACAACTTGAAAGAGGCAAAAGACTAAGAGAGTTATTAAAGCAACCTCAATTCTCTCCGCTAAACCTTGCAGAACAAGTTGCAGTTGTTTATGCAGGAGTTAAAGGTCTTATTGATGAGGTTCCTGTTGAAGATGTTACTAAATTTGCAACAGAACTTAGGGAATATCTAAAGTTAAATAAAGCGGAATTTATAGAAGAGATTCTCAAAGAAAAGAAATTAAATGATGGGTTAGAAGCGACACTAAAAGAGGTGATAAATGAAGTTAAATCATCAATGCTTGCCACTGTTTAAATTTATTTAGGAGTTACTATGGCAAATCTTAAAGAGATTAGAGATCGCATCGTTTCCGTTAAAAATACAAGAAAAATAACGGAGGCCATGAGACTTGTAGCAGCTGCAAAGGTTAGGAGAGCTCAAGATCAAGTTCTTAAGAGTAGACCTTTTGCAGATAAACTTGCTCGAGTCTTAGAAAATATTCAATCTAGAGTACAATTTGAGGCTGTAGACTCTCCTCTATTATCCAAGAGAGAAGTAAAGAGTATTTCTTTAGTTTGTATAACTGCGGATAGAGGATTATGCGGTGGTTACAACACAAATATCATAAAAAAGGTAGAAATAAGATATTCAGAATTAGTCAAACAAGGGTATAAACCAAATTTAATTTTGGTAGGTAAGAAAGCTATTGGATATTTTCAAAATAGAAAGGATAGATATGTAATTAAAAGTACTTTCAAAGAACTAGAACAGGTACCCACAGTCAAGGACTCTGAAGGAGTTACAAATGAAATTTTAGCTGAATTTCTTTCAGAAAATTCTGATAGGGTGGAAATTATTTACACGAAATTCATTACTCTAGTTAGCTGCGCCCCTGTCGTTCAAACACTATTACCACTTGACCCTCAAGGAATTGCTGAGGAAAACGATGAAATTTTTAGGTTGACTACAAAGGATAGTAAGTTACTTGTTGAAAAATCAAATATTGAAAAAAGTGATTCAGAGAAGTTACCATCAGATATTGTTTTTGAACAGAGTCCTGATCAACTATTAGATTCGTTATTACCATTATATTTGCAGAATCAGGTACTAAGAGCCCTTCAAGAGTCGGCAGCTTCGGAACTCGCTTGCAGGATGACCGCTATGAATAATGCAAGTGATAATGCTAAAGAATTAGCAAGTACTTTGAATCTAACCTATAACAAAGCCAGACAAGCAGCTATTACACAAGAAATATTAGAAGTTGTAGGAGGTTCAGCAGTTTAGCAATAAGATTTAGGATATGCCTGAATACAATATCAGAGTTCAATTTGACCAAAAGACTTTTAGTTTTTTATGTTCTGAAGATCAAGATATTATTTCAGCGGCAAAAATGAATGGGATAGATTTACCAAGTAGTTGTTGTTCAGGAGTTTGTACAGATTGTGCATCCCTGATATTGGAAGGATCCGTAGATCAAGAAGATGCTATGGGATTAAATGATGATTTGAGGGAAAAGGGATTTGCACTTTTGTGTGTAGCGTATCCCAAGTCAGATTTGAAGATTGTTATTGGTAAAGGAGTCGAAGATGATTTATACAATGATCAATTTGGTAAATATCAAAAATGAAATTAATTTCAGTTGATTATTATTTAAATTGGCCGGTTACAATAAAATTAAAAAATTTAAGGTCATTTATTATTGCAAATTTAGAAAAAAAAGGTGATTTAATTCGATGGTCAATTGTTGATATTCAAAATTCTATTGACTCTTTTGGAACAAAAAAACTTAGAATTAAAGCTGTCTTAGCTAATTAAAAAATATTAATTAAAATATTTTTAATAATGGAAAATTCACCAACAATATTCATTGTTCCAACTGGGATTGGTTGTGAAGTGGGAGGTTTTGCAGGGGATGCACTTCCTACCGCTAAATTATTAGCATCGGCAAGTGGATGTTTAATTACTCATCCAAATGTTATGAATGGCGGTGCTCTATCTGAAAAAGATAAAAATATTTTTTATGTTGAGGGTTATAGTTTAGACCGACTTGCTAAAGGAGAAATCGCTTTAAAAAGGGTAAAGCAACAGAAAATTGGGATAATTTTTGATTCAGCCATTGAAAAAGAAATATTAGTAAGACATTTACAAGTTGCTTATGCATGTGTCTCTACCTTAGGTATTAATGTTCATTCTTATGTGATTACAAAAAAACCATTAAACATAATTATTGATTCCGATTCTTCAAAAATCAGTGGTGGCACAATTGAAAATCCTGATACTTTAATTGATGCAGGAAAATATTTAATAGAAAAAGGAGTTACGGCAATAGCAATTGTGGCAAAATTTCCAGATGATTCAGATTCTTTAGAGACAAATACGTATCGAGAGGGGAAAGGGGTTGATCCTATTGCTGGAGTCGAAGCAGTTATAAGTCATATAATAAGCAAATTTTTAAAAGTTCCCTGTGCTCACGCACCTGCTTTAAATCCAATTGAACTGAATGAAAATTTAGATCCTCGTGCAGCCGCAGAAGAAATAGGATACACCTTTTTACCATCAGTACTGATTGGGTTAAGCAATGCACCTGACATTATTGAATTGCCTGCTAAAAGTGAATCAATATCACTACACCCTGATCAGATTGAATCTATTGTCGTTCCTAATGGTGCATTAGGGGGTGAAGCAGTACTAGCAGGGATTGAAAAAGGTTTAAATATTATCTCTGTAAAAAATCAAAATACATTAAAAGTGACAAATGAGTTTTATGATTATCCCAATCTTTTTGAAGTGGATAATTATTTAGAAGCTGCAGGCATAATTATTGCTATCAAAAAAGGTATCAACCTTAATTCAATTAGACGGCCTTTAAAAAAAATCCAACAGTGTTCTTATAGTGATTAATAAGATATTGCTATGGGAACTCTCCAGTCACTTCCTAATGATTGACTGCTTAGTTTTAGTATTGGAGGGGCCTGCTTTCTTTTAAATTCAGCTTTTTTTATGAGTGAGATAATTTTTAAAATTAAATCTTTTTTATAACCATCATCTTCTAGTTGTTGTAAATCTTTTTTCTCCTCAATAATTCCTTTAAGAATATCATCTAAAATCGAATAAGGTGGGAGAGAATCAGTATCTAATTGATTAGGACCTAATTCGGCACTTGGAGCTTTCGTACGTATATTTTCACCAATTATACCCACATTAGTATCTAACAGATATGATTTTCTATGATTAATTGAATCTTCACTATCAAGCCAATTACATAATTTAAAAACATTAGTTTTATATAAATCCCCAATTACCGATAATCCCCCATTCATATCACCATAAAGTGTGCAATATCCTACAGCTAGTTCTGATTTATTTCCCGTTGAAAGTAATAAATGCTTTTCTTGATTTGCTAAAGCCATCAGAAGCGTACCTCTGATTCTTGATTGAATATTTTGATTTGTTATTTCAGCCATCTTGAAAGATACGGTATTTATAAAAGATTCTTCAAAACAGCTCATCAAATTTTCAATTGGGATACTATTGAAATTTATTTTTAATCTTCTCGCTAAATCTTTAGCATCACTCTTTGAATGAGATGAGCTCCACTTAGAGGGCATTGAGACGCAATAAATATTATTACTGCCAAGAGCAGCTGTCGCAATTGCTGAAACTAGTGCTGAATCAATTCCACCACTTAGTCCAATTAAAGCCGTTTTAAAGCCGCATTTTTGTGCATAATCCCTAACACCAAGGACTAATGCATCAAAAATTGATGACATCTCAGAATTTTCAAATTTATTTTTTTGAGGCTTTGTTTGCGCAATATTCCAACTGGAGAGGTCTTCTGAAAAAGATTTTAATTGCTTAATTTTAGATCCATTCTTATCAAGAATAAAACTATTTCCATCAAAAATTAAATTATCATTTGCTCCAATCTGATTTACATATATCAGTGGTACTTGAAGATATTGAGCAGCAAAACTCGAAACTTTGGATCTTAGCTCTAACTTTTTGAAGGTATATGGGGAGGCCGATAAGTTCACTAAGATATCAACTTTTTTTTTCTTTAAATCAAAAATAGGATTCTTTTTATGTATACCTCTACCTTCTATATTTTTGTTGACCCATAAATCCTCACATATAGTAAAGCCAAGTCGCCAGCTTTTATTGTTAATTTCTCTTGTTAACACGGAAACTTTTTCTTCTGATCTAAAGTATCTTTTCTCATCAAATACTTCATAGGTGGGAAGAATAATTTTACGAGCAATTATTTTCCATTCACCTTGCTCAAGCAATGCAATAGAATTATAAAGATTTGGAAAAAAAGAATCATTTATTATCTCAGCTATCCCCACTGTGATACTCAAGCTCCCATATTTTTTATTAATATCTAAGGCTAATTTGTCAAGAATTTGATATTGATTTTTGATTAAATTTTTTTTTAGAAGTAGGTCATTTGCTGGATATCCCCATAGTGATAATTCTGGAGTAAGAACTAAATCAGCAGAAGTTGAGCTAGCTTTCGAAGCAGTACTAAGTATTTTTTTTGCATTACCCTCTAAATCACCAACAACTGGATTAATTTGAGCAAGTAAAAACTTCATTCAACTAATTTAGTGGATTTATATAAATTATTCTTTTTAACAATATCTATTAATGAAGTTGGTAAATTAGAATAATTAAAATTTGACCTTAGCTTAGAACTTGAAATGTTTGGGATTTTTATGGTTGAAATCTTAAATTTCACTTTATAATTTTCTAGCATTTTAAGAGTATTTGATTCAACAGGATATCCCTCTCTTAAAATTACTAAAAAACTGACCTCATCAGTAATTTTATCAAAATTTTTCCAGTAGAAAATATCTTTAATTAAATCGCTCCCAATAACAAAATCTAGATTAGTTAATTCATAAATTCTTTTACATTTTTTAATTGACTCTACTGCCCATTGGCTACTAACACATTGATTAAATAAAATTCTAGGATTATCTAAATCTTCAATAAGAGTTTTTAATAAATGGCTACGAATTGAGAGATTCTCTTTGTGATTTTTGTTGGGGTTATTACTAACATAACCAATTGTAAAAGCATATATTTTGGATAATTCTTCAAGAATTTTTTTATGTCCAATGGTAGGTGGATCTGCACTTGTACCAAATAATGCAATGCTTTTTCCCATTTAAGTTTTAAGGCAGAATGCCAACAAAATTATTATTTAAATTTCTATTTGAAAAATAAATATTTATTTGTTTGAAAATCTCTGGGTCATTAAAATTAGTATTTTGGATCATAATAGCGGGCTCTATATAAGAAGCTTTGCTTCTTATAAATATCTCTTTTGCTGCCAATTTCCCTAGAATTTTTGTTGAGTGCACTGCGATTGCTGCTTGAATAATTGCGATGGGTCCATAGGGTAATAATGAAAGCCCGTTAGTAAAAGGTGCTGTTATAAGAATTAATTTCTTAATAAGGTTGAGAGAGGTATTGATCCCGACTTGAGCGACTCCCAAACATAAATTATTAATGGATATATTTTTAAATATTTTTCTTATAGATTCACCTTTCAACTTTAAGCCGTAAATCTTACTTAATTCGTTAATCAATGCAGTATCTAGTGCAAAACTACCAGCAACATCAAATAAAATAAAAGGATTAAGAGCTACTGCGGATGCCTTCATAGTCGAAAATTTACCAATAGTTGATTGAGCTAATTTCTGCCTTCTTTTCAATCTTTGTTCTTTTAATCGCAGGAACAATTTGTCAGCTGATTGAATAGAATTTAGTGTTAATAGTATCTCACCATATTGATTGATTAATTTTGCTACGTAATTTTTAAGATTGTTTTCATGATTAATAATTATTGGAATATTTAAATCTTTTGGAAGCTTAAACTTTATATTTTCAATTATTTCTTTTAATTCATTTTTATTAAAAAGATCGATTTTGTTTAAAATTAATATAATTTTTTTTCCATCTTTTATAAAAGAGCTGATTTCGTTTAACTCATTTCTATTTAAATCTCCCGAAACTATAAAAAGAATAAGATCTGAATGTTTTATGTAAGAGTAAATTTTATCAGGGAATTTAATATTGCATAAATCAAATCCTGGAGAATCTAGCAACTCTAAACTATTGAGTGTTTGATCTTTAAGAGTCCAATTTTCCGATTGTATTTCTTTTGTGGTCCCATTAATAATATCTGTCTTAAATATGTCTTTTTTTAATAAAGAATTTAAAACAGAGGATTTTCCTACACCTGATTTACCATATGCGCCAATTCTCAATTTTTTTTCTTTGAGTCTTAAAAGTTGTTGATTAAAAGAAATTATTTCTCTATTAAAAAAACTTTTTTCATAATTGGTAAGATCAATAGTCTCCCACCATTTTTTTAAAAGTAAATAATTTTCTTTAATTTTAAATTGTTTCATGATTTATTCTTCCACCAACCGGCTAATACAGATAACACAGCTTCTGCATCAATAATTCCCACGAATCCTCCGAATTCATCTACTACTACTTTCACTCCTTTATGATCGTTGTCAAATTTAGTTAATAATTGATCTGCTTTAATCATTTCGGGAATGTAGTCCACAGATTCGCAAATTTCTGATAATAATTTTTTATTTTCACCATTAATTAACTCTGCCAACATTTTTTCACGTTTTACTACCCCTTGTATTTTGTCAACTTTATCACCCAAAATAACCCACCATGGAGAGCTGTCAGACATTACAAGCTTTGAAATTTCATCAAGATTTGAAGACCCATCAAGACAAGGTGCCGATACCCTAGGGGTCATTAAGTCCTTTGCTTTTAAATCATTTAATTGAAAAACCTTAAATATCATTGCTGCCTCATCAGCCTCTATAAAACCTTTTTGACTTCCAATTTTTGCCATTTGTCTAATTTCTTCTTCATCAGTTGAAATTTCGTTTTCTGCTGTAATAACCGGAAAAATCTGTTCAATTAATATTAAGAATGGCCTCATTAAAGTATTTAATATTCGCAAGATAGGAACAGATAATAGTGCTATTTGAACTGAAAATTTTGTGCCAAGAGCTTTTGGTAGTACTTCCCCTACTAAAACAACTAGTATGTAAAAAGCTATTGAAAAAAGGGTTAAACCAAAACTGCTATCAATTACCAATGCTCCGTATACTCCTAAAACAAGACTACCAATTATATTAAATCCATTATTAGTAATAGTAATTACAGTTAGCGTACGTCCAAGATGTTTTCTAAGTTTTAGAAGTTGATTTGCAGAACTTTTTGGCTTTTGTCTAGAGGCAATTTCTAAAATTCTAATCGAATTTACGGCTAAAAAAGCTGCTTCTACTCCCGAACAACATGCTGATCCAATTAAAATAATTAATATAAGTAAAAATAAACCGTAAACACTTGGTTCCATTACCATTAAATTAGATTAGGTATTAAATCTGTTCTAATTCATTCTTCCATTTTTTTTTAAAACACGCCAATACACAATTTATGTTTGAACCTGACTATAAAGTTTTTGAAGAAAGAAGAGAAATATTCCTAAATAAATTAGGTGGGAAAGCTGCTATTATTCCTGGGGCTAATCTTGTAAAACATCATGCTGATTGTGAATATCCTTTTAGGCAAGATAGTAATTTTTGGTATTTAACAGGTTTCGATGAGCCAGATGCAATCGCTCTTTTCTTATCACATAAGCCAAAGGGAGAGAGATTTATTATGTTTGTCGCTCCTAAAGATGTTATTAGCGAAGTCTGGCATGGCTTTAGATGGGGTATAGAAGGCGCTGAAAAAAAGTTTAAGGCTGATAAGGCTCACTCAATAAACGAATTAAGAGATTTACTTCCAAATTACATAAATGGTTCTGATGAGCTTGTTTTTTCGATTGGAAAGCATCCAATAATAGAGAAAATAGTACTTGAGATATTTTCACAACAACTTGAAAATCGCTCAAGATCAGGGACTGGTGCAAATTCTATAAAATCTCCAGATATTTATTTAAATGAGATGAGATTAATTAAAAGTGAATTTGAGATTAAGAGAATGAGAGAGGCAATACAAATTTCGGCCGAAGCTCATGAACTAGTTAGAGAATGTATCTCCTCAAAGAAAAATGAAAGACAAATTCAAGGTCTTCTTGAGGGATTCTTTTTGGAAAAAGGGGCTAGGGGACCAGCATATAACTCAATTGTTGCATCAGGAGATAATGCCTGTATTTTGCATTACACCTCAAATAACTCACCCTTAAAGAAGGAAGATTTATTATTGGTGGATGCTGGCTGCTCACTTATAGATTATTATAACGGAGATATAACAAGAACTATTCCAATAGGGGGTAAATTTTCTTATGAGCAAAAAGTTATCTATGAAATTGTATTAAGTGCGCAGAAAAATGCAATTAAAAGTGCAGTAAAGGGATCGAATTCTAGTGCTGTGCATAATGTTGCTTTAACTATTCTTATAGAAGGATTAAAGGAAATAGGTTTATTGTCTGGCAGTACAGAGGAGATAATTGAGAACCAATCTTATAAACATCTTTATATGCATAAAACTGGACATTGGCTCGGCTTAGATGTTCATGATGTTGGAGCATACAGAATGGGGGACTATGAAGTGCCACTACAGAATGGAATGATTCTTACGGTAGAACCTGGGATTTATATAAGTGATAGAATCCCAGTCCCTGAAGGACAACCCCCTATAGACAAGAAATGGAAAGGCATAGGGATAAGAATAGAAGATGATGTCTTAGTTAGAGATACAAACCCAGATGTTTTAAGTATTGCTGCATTAAAAGAAATTTCTGATTTAGAATTCTGAAATTTGACTTATCAAGATAATAGATTTATTTTTTATTAAGTTTAAAGCTCAAAAATGAATAAGCCCGATTCATATGATTCAAAACTTTCTCAAGCTAGAGGCTTAGTCAGTCAGCTAGGCATGTTCGCAGAAGAAAACGATATCCCCAAAGATCTTTGGGATTCATTGGAAGCCACAATTTATGATTTTTATGAAGTATCTCATGATAGATAAAGATCCTGTTTGTAAGTTATCAATTACTAAAATCAAAAAATTTTGAATAAATCAATCAAAATGTGACCATAAACTGATAAATTATTTAATATGTATAAATAAGTGAATGACCTCATCAGATAAGTTAAATCAAAATTCAAAAGAAAAAAAGAGTGATACACCAGACTCTAAAAATTCTTCTCCTAATTCAGGAATGATGGGTGCCACTGCTGTATTGGCAGCTGCCACAATCGATGAAGATGGGGTACCTACCGGTTATACCCCTAAACCTGATGAAGGAAGGTTCATAATAAAAGTATTGTGGTTCCCAGATAATGTTGCTTTAGCAGTGGATCAAATAGTTGGTGGAGGCCCAAGCCCTCTTACTGCTTATTATTTTTGGCCAAGAGATGATGCTTGGGAAAAATTAAAAAGTGAACTTGAGAATAAAGGTTGGATTACAGATAACGAAAGAGTAGAGATATTGAATAAAGCTACTGAAGTGATAAATTATTGGCAAGAAGAAGGTAAGACAAAAAAATTAGAAGAAGCTAAATTAAAGTTTCCCGAAGTAACTTTTTGTGGAACAGCTTAAATAGTTAGTTCTTTGCGGCTTGAATCCTTGCCTCAGCCTTTGAAACCTCTTTCAAGGCTTTAATCTTCTCTGGATTTTTTTCATTTTCAGGAAATTTGCTAATTGCTAATTTTGCTTCTTTAAGATCTTGCTCAGCATTTTGAACATTAATTTCAGAACCAATTTCAGCATTATTTACTAAAACTATAACTTCATCTGATTCAATTTCAGCGAAGCCTCCCATAAGAGCTATTGATTTCCACTGGGAATTCATTCTTAGCCTTAAAACGCCAATATCTATAGCAGTAACTAAAGAGATGTGACCTGGTAGTACACCAATTTGACCAGTTGTACTAGGAAGGATTACTTCTTCAGCTTCGCCTTGATAAACATTTTTATTAGGAGCTAAAACTTTTAGAGAAATTGCCATTAATTTAAAATTATTGAAGGTTAAATATATATTTAAATATTTATTTTTCTGATTTTATTTTTTCAGCTTTTGCTTTAACTTCATCAATATTACCAACAAGGTAAAATGCCTGCTCTGGTAAATCATCCAATTCACCTGACAAAATCATATTGAAACCAGCAATGGTATCTTCTAATTTTACATATTTACCAGACATTCCTGTAAATATTTCTGCTACGAAGAAAGGTTGAGAGAGAAATTTTTCAATTTTTCTGGCCCTGTCGACTGTTAATCTATCTTCTTCAGAAAGCTCATCTAAACCAAGAATAGCGATGATATCTTGAAGTTCTTTGTATCTTTGTAAAGTTGATTGGACAGCTCTGGCTGTTTTGTAATGCTCATCGCCAACAACTGATGGTTGTAACATAGTGCTCGTTGAGTCTAACGGATCAACTGCTGGATAAATTCCCTTAGCTGCAAGAGCTCTAGCAAGCACGGTAGTTGCATCTAAATGGGCAAAAGTTGTAGCTGGAGCAGGGTCTGTTAGATCATCAGCAGGTACGTAAACAGCCTGAATAGATGTTATTGACCCTTCTAATGTAGATGTAATTCTTTCTTGCAATTCACCAACATCAGTTCCCAGAGTGGGTTGGTATCCAACAGCTGAAGGCATTCTTCCAAGTAATGCAGATACTTCAGAACCAGCTTGAACGAATCTAAAAATGTTATCAACAAATAGTAAGACGTCTTGCTTATTTACATCTCTAAAATGTTCAGCCATTGTAAGTGCTGATAAGCCTACTCTCATTCTTGCACCAGGTGGCTCATTCATCTGTCCAAAACACAAGGCAACCTTTGATTGAGTTAGATCATCTGCATTAATAACTCCAGATTCTTTAAATTCTTCATATAAATCGTTCCCTTCTCTAGTCCTTTCTCCTACACCGCCAAAAACGGAAACCCCACCATGCTCCTTTGCGATATTATTGATTAATTCTTGAATAAGAACTGTCTTCCCAACACCAGCACCTCCGAATAATCCAACTTTTCCTCCTTGTCTGTAAGGAGCCAAAAGGTCAATAACTTTAATACCAGTTTCAAAAACTTTTGGTTTAGTTTCTAGGTCAGTTAACTTTGGCGCAGCTCTATGAATTGGAGCAGTATCTTTAGTATTTACTGGACCTTGCTCATCTACTGGTTCTCCTAAAACATTAAATATTCTTCCTAAAGTTGCTTCTCCTACAGGAACAGATATTGGTGCTCCTGTGTCGACTGCCTCCATGCCTCTTACAAGGCCGTCTGTGCCACTCATTGCTACTGCTCTAACTCTATGATCACCTAGGAGCTGTTGGACTTCTGCAGTGAGCGCTATGTCTTGTCCAGCTGGATTTTTAGCTTCAATTCTTAAAGCATTTAATATTTTGGGCAATTTCCCGGCTGGAAATTCTACATCTAGAACTGGACCAATTACCTGACGAACTACGCCTTTTGTTTGTGAAGAAGTTGATGGAGTTGATACCATTTTTTATTGATTGGTGATG
>CACJNU010000012.1 GCA_902594875.1 uncultured Prochlorococcus sp.
TGTGTCTAAACCAAAAAGTATTTAATACATACAACTGAAATCTAAGAATTAAAGAATTAGTAGGTTTCTACGTGCCATCTTCCTGCTTTTTTTAGTTGAGGTCTTAATTCTGACCAATTCAAACCTTTTTCTTCTGCGGCCTTAGTCATCGCTTCATCTATTCCAGGCTCCATACCTTTTAGTCCACAAAGATATATATGCGTCTTTTCATCTTCAATCATATTGAAAAGTTCGTTGGCTGACTCTAGAACTCTGTCTTGAATGTACATCCTTCCACCTTTTGTATTTTGCTGCTCACGACTAATAGCTTTTGTATATTTAAAATTATCTGGATTATCAGTAAGGTATCTTTGAAGATCTTCTTCGTATAACAAATTAGCAGATTTTGGAGCACCCATAAATAACCAAGCTTTACCTTTAAAATTCCATTTATTTTTTTCCTTTTCAGTTGGTTCAAACATTCTTCTTAAATAAGCCCTCATTGGCGCTATTCCAGTTCCAGTGGCCAACATAACAATGTTTGCGTCCTCTTCGTCAGGGAGAAGCATTTCTTTACCTACAGGGCCTGTTATTTTTACTTTGTCTCCAGGTTTAATATCGCATAAGTAAGTAGAACAAACACCATTAATAGTTTCGCCATCTTTCTCATACTGAAGTTGTCTTACACAAAGGGAAACTGTATTTCCATTGAAGTCATCTCCATGTCTGGTACTAGCAATTGAGTACAGTCTTAATTTGTGAGGTTTTCCATTAGAATCCTCTCCTGCTGGCATTATTCCAATACTTTGACCTTCTACATAATTTAAAAATGGATCACTATCTTTAAGGTCAAAAGTTATGTGATTAACTCTACCAATTGCTCCTTCTTTAAGAAGACTATAATTTTCAATGACTGTTCCCTCATATGGTGTTTTAGGGCGGTAAATATTGACTGGAACATCTGCATGTTTTTTCTTCACTACTTTTGGAGCTTCTGTTTTTGGAGCTTCTGTTTTTGGAGCTTCTATTTTTGAAACTGCTGCTTTTTTTGGCTCCACAGCTTTTGCCTCAGGTTTTTTTGTTTTTACTTCTTCAACAAATTTTAAAGCTCTTTTATTAAAAGTTGTGAGTATAAAATAAAAAACCGCTATTACTACTGGTATATGAGCTAATCCGCCTGCGATTACTTTTGCTTGTGAATACATTTTTTAGATTTCTTTTATAAAAGATTATCAATTTGTAGTTTAATTTGTAGTGATTTTACAAAAATGGTTACGTTTTGAGATCGGGATAAATAAAAGAAATTATTTTAATTTTTCAGTATTTTTTGTTTTTATCAGTATAGTTACACAGAAATAATTTTTTATCTAATTTAAAAAATTCATTTATGAATAATCCTCAAGAATCAATAGAGCATTCTAAAAGCAATGATTACAGGACAATTGAGCAAACGATGGAAAAGCTTTCTGGCGGAACAAGAAGACTTGCAGCACAACTTACAACCTCTGCGAGTCTAGATTCATTATGGGATGTTCTAACAGACTATGATCGACTAAATCTTTACATTCCAAATTTACTTTCAAGCAAGAAAATATACCAAAAGAATAATAATGTGCACCTTAAACAAGTGGGTGCTCAGGATTTTCTAGGTATGAAATTTTCTGCTGAGGTAACTATTGATTTATTCGAAGATAGGGAGCTTGGCCTTTTAAGGTTCAATTTGATTAAAGGTGATTTCAGAAAGTTTGAAGGTAGTTGGAAAATTCAAAATATTAAAAATACTTCCAAAAATTCATTAATTTACGATCTGACTGTTCAAGGATGTCAGTGGATGCCAATCGGTATGATAGAGAAAAGACTAAAAAAAGATTTATCAGAAAATTTAATTGCCGTAGATAGACAAGCAAAAACCCTAATAAATTTAGTTTAAGTTTTTTAAAATAGCCCCAAGGGGATTCGAACCCCTGTCGCCTCCGTGAAAGGGAGGTGTCCTAGGCCTCTAGACGATGGGGCCAGGAAATTAGCATATACAGCTTATTAAAAATTAAGAGTAAAGCTAGCCTTTCGTCAAGTATTGTTGATCTTTATTTTGTCCTTGCCACACAGGAACAGTGAAATGAAAGCAAGAACCGACGCCAACTTCAGATACAACCCATATTCTTCCCCCATGGACCTGTACTATTCTTCTACACACAGATAGCCCTATCCCAAATCCTGAAGTTCCTTCAGATGTCTGAGGAAGCCTGACTCTATCAAGAAAAATCCTTTTCTGTTCGCTCACAGGAATACCTGCACCTTTGTCACAAATTGTTATTTCTACCCACTGATTTGTCTTGTGAATCATAGTAATTTTTATGGATCCAGAGTCTTTAGAAAATTTAATAGCATTTTCAATTAAATTTAAAAATACTTGCCTCATTCTTCTTTGATCCGCGAATACACTTGGTAGATCGGATGGGATGTCCGTATCAATTTCAATATTTCTTAATCTCCAGAACTTTTCTAATTCGAGTATTACTTCAGCACTAATATTACCTAGTTCAATTTTTTGAGGATTAAATAAAGCTTCCCATTTTGTTGTTCCAACCTCCAAAAGATCCTGAGATAAGAGTTCAATCTCTTCTAATCTTCTTTTAATTACCTCTTGCAATTTTGTAATATCTATTTGTCCAAGTTTTTGACTTTGGACCGCCAAAGTAGCAGCAGTTAGGGGAGTTCTTAATTCATGTGCGACCATTCTTAATAATCTTTCCTGAGACTCTATTCTCTTTGTTAAAGTCTCATTTTCTTGTCTTAAAACAAGAAGTTCGTCTTCAAGAAGAAATTCTTTTTGAGTTCTTATTGAATCAATTTTGGATGGTTGCAAATTAATCCCTAGATTTTTTGTTAAGCCTTCCTGAGTCCATCTTGGTAACCACTTTTGCAACTGAGAAAATATATTACTCCCAGCAAATATTTGCTTTGGAGCTGGCGAAACCTTAATAAGAGCAGGAATAGCAACTAATCTATGTAATTCAAGTAATTCTGGCTGCTCTGTGGGCTCAGAAATCTGAAGAGATATCTCAAATTCACAATCATCTGACTCTAAATAAGCTATCAGAGACTTAATATCATTACTAGAGAGTTGATTTCTAGCTGCTACAAGTATTAATTTTAGCTCTTTTTTATCATTCAAATGATTTCCCCAGAAGTGTTGAAAAGCTGTTAATTCTTATAAACACCTTAAGATATTTATTTTTATTTCACAAATAAGCTATTAAATAAATAGGACTTATTTATATATGGTTGTTATTAATCAACAGAAAAAACCAAATTTTGGAGCTAATCCTCCAGATATTAGTTTAAATAACAATTTAAAAAGATGGTTTTCGAGAAATATTGGTTTGTGGCAATCTAATAGGACTTATTTTCTTGATGAACCACAAAAAAATTATAATTTAACTATGAATATAAACATACAAGCTCTTGAGAGTAAAAGCGAATGGGAGTCACATTATAAATTCACTTGGTACCCTGAAAAAAAATATAATTTCTTTGACGAAAACCCCCAGTACAAAGAACAAGGCGAAATGCGAGCATTCCTAAAAGGTCATCAACTATTTAGGGAAAATTTTTATTTAAGTAATGATGAAGGGGTTTCAAATATTAAGCAAGTTGACGAACACGAAATGATTTTTGAATCTTCTTACAAAGATTGGTACATACTTGAACATACAAGACTTGTAGATTTGGATAATTATAGATTTAGGGTTATATATTCTTGGAACAACAACAAACTAAAAATAGTAGAGAATCATCACGAAATAAAAATTATTAAGTAAGAATTTTTTTTAATAAAAATCAAAATTCAAAATGTTATCTTGTATTAAATATTGTTAATTAATGGGTATTAATTTTTATTCAAAAATAATTCTCAAATGGGTTGGTATTAGCCTTTCTTTACTTTTTCCAATTATTGAGATTAATGCAATAAATAAACAAATTAAAGCCGAAACAAAACTAACTGCTGCTTCTGAAAAAGATCTATTCCTATATAGACAAATGGGTGCTTCTTATCTTTGTATAGCCTCAAAGGCTGAAGTAGATTTTAAAAAAGGTCTTGGCGTTGCTAGTGCTACTTTTGCGAACGTTATTGTCGGCAAGCATGGGGGGGTTATTAAAGAATTAGGTAATGAAAAACTAGACGAAAATAAATTATATAACGCAGGCACATTTCAGATTGTTGGAAGTGCACTTAATATTTGTCCTGAAAGTATTCCAGATAAGATAAAAAAAGATTATGAAAAAAGGTTAAAAGAACTAATAAAGGGAAACAAAAAATAATTTTCTAGATTATCTAAACATTGAACTAACTGAACTTTCTTCGTGAATTCTCCATATAGCTTCACCTAGCATATTTGCAACAGAAAGAACTTTTAATTGAGGGAAATTATCTTTTACGATAACCGGTATGCTGTTAGTCACAATGACTTGTTCGAAAAGATTCTTAGTACTTAACCTTTCATAAGAGGGAGGAGAGAATACAGCATGTGAAGCACATGCATATACTCTATTAGCTCCTTCTTTTTTTAGTAAATTAGCTCCGGAACAAATTGTGCCTCCCGTATCTATCATGTCGTCTATAAGAATAGCCGTTTTACCTTTGACTTCACCAATAACTGTAAGACTTTCAGCGATATTATGTGCAGATCTCCTTTTATCAATGATAGCCAACGGAGCATCCTTCATTAATTTTGCGAATGCTCTTGCTCTCGCCACTCCGCCTACATCAGGAGAGACTACAACTATTTCTTCTAAATCTAAAGTTTCCAGGTAATCAATTAATACAGGTGAACCGTAAATATGATCGCATGGGATATCAAAATAGCCTTGTATTTGAGCCGAGTGTAAGTCCATAGCAAGAACTCTATCGACTCCTGATTTTTCTAGTAAATTAGCAGTTAGTTTTGCAGTTATAGACTCTCTTCCTGAGGTCTTTCTATCTGCCCTTGAATATCCAAAATAGGGGATTACAGCAGTTATTTGCCTTGCAGACGCTCTCTTGCATGCGTCCACCATTATCATAAGCTCCATTAAACTATCGTTTACAGGAGCGCATGTAGGTTGTATCAGAAAGACATCACAACCTCTAATAGATTGCTGAATCTGGACATAAAGTTCTCCATCTGCAAATCTTTTAGATATTAAAGGTACATTTTCAATACCTAAGTATGATGCAATTTCTTCAGCTAATTTAGGATTTGTTGTCCCACTTACTAACCTTAATCTACTATTAGTTAGATTAAAGTTCGATTCTTTACTTTGCATTGCCGTGATAAAACTTGTCACGAAATTTGCACCATAAAACTATATCTTTATCGTAGTCGTTTATGTGAATTTCGCAAAAGATAATAACTACATGTTTTCAAAAGTCTCATCAATTCATCCAAAAAATTGTTGAATAAAAATCAGTATTTATATTTATTTAAGTCTTAAAAACTAGGAATAATATTTGTCAATTAAAAAAAATTTGTATATTGTTTATTTAGAGAATTAAAAACACTTTTAATTGTAAAGAATCAAAATATAATTAAAACATGCCTATAGAGTCAATTCTTGCAAAAAAATCATTAGGCATACTTATGCATCCATCTTCTATTCCAGGAGGAAGGGTATGTGGAACTTTTGGTAGAGGAGCTAAAGAATGGATAAAAAAACTACATAAGCATGGAATTGAGTACTGGCAATTTTTACCTCTTACTCCTACTGACTCAACAGGTTCTCCATATAGTTCACCATCTAGTTTTGCACTAAACCCATGGTTTTTGGATATAGATGATTTAATTGAGAAAGGTTTTATCCTCATTTCAAATAAAGAAAATCTAGTTCCAACAAATCAGAATAATGATCATTTTGATTTTGATATTGCGAATGATTTAACAACGAAATTAGGTCGCCTCCTTTTAGAAGGTTGGAGTTCACAATCTGAAGAAAGAAAAATTAATTTTAATAAATGGATCAGGAGTAATTCTTGGGTTGAAGATTATGCAACATTTGTTGTTATCAGAGAGGAATTTAATATGTTGCCTTGGTGGGAATGGCCTCAAAAATTTAAAATAAAAAATAACAAGTTCATAAAATCTTGGATTAAGAAAAAAAGTGAAGAGATTCTTATTAAAAAATTAATACAGTGGCTTCTTGACGAGCAATGGCGCGCTATTAAAAACTATGCAAAATCAAAAAATATTAAGCTAATAGGAGATTTGCCTTTTTATGTCTCTAGGGACAGCGCCGACGTATGGAGTAATAAATCATTATTTTCAATTTTTAGAAATGGAGATTTAATCTTTCAAAGTGGTGTCCCACCTGATTATTTTTCATCAACAGGACAATTATGGGGTACCCCAACCTACTTTTGGTCAAAACATAAGAGGTCTAATTTTGATTGGTGGAGAAAAAGATTTCAAAGGCAATTTGAACTTGTGGACATATTGAGATTTGATCATTTCAGGGGTTTAGCAGGTTACTGGAGAGTTAATGGACGTTCTAAAACAGCAATTATTGGAAAATGGATAAATTCTCCAGGGAGAACACTTTTAAATAAGGTAAAAAATGATCTAGGGGCCGACTATCTACCCATTATTGCGGAGGACCTTGGAGTAATAACACCAGATGTTGAGAAATTAAGGAAAAAATTTGAACTGCCTGGCATGAAAATATTACAATTCGCTTTTGATGGCAATGAAGATAATCCTTATTTACCTAAGAATATTGAAGGACGAAATTGGGTTGTTTATACAGGTACACACGATAACTCTACTTCTGTTTCTTGGTGGGAATATCTAGATTATGAATCCAAAAAAAGAATAAAAGATGAGTATAAATTTTCAGGAAATCCTTCTTGGGATTTAATAGAAATTGGCATGGAAACAAATGCTAATCTCTTTATCGCTCCAATACAAGATCTATTATCTCTAGATGATTCAAGTAGATTAAACACACCTGGCACAACAAAAAATAACTGGAAATGGAAATTAAATCGATCTTTAGAAGAAATAGAAGTTAATATAAAAATCTTTAGCGAGCTAGGAAATAATTTTGGTAGAACTCGAAAGTAGACTTTATAATCAATTATTTATCAATTATTTATCAATTATTTATTAATGATTTTATTTTCAATATTTTGAATCTCAATAACATTTACATTTAAAATAAAATATCTCTTCAATATAAATATTGTTAAAACTAATATAAAAAAATATAAAAGACTTCCTTGCCATGTATTGATAAGATCGAACTTCCTAAAAAGAAAATCCTTTCCCTTTTCCTTTGATTTTTTTCTTTCTTTAACTGCTAAATTTAATAATGTATTTTTTTTTAATAACAAGCATTCCTCTAATTTAATTAATACAGATCTTATAAAGGGATATTCTGGCCTAATAATTTTATTATTATTTTCAATAGAGTTTATTATTCGTTCAGGAATTTTTGAAATTTTTGACAATTCTTGAATTGTAAGGTTTTGTTGAATTCTTGCTTCTTTTACTAACTTTGCAATTTCTAAATATTGGTCAACCAATCTAGGAGTAAATTCTTTATTTTTTTCAGATTTTTTGTTAAATAGAAAGAGATTTTTCAAAATATTCATTTAATCTTCCAATGCTAAATAATCCTTGCTTCTCATTTTTAAACGATACTAATAAAATTGAAATAATAGGTAAGTTTATTAGAAATAAATATTAAAATTAAACTGTAGAAATAATATTTTGCACCGCACTTTTTGCAATATTCAGAGGGCTAAAAGTATCTCTAATTAAAGCTAAGAGTTTTTTCGCATCAGTAAATTCTAATTTTTCATCTTTTATGAGACTTAAAAGAAGATTCTTCCTTACTTCGGATCCTTTTTTACTAACAAATAATTTCAATCCCGCGTTTGCAACTGGTATTAGATCTGAATTAATATTTTCTGAATCTTTAAATAAAATATTTAACAAACTTTCAACTTTTTCTATTTGAATATGACCTTTTTTATCAAAAACGACTTCTAAAAGGATTTCTAAAATCTCTTCAGAATTATCAGTCAGTAGTTTTTTAGCAATATATGGATAAGCTATTTTTAAAATTTTAAATTCAGGATCTAACCTTAGTGCTAAACCTTCTTGACTAACAACGGCCCTTATTATTAAGGCAAACCTACTGGGAACTCTGAAAGGATAGGAATACATTAGTTTTGAGAATTTATCAGTTACATTTTTAAGGTTAAAATTACCAACCTCAGCTCCAAAAGATCCTCCTAGAACTTCTTTTAATGGTTCAACAAGTTTTTGAAGATCTTGTTCTTTGGTTAAAAAACCTAATTTCTGGAAATCTTCTGCAAGAAGATAATATTCTTCGTTTATTATGTGAACAATTGCCTTAATAAGAGTAAGTCTATCTGAATTTGTAATAGTATCCATCATTCCGAAATCAACATAAGCTAAATTGCCACAATCTGCATTTCCTCCTTTGAGAGCAAACATATTTCCTGGATGTGGGTCTGCATGAAAATATCCAAATTCAAATAATTGCTGGAGTCCACTGATGACACATGTTTTTATAAACGAAGCAGGTATTAAGTTATTTTCCTCTAGCAAAGCTCGATCTCTTAACTTAACTCCATCAATCCAAGAAGTTGTAATTACCCTTTTGGATGAAAACTTTTTTTCTAATTTAGGAATAAAAATATTTGGGTTTTCTTTGAATAAATTTGCAAACTTCAAAGCATTTTCGGCCTCTTTTTGATAGTCAATTTCATCAAAAAGTGCCTTACCGAATTCATCTATTATTTCTCCAATTCCAACACCGATATTTAATGGCAGGAGTGGGGATAAAAAAGTTCCTAAAAATCTTAAGATTACAATATCCCTCCTTATGAGAAAGTATAAATTTGGCCTCTGTACTTTCACAGCTAGATAAGAATTATTTATTTTTGCTTTATAAACTTGACCTAAGCTTGCTGAAGCAATAGGACTATCTGGAAACTCTTCAAATAATTCATTAGCAGGGGATCCAAGTTCCTCTTCAATTATTTTTAAAGCAATTTTTTGATCAAATGCTGGGAGATTATCTTGTAATTTTGTAAGTTCTGTAAGCCAATCTTGTCTAACAAGATCTGGTCTAGTTGAGAGTGCTTGGCCTAATTTGATAAAACAAGGTCCTAAATCAGTTATTACATCAAAAAGATATTTCGAGAAATTTTTCTGTACATTTTTATTTTTACTGTTACCTTGAAAAAGTATTCTTAAAAAAAGAAAAATAAAAGTTAAAAGGATATATAAAACTCTTGGGATAAAAATCCATGGTCTCAAAATCAACCAAAGGAAGTCATCTTTTGCTGAATATTTCAAATAAGATCTTTCCATTAAGAATAAAAAATATCAAAAAAGATTATCACGTTATCCATTCTATATATGTCAATAATACTTTATGAGCATTTCATCTTTTCTAACTAAAAAGTTTTTAAAGTCCTTATTCTTTCCCGCTCATAACAGAGGGTCAGCTTTACCAAAGAAATTAGTAAAGTTATTAAAATATCCAGCTGGGTATTGGGATTTGCCTGAACTACCAGAAATAGGTTCCCCACTATCCAAAAGCGGATTAATTGCTAAATCTCAAAGAGAATTCTCCGACAAATTTGGGGCTAAAGGATGTTTTTTTGGAGTTAATGGAGCTTCAGGATTAATACAATCAGCAATAATTGCAATGGCAAATCCAGGTGAAAATATCCTGATGCCTAGAAATGTTCATATAAGTGTTATAAAAATCTGTGCAATGCAGAATATAAATCCAATATTTTTTGACCTAGAATTTTCAACCGTAACGGGGCATTACAAACCAATTACAAAAATTTGGTTTGAAAACGTATTTAAAAAATTAAATTTTGATAAGCATAAAATTTCAGGGGTTATTCTTGTAAATCCCTCTTATCATGGTTATGCGGGAGATTTAGAGCCTTTAATAGATTGTTGTCATCATAAAAATTTACCTGTTTTAGTTGATGAAGCCCATGGCTCATATTTCCTTTTTTGTGAAAACCTAAATTTACCAAAACCTGCCTTATCAACAAACGCTGATTTAGTAGTTAATTCATTGCATAAGTCGCTTAATGGATTAACTCAAACGGCAGTACTTTGGTACAAAGGGAATCTAATAAATGAAGGTAATTTAATCAAAAGTATTAATTTGCTGCAAACTACTAGTCCAAGTTCCTTATTACTTTCTTCTTGTGAAGAGTCTATTAGGGACTGGCTTAACAAAAAAAGTCTTTCAAAATATAAAAAAAGAATTTTAGAAGCAAAAAGTATTTATAAAAAATTAATTCAAAAAAATATTCCTCTCATAGAAACTCAAGATCCCTTAAAAATTGTAGTAAATACCTCAAAGGCTGGAATTGATGGTTTTACTGCTGATAGTTTTTTTTACAGAAATGGCCTCATTGCCGAATTGCCAGAAATGATGACTCTCACTTTTTGCTTAGGATTTGGAAATCAAAAAGATTTTCTCAATTTATTTGAAAAGTTATGGAAAAAATTACTATTAAATTCCAAAAATTCAAAAAGTTTAGAAGTACTCAAATCGCCCTTTAAATTAGTTCAAACTCCCGAAATCGAAATTGGAATTGCTTGGAGAAGTAAGACTAGGAGTATTTCTTTCTCACAATCGTTAAATAAAATATCTGGAGATATTATTTGCCCTTATCCGCCTGGGATACCTCTACTAATTCCTGGCGAAAAAATTGATTTAGATAGGTTTAATTGGATAAATAATCAAAGTTTATGTAACAAAGATCTGGTAAATTTTAATATAAGAGTTCTAGAAACATAGCAATTTTATATGAGATTAAGAAGCGGATTACTTATAGGAATTTTTGGTTTAATTGTTGTTTTGTTGGGCGGATGGTTTTTTACATTGGCAACTGCTTTGCTTACATATCTAGCATTATTAGAATTTTTTAGAATGGCAGAATTTAAAGGAATAAGACCAGCTACAAAAACCACATTATTTTCATCCTTAATTATTATAATTTCTTCTTATCTTGAGACTATTGGTTTGCTTGAAGGAGAAATTTCAAATTCAATTTTGCCAATATGTTCAGTTGGGATATGTACTTGGTTACTCTTGCAGCCAAAACCTGGGACAATTTCAGATATTGCAGCCTCTATTTTTGGATTATTCTATTTAGGTTTTTTACCTAGTTACTGGATTAAGTTAAGAGGATTAGATTCAGTGATAATAAGTTCAAATCAGGGTTTTATGTCCTTTGAGAACTTATCAAATACTACAGGTCTTCATTTAACTTTGACTTCTTGTTTTTTAATTGTCGCTAGTGATATTGGCTCTTATTTCATTGGGAAGTCATTTGGTAAAACATCTCTATCTCCAATATCTCCGAGCAAAACTATAGAAGGTTTAATTGGAGGGATATCCTGTTCAACCTTACTAGCAATATTTTTCGCATTTTTAATGAATTGGGAACATCCATTATTTTTTGGAATAATATATGGAATTTCAATGTCTCTTATGGCATTAGTTGGAGATTTAATTGAATCTATGATGAAGAGAGATGCAAAAATAAAAGATTCCGGAACTTTTTTGCCGGGACATGGAGGGATTCTAGACAGAATTGACAGTTACATCTTTACTCCATCAGTTTTATATTATATTTTTATAATTTTAAAGTATCTAAATTAATTAAAATTTTTTTATTCCAAAAAATAATCTTGGATAATTTTACTAGATAATGATGGGAGATCTATATGCGGAAGATGACCACAATTTTGTAACCCTACAAAATTTAATTTTTCGATACTTCTTATATTTTTAATCTGCTTTTTTCCAAGAATTCGATCATTTTCTCCACATAATGTTTTTATTGGGATGTTTTGGATATATTTTTGAGTCCCTGCAAACCCACCACTTTTTGCAAATGATGCAAGTGAATTCCTCCATCCTTTACAACCTAGATGAATTGAAGCAATTTGCTCTTCCATCTCACCAACACATTCATCTGGATAAGCAAATGCTTGCCTACAAAGACTTTTTCTCACCTGAGGCAATCCAAGAAATGAGGCGCCAATTTGATTAAGAGGGAAAGGGATACTTTTAGGTTCTCCAAACAATCCAGCGGGGGACAAAAGGATAATTTTATCAATAGAATCAGGAATTTCAGAAGCAAGTTTCAAAGCTGTTGAGCCTCCCATAGAGGCACCAATAATATTTAGATTCTTTCCTATCTTTAAGGTATTAATAAGATCAATTAAATATGAAATTATTTTCGAGGAATTGTATACATTTGTTGCGCACCTGGGACTAAAACCAAAACCCAGCAGATCAGGAACAATAACTTGAAAATTTGTTTTTAGTAATTTATATATTCTCCTGAATTCTAAAAAACTACTATCAAAGCCATGTAGAAGTAGTATAGGTTGACCCTTCCCTCCCATTACTACTGGGAATTTTAAAGAATTCCAGTTTTGGTTGAGTTTTATCCACTTTACGTCATTTGCCACATAAAAACCTAAAGGATCTAAAAGTGACAATTTGGCATTTTCAAAAAACTCTACATTTAAATCATTTAATTGTTCAAAATTGTTTTTAGTCAAAACAATATTTATGTTTTAATTTTTTGTTGTTCAAAATTTGCAATAACCTCAACTATGTCCCTTTTATGAATTTTAAAAGGCAAAAAGTGAATCTCAGATTCATCTCGACAAGTAAAATCAGCAATTTTCTCTAAATTATTATTTTCAAAAACATTTATTCCAAGTTGTGCGATAGTAGTTGGCAAATTCAATTCTTTCATAAGTACAAGTAATTGTTTAATTGATTGATCGGCTAATTTATTATTATTTTTCATTTCTTCTAATCTTAATTGCAATAATATTCCAACTCCAACAATTTCACCATGCAAGAATTTATTAGGGGTGATTATCTGTGTAATTGCATTATGAATAGCATGTGCTGCTGCTGTTCTACACTTTTCTCCACCAATACCACCAACTAATCCCGCTGTTAGTCCACATGCTTCTACAGTATTTCGCCAAGAAGGATTATTTTCAAATTGACCATTAAATGCTTTTTCTCCATCAATTAATAGTTGATCTCTTAAAACTCTTGATATCTGAATTGCTTGTTGAACAAGACCATCATCTATTTTCGAACTTGTTATTGAGGATTCGTACCATTTTGCTAAAGCGTCTGCTATTCCACTAGCAAGTGTTCTAGAGGGAGCTGTTTGAATAAATTTATGATCATAAACTAGTATTTTCGGACAAGATCCTAATGCAACATCCTTTATGAATTGACCATCTTTGGTATAGATATTAGATAAGGCTGTCCAACCTGCACATGTAGAAGAGCTAAGGGGGACTGTGATACAAGGAATATTAAGAGAATCGGCTATATATTTTCCAGAATCTAAAACTTTGCCACCACCTGCTGCAATAACAGAATCGTTATCATTCTTTAGAATTAAATTCT
Organism: uncultured Prochlorococcus sp.; assembly: GCA_902594875.1. Taxonomy (GTDB): domain Bacteria; phylum Cyanobacteriota; class Cyanobacteriia; order PCC-6307; family Cyanobiaceae; genus Prochlorococcus_A. The sequence continues at coordinate 13,477 of CACJNU010000012.1, forward strand.
TGATTCTTGAAATATCTTCATAACAACAATCAAATTTTAAATTAGCAGAATTAACATTAAGTTTTTGATTTTTTAAATCATTATAAATTCTATTTCTGAGGTAATTCGTATTAATTCCTCTACCAAGGACTAATGGACTTTTCGTTAATTTAGTAATTTTAGGTAAAGACTTTTGCCAAGCATTATTTCCCCTAAATATAGTTTCTGGAGAGATTGAATGCATATTTACTTTGAATGGCTAGAAGTTAGCGCTTGCTAATTCTTGGGGAGATTCTTCAGAAGAAATATTTATTGTAACTTTTTTATTATCATCTATATCAACCAAAGCCTTATCTCCATTTTTTATCCTTCCTGATAGGACTTCTTCAGCTAAACTATCTTCAAGTAAACGCATAACAGCTCTTCTTAAAGGTCTTGCTCCATAGGAAGGGTTATAACCTTCTTCAACAAGTCTTTCTTTAAAAGCATCAGTTACATTTAATTTAATACCTTTGTCTTGTAATCTTGCAAAGACTTCTTGCAACATTATTTCAGCGATTTCTTTCACCTCATTTTTAGTAAGTTGTCTGAATACAATTATTTCATCAAGCCTATTTAAAAACTCAGGTCTAAAGTATTGCTTTAGTTCTTCATTAACTAAAGATTTTATTCTATTGTATTGGCTATCTTCAACTGAATCACCCGAAAATTCAAATCCTAAACCACCCCCACCTTTCTCAATCACTTTAGAGCCAATGTTAGAAGTCATGATTAGCAAAGTATTTTTAAAATCAACGGTTCTACCCTTGGAATCTGTTAATCTACCGTCCTCGAGTAGCTGCAATAATAAATTGAATACATCTGGATGCGCCTTTTCAACTTCATCAAATAAAACAACTGTATAAGGACGTCTTCTGACCGCTTCAGTAAGCTGACCGCCTTCATTAAAGCCAACATATCCAGGAGGTGAGCCTATAAGTTTACTTACTGTATGTCTTTCCATAAATTCTGACATATCTAATCTGATCATTGCTTCTTCACTACCGAAGAAATACGAAGCTAATGATTTAGTTAATTCAGTTTTACCTACGCCGGTAGGACCAGAAAAGATAAAACTTGCAATGGGTCTATTAGGATTTTTTAATCCGACTCTTGCTCTTCTTATAGCTCTGGAAACAGCCTTTACAGCTTCATCTTGTCCAATTAACCTTTGGTGAAGCGTTTCCTCCATGTTAAGAAGCTTTACTGATTCAGTTTCTGTTAATTTTTGAACTGGTACACCTGTCCATGAAGCTACAATGTGTGCAACATCTTCTTCGCTAACAAGAGGGCTTTGTAAGAGTTTCGAATCACTTTTTACAGACTTATTATCAGCATCAGGTTGATCTCCAGCAGTAGATTCTTTTTTATTATCCAATAACTCTTTGATCTTTTCAGACAATTCAATCTCTTTTTCACGTAACTGACCTGCTTGATCAAAATTTTGATCTCTTACAGATTCTTCCTTCTGTTTTTGCACTTGTCTTAGTTCTCTATCTATTTGTTTGGCTTCAGGAGGAAGTTTAGAATTTATTAAACGAACTCTACTTCCAGCTTCGTCAATGAGGTCTATCGCCTTATCAGGTAAATATCTATCTGATATATATCGATCCCCTAGATGAGCTGCTGCCTCTAATGCATCATCAGTAATTTTTAAACGATGATGTTGTTCATAACGCTCTCTAAGGCCTTTTAAAATTTCAATTGTATCTTCTATAGATGGCTCCCCTACCATTACAGGTTGAAATCTTCTTTCCAGAGCTGCATCTCTCTCAATATGTTTTCTATATTCATCTAAAGTAGTTGCTCCAATACATTGAAGTTCTCCTCTAGCTAGTGCTGGTTTGAGAATATTTGCTGCGTCTATAGCACCTTCGGCAGCTCCAGCACCAATTAAAGTATGTACTTCATCTATAACGAGAATTACATTACCTGCAGATTTAATTTCTTCCATTATTTTTTTTAACCTTTCTTCAAATTCGCCTCTATATTTTGTACCAGCAACTAGAAGACCTATATCAAGTGTCAAAACTCTTTTATCTTCAAGAATGTCTGGGATATCTCCAGTTTGTATTCTTTGCGCTAAACCTTCTGCAATAGCTGTTTTACCAACACCCGGTTCCCCAATAAGTACTGGATTATTTTTTGTCCTCCTGCCTAATATTTGAACTACACGATCTATTTCTGAATGACGGCCAACTACTGGATCTAATTTTGATTCGCTAGCTAATTTTGTTAAGTTTGTCCCAAATTCATCGAGAGTAGCAGTTTTTAAATTGCCCTTATTTGTACTAGCCCCTGTACCAACTTCAGCTGTTTCTCCAAGCATTCTTATAACTTGAGTTCTTACTTTAGTAAGGTCAATATTAAGATTTTCAAGAACTCTTGCAGCAACGCCTTCGCCTTCTCTTATTAGGCCTAACAATAAATGTTCGGTACCTATGTAATTGTGACCTAGTTGTCGAGCCTCTTCAAGAGACAACTCTAAAACCCTTTTAGCCCTTGGAGTAAAGGGGATTTCTACAGCTACAAAACCTGAACCTCTACCTATTATCTTTTCAACTTCTATCCTTGAATCTTTTAAATTAACTCCAAGTGATTTAAGAACTTTCGCTGCAACTCCGGTCCCCTCTCCAATCAATCCTAAAAGAATTTGTTCAGTTCCTACGAAATTATGGCCAAGTCTTCTAGCTTCCTCCTGAGCAAGCATAATGACCTTTATAGCTTTTTCTGTAAATCTTTCAAACATTAGAAGATCAAATTCCTATTAATAACCTACCAGTAATATGTCGATTTTGTGTTCAGAATGAGCTTTTGTGAATACCCAAAATTATAAATTATTAAATTAAATTATACTTTTTTAGTGATATAGCTAGAAATAATAGTATTTTCAAGCATTATGGTAATCCGAACAATTAAATTTTTACATTATTTTGTTGTTAAATTTTTTTTCTTTTAAAAGAGCATTTGAACCATCTTTGTAATAATTTTTTCTTATTCCTACAGTAGAAAAATCAAAGCGACTATAAAATTCTTCAGCAATAACATTGCTTTGAGAAACCTCCAAAAGTAATTTATTTAGATTTAATTTTTCACATTTTTTTATTAAATAGCTCATAAGATAAGATCCAAAACCCTTTTTCCTAAATCTCTGATTTACAACAAAATAATTTATCTGAGCTTCATCAAGAACAACTTGAAAAACACATATTCCAATGAGTACATTTCTGGTTAATAGTCCAAATATTTTTGTACCATCTTTTTTGAATTCGTTAGCCCATTGTTTCTTACTCCATAGCGAAATCGTATTTGAATCTAATTCATAACATAAATCAATATCATTCTCATTTATTTGTTTAATGGATATCATTTTATTATGTGTGTATATTTAAAAATTTCAAATTTAGAGTCATTATAAAATATGACATTTTTGCTAAAACTTTATTTAAAGTCCTCTCATGGAAGAAAAACAATCTTTTTTAAAACATAAAATTGACTTGGAAAGTCCCAATAAAAATATAGTACCTATTACTACATGTGTTGAAGGAGATGGGAAATTGTCAGTTGGTGGATGTTCTATTGAAGAATTAGTTAAAAAATATGATTCTCCTCTGTATATATTGGATGAAATCACTTTAAGAAAGTCTTGTAGAGCTTATAAAAAAGCATTAGAGAAATATTACCCAGGGGAATCACTCCCCATATATGCCTCCAAGGCGAATAGTTCTTTATTCATGAGTAACCTTATTTCCTCAGAAGGTTTTGGACTTGATGCAGTTTCAGAGGGAGAATTATTAACTGCTCTAAAAGGTGGGGTCCCAAATGAAAAAATTGTTTTTCATGGGAACAATAAATCTGACAAAGAAATAGATTTCGCAATTAGAAATAACATAAAAATAATTGTAGATAATGACTATGACTTAAAAAGATTAGAAGAAGTATCAAATTTATTAAATCATGACTTAGAAATAATGATTCGTTTTACTCCTGGAATAGAATGTCATACACATGAATACATTAGAACAGGATCATTTGATAGCAAATTTGGTTTTGGAATCGAATATTTGAATAATTTATTTTCAAGCATAAGAGACACTAAACATCTAAAACTAAAAGGACTACATGCCCATATTGGTTCTCAGATTTTTGAACTTGACCCTCATAAAGATCTCGGTGAAATAATGGTAAAGGTTATTTTAGAAGCCAAAAAATTTGGCCATAATATCGACCAACTAAATGTTGGTGGAGGTTTAGGTATTAAATATACAGAAAGTGATGACCCCCCTTCGATTGATGAATGGGTAAAAACAATTGCTTCTTCTGTTGTTAAAGCTTGTGAGGAAAACAAGATAGATTTTCCTACATTAATGTGTGAACCGGGGAGATCCATTGTATGTACTGCAGGTATAACTATTTACAAAATTGGAGCTTTTAAAGAAATTCCCGGTATAAGGACATATTTATCTGTTGATGGTGGGATGAGTGATAACCCAAGACCAATAACATATCAATCAAATTATTCAGCATGTTTAGTAAATAATCCATTTAATTTAAATACCAAAAATAAATATACCATCGCTGGAAAACACTGCGAATCGGGAGATGTTTTGTTTAAGGAGATAGAATTAGCAGATTGTAAAGCAGGAGACTTAATATGTGTTTTTGGTACAGGTGCATATAACAATTCAATGAGTTCTAACTACAATAGAATTCCAAGACCTGCTGCTCTATTAGTTTGTAATGGGGAAGCAGAAATTATTCAAAAGAGAGAAAGTCCTTTTGATCTCTTAAAAAATGATGTATTGCCTGATCGCTTTATTAAGCAAAATTAGGTACATTTAAGATAATATTTTATTTAATGTGAATTTTTGGGGGATTATAAATTTAAAGTTTATTTTAGACGTATTATTTGCTATTGGTTTTGGACTTTTATTATTTTCTAGAGTAAAGGAACAAAGAACGCTATGGCTTTTAAGGGGATATTTATTTTTAGTATCATCTGCATGGTTTATACAAAGGTATGCTTATCTTCCGTTAACATCAAAATTAATTGATGCTGTAGTTCTCGCTTGCTCTCTCTCCTTAGCAATACTTTGGCAGGGAGAGTTAAGAAGATTAATGGAATTATTAGGAACTGGTAGGCTAACTGTATTACTTGGAAATCCACCAAAGGAATTTAGAGCAACTTCAACGACTATATCTCAGCTAGTAGATACTGCGGGTAAACTCTCTCAAAATAGGAGAGGTGCATTAATAGTTGTCGATTTGGGTAGTGATTTAAGGCCTGAAGATTTTTTATATTCAGGTACAAATATTGAAGCGAAATTATCAACTGACCTTTTAATAAATCTTTTTGCGACAGATACACCGTTACATGATGGAGCAGTTCTTGTGAAAGGCAACAAAATAATATCTGCTGGTGTAATACTACCTCTATCTAGGCAAGGAATTAGTAGATACGGTACTAGACATTTAGCCGCATTGGGAATTACAGAAAGATTTGACAGGTGTATTTGTATTGTTGTCTCTGAAGAAACTGGTACGTTATCCTTAGCAAACCAAGGTAAACTGGAAAGACCAATTACAAGCAGTAGGTTACAAGAACTTCTTGTAAATTTAATTGGGAATCAAAACTCTATAGCAACAAGTAAATCATCTTTAAGTAAAAATGCTCCATCCCAAAATACAAAAATAAGTGATAATATTATCAGTGATATCAATGAAAAAGAGTCTAATAAATCAGAAGTATTAATTAACAAAAAGGATTAAATAATGAGCTTAGGTAAAATAATTGACAACACAATTAATGACTTATCCAAGAGAATAGATAAGCAAAAAGTCCCAGAACACATAGCAATAATTATGGACGGGAATGGTAGATGGGCAACAAAAAAAGGGTTACCTCGTAAATATGGTCATAAAAGAGGAGTTAGTGTTTTAAAGGAAATTCTCAAAACATCAAAAAAATTAGGTTGTAAAGTTCTCACTGTTTATGCTTTTTCAACCGAGAATTGGAAAAGGCCCCCACAAGAAGTTGAGTTCCTTATAAATCTTTTTAGCGAAGTTTTGAAAAACGAAATCGATGAAATTCATCAAGAATCAATTAAGATAAAATTTATTGGAGATATATCCCCATTCCCAGAAACTCTAAAAAAAATACTCTCTAATTCAGAATCTCTTACTAAAAACAACAATAAATTTTTATTAAATGTTTGTGTAAATTATGGAGGAAGGCAAGAAATAGTCAAAGTTGCGAAAGAGCTAGCATTAAAATCTTTTTCTGGGGAAATAAAGCCAAGTGAAGTTAATGAAGAATTATTTAATTCAGAGCTATTAACTCAAGGAATTAAAGATCCTGAATTATTAATAAGAACTAGTGGAGAAAAAAGGATAAGTAATTTTCTTTTATGGCAATTAGCTTATTCTGAAATTTATATATCTGAGGTGCTATGGCCAGACTTTAATGAGTTTGAATTTCTTAAAGCAATAATTGATTACCAATCAAGGAACAGACGTTTTGGAGGTATAGAATTGTTACCAAATGAATCTTATAAAGATTCTCAATGTTCTTCCTAACAAAAAATGAATAATTCGAATAATCATATATTTCCCGAAATTAGGTTTAATTGGGGTAAACAGGAGATCTTGGAAATACTTAATATGCCCCTTATTGATTTAATGTGGAAAGCACAAATCGTTCACAGAAAATTTAATAAATATAATGTTCAATTAGCATCATTGTTCAGCGTAAAAACTGGAGGATGTGAGGAAAACTGCTCATACTGCAGCCAATCAATCTACAGTTCTAGCGAAATTAAAAGTCACCCACAATTTCAAGTTGATGAGGTTTTGAAAAGAGCCAAAATAGCAAAAAATGAGGGTGCTGATAGGTTTTGTATGGGTTGGGCATGGAGAGAAATTAGAGATGGGAAATCTTTTAATGAAATGTTAAAGATGGTAAGTGGGGTAAGAGATTTAGGAATGGAAGCATGTGTTACTGCTGGAATGCTTACTGAAGAACAAGCCTCAAGATTAGCCGAGGCAGGCTTAACAGCTTATAATCACAACCTTGATACTAGCCCAGAGTATTACAAAAATATTATTACGACTAGAACTTATCAAGACAGATTAGATACTCTCAAGAGAGTAAGAAATGCAGGAATAAATGTATGTTGTGGAGGAATAATAGGTTTGGGGGAGAATATTGGTGATAGAGCATCTCTTTTAGAAGTTCTTTCAAACATGAACCCGCACCCTGAAAGTGTACCTATAAATTCATTAGTTGCTATTGAAGGTACAGGTTTAGAAGATAATCAAGAAATTAATTCAGTTGAAATGATAAGGATGATTGCTACTGCAAGAATTCTTATGCCTAAGAGCAAAATAAGATTAAGTGCAGGTAGAGAAAATCTCTCAAAAGAAGCTCAAATTTTATGTTTTCAATGCGGTGCAAATTCAATTTTTTACGGAGATGAGTTACTCACAACTTCAAATCCATCTTTTCAATCAGACAGAAAACTTCTTAAAGAGGTTGGAGTATCATTCAATAAAGATTTTGAAACGTATGAAAAAACATTATCTTCTTTATGAAAGGCAAAAAGTATAAAATAGTTTCTCTCTATTCTTTCTTCTCATTTCAAGAAAACTTAATTCTTGATCTTAAAAATAAATTATTAGAAATTGAGAATGAAAACGATTTTTCAGGTTTGTTAATTTTTGCAAGTGAGGGTATAAATGGAACTATTTGTGCCGAGAGAAATGTTATTGATATTGTGATTAATTTACTTAATAAATACATAACTAATAAAAATTTGAATATAAAAGTAACCTTTTCAAAAGAAAAAGTCTTCAAAAAATTAAAAATAAAAATCAAAAAAGAAATAGTTACCATGGGTGTCTCTGAAATAAACCCCGCAGAAAATAATGGGACCTATATTGAAACAGCTGATTGGAATAAGTTAATTAAAAATCAAAATACAATAGTCATTGATACTAGAAATCATTATGAGGTTTCTTTAGGTACATTTCAGAACTCTATAAACCCAAATACAAGAAACTTTAGCGAATTCCCCAAGTGGGTAGATGATCATTTAGAAACCCATCTAGAAAATAAACATAATACAAACATAGCAATGTTTTGTACCGGAGGAATAAGATGTGAAAAAGCTACTAGTTTACTTAAAAAGAAAGGTTATAAAAATATTTATCACCTACAAGGGGGTATCCTTCAATACCTTGACGATATACCAAAAGAAAAAAACTTATTTGAAGGTGAATGTTATGTTTTTGATAAAAGAGTTGCTTTAGATCAAGATTTAGAAAAAGGCTCTTACTCTATTTGTCATGCATGTGGAATGCCAATTTCAATTCAAGATCAAGAAAGAAAAGAATATAAAAAGGGTATCCAATGTCATTTCTGCATAGATCAATTCAGCGATGATGATAGGAAAAGGTTTGAAGAAAGGCAAAAACAAATCGATAGATCAAAAGTGGAAAATCTTAAAATACAGGAGGACTAATTTTCAAAATCATGAAAGTTGAAGAATTAGAAAAATTAGCAGGTTCCATTGGATTATTAATTAAAATTCAAGTTAGAGAAACTATCGGATTATGTTTCTTTAGAATCGTGATTGCAGAACAGAGAGATAACATAATTAAGATTTGGGCCGAAATGAAAGGTTGGACTTATTTAAATAAACAAGGTATTCAACTTGATACATTAATAATCCTTAGTAAAGCTCCTGCTTTTGTTTCGGAATTAATATGGGCAACAACTATGGCTTGGGCAATTGAAAAAAAATCAAGCAACAAAGTAAGACTTTTAGCTATTTTTGATAGCGAAGGATATAGTAAAAAACTTGTAAGGTATTTCAAGTTAATAGGATTCAAAATTGTCAAAGAAGTTGGTTCTAGCCCAGTAGATCTTTTATTAAGATTGGTTTGGGGAGGTGCAGGTACTCTTATGAATGGAGAATGTTTTTTCATATTGAAGAGACTTGAAAAGAAACTCTCTTTAATTGAAGAAAGTTAACCCGCGTGATAACTACTTCTAACTAAAGGGCCAGAAGATACTTTTTTGAATCCTAATTCCTTAGAGAAGCGATATAAATATTCAAACTCTGATAGATCCCAATATTTCTTAACTGCCAAATGATTGAATGAGGGTCTTAAATATTGGCCAATTGTAATTTGATCACAATCTATTTTTTTAAGATCATAAATTGTATTTTTTATTTCATCCAATGTTTCCCCAAGTCCTAACATAATGCCTGATTTGGTTTGAATATGAGGAGCAATATCCTTTGACTTTTTTAATAAACTAAGGGATTTTTCATAATTTGCGCCTCTCCTAACTTCTTTTTGCAGTCTTTCAACAGTTTCAAGATTATGATTAAAGCATATTGGATCTTTTTCTAAAATCATCTTCAATCTCTCAGTCTGAAGGTTATTTGTTTCATCAAGATTTTTGCCTCCACCCCATAAATCAGGAGTTAAAACTTCAATTTTAATTGTTGAATCAATTTTTCTAATCTCATCAATTGTAGATATAAATAAATTTGCACCATGATCAGGTAGATCGTCTCTTGCTACAGATGTCAAAACAACATATTTCAAATTTAGTACTTTCACTGCTTCAGCAACTTGAGTACATTCATCAATATTAATAGAACTAGGTCTCCCTTTATTTACCTGACAAAAAGCACATGAACGAGAACATATCGATCCACCCAGTAAGAAGGTGGCTGTTCCTGAGGCATAACATTCTGCTCTATTTGGACATCTTGCTTCTTCACAAATAGTATGAATATTTGATTTTTTGATAAGTGTTTGTATTTTTTCGAATTCTGAAGCTTTACTAATAGGAAATTTAATCCAAGAAGGAAGTCTTAAGATTTTTTCTTTCTTGATTAGATTATTTTCTCTCAAAATCTAATTTAGTTTTGTTCTGCCTTCTAAGGCCCTTGCAAGTGTAACTTCATCCACATATTCAAGTTCACTGCCCATTGGGAGCCCATATGCAATCCTCGTAACTTTAGTAAAAGGGGCTAACAATTTTCCAATATAAAGACTTGTTGTATCTCCCTCAACACTTGGGGTCAATGCCAATATGATCTCATCTATTTCAGACTTACTAACTCTTTCTACCAAGCTTCTTATTTCTAAGAGTTCGGGGCCAACAGAATCCATTGGGGATATTAAACCACCAATAACATGGTAAACACCTTTAAATTCTCTGGCGCGCTCCAAAGCCAGCAAATCTTTAGTTTCTGCTACTACACAGATTAGTTTTTGATTTCTTTCAGTATTTCTACAAATTTCGCATTCATCTTCCGAAGTCAAATTGAAACATTTTTTGCAACGACCAACATTACTATGAGCTTCTAACAAAGCCTTTGAAAATTCTCTTATTGTACTTTCAGGTTGTTTTAAAATAAACAGGGCTAATCGTTGCGCTGTTCTTGGACCAATCCCTGGGAATTTTTCAAAATGACCGATTAATTTTGAAAGTGGTTTGGTATAAGTAATCAAAATTAAACTATTTCTAGAGATAATTTAGACGCAAAATTCCGAATTGCCATAATTGTTTGCTTTTAATGTCTTATTATGTTTTTAGTTAGTAATTTCAAACAAAATGAAAAATATTAAATTTAACCCTTTCAAATATTTATTTTTGGTTTTTTTGTGCTTAACGCTGAGTGCTTGTAGTGGCGGACTAAATGCGGGATTAGAAGCTTATCAAAGTCCAGATGGTAGATATGCTTTTTTGTATCCAACAGGATGGACTAGAGTAAAAGTCGATGGAGGACCTGAAATTATTTATCATGATTTAATAAATAGTAATGAGACCTTAAGTTTAGTTATTTCTGATGTCAATAAAGAGATTCAACTAGAGCAATTAGGAAGCCCAAGTGAAGTAGGTCAAACATTAATTGATAAAGTCATTGCTCCCGAAGGCTCAGGAAGAGAGGTAAAACTTATAAATGCCAATAAGAGGGAGGCATCCAATCATATTTTCTATGATTTAGAGTATGAATTAAATTTAAATCAAAAGGCAAGACATGAATTAGCTACTGTCGTAATTGATAGAGGAACACTTTACACTTTCGCTGTGGGAACAAATGAAGAAAGATGGAATAAAGTTGACGGTATGTTTAGTAACGTAATTGAATCATTTAACTTCTTAATATAGTTTAGAAATTCATACTAGATTCCCACTTGAACATTCCACAAATCAGCATATATTTTGTTCTGATCTAATAGTTTTTCATGTTTTCCGCTTTCAACTATTTTACCTTTATCAATAACTACAATATTATCTGCATTTTTTATAGTGCTTAATCTATGAGCTATTACTATAGTTGTTCTTTCTTTTGTGATTTTAGATAACGATTTTTGAATTAAAGCCTCTGTTTCATTATCAACTGAAGCTGTAGCTTCATCTAATATTAATATTGGAGCATCCTTTAAAACAGCTCTCGCCAAGGCAATTCTTTGACGTTGCCCTCCTGAGAGCCTTTGCCCCCTTTCCCCCACTATAGTTTTATAACCATCTGGTAATTGTCCAATAAATTTATGAGCTTCTGCAATCTTTGAAGCTTTGATAATATCTTTAAGACTTGGGTTGATTGAACCATAAGCAATATTTTCTTGTACACTGCCATGAAATAAATAAGTTTCTTGACTTACTAAAGAAATACACTTTCTTAAATCCCTCAAATTTATTTTTTTAATAGGAATGCCATCCAAGGTTATTGACCCATTATTACTATCATAAATCCTAAGAAGTAGTTTTATTACCGTACTTTTACCAGAACCTGTTAAACCAACAATTCCTAATGTTGAGTTATTTTCAATTTTGAAATTTATGTTTTTTAAAGTTAAATCTCGTCCAGGATAATTAAAATTTACATTATTAAAAATAATTTCTCCTTTGATATCTTTAGGTTCAATTTTAATTTTTCCATCTTTTATTTTTATAGGTGTGTCTATCAGATCAATTACTCTATCTATTGAAGCCATAGATCTCTGAAAATCATCTAAAACATGCCCCAAAGTAGTTAAAGGCCATAATAGTCTTTGCGTAATAAAAACTAAAAAACTATAAGTTCCTACATCAAGTGTCTTATTCCAAGTTTGGAAACCTCCAATTAATAGAATCGCAATAAAAGCAAATAAGATTGCAAATCTTATGAGAGGGATAAAAGCAGAAGATAATTTTATTGCAGCCTTATTACTTCTTTGATAATCAAGACTTTGTTTATTTAATCTATTTAGTTCCCATTTTTCTTTAGTAAAACTTTTTATGGTTAGAATTCCACTTAAATTATTATTAAGTCTTGATGCCAGCAGTCCAGCTTTATTTCTAACATCTCTATATTTTGGAGCAAGCTTTCTTTGAAAATTAATTGATCCTAAAAATATGATTGGAATAGGGAAAAAAGCAAATAAAGCGATTTTTGGAGCAACAAAAATCATAGTGCCCCCAATTATTAAGACAGTTATAAATAACTGAATAATCTGATTAGCCCCTTGGTCTAGAAATCTCTCGAGTTGATTTATATCATCATTCAAAATAGATAATAGTCTTCCAGTATTATCATTTTCAAAAAAATCCATATCTAATTCCTGGATATGCTCATAAGCTTTAATTCTTAATTTATGTTGCGATAGCTGAGCTAAATTTCTCCATAAAATCGAATATAAATATTCAAAGGAGGATTCACCAGACCAAACTATTCCTGAAGCAAATGCAAGAAAAATCAATTGTGTGGGTACTTCCTTTATCCCAAAACCAGCAATCCATGAATTCTGTTCTTTTACAACGATATCAACTGCAAGACCAATTATTACAGGAGGAGCTAAATCTAATATTTTATTAATTATGGAACTAAGAAAAGCAAAAAATAGTAACCTTCTTTCTTCAATAAGATTTAAATAAAGTTTAATTATTGGATTTTGATTGTTCTTAGACCTCATAAAATAACAATTAAATTTTTCTTTTATGATTTAATTTTTCTTTAGTTTCTAATTTACATTTTGTTTTTGCATCTTGATGATTTAAGGTTTTTGTAAATTCATCGTAATAACAATCACAAGTTTCATTTGCAATTTCCTCACTATATACCATTTCAGCTTTCAAAATCTCCTCTTTGACACTCTTAAGACAAAATAATTTTATGATTGAATTGTCTTTCGTTTGAGCTAGATAGTGACTATCAAAAGAATTGAATAGGATTATCAGATTCACAAAAATAAAGAATTTATATTTGCTAGCTTTCATTATCTTTACCTAGTTTCTGACTTTAATTCTTTTTAATTTATTTTTAGTTTCTCTATGCAGATCTCTGGGTAAATCTACCAAACTGTAATCATTAAAAATCTGTATTTTACCTATGGATCTACCATTTATATTAGTTGAATTACAGATAGAGGATATAATATTAGCAACTCTAACCCCATCAAATTTACCAAAGTTAAATTTATAGGTTTCAAAAGAATCATTTTGATAATTATTTCTTCTATTTGAATTTCTCATACGATTATTACTATTTCTATTTGATCTATTTCGATCAGTATTATTTTGTTTATGAATCCAAGAATCATCTTCATTAACAAAAAATGATTTATTACCTATTACTAAATTAATCGCCGCCATTGCAATATTTGAGTCATCCATAGAGTATTTTTCTTTTAAATTATCCAGGACATCAATAATCAAAGCTTTATTTTCTTCATTTTCATCTTTAGCTAAAGAACTCTCATTAATATTCTTTATAAGTTTCTCCATCCTTTTTTCATTTATTATTTTATTACTTGGTATATTAATTTCTTCAATCTTAGTTCTTGTTGAGTTTTCTAAGTTTCTTAGAAAATGTTTTTCTCTTTGATTAACAAATAAAATTGCTTCACCAGATCTGCCTGCCCTTCCAGTTCTTCCAATTCTATGAGTATATGTTTCCTTATCAAAAGGAAAATCGTAATTAACAACTAGTTTTATCCTCTCAACATCTAATCCTCTAGCAGCGACATCAGTTGCGACAAGGATATTGATAAATCCTTTTTTTAATCTATCTACAGTATTTTCTCTTTGATTTTGAGGTATATCTCCATTAAGTACTGCCACAGTATGTCCTGAATTCTCTAGAGCTTCAGCTATTGAAGTAGTAAGTAGTTTTGTCCTTACAAAAATTATTACACCCTCGTTATTAAGTTCTAATATTCTTTTTAAAGCATCTAACTTATGATGTCTTTGTACATATAGAAACTTTTGCGAAATTAATTGAGTTTCTTTTTTGACACTTTTGATTAATATTTCGGCAGGATCATTTAAATATTTTTTTGCTATATTTCTTATCTCACCAGGCATTGTTGCTGAAAACAATACCATCTGCTTATTTTCCGGAAGTCGATCTATTATCCATTCAATATCTTCAAGAAAACCCATATTTAACATTTCATCTGCCTCATCTAAAACAAGACAATTTATATCTTTAATTTTAAAAGTCCCCTGCCTTATATGATCCATTATTCGGCCTGGGGTCCCAACTACTACGTCAACTTTTCTTTTTAATGCAGAAATTTGATTTCGATAGTCGGTACCTCCATATATTGCAACCGTCTTAAAATTAGTTGATTCAGAACTATAACTTTTAAAAGATTCTGCCACTTGAGTTGCTAATTCTCTTGTAGGAGTCATAACTAAAACCTTGGCATTTAATTCTTTATTATCTGTAAGTTTTTCTATTAATGGTAATGCGAAAGCTGCAGTCTTTCCCGTTCCTGTTTGTGCTTGGCCTAGTAAATCCCTGCCTAACATTAGTTCGGGAATTGCAGCTTTTTGGATGGGAGTTGGATTTTTATATCCTTTATTTATTAACGAGTTTAAGATCGATTGATTAAAACCAAAATCGAGAAATCCATTCTCATTATCATCTCCTTTAGATACTTCCAATAATTGAGATTCAATTTCTTTTTTGTTATCTAAGTCCTTCAACTCTAGTAGGGAAGAATCCTCATTCTTGGACTTTTCCTGCTCACTACCAAGAGATTTACTATCTTTTTTTAAAGCCATTTTAAATGCCTAATAATCTTCTGATTAGGCATTCAACAAATATCTAAATTAACTTAAATTGTTGATTAGCCTTACAGAGCCGAATTATTAATCTAACATCCTGTGGCTAATATATTACTAATTTCTCAAAAATAAAATTTAATTTAAATAATATATATTTAAATATTTTTTCGCTCTTGTAACAGCAGTATAAAATAACCTTCTTTCAAAATTATCTTTGCACAAGATATTTTGATTATCTTTTTTTTCTTTCACAGCATATTGATTTCTTCTGTGTTTTTGTGACCACAAAATACTAACTTTCTCAGATTCACTTCCTTGAGATTTATGAATAGTTATGGCTATTGCTGGTACAACATTTTCTAAATTAGATGGATCAATTAATGCGACGATTTCTTCGTTATTATCATTAAATTTTCTAAAAAGATATTTTCTTTTATTTTTTAAACCTATAAGTACTCCGATATCCCCATTTGACAATCCAAGTTCATTATTATTTTTAGTACACATGATCGGAAAACCCTCTTTAAGAGTTTTAAGGTCATAGGGTTTTTTTTGACCAAAAACAATTTCATTCAAATATTCAACACTCCATATTCCGGAATTTTTTTCGCATAAAATCAAGTGGCTTTGTAAATCCAGAAATATCTTATCTACTAAATCTTTTTCATTAAGCAATAAATTATCAATACTCTCATCAAATATATATTTTTTTTTACTTAAATTTGAAGTTGATATATTTAACTGTTTTAGATGACTTGCAATCGAAAATAATAGATCTTTTGGAATATCTTTTTCTCTACTCTTTGAAATAGTAATTTCTTTTGAATTGTTATCTTTTTCTAATTCTTTTATCTTTTGATTAAGTAAAGAAAAATCATTATTAAATATTAAACTGCTAATTAATGCAATATCTCCAATATTTCTATAAGTTTTTTCTAAATTTACTACACAAGATTTAATTGAACTATTATTGGAATATTCAAACAAATAATTCCATATAGAACAGTTATTTACTGGAGACAATTGATTTTTATCTCCAACTAAAATAATTTTACAGTCCTTTGCTAGCAAATTTAAAACTGATTCAATTAAATCGATATTAACCATTGACATTTCATCAATTATGAAAATATCAAGCTCTTTTAGTTTGAATTTCAACTTAAGAGATTTATTTTGAGAATTTAAAATCCATCTATGTAAAGTTTGAAATTCTATTTGGTCTAGAAATTTGCTAAGGTAAATATTTTTTTTATCATTAAGAGCTTCTTTTAAACGAGATGTAGCTTTACCAGTTGGAGCAGATAAACCAATATTTAAAAAGTTATCAATTTGAAGGAGTTCTAGTATTAACTTTATTATTAAAGTTGTTTTACCCGTACCTGGTCCTCCTTGAAGGAAAACTAAGTTTGAATATTTAAATATATTTTTTATTTGATCAATTTTATAATCATCTTTATAAATTATTGAGTTCATTAAATTATCTATATTTATTTTTTTTAGAAATGAATTAATAACTCTTTCTATTTTTTTTGACCATTTTGATAAGGATAATTTTCTATTTACTAATACGAATGGAGAATGAAGGGAACCAATCAAACCAGTATTTTTTAGAACATCTATATGTTTATTGGGCCAGCCTTCTTCTAATAATTCAAAGATTATTAAACTATTATCAACATCAATAATAGTTTCTCCATTTTTTTCAAACTCTAATAAAATTCTTATTACATCTTTTACGAAATTTCCATATTTTTTTTCACTAAATTTAAAAATCCCTAAGATTAAGTTAAATATATGATCGTATTGGAACTTTTCAATATCTGTAGTAGTTTTAGTCATTCTAAAAAAGGTTATCTAAATAATTAATTCTTTTTAAAGGCGCTTTGCTAATAAAAATACCTGGAGATATATCTTCAGACTTAGATTTTTCAAATAATTCAAAATCTGGCAATCCCTTTAAAAACAAATAAATATATCCTCCTAGATGTTTATGTGGTTGATACTTTTTAAGTCGCCACTTTAATAATCTATGCAATGCTAATAAATAAAGATGAGATTGCAGTGGATAATGATGTTTAATCATTTCATTTCTCATGTTTTCATAGTTATAGTTTCTTGGTAAACAATCACTATTATCACTACCAGAAATCAAATTACTTTTCCAATCAATTACCCACCATTTACTATCTTCTATATTATTTCCTACAGGGAAAACACAATCAATACATCCTGAATGAAAGCCTTTATTCATAATTTGAAGATCATTTATTTTATTTGCATATTCTTCTCCAAATTCATATTCCTGATCTAATAAAAAGCAATTTGATATATCATTAGAATTAATATTTCTACCTTCATAAGATAGGGTTAAATCATATTTAAGTTCCTTTATTAAGTATTCATTTGGAATATCAACTAGTTTCTTATTTTGTAATTCTCTTCCTAAAGATATATTTATGATTCTTAAAATCGCATCTTTTACTTTAAAAGCTAAAGAAGTATCGATTTGATGAAAGTTCAATTCCTCAATAATTAAATCAATTAATTCTTGATTTTTATCGTTTCTAAATTCAAATCTTTCTATTATTTTGTGCAGGCAAGTCCCAGCAATAGTTCCTTTGGGAAATTCACTTAAGGGATTTGGATAAGAAAAATAATTAGGATAATTCTTTGAATTCTTAAAATTAGAATCTTTGATAATTGATATATTATCTTCATAATCCTTATATTGATTAATCACTGCATCAATATTTTTATCTTTACTTATCCAAGAAGAATAACTTGAATAAGAAATAAATTGATCAGAATTAAATACACTAGATATTTTTTTATTAACATTATCTATTTTCCAAAGATTATTATTCAATCGGTTGGTTTGGAACTTAGAAAAAATTTCTTTTATTTTCTCTTTTTCTATCCTGACTTCAAAAGTAGACTTATAAATATTGATATTTTCCAAATTATTAAGTAAATCATTATTTAAAATATTATTTATATCCTCTAAATCATTAAAAAGAATAAGTTTATATTTACTCCTTGTAAGTGCTACATAAATTAACCTCTCACTCTCTTTAAATAAATCTTCTTCTTCTATTAATTTAAATTTCTCAACCTTAGCGTAATTATTAGAAATATTAAGGTATATATTTCTATCAATATTTGATTTCCAAAGAGGTCCTTTAATTTTATTTGACTTATTTGAAATAACTGAGAGATATGGACATAGGACTATTTCAAATTCGAGGCCCTTACTACTATGAATGGTAGAAAGATTTATTCCATTTTGAAGATTATAATCTTTCGTCAAAAAATCTTCTCTAGAGGAAATTCTTAAAATATGATCTAACTGATTTTTATACCAGTTGAAGACTATATTGAGATCAAAATCATTATTTATTAATTCTATTTCGACAATTTCTGAAAGTTGAAATAAATTTGAGCTTAAATCTGAATCTTGAATAATCGAGGATGACTTGTAATTTATAAGTAGTTCATTAACAATGTTTAAAAAACCTTTTTCTCTTAGTTCTTGGGACCAAGTAATGCATTTATTAATTAAAATTTCTAGATTATTGCTAATTCCATGATTAAGTAAATTTTCTAATTTGATTTCTATAAACTTTGAAGTAGCAAGCAAATTTATATTTTTTAACGACCTCGGATTTAATAAACATTCAATGAATAAAAATAGTAAAGAACTTGCTTCTGTATCAAAAATATTTTGTTTATTTTGAATTTTGCATGGGAGGTTAAACTGGTTTAATTTTTTTTTTAAATCTAAGCATTGCGAATTATTTAATGTAAGAATCGCAATTTTATTAATATCAATTTCCTTATTATTTAAAATAAAGTATACTATGTAATAAGTTACAAGATCCTCTATATCAGTATCTTTTTTGGAAAATTCTACGATTTCAAATACATCCTTAAATTTAAATTCAGGATTAATATTTTCATTAATTTTTGAGGTTAATTTACTATAGTTTAGTTTTGATTGTTTAAGTCCATTCTTATAAAGTTTATTAAGAACACCGATTAACTTTTTTGAAGATCTATAGTTATCTGTAAGTCTAAAAACTTCGATTGCATTAGATCTTGCATCTAAGTAAGTTTCAATATCTCCACCTCTAAATTTGTAAATCGCTTGTTTTGGATCACCTACGCAAAGTAAAAAATGGTTTTTTGTATTAAAGAACTTTTTTATTAAACTCCACTGAGTAATATCTGTATCTTGGAACTCATCAACTAAGACACATTTAAATCTTTTTTGAATTTTAGATAGAGTATTACTATTACTAATTTCAGAATTTAGAAATGTATTTTCTACAGTCTTTATAAGATCGTTAAAGTTGAAAATAGAAAAACTTTTCTTTAATTCAATTAATTTTATATACGCTAATTGGGTAAATATTCTTACAAATTCAGTAAAGAAACCTTCTTTTATTTTATAAATTTTATCTTGTAATAAATTAAATTTAGAAAAATCTAATTTTAGATTATGCTTATTAATTTCTTTAGATATATTTTCAATGTAAAAATATTTAGATAAAAGATCATCCTTAGAAATATCATATATAAAATCAATAACATTTTTAGAATTAAGCCTTTTGTTAATCTCTTCAATCCAACAATTTATTTGATTAAACTTATCATTTCTTGGTTTTGCAGCATATATTTGACTTTTCCCACCACTCTCTTTAATTAATTTTCCTAACTCTATGAGTTGTAAAAATAATTCCTTACCTTTCTTATCCCATTCAAAACAAAACTCGTTCCAATTTAAAAAAACAAAATCATTAAAATAATTATTTAAATCAATATTCTTATATTTATTATTTATTTGAAATTTACAGATATTTTCTTGATCTATATTTTTTAAAATTTCTACGAAAAATGACTTATTGATCCTACTTCCAAATCTAGAACTTATTTTTTTATTATTGACTGCTGAAATAAGCTCATGATTAAGATTCAGAAAATCATCAATCCATAAATTATCTATTAAATCTTTATAAAAATTATCAATATTGTTCTCAATATATGGATCTTGAGTTACCCCTATTTCAATACTATATTCATCAATAATATTATTACAAAAAGCATGGAACGTAGTTACTTTTAACTTATAGAATTGATTTATAAAATTATCAATATCGGAAATTATTTTTTCCTTAGATTTATCTTTATCATTAAGATTTAGATACCAATCCTTAAGAGTATTATCTATCTTACTTTCATTATGACTTTGCAAATATAATTTTAAATTATAAAATCTCGAGAGTATTTTATCTCTTAATTCAGAACAAGTATTTTTTGTAAAACTTAGCAAGATTATCTCATCTGGTTTAACTTTTTTCTCCAAAATATTTCTTAAAACTATGTGCGCCAAAGTAAAACTTTTACCAGTTCCTGCACTTGCTTCTACTAATTTAAACTTATTATCTAATTTAATTTGATTAATATCCATTTCTTTATTAAGTTAAACTTTGACGTCATTTTTATAAAGTAAGTAACTCTTAAATTTATTCATTAAATATTTCTCTTCCAAGGCAATCTTAAATTTAACTACTAAAGCTAAACTTATTGTCAAAAATAAATAATAAATAGATAATTTTATTATAAAAACTCCAATTGAAATAAATATTAAAGAATAATACATAGGATGACGCATAAATCGATAAATACCTGTAGTAACTAAACTACTATTGTTTATAGGTCTTGGGAAAGGGGATAAATTTTTACCTAAGTCTTTAATTGAAAGTACCATAATTATAAAAGCGATTATGATAATTAAAATACCCAGGGAAAAAGAAAAAGGACTTGCTTGAATTATTTGTTTTTGTGGAATAAATTCCCATTGAAAAAAATGAAGACTAATAATAAAGAACTGTAAAAAAACAAGCATTAGATCATAAGCAGCTTTAAAAAAAATTTTTAACTGAAATTTAGACATTTTTTATTTCTTTAATGCTTGAATTAGAGGGCCATATAATCTGTATGATAATTGATCAAATTTATCATTTCCAAGAAAGAAATCTGGTTCTTTTTCATTACCAAAACACATTTTCATTTCGATATTATCTCTTTCTCCTTTAGAAAAATTTTTATTACCAATCCATTTCTCTGTAAAAGCTTTTTTTTCATTTTTTGATTTTATTTTTGCTTCTACATATTTATAAGAACTTTCTGGAGGAAGAGGTAAACATTTTTCAGAAAAATTTTTAAAAATATTTATGTACTCCTCCAAAATTAGATTTGATTCAGTCGCTGCGGGTGCTTGAATAATTTGCGATTTATATTTATTTTCTGTTCTAAAAATTACTT
Source organism: uncultured Prochlorococcus sp. (assembly GCA_902594875.1). Lineage (GTDB taxonomy): Bacteria > Cyanobacteriota > Cyanobacteriia > PCC-6307 > Cyanobiaceae > Prochlorococcus_A. The sequence goes on from CACJNU010000012.1 coordinate 34,895, forward strand.
TAGTCCTTTTTATATTACTCTTTAAAGAAGAAATAAATAGTAATTTTATCCAAGCCTCAGTCAAACGGCTTAAACTTAACTTCGCATTAATTAATTCAATTACAGTGTCATCAGCGATTAAATATTCTTCTTTATTCGCATTTAACTTAACATAGATTTTATTAATCTTATTATGTTGACTCAAACTTGCAGATAGACTGCTTAATAAGTCTTTGATTTCTTTTTCTCTCGTAAAAATACTATTTTTGGGCATAATAATACCACTTTCGGCCAATTGAGCATTAATATTTAACTCATTTAAATCATCAATAATATTATGATTATCAATCTCTACTTGCTGAATTATTTTTGTAATAAGTTGCGACTTTTGGAGATTGCTTACATACTCCTCGTCTGGATGATGAATAAATATTTCCTTGGGAAAAATATTATTTTTATTAAGCCAATATTTTTGTGGAGTCTTGAACCAATAAATCAATTCTGATAATTTATAATTTTTAATATCAGATTTTTTTTCAATCCAATTTATATCTTCTATTAAAGAATAATTACTTTTAACAATCTTAAATTTATCAAGATCAATTATTTCATTTTTATTTAAATCAGAATCTTTAATTATTAATTCTCTTTGTCTTTGATTTAAGAAGCTATCAAAAAAAGAAATTAACTCTTTTATGGGAAAAGAAACATCTAATTTTTTATTTTCTTTATCATTTTTTAACCAAGAAACTATAAATTTATCTCTGCAGGCAATTAACAACTCCAGAAATGCATATTTCTCTCTTTCAAAAACAGATGGATCACCCAAATGATATTTGTTTTTTAATAAATTAATGTTTTCATTCTTTGGTAATTTTGGATAATTAACACTATTCATGTCCATTAAGAAAATAACCTTATGAGGAATATGCCTTGCATTCTCAATATCACTTACTAGAATCTTGTTGACTCGTGATTTGCTTTGATATTTAACTTTATTTATGCAAGAAATTAATATTTCTCTAAAAACTTTTAACAAGATAAGATTATCAGGTATTGAAGGTATTGCGTGATTATCAAGAATTCTATTTATTTCACTTATTTCTAAATTGAAATTTGCATTAAAATCAGCAATACTTTTTAATATAAACTTAATCTTTTCAACCCAATTCGAGTAAGAAAAAGATCCCCTTATCAAATTAATATATTTTTTAAAATGAATTAATATTTTAACCCATTTATTCAAATCCAAACTTATATTTTTATAGCTAAATGGTTTTAAATTAAAAGTACTTAAATTTACTTCTTTGTCATAAATTAAGCCTAAAGTAATTCTATTTATACACCAATCTAGAGTATTTTTCTCTTCACCTAATCTTTCTTTATCATCTAATCCCCAATGAAACCCCGCTTGGGTAAGTAAGAAAATAATTTCATCCTTCTCATTAATATTAAAATCAAAAATATTCTGAGTTACTTTTTTCGAAAGAATATAATCTATTTTTTCAAGTGTAATTTTTTCACTTGCTATTTCAGTGATGTCAATTAGAAATTCATAAATGCCTGAAGAGTCATGATTATCCTCATCAATAAAAAAATAAGGTATCTTTTCACCATTAATTAACTCATTATTAAAGATGTACCTTAGATAAGGTTTAATTAAATTAGTTTGTGGAGATAAAACAGCAATATCACTATATTTAATATTCTCGCAAGAATTTATTATTTCTATAATTTTATTTCTTAAATATTCAAATTGACTATTCTGATTAAAATGCTCACAAAGTAATATTGAATCATCCCTTTCACTTACTATAAAATCAAATCTATTATTATCAATTAGTCTTTTTTGTATTTGATTAAGAAGAGGAATATCTTTCTTATTGTGAAAATTAATTGTTGGATCGATATAAATAAGATTATTTTTTAAATTTATACCTTCTGTATAAATATTTTCATCAATTAATTTCTGAAAGTTTGCTCCAAATTTACCAAATATTTTCTCTATATTTGTATTATTTAAATTCAATCTACCTTCATTATCATCAAATTCCAACTCACCTTCAAGACAATTTACTCTATTCCATAAATCTTCTACAGGAGATAATAAATACAAATTTACCTTAATAAATTTTGAAAGTTCTGAATAAAAATTAATATGTAGTTTAGATAAGTTATTATCTGAAAAAATATAAATTTGATTTGGTACTTGAAATTGAACGTTTTTAATTTTTCTTAAATTCTTTATTACATCAATCATGTATAAACATGATGGCTTTTCAGATATCTTTTCCTCTAATAATTTATATAAAATAGGTTGCCAAAATTGATCTGAGTTTAAATTCTTAAATAGATTAGATGAATTAATTTCATATCTATTCCATTGAGCAATCATTTCAGGTCTAAAAATCAGATAATCAATAAAATTATTCGTGATCTTTTTTGTCAGATTATATATGTCTCCATCAATTGTCTTTTTATTATCCAAATATTTATTAATCCAATTTCTAAGCGGAAATGACTCTTTAAAGCTATTTAATTCTTCCAAGGAATCAATAATGCCCCATTTAATTGACTCAAAATTCCAAGCGCTCATATCAATTTCAGGGAAAAAGTTTGTCAATAAAGATTCGGTATAAGTTGATATTGTCTTTAATTCATAAAGAGCACTTATTTTGTTTTTTATAGTTATTTGTTCACGTAGCCAATTCCCCAAAAAGTAATTAGGAACTACTATTTCTAATTTCTCATTTATAGGCGGAGGACATATTTTTAAATCCTCTGCTAACAGGTCACTAATTACTTCAATTTTATTTGACTTATAAAGATTGAGCAATTTACTAGATGCTTATATTACTCAACTTTAAATGGATCAATAATTTCTGCATTAGGACATTCGAATTCCCCCACAGCAACAAACTCTAAACGAAGCTTTAAGAAAGTTACAAATTTTTTATCAGTCGATAAAACAACTGCTGGGGTAGTTGGGATTTTTGCTTTTAGATCAGCAAATTGGGTGGTTCGTAAAAATGATGGATTTTTTAAGAGCCAAAAATCTATTTCTTTATTATTTTCTTTATAGTTCCTCATCCTCTCTTTTAAAATTTCATCAAGTGGTTCTTCAACTGTTAAAAACTTTTCACTTGCCGCAACGAAAAAGTATGTTGTCATTTTGAAATTTAATTTGATGTAATAAGGGACTTCATTTCACGTACAGACTTTTCTAATCCTACAGCTAAAGCCCTTGCAACAATACTATGACCTATGTTCAACTCGTTCATATTGTTAATTGATGCAATTTTTTTAACATTATTGTAGTTCAGGCCATGTCCGGCATTAACAACTAATCCAAGGTCATTTGCTAAATGTGTTGACTCTATAATCCTTTGGAGCTCTTTATTTTGCCCAGATCCTGATAATTCAGCATATTTTCCAGTATGTAATTCTATAAAATCAAATCCTATTTCTTTGGAGTAGTTTATCTGTTCAACAAGAGGATCAATAAATGCACTTACTATTATATTTGAATTCTTTAAATTCCCAACAAAATTCTTCAGGTATTGCAAATTACTTTTTAAATCCAACCCGCCTTCAGTAGTCACTTCCTCTCTTTTCTCGGGTACAAGCGTTACATAATCGGGAAGAGTTTTTTTGGCAATTTCTAACATTTCTTCTGTAGCAGCCATCTCTAAATTGAGTTTTGTTTTAATAGTCTCTTTCAGAAGAAATACGTCTCTGTCTTGTATATGTCTTCTATCTTCTCTTAGATGCACTGTTATGGAGTCTGCCCCTCCTAATTCAGCTAAAAAAGCAAATTGCACAGGGTCAGGCTCGACAGTTTTCCTTGCTTGCCTTACATTTGCAATATGATCAATGTTTACTCCTAAAGTAGCCATAATTTTAAAAATCTTAGTTTCTAGACAATCTAGTAACCGCCCAATAATAGCTAATAAAAAAAAGCAATCACTTAACTTATTAATATATAGTAAATAGAAATTGAAGAAGAATTCCTTAAATATTTGGCATAAAATCAACCCTTTATTGGGATTTATTGCAATGTTCGTTACCCAGGACGTTGTTTTGAAATTCTTTTTTAGAAAAAAGAAAATATTAAAAAATGGTTTTTCGATTCCCCTAAATTCCTCTATCATTTTATCTCCAACCCACAGATCAAGATGGGATGGCTTAATAATCACTATGGCAATGGGTAGAAGGATAACAAAAAAGGATTGTAGATTTATGGTTACTAAATCCGAAATGAGAGGAATACAAGGTTGGTTTTTAAAAAGACTTGGATGTTTTTCGATAAATCAACTATCGCCATCTCTTTCAGCGTTAAGATATGCGATTGATCTTATAGAAAAAGGAGAACAGCTAGTTGTTTTCCCCGAAGGAAAAATTAATAGACATGGGAAAAAATTAGTTCTCAAAGAAGGGCTATATAGATTAGCTAGATTAGCTACAAAAAAAACAACCTCTATTATTATTATTCCAATTGGAATTGCCTACAGCAAAATACCCCCGAACTTTAGGGGCGAATTTTGTTTATCCTTTGGAAAGCCAATCCCAATTAATGATTACTTAAACTTTACGATCAAGGACTTTAATAAATTTCTTAATGCAAAAATGATTCAAGAGGAAGAAAAAGCATTAAAAAATGTAGGTAGATGAATCAGCAATAAGTTACTATGAATTTTAATAATTGAAAAATAAAATGAAATTCTTAAGATTACTTCCAATTTTATTTATATTTTTTGGAAATGTTCCTTACAAAAATGAAGTTCATGCAGAAATAAAAACTCCAGAAGACTTCAGAGTACTATCAAACGAGAGTAAAAATCTTTCCATCTCAAACGTAGAATATTTTATAAAAGAAGGTGATAAATATATAAAAAACGGGGATTTCGATAAAGCTAAAGATTCTTACCTAGACGCTAGAAAACTAGCAAAGCAACTTGCGTCTTTTTATTCAGATTTGAATTCATCCTTCAAAGGAATTGATGCGAGAATACCAAAAGAAATGCAAAGGAAAGGTAAGCAATCATTACAAATTTTGGCAGAGTCAAATGAGAGATTAGCCTCTATGTATATAAAAACTGAAAAGCCTGAGGTTGCAGTACCCTTACTTGTTGAAACAATTAGAATAATGTCACCTAATAGTGCGGAGGGTAAAGAAGCTTATGAAAGATTGATCCAACTAGGATTTGTTGAGACAAAATACAAAGGTTAATAAAAATTTACTATGATCACCAAAAAAGACGTTATTAATTTAATCACTAAAAAAATTCCAAGTTCCCAAGTTTTTGTTGAAAACCTCAAAGGGAATGATCATTTGCAAGTAACTGTAGTTGCATCTGAATTCAATGGATTATCATTAGTTAAACAACACCAGCTAGTATATTCTGCTTTGAAGGAAGAATTAGCTTCAGAGGCTATCCATGCACTGGCATTAAAAACAGAAACTCCAAATTGAATTATGGACAACCTTACTAAAGATAAAATACAAAACCTGATTGATTCAAATCCAGTGATGGTTTTCATGAAAGGGACAAAATTAATGCCTCAATGCGGTTTTTCCAACAATGTAGTCCAAATATTAAATTCCTTAGGGGTAGAATTTGGTACTTTTGATGTTTTAAGTGATTTTGCTATAAGAGAAGGTATCAAAGAATATTCAGATTGGCCAACAATTCCACAAGTTTACTTAAAAGGAGAATTTCTCGGTGGATCAGACATTCTTATTGAGATGTACAACTCTGGATCTCTTAAAGAAAAAATAGAAATTGAATTAGCGTCTTAAAACAATTAGTGAGTATAAATACTGTATTGATTAATAAAAATTAATATTTTAAATCCTTTTTTTATCAAAAAAACCCTTATTTCCTTCTCCATCTGGATCTATAAAACTTGATGGATCTAAAATCCATCTTTCAATTAATCTTTCTAATTTCTCTTGATCTTTTTGCTCTAAACTATTGCAATTCCTTAATGCTTGGAGATAACCATCACTATATAATTTAAGATCAGATGGGCTATGAAAACGAGTAACTAAGTCCTGGCAACTATCGCAAATTGATTGAAAGTGACGAATTGCTTTGGGGTTTTCAAATGATGTCATAATTCGATAAATTCTGATTTTTATTTTGCATTTGTTATACCTTATTAAAGACGATCAAAAATTGCCTGGCCAAACAGTAATTAAGAATGCAATCATCTGAGCAAATCTTAGCTTCAACTCCTGGCAGTTCACAATTGCCTACGAGCTCTCAAACTCCCTCAAGAGTTCTAGTTGTTGAACCTCATCCCACACTTAGAACAGTCCTTGTGCAAAGGCTTCGCCAAGATGGACATTTAGCTGCAGCAGTAGGAACAGCTGCTGAAGCTATAGACTTATGCAGAGAACAATCACCTGACTTATTAGTTAGCGCAGAAATCCTTGATCAGAATACTGCAATGAGACTATCCCAACACCTTGGGTCTTCAGTCATAGTTTTAACGGCAAGATCAGGTGTTGAAGCATTAGTAAATCTATTAGATGAAGGTGCAGATGATGTTCTCAGAAAACCTTTTGGCCTCGAAGAGCTTGCAGCACGATGCAGAACACTCTTAAAAAGAGGAAGGATAGGATTACAAGAAAAAGTTGAGGTTGGACCTTTAGAGGTTCATCTTCTTTTAAGACAAGTCACTTTAAGCGAGAAGCCCGTTGAATTAAGCCCTAGAGAGTTTGCACTGCTTTGCGCTCTATTAATGCCACCTGGAATGGTAAGAAGTCGTCAAGAGCTCTTAAGAATGGCTTGGCCGCCCTTCAGTGGTGGCCCTAGGTCTGTTGATACCCAGGTATTAACTTTGAGGAGAAAATTGGAACAGGCTGGACTAGGAGAAGGCGGAGGAATAACCACTGTTAGACAACAAGGTTATCGATTCAGTATTGATAATATTTAATTTAGAAAAGCAAAAAGTTCACCGATAATCATTAAAACGGATAGTATTGTTAGTAGTTTATATGTCCATAATGGTGATATATAAGATATTTCATTTATAGCAATCCCAGTATTACTGGAGACAATTAATAAGAATTTTTCAAAGTTTTCCACTCTCTGCGGAACTAGAAAATTATCACCTTGAAAAGTATTAAAGTAATAAACTTTACTACCCTGACTTGTTGGAAGCGATTTGATTAATTTAATATCTTTCCAAGAAATCTCCCAATTTTTTTTTCCCAGGAATTTAGAAATAAAGCTACATTTGTATGAAATTTTATTACTACAAGTTTCTACATAATCACTTGTGATATTGATAATCAAATAAAGCCCTAATGCAAAAATTATAACAGAGGGTATTTTTAATTTTTCAATTGAAACAAACGGTAAAGGAATTGTAAGCGCTAAATAAAGAGAAACTAACGAACTTTTTACAAAAAAAAGAGTTTTAAACTGTTCTATCATTTAATAGGGATCCTTTAGTCGGGCAATTTAAAACTGTTTATGTTTAATTTTGCACCTATTTTGTGAGCACATGCATATCCACTAAAAGCAACTGCATTTAGGCCTTGGCCAGGAAAGCATGAATCACCCACACAATAAAGATTTTGAATTTTTGTAGTATTGAAAGGCATTGGGAGAAGTCCAAGCAACTTTTTACTGGGAATTGGCCCATAACTACCTTCATATCTTCCAAGAAACTTTTTATGAGTTTTGGGTGTACCAATTTCTTTGTGATCAATATTTTGTTCAAGATTAGGAAGAATAGTTGATATTTTTTTAACAAGAAATAAAAAATATTTTTCTTTCTTTTGCAAATATTCTTTCCTTGATAGGCCTTCCCATTCACTCATTGATGAAGGAGTAAATGCATGTACGATATGTTTACCATCTGGAGCCAAAGACGAGTCAAGCAAAGTGGGTATAGATACAAAAATCACACCCTTTTCACTTTCTAATTCATCCCAATTTTCAACGATTATATGATGACAATTAAAATTATCAGATATAATATTTTTTTCTACTCCAAGGTGAATCGAAACAAAGGATGGTGAGGGTTTATAAGTTTCTGACCATTTATATTCACTTTTTGGGACGTTTTTACTAGAAATTAAGCCTTTAGTTTTATCTTTTAGTCCAAATGTATCCCATCTGGTGGAGTTGGATACAATAATATTTGAATATAATTCTTCCCCATTTGAAAGCTTTACTCCAACGGCTTTATTATCCTTTAAAAGAATTTCAGTCACATTAGCTTTGTATCTTATTTTGCCTCCTAATTTTTGTATGCCCGAAACTAACTTCTCTGCTATGGTTCCCACTCCCCCTTTTGGATAATTTATTCCCCCAGCATGCCTATCTGTAAAAACCATTCCCGCATTAATCATAGGGGTTTTGAGAGCTGGCATTACAGACCAACAGAAACATTCGATATCGATAAATTTTAAAAGTTCAGGATCATTTATGAATTTTCTTGCTACATCTCCTGCATTTACTGGTAACCATCTAGCTAAACCTAAACACGATAATGGAGATTTTAAGAAAACTTTAAAAAGATAACTTGGATCCTCTATTGATAAAAGAGGCATTGAATCTAAACATTTAAATACACTTGCACAAGTATCGTAAAATTTCTTGATACCTTTTTTTTCCTTGGGAAAACTATCTGATAATTTATCTATAAATTTATCATAATTTTTATCTACAGAAATATTAAGATTATGCGGTAGATGATATTCCAATTGCACAGGATCAGGAATAGTTTCGCATTTTTCATTTACATCTTTTAAAGCACGAGTTAATAAATTAGTATAACCTTTATCTCCAAATCCAAATATCATTGAAGCGCCAACATCAAAGGTATAGCCTTTCCTCTTAAATGACCCCCCACTTCCTCCCGGAATAATATATTTCTCAAGAACTAATACTCGGGCCCCCTTAGAAGCTAGTTGCGATGCTGTTACTAATCCTCCAATTCCTGAGCCAATAATAATTGCATCGAAATTTTTCTTATTAAATTCCATTTTTTGGATCCTTGATAACTAATCTTAGTAAATTTTGCTAAGTAAGTGGTCCTTTTCGAGACAAGAATCTAGTGTATTTTTAAAGTCATTCAAGGCTTCTGTAGATCTTTCTTGATAAGCTCTATACCTTAATCTTTTATCTTTAATTCTTTTAGGAAGTTCTGGGACTAAACCAAATGAAGCAGGCATTGGTTGGAATTTATTATTTTTATGATTGGACAATATTTGATTTTTGATACTAATAAAATTTATTAAAGAACCAATCATTGATTCCTCAGGAAAACTAACTGGTTTTTTACCCTTAGCTAATAAGGATGCATTTATTCCTGCAAGCAAGCCCCCTGCTGCTGCTGCTGCATAACCTTCCGTACCAGTTATTTGACCCGCAGCAAAAAGATTTTGCCTTTTGATAAATTGTAATGTAGGTAAAAGTAATTTTGGTGATTCTAAAAAAGTATTTCTATGCATTACTCCAAATCGTACAAACTCAGCCTTTTCTAAACCAGGAATTTTCCTAAATATTCTTTTTTGCTCAGACCATTTGAGGTTAGTTTGAAAACCTACCATATTTAGTAATTTCCCTTCTAAATCTTCTTTCCTTAATTGGACAACTGCATGAGGTCGTTTTTTTAATCTATTTTCCCTATCAAATAAATCTCCCCATTTTGGATTCCACAACCCAATAGACTTTAATGGTCCATACCTCATTGTATCAACTCCTCTTCTAGCAATTTCTTCAATTGGTAAGCAAGCTTCAAAGAAATTGGCTGATTCTTTCTCAAAGTCTTTTAATTTAGCTTGTTCTCCTTCTATTAGTTCATTTCTGAATTGGATATAATCATGCTTATCCATAGGGCAATTAAAATATGCCGGATCTCCTTTGTCGTACCTACTAGCTTTAAATACAATCTCTTGATCAATAGTATCTCCATAAATAATAGGACTGGCGGCATCAAAAAAATGACACGCGTCAATACCTGTAAAAGCTTGAATTTTATAAGACAACTCATCAGCAGTTAATGGACCAGTTGCGAGTATCGTTATATTTTCTTTACTTGGGAGATCTAATTGTTCAAATCTCAAAATTTCAATTAAAGGATGATTTGATAAAGCATCAGTTAAAGCAATACTAAATTTAGATCTATCAACCGCCAAAGCGCCCCCTGCCGGTACAGCAAATTTATCAGCTGTTTGAACTATCAATGATTTAAAAATTCTAAGTTCTTTTTGCAATAAACCCGCAGCTCTATCAGGACTTAAAGCTCCAAAACTATTACTACAAACTAATTCTCCAAATTCACCAGTATGATGAGCTGGCGTTGATTTGATGGGTCTCATTTCAACTAATTTAACAGGTACGCCAAAATTTGCTACTTGCCAAGCAGCTTCTGATCCTGCTAGACCAGCTCCAATTACTATTACTTCTTTATCTAACAAATTGGTCTAATCCTTGCCCAAAAAGTCCCTATTGAATTGTTCTCTTGCTGGTTTTTGTATATTAAATATAACCCAAGCTAAAGCAGCGATAATGGGCGCAAAAACTACGATAGTTCTAAGCATTTTAAGAATCCTAATAATCTATTAAATAATCTTAACTTTTAACTGTAACTTTAGAGAGAAATTTTAATTTTTTATTTCATAAGTTAAGAATTGTTTTTCTATTGTTCAACTTGAGATAAAAAGTTGTTTTTTTTACCTTAAAAAGGGATAATTCCATATGTACTTAATTTTACAAAATGGGTCGCTAGCTCAGCGGTAGAGCATCCGGCTTTTAACCGGCTGGTCCTGAGTTCGAATCTCAGGCGACCCACATTTTTTAATTGAGTTCATCTCATTAAAAGTGAAAGAAAATAGCTCCCAAATTATAAATATCTCTTACCTAGTAATTTGTTTTCAGTTGATTAACGATTTTTAGACTAATTTCAAGCAATTTCGTCCGTAAATAAATCAAGTATCATATTCAGGATGTTCAAAATATAAAGCAGTTTAAATCTCATCAAGTTGCCGAAAATCCTATTTAATTTATTTAAAACTTCAATGAACTTGTTTTGAATTATCTGCAATACATTCTTTCAATGCTTATCAGACCAAAAAAGTATTAAGCACAATTTTGTAACAATATTGTGAAATTAATGCATAATTTTCACTATATAATCAAAACTTGCAAAAAAACTAAAAATTACTTTACAAAGCTTCATAATCCCTGTTACAATAATTCATATACATTTCTTTTTCTAAATTATGACACCTGAAGCAGAACGTTTTAACGGTTGGGCAGCAATGTTAGGTTTTGTTGCAGCAGTTGGCGCATATGTAACTACTGGACAAATCATTCCTGGTTGGTTTTAAATTCTATTAACCCAGAATTTACAAATTCATTAAATTGCATTATGTACTTGATGAAAATCATCAGGTATAACAAATAGCTAAATTATCCTCAAGTTCTTTCGAAATTAAAGTCTTTACTTAAATTTCGATTAGTTTGTGGATATTTTTTTTTTGGATAAATTATTTAATAATTCATTTCTTGCGCACTAAATTATTGGCTTGTGTACGAAAGAACTAACTGAAGACTTCCCATAATAGGTTAAATGATAGTAATTAATAAATTGCCGTTTATTTGGCTAAATACCTTCTTACTTGCTTTTTAAAGCTACCATAAACAGAATTTTTTACTAAATTCATATTCTATAGTTTTTTTTATCTATGTTATCCAAGCATGTAGAACATAATAAATGGCCTTTTTTACTCCAAAATGTTTTCGTTGATCTTTCTATATCCTTTTTACATATTAAACATTTAAATATTGGAACCATTGAATTATAAATTTTTGAAATAGGATTTTTTATTAATATTGAGACTTAAAGTAATTATATTAAGTCAAAAATTTAAATCAATACAAATAAATCATAAGTAACGCTTTTATCTAAAATTTCTATGTTTTAAATAATAAAATAATTAAATTAATCAATAAAAAGAGACCTGCTTAAAAGCAGGTCTCTTTTTGTGTGTAAGTTTTTTCTAATCCTCTTAGAAAGCGAATGAAGATTTAACAAAGATAGCTGTTAGATCATCACCTGCAGTCTCTTGAATGATAACACCAGGAGTTACTGTTATACCGTCATTTACAGGATAAGAGTAAGATGCTTCATAAACCATGTATTCTGTTGCGTTACTAGCAAAGTTACCAGCTGTTGCTGCACCAACACTTACTGAACCAGGACCAACTTCAGGGAAAGTTAGACCAACGAAGTATCCGTTTGAATCTGTTCCAGATGTTTCTGAAGTTTCATAACCAACACTTAAGTCTGCTAATTCAAAACTGTAAGTACCGTTGATTCCCCAAAGTGTTGTTTCATCTTTTGCAGCGTTATCTGTAGAAACGTAAGCAACAGCTACACCCCATGAATCAGCAGTATATGCAGCTTCAATACCGTAAGTGTCAGTACCAGCGTCTGTTAAAAGTCCGACTGTACTATCACTAGTAGATGAAAGACCCGCAGCTACTGAGAATCCTGAATCAAAAGCATAACTACCAGTTGCTGTAACACCGTTACCGCCTACACCGATAGAATTACCAGTTCCACAATCGCTCATGTAATCAGAGAATGCACTGTATGAACATGCTCCTGTGAATGAAGCGCTGATATCTGTATCAAAACCAGTTACCATTGATATTCCACCAACAGGGAATGAGTAAGTAACTCCATCAACTGATAAAGCAGCTCCTGTATCATAATCAAATGGGTTTGCAGCAGTAGGTCTTGAATCAGAACCACTATCAATAGCTATATCAAGAGAATCTTCTCCTGTGAAACTAGTTGACAAACCAATGTTGAAACCGTAATAAGCAGTTACTGCTTCAGTTGTAGTGTCACCATCGATAGCTCCGATAGCTGCATCTACACTGAAAGAAGCAGTTGTTGTTTCTGAGAAACCACCAGCAGGGCTAAAATCCTCAACTAGTCCTTCTCCACCAGCAATTAAAGGTTCACCGTTTGAAACATCATTCAAAAATGAATTAGATAGTTCAATACTCTCTAAATTAGAGTATTTTGATATTTCATCTACGTTTGCTTCACCAGCAATAGCAGTAAATGGAGCTAATAGTCCTAAAGTTGCAGGTGCTATTAGCAAGCTTTTAAAAAGCTTCATAAATTTCCTCACACGAAAATATTCCTCAACATAGTGTAAAAGTTTTTTTTTTACAACCTTAAGTAGACAAATATCAAGCTGGCTATTACTAAAAAAATTTCTACTTAAAATTTAGATCTGAGAATTTTGTTTGTTTTGATGATTTCAATTGCAGGTTCCAAAAGCTCTTTATATTCTTTCCAGATACCTATTGAAGAGGAATAAAATTTCTTTCTTATTTGAGCACTACTAGCGGTGAAGACATTTCTTTTATTTTCATGTGGAGAAAGGTATTTTTCATCCCAATCCCAATTAAGCCAATTTATGATCTCAGGGATAACATCATTAGGTTTTTTAATTAGATCTTCATAGATATAGTTATATATAATTCCACTATATTTGATTTTATATTCTTCCATAGTTTCAAAATAGTGCACATATAAATTAGAAATATCCTGTAAAGAGAAAGAGAAAGACTGATTTAAAAAGTTTGCCCGATAGATAGATAAGATATTATCAAGAGGATTTCTCATACAATTTATAATTTTTGCTCCAGGGAAATAATGTGAAATTATGGGGCAGTACATATAATTAAATAGATTTTTGTCGGTATAAATAAAAGAAGATTTAAATTGATTTAAAACTTTTTTTTTGTAAAGTTCATATACACACTTAATATCTTTAATTTCCTTAAGTGATTCTTCTAAATAATTAACCTCGCCCATATCAATAACTTTAGAATTTAAACTCAAAATATTTTCAAGTAAGGTGCTGCCCGATCTCGGCATCCCCACAATAAATACAAAATTACAAGAATCCTTGAATTTTTTATTTTTTGAATTTTTGAATTTTAACGATCTATAAAATTCAGTATGTTTGATTTTTAGATTAGAATCAGATTTTTTATAACGAAGACTTTCATCGTTAGCAATTTTAAGATATTTTGCACTTTCTTTAAATTTTTCTTTTTTATGTAATAAATTTGAAATTGCAAAAGCAGCGTAGATTTTTGAGTTTGGATTGAGATTATCTAAGTTTGTATTTAATAAAAAATTTAGTTCATTTTTATGATTATTAAAATCATATATCCCAGATAATTCATAAAAGCTATTAAAGTCAAATTTATTTTTTGAAATTATAAATAAGTTGGTCTCAATAGCAAGTTTTAATTGGCCTGAATTTCTATAGAAACATGCTAAGTTAGTATAAAAAGGCATGAAATTAGGGGATAAATTTATTCCCTTTTTTAAAATTTTTATACCTTTACTTAATTGATTCTTATCTCTATAAAGAATACTCAAATTTAAATAAGCCAAATCCAATCTTTTATATTTTTTGATTAACCATAGAAGAATTTTCTCTGCTTCTTCGTACTGTCTTTTCTTTATAAATGCATTAGCAAGAAGGATATTTACTCTTATTTCTTTATTATTATCTTTTTGAACATTATTTTTTAAAACCTTTAAAATTTTCAATGCTTCATCAAAATTGTACTTATTGATGTAAATTTCAGATTTTAAAATTTTATAAATATCATTATTTATTGATATTTTTATAGCTTTATTTATATAAGCTAATGCATTATCTAATTTTCTCCATGCAAAGTACAAAAGAGAACAACTATAATGCAAATCTCCATGGTTAGGATCAGTTTTTATAGCCTTTTGAAGTACCTTCTCAGCATCATTAAATTTACACTCCATTCTTAATATTTCAGCTAATAAAATATAAGAATTTATCGATGATGGGTAATTTTTAATTAACTTTAAGAATACTTTTTTTGCTAAGTTAAAGTTTCTTATCTCCTTACAAAAAAGACCATAAGCATAAAGAAAATCAAAAGATTTACTATTTTTTTTTAATAGTTCTTGATAAATTTTATTTGCTTCTAAAATTTCACCTTCTTTTTGCTTTAATTTTGCCAACTCAATTTTTTTGTATAAATCAATATTTTCCAATATATTTTCTTTTAAATTTATTCATAATTATACTTATTTAAAATATGAATCAATAAAAAATCATTAATTTTAAAAAAATCCACAATTTAGAGAGAAAATAACTTTAAAAAAAAAGACCTGCTTAAAAGCAGGTCTCTTTTTGTGTGTAAGTTTTTTCTAATCCTCTTAGAAAGCGAATGAAGATTTAACAAAGATAGCTGTTAGATCATCACCTGCAGTCTCTTGAATGATAACACCAGGAGTTACTGTTATACCGTCATTTACAGGATAAGAGTAAGATGCTTCATAAACCATGTATTCTGTTGCGTTACTAGCAAAGTTACCAGCTGTTGCTGCACCAACACTTACTGAACCAGGACCAACTTCAGGGAAAGTTAGACCAACGAAGTATCCGTTTGAATCTGTTCCAGATGTTTCTGAAGTTTCATAACCAACACTTAAGTCTGCTAATTCAAAACTGTAAGTACCGTTGATTCCCCAAAGTGTTGTTTCATCTTTTGCAGCGTTATCTGTAGAAACGTAAGCAACAGCTACACCCCATGAATCAGCAGTATATGCAGCTTCAATACCGTAAGTGTCAGTACCAGCGTCTGTTAAAAGTCCGACTGTACTATCACTAGTAGATGAAAGACCCGCAGCTACTGAGAATCCTGAATCAAAAGCATAACTACCAGTTGCTGTAACACCGTTACCGCCTACACCGATAGAATTACCAGTTCCACAATCGCTCATGTAATCAGAGAATGCACTGTATGAACATGCTCCTGTGAATGAAGCGCTGATATCTGTATCAAAACCAGTTACCATTGATATTCCACCAACAGGGAATGAGTAAGTAACTCCATCAACTGATAAAGCAGCTCCTGTATCATAATCAAATGGGTTTGCAGCAGTAGGTCTTGAATCAGAACCACTATCAATAGCTATATCAAGAGAATCTTCTCCTGTGAAACTAGTTGACAAACCAATGTTGAAACCGT
>CACJNU010000013.1 GCA_902594875.1 uncultured Prochlorococcus sp.
ATGCAATTTCAGCAAATTTATATTTATTTGTTGACGTTACTGTAGATCCATTTTCTAAAAAATTTTGAATAAATCTGTTGGAAAATATTTTTTCTTTTTGGTTATTTGTCAAAACATATCTAATATATAAATATGTTTTAACATTAAATTTAAATTTTAAAAAAAAATTAATTAAATATTTATTTATCTGCGAGCAAAGCCTCTACAAATTCATAACTATTAAATGGTCTCAAATCTTTTATACCTTCTCCAGCCCCGATAAACCTTATAGGCAAATTTACTTCTTCAGATACAGCTAAAGAGACTCCTCCTCTAGAGGTCCCATCTAATTTAGTAATAATTGCACCAGTTAAATCTGCTGATTTAGCGAAACTTTTTGCTTGCTTTAAGCCGTTTTGGCCCTGACTTGCATCTAAAACCAATAATGATTCAACAATTGCATCTGGAACCTTTTTATCAATAATTTTTTTTATTTTTGCTAATTCATCCATCAAATTATTTTTTGTTTGCAATCTACCCGCTGTATCAACAAGTAATAAATCAACATTTCTTTTTTTTGCAGAATTAATTGCATCAAACACTACAGCAGCTGGATCTGCATTTTTTGATTTATTAGATATAACGTCAACATTACTTCTATCTCCCCATACTTTAAGTTGATCTACTGCAGCAGCTCTAAAGGTATCAGCCGCAGCTATCAAAGTTTTATAATTACTTTTGGATGACAAATATGCTAATTTTCCTAAAGTAGTAGTTTTACCAACACCATTAACTCCTACTAATAACCATACATTTAACTTACCCTTTTGGGGAACCAATAGATCAATTCCCGAATTTTTTATTGGTTTATCGATAATTAATTTTAATTCCTTTTTTAAGAACTTTATTCCTGCTTCTCCCCCCACGACTTCCTCGTTTAATTTTGTTCTGAGAGAGCTTATAACTTGATCAGTTGAATCAATCCCTACATCAGCTCTGATTAATAGAGTCTCTAAATCATCAAGAGATTCAGGAGTAAGAGGATCATCTCCCAATTTATCCAATAATTCAGTAACAAATCCTTTTCTAGTTTCTTCTAATCCTCTCCTTAATTTAGTTAACCAATCAATTTCATCAATCGATATTTGATTTATTTTTTTTCCTTGAGCAGCTAATACCATTGCAGACCAAGTAAAATTTTCATCAAATTCTCCTAATTCAGGTTCAGCAATCGTTTTAGACTGTATAGAAATATTTTCTTTATTAGCAATATCTGTCAATTCTTGCTTTTGCTCTTCCTGTTTCTGTAACTCTTGCTTTTGCTCTTCCTGTTTCTGTAACTCTTGCTTTTGCTCTTCCTGTCGTTTTTTTAAAAGTGCATAAGCTTGTGAAGCCCACTCAAGAGAATTATCGGAATTAATATTTGTCATTATTAATAATTCGTATTTAATAAATTTAAAATACTATTTATTTATATCAAATAATCATGATGGTTAACTTGTTTGTAATCTCCTTAAAACTCCATTAATAAATTTTCTTCCTTGCAAGTCACTATATTTATTAGCTAAATTAACCGCCTCATCACAAGCAACAGCTACAGGTGTATTCAAAAAATTAATATCAACGTAAGCTAGACGCAAAATATCTCTATCAATTCTTGGTAATCTTTTTAATCTCCAACCATCCATCGCTTGATCAATATCAGAATCAATACTTTTAAGATTATTTATTATATTAGAAATCCTTTGATTCACATCTTCTCTAATGTCAATTTGACCACTGGAAACAATTAATTTTGGAAAGTCTAGAGTTATTGAAAGTGTATTCATTACAGTTTCAATTTTTGTTAGGGATTTTTTTAACTCATCTCTAACATTTGAATATGAGGAATCAAAACCTTCTTGCAATTCACTATCTAATATTTTTTGGGAAGCATTTTCTAAATCTGATTCGCAGCTATCTAATTCTTCTCTGCAATGATTTATTAGAGAATCCAAAGCAGATTCAAAAATTTCTTCTATTTGAAATTTATTTAATTTAAAATCACCTTTATCTTTTATTAATCCAAGAGAAATTAAAGATAATTCTCTGGAAAGGGATCTATTATGCATCAATTAAGAAGAGGTATTAGTGGAAGCTCGTAATTGAGAAAACAATTTTGAAAATGTTGGATTTGTAGTGTTATTTTTCTCATCTGGATTAACTATTCCAGCAGAAATTATTGTTCTAAAAGCATCTTCAACAGAAATATTCAAATCCTTAACTGTAGATTCGGGAACGAGTGTGTACCAGCCAGTCGTTGGATTTGGTGCTGTAGGTATAAAAACACTAAGTAACTTTTCTTCCATATCTGGCTGCAATGAAGGTCCTACATCTCCGGTTACAAAGCCAACACTGTATAGTCCCTCACGAGGATATTCAACTAAAACAACTCTTCTAAATCTATTAGATTTATTACTTAAGAAAGTTTCTAGCAATTGTTTAAGAGTTTTATAAACCGCTCCAGCTACTGGTATTTTTGATAAAGTACCTTCTCCAAATTCTAATAACCATCTTCCTACGAAATTTCTCGCCATTAAGCCTATAAGCAAAATAGCCAATAGCGGAACAGTTAAACCCAAAGTAAGATTAATTAAATCTTGTAATAAAGGATTTAAGTTAATAAAAGGATTTAATTGCTTAGGAACTGAAGTAACTAGTGTTAAAACAAATTTACTAACTAATGATGACAGCCATATTGTTGTTGCTAAGGGTATTACAACTAACAGTCCTGCTATGAGATCATTTTTTAGATCTTGTTGAAGCCTAGATCCTAGATTTGGATCTTGATTTTGATTAATTTCAACCAAAACAACGTTTCTAACTATATTAACTTTACTAATAATTTAACTGTTTTTACTAAGTTAGGATATATTTTTTTTAAATATATCAATTTTATTTAAAAGTTTATTCTCCAAAAATAACTTTTGAAAGAAATGTTATGCAAAATTTAAGAAATGATTGATACTATTCAAGACAAAAAAGAAATAAGTAAAAAATTAAAAGAAAGAGCTATTTTTGAAGGTTTTACAATTGCCGGAATAGCTTCAATACCAGGCAGTTCACGCATAAAATTAAGGACTAATGCACTAGAAAGATGGTTATCAAATAACCACCATGCTGAAATGAAGTGGATGGAAGCAGAAAAAAGAAAAAATATAGGCTCACTTTTTGAAGATGCAAAAAGTGTTTTAAGCGTTGGATTTTCTTACATTAATTCAGAAAACAACAACAATAATTTCCTCAAGGTAGCTAAATTTAGCCAAGGAGAGGATTATCATAAAGTGATTCACAAAAAATTAAAGAATATTGGTAAATGGATCAACCTAGAAATTCCTGATTGCAAATGGAAAATATGTGTTGATACCTCTCCGCTTCTTGAAAAAGCATGGGCAGAAGAATCAGGGATTGGTTGGATAGGTAAAAATAGTAATTTAATCAGTAAAAAATATGGTTCTTGGTTTACATTGGGTTTTATGATCCTCACCAAAGATTTTACGCCAGATAAACCTCATCAATCACTTTGCGGAAAATGTGATATTTGTATTGAACATTGTCCGACAAAGGCGATAGTAGAACCCTTTGTAATACAGTCAGATCTATGTATTGCCTATCACACAATAGAGAACAGAAATAAAATTATTCCAAAGAAAATAGAAAAAAACCTAGACGGATGGGTTGCGGGATGTGATATTTGCCAAGATGTATGTCCTTGGAATAAGTCAGTGCCATACAACAATAATTTTGAGACTACACCGAAAGAATGGATTCAAAATCTTAATATTGAGTCATTAAATTGGGACGATAAAACTTGGAAAGAAAATCTTAAAGGCACTACATTAAAAAGAATTAAACCATGGATGTGGAAAAGAAACATACAAGCAAATCTAAATAATAAAAAAATTAAAATATGAAAAAGTTTTTAAAAAAAATAATCTGGACCTCATTTATCAGTTTTTATTTTCTTCAAATAGAGCAAGTTAAATCAATAGTTCCCTATTATTATTTCCCAACAATAACAAGTTTACAAAAGCAAAGTTTATATATTGGCAAAAATGCATATCAACTAATCTATTTTGGACAATATGAAGACAGTCTTAACTTAGCCAAATTAGCTTTAAAAATAAATGCAAAAGATGAAAAACTATGGTTAATTTTGGCTGAAACTCAAATAGCTAACAAACAATACAAAAACGCATTAAATTCTTTAAATAAAGCAGAAGAGATCAATCCTAAAATTAGCGAAATATATTTTGCTAAAAGTAATATCTACTTAAAAATATCCCAACAAAAAAAGGCAAAGAGTGCTTTAGAAAAAGGAATAAAGATAGAGCCAAATAACCATAGAGCTATTTTTCAATTAGGAAATATTTTATTAATGGAAAAAAATTATTTGGGAGCTATCAAATTATTTGATAAATCTTTAAAAATTAAACCTGATTTCTGGCAAGCAATCAATAATCAAGGTTTAGCTTATTTCGAGAAAGATAATATAAGTCTATCAATCAAACTTTTTGAAAGTGCAATCTCTATTAAGGAAAATGCTGAACCATTACTAGGACTGGCCTCATGCGTAAGAATTAATAATACTGAATTAGCAATTCAGCTAGCAAAAAAAGCTTTAGCTAAAGATCCCAAATATGTCAATTATGATTATAGAAAAGAACAGTTATGGGGAGAAAAATTACAAGCCTCAACAGAAATTCTTTTACAAAATAAACAACTTAAACAAGATGTAATACTTGCAAAATCCAAAATAATTGAATCATCTTAGTTTTCAATACTGGTAAATATTGTTTTACCTATTAGTCTTAATTTAGTTAATCAATAATTTTTTAATTTTGCGCTCTAATGGATAAGAACAAATTCACTTCTATCTCACTCCAAGAAGAGATGCAACGTTCTTATTTAGAATATGCAATGAGTGTGATAGTTGGACGTGCTCTTCCAGATGCAAGAGATGGTCTTAAGCCTGTACAGAGAAGAATATTATTTGCAATGTATGAATTGGGTTTAACGCCTGACAGACCCTTTAGAAAGTGTGCAAGAGTTGTTGGAGACGTACTTGGAAAGTACCATCCTCACGGAGATCAAGCAGTATATGATGCGCTAGTTAGACTAGTGCAAAATTTTTCAACGAAATATCCGACTCTTGACGGTCATGGAAATTTTGGGTCGGTAGATAATGATCCGCCTGCAGCAATGAGATACACTGAAACAAGATTGGCGCCAATTGCACATAAAACTTTTCTTGAAGAAATTGGATCAGATACAGTTAATTTTTCAAATAACTTTGATGGCTCTCAAAAAGAACCAGATGTTCTCCCAGCCCAACTTCCATTTTTATTATTGAATGGATCATCAGGAATTGCAGTTGGGATGGCAACAAATATTCCTCCTCATAACCTAGGCGAAATTGTAGATGGTTTAGTTGCTCTAGTAAAAAATAAAGATATAAGCAATAAAAAACTTTCTAATATTATTAAAGGTCCTGATTTTCCTACAGGCGGCGAATTAATTAATAATGAAGCAATAGATGAACTTTACGAAACGGGAAAAGGATCAATAACTATTAGAGGCGTAATAAATACAGAAGAAATAAATTCAGGAAAAGGGAAGCATAAAAAAAATGCCTTAATCATTACTGAACTTCCTTATCAAATAAGTAAAGCAGGTTGGATTGAAAAATTAGCGGAACTTGTTAATACAAGCAAAGTCAATGGAATATCTGATATTAGGGATGAAAGTGATAGAGATGGCATGAGAATTGTAATAGAACTAAAAAAAGATACTAATGCTGAACTTATAATTTCTAACTTATATAAAAAAACAACTCTCCAAACCAACTTTGGTGCAATATTTTTAGCTTTAATTAATGGTAAGCCAATTCAGCTAAATCTAAGACAGTATCTCAACTTTTTTCTTGAGTTTCGAGAAAAAACAATCAGAAAAAGGACTAGTTATTTTTTAAAAAATACTCTTGAAAAACTTGAAATATTAGAGGGTTTATCTAAGGCGACAAAAAATATAAAAAAAGTGATCGAAACTATTGAAAGCTCAGAAAATTCTGCAGAAGCCAAATCAAAATTGATTGGTAATTTTTTCTTAAGTGAAAAACAAGCAAATTCAGTTTTGGATATGCCTCTAAAAAAATTAACTAATCTAGAAAGAAATGAAATAGATCATGATATAAATAATTTGCGAGAAAAAGAGAACCATCTTCAAAAATTATTGAATGAAAGAAACTTATTACTTGAATTGCTAGTAGATGAATTCTTATTATTAAAGAAAAAGTTTAATGTTAAAAGAAAAACAAAACTGCTTAATAATGTAGATCAAAATGAAGAATTAGAAACAATTAATAATCAGATATTAGAAGAATTTATAAATAAAAAAACTAAATTACAAATTGACAACAGAATGTATTTAAGGAAAATTATTTTTAATAATTATAAAAAATCTTTTGAAGGAATAAACAAAATTATAGATAATAAAAATATTCAAAAATTCATATGTAAAGTTGATAAAAATTTAAAATTAATTGGAATAACTTATACCGGAAAGGTTTTTCACTTAGATTGGGAGTCAAATATCAATAATGACCATAAATTGGATAACAAAAGCCTTGGGAATATTAATCCAAATGAAATAATAAATTTCCATTCAATTAAAAAAGAAATTAAAAACTACTTATGTATTTTGAATTCTGATGGAAGATTTAAAAAAGTTTTATTTGATAAGAATATGATTAATAGTAATAGATCTTTCGCAATTACAAAATTAAAAAATGATACAAAAACCATCGATTCTTTTATTTCTAATGAAGAAAAAAATTTAATAATATTAACTTCAATGGGAAGGATTTTTAAATTTAATTTATCTGATGAATTTTTGACTCCAACTACTAAACAATCTCAAGGATTAATACTTGTAAAACTTTTGCCAACTGAAAGGATTGTATCTTGTTGTCCATATCAAAATGGAGACAATATTTATTTAGTTTCTAAAAAAGGGAAAATCTTTTGCATAAATACAGATGAAATTTATTTCGCTAATGAATGCAGTTTAGGATACTTAAATGAAAGAAACCAACTTAAAAACGATTCCTTCCTAAAAGTCTTTCCAAGTAACCATTACCTTGATATTGAAACTAATAAAAATAAATCTGCTAGGTTAAACTTTGATAAATTAAATTTTAAATCTAATAAAACAAATTTTTTAATTGACTTATTAAATTTAGAGACAGGTGAGCATCTTGAAAATTGTTTTCGACTTGAAAATTTTCTCGACTAAGATTTATATTCATTTTCAACCCAATTTAAATATTCTTGATTTACTGTTCCTGTTACATAAGAACCATTAAAGCAACTCATCTCCAAATCTTTAATTGGAGAATCATTTATTATGGATTTACGCAAATTTTCGATACTTTGATAAACAAGATTATCAATTTCAAGTTGCTCAGCAATTTGATTTATTGTTTTATTATGAGCTATTAATTCATCTCTGTTAGGCATATTAATTCCATAAACGTGAGGATAACGAACAGGAGGAGCTGCTGATGTAAAAAAAACTTTATTTGCTCCTGCATCTTTAGCCATCTGGACAATTTCTTTTGAAGTAGTACCTCTTACTATCGAGTCATCAACAATTAATACATTTTTATTTTTAAATTCTGCACTCATAGCATTTAATTTTTGTCTTACAGATTTCTTACGTTTCTGTTGACCAGGCATTATGAATGTTCGACCAACATATCTGTTTTTAAAAAAACCTTCCCTATATTCTATCCCTAACTGTCTAGCAACTTGCATTGCCGCAGGTCTAGAAGAATCAGGAATAGGCATAACTACATCAACATCTCCAGAATTTATTGTCTCTTTTATTGTTTCTGCTAAATAATCTCCCATCTTTAAACGAGCTTTATACACTGAGATTCCGTTCATTATTGAATCTGGCCTAGCTAAATAAACATATTCAAAAGCACAGGGAAATAACATTGGATTTTCAGAACATTGCTCAGAAAAAAACTCACCATTAAGATTTATAAAAACAGCTTCTCCAGGATCAACATCTCTAACTACTTGATAATCGTTATTCTCAAGCACTAGAGATTCACTAGCAACCATCCATTCTTCTTTTTTTGTGGTTAATGATAGTCTTTTTCCTATGACTAAGGGCCTGATACCGAAAGGATCTCTGAATGCTAATAAACCATGTCCTGAAATTAAAGCAATTGAAGCATATGATCCCTGAATTCTTTTATGTAATGATTTAACCGCATTAAAAATAATATCAGGTTCTAATTCTTGATTATGAATTTGTTCTTGTAATTCTGTTGCCAGTACATTTAACAACATTTCGGTATCACTTGAAGAATTTGTATGCCGCTTGTCAACATTAAATAACTGCTTTTCTAAATCTCTGGTATTCGTCAAATTTCCATTATGTATCAAAACAATTCCATAAGGAGCGTTAACGTAAAAGGGCTGTGCTTCTTCTACACTTTCTGCTGATCCCTTTGTTGCATACCTAACATGACCCAATCCAATTTTGCCGATTAAATTCCTCATATCTCTGGTTCTATAAGCAGTATTAACTTGACCTTTCGCCTTATGTATATGAAAAATAGTATTTTCCATTGTCGCTATACCTGTTGAGTCTTGACCTCTATGCTGCAAAAGCAAAAGACTATCGTAAATTTGTTGATTTACATCATTTGAAGAAACGATTCCAACTATTCCGCACATAACTTAATATCTTAGAGTGATTAATAGTTGAGAAATATTTTTCATATTTAAAAGTATTTTGAAATACTATTATTAAATTTTTCGGTTAATTCCTCAACCCTAATATTGCAAATATTTTTTTCGTTAATTTTCATCTTCAGTGTGTCACTAGATACGTATCCTATTTTTTTTACATAAACACTTGGTGGGAAATTTATTTGATTTTGTTTCAAATAATTAAACCATTCATTTTGTTTCCTTTTACTGATTGAAAAAATAATTCTTGACCCGCCTTCGGCAAACAATAAATTATCAACTCTATTTAAATCATTCTCTAATTCTATAGTTGCACCCATTTCAGACAAAATACAAGACTCTGCTAAAGCTATAGCTAAACCTCCGTCGCTTATATCGTGAGAAGAAACTACAAGACTGTTTAAAATCGCATTTCTTAAAAAACTCTGGCAAAACTTCTCATCCAACAAATCTATTTTTGGAGGCCGACCTGTAATTTCTCCATGAAAATATTCCAGATAAGAACTAGCTGCAATTTTTATTTCTGATTTGGAAGAACCAATTAACCAAATTTGATCTTCAAAATTTTTCCATTCACTACTTATAGCTTTTTCGACATTATCAATCTTTCCAACCATTCCAATAACAGGAGTAGGATTAATAGGAGTAATTAGATTATCTTTATTTTTAGATTCATTGTATAAAGAAACATTACCTCCTGTAACAGGAGTTTCTAAAGCTTTACAGGCTTCAGATATTCCATTACATGAAGATGAAAGTTGCCAATATCCTATTTCATTCTGAGGGGAAGAAAAATTTAAATTATTTGTAATTGCTATTGGTTCAGCACCAACACAACTAACATTTCTAGCGGACTCTGCAACGGCAGCGATAGATCCTCTAAAAGGATCAAGCGCAACCCATCTACTATTACAATCAACTGAAGCAGCGACACCAGAAAATACTTTGCTTTTATTTTTTTTATTTTGTTCCCTTAGTCTTACTACGGCTGCATCTGATTTTCCAGGTTTAAAAACTGTATTTGCCTGAACTTGAGAGTCATATTGTTTATAAATCCATCGTTTAGAAGCTATTGATGGATTAGAGAGTAGTTTTAAAATGATTTCTGAAAAGGAAAAATTCTTATTTTCCTTCAATGAAAATATTTTTTGCTCATAAATTTCTGGTAAATCATTTTCTTTCCATTCCCATTTATTTAAAAGATCATCGGGTGGGTTATTAATCACTTTGTGAAAATTGACTGGAGTATCATCAGATAAAGCAGAAGTAGGTATTTGAGCCACAATTTTACCTTTATGAGAAATAATTACTTCATTAGTTCCTATCACTTCACCAATAACACTGGCATATAATCCCCACTTATTAAATTTTTCAATAAGATTATTAATTTTTTCTTCTTTAACTACAAACAACATTCTTTCTTGCGATTCAGATAATAAATACTGGTATGAGGACATATCATCTTCTCTTGAAGGAACCAAATCTAAATCGATAGATATCCCTAAATTTCCATTTGCGGCCATTTCTGCACTACTGCATGTTAAACCTGCCGCACCCATATCTTGAGCTGCAATTACATCCCCTGTCTTGAAAGCATCTAAACAAGCTTCAATAAGACTTTTCTCAATAAATGGATCACCTACCTGAACAGCAGGTCTATCATCCAATGAAGTTGTAGTTAATTCTGAACTAGCAAAACTAGCACCACCAACACCATCTCTGCCAGTTGTATTACCAACATATAACACTAGTGATCCTACATTTTTAGCTCCAGAACAAACGATTTCCTCAGTCTCTAAAAGTCCTAAAGCCATTACATTCACTAGAGGATTTCCAGAGTAACTATCATCGAAGTCAATTTCGCCTCCAACAGTCGGCACACCTACGCAATTCCCATAATGTGAGATACCGGATACAACTCCTCGTAGTAAATCAACATTTGATGATTTATCAAGGTTGCCAAATCTCAATGAATTTAAAACTGCGATTGGCCTAGCACCCATTGTAAATATATCTCTTAAAATTCCTCCTACACCTGTTGCTGCGCCTTGAAAAGGTTCAATAGCAGAAGGATGATTATGACTTTCTATTTTAAAAACAAGTTTTTGATTATTTCCAACATCAATAACGCCAGCATTTTCTCCAGGTCCAACTAAAACATTTTTACCTTTAGTGGGAAACTTAGATAGTAAAGGTTTTGAATTTCTGTAACAACAATGTTCGGACCACATAACGCCAAACATGCCTAATTCCGTTCTGTTGGGTTTTCTCTTTAATCTTTTGCAAATTTCTTCGTAATCATTAAGTGTTAAATTTTCAACTTGTAGTGCTTCATTAAGATCATATAGATCATTATTTTCTTGATTTATCATTATTTATATCCAAGGGTCATCTTCTTTTTTTTCGCTAGCCGATATAGTTGTTCTATCATTATTATAAAAACTTTTTTGCTTAAAATCTAAGTTTTGGCTAATATCTTCATCTTCTTCAAGCCATTCCTCTAGTCTATTAGAAGCAATATTTTTCATATCATCAAATCTATCAAAAATTTTTTTCCCTTTTTGCATAAATTCATTTTTAATACTTGATTTTATTAAAGGTAAATCATCTAAAGAATTAATTTCACAAAATACCAATCCCGGTTGTTGGTCATTGATATTATCAATAGTTAATTTCCATCTACTAGAACCTGGAATCTTAGGATTAGATCTAGAAACTAAGTAATATTTAATTTTTCCCGTTTTCATTTCAAATAAAAAATCTGCAATGACTCCTATTTTTGATCCATTTATATTTATCAGATTAGCTTCTATTAAAGTTGGGAACCTATTTAAAGTTGCTAAATCCGAAATAGCTGGATCGCCTTTGACATAAATTTCATTATCTATTATTTGAGTAATTTGATTTAATCGCCAAACATTTCTTTTTAAATCAAAATTTGAAGGACGAGAGTACCATCCTAGAATCCGGTGTACTGGAGGATGCATCCAAACATTTTCACCATTTCCATAATTAGGGACCATATTACCCTTTACACTATGATTTAATAATTCACTTAATAAAATTTCTTTAGGTAATTTCAAATTAAGAACGAACCTGCACAGGCATAACTAAATAAGTAAAAGAATTAAGATTATCTTCTGGAACAAAAACAGCTGGAGTAGTTGCAATATTACACTTTAAAAGTACATTTTCAGAAGCAATAACTTTTAAACCTTCTAACAAATATCTTACGTTAAATGCAATATCAAAATTTTCTCCAGAATAAGAAACAGGTATTGATTCATTGGCATTTCCAATATCTTGGGCATCTGCGCTGAGTGAAGCTAAATCTGTATCATTTAATTTAATCTTTACAACACTACTTTGCTGATCCGCCAAAACAGCGATTCTTTCTAATGAATCAATTAATTTTTTTGTATTAAAATTTAGAATTTTAGAAAAAGAATCAGG
This sequence comes from uncultured Prochlorococcus sp., assembly GCA_902594875.1. GTDB lineage: Bacteria > Cyanobacteriota > Cyanobacteriia > PCC-6307 > Cyanobiaceae > Prochlorococcus_A. Next base: position 12,237 of record CACJNU010000013.1, read on the forward strand.
AATTAATTGTGAATAATTAGGATAAGAACCTTCTAAAGTTCTTGTAGTGATTATTTGATTAGAAGATATAAATACTACTTGACCTTTGTCATAGAAAAGCTTAATTGAATTTTCTGAGCTTCTCAAAGATACTAGTTTTTCAATTTCTCTCAATGATCTAGTTGGGATAGTTACCGATAAATCATCAACATTTGAAGATAAGTTTTCTTTATTATCAATCTGTTCTTCATTACCAATTAAGGCAACAGCCAATCTATGACCATCTGTAGAAGCAGATTCTAAATAATTTGGTTTAAAAGTAAAATTGACACCTGTGAGTAGTTGCTTTGAATCATCATTACTACTAGCAAAAATAGTAGATTTTAATGCCTTTAAAAAAGAACTAGGATTAATATTTAAAGAAGTACCACTTTCAACAAATGGCAAATTAGGATATTCATCAGAGGGAATCCCTTTTAGATTAAAAGACCCTCTATCACTTTTTATTAAGATATTATCTGAATTCTCGTCTACTTCTAAAGAAACAGGAGTTTCATTAGGAAGTTTGTTTACTATTTCGGATAAAAGTTTTGAAGGTATAGTAATAGCCCCACTATTTTTGACAGTTCCATCAAAAGAAGTTTGAATTCCTAAATTTAAATCAAATCCTGTGACGCTAATTTTGTTAGTTCCTTCGTCAGCTGTTAAAAGTATGTTTGCAAGAATTGGATGCGTTGGCCTTGAAGCAACTGCCTTGCTTACTAGTTGTATAGAATTATTTAATTCATTTTGATTACAAATAATTTCCATCAGAATTTGGAACTTTTTACAAATACAATATACTTTTTTCGTAAATTAAATTCAATAAATTTATTTTTTACTCTTTTTCTAATATAAAAATAAATAATAAAATAAAAAATTTAGTAGTAGTAGTTCTTGTGGGAACTGTGGAATTCTCCAATTAAACAGCTTGTCTATTTAGTTTACAAAGAAAAAATAATGTGTAAAAAAATTTTTATTTGTTGAATATTTTTTACTTTTTTCGAAAATTTTAAATTTATTCAACAAATAGAATTTCTTGTTACGTACTTTTCAACAAATGAGGTTTGGTTTTAATCGATTTCCACAGACACTATTTTATGTGGATTTTAATATCCTAAGATTTTAGTTATATTTTTTAATGAAGGTTCAATATTTTTTCTAAAAATAGCATCGTTGTTTTTTATAGCGCAATCAGGATCTTTCAATCCATTTCCAGTCAGAACGCAAACAATAGTCGATTCTTTTTGAATTCTATTTTTATTTTTAATAAGTCCAGCAACTGATGCTGCACTGGCAGGTTCACAAAACACTCCCTCTTTGGCAAGAATTTTATAAGCATTGATTATTTCTTCATCTGTAACTGATTGAAAGTCTCCTTTACTCTCTTTTCTTACTTTTTTTGCTTTTTCTCTATTTACAGGATTTCCAATTCTTATTGCAGTTGCAATTGTTTCTGGATCCTTAACTATTATATTTTTTACTAATGGAGCAGAGCCTTCGGACTGAAACCCCATCATTATTGGTAATTTCAAATTCCTTTTTATTTTTGAGTATTCTTTAAATCCCATCCAATAAGCAGTTATGTTTCCTGCATTACCCATTGGAATACAAAGCCAATCAGGACCATAACCTAAGTCATCAACTATTTCAAAAGCTGCCGTCTTTTGTCCTTGTATTCGATATGGATTAACAGAATTAACAAGTTCTATAGGATGTTCTGAGGATAAATCTCTAACAATTTCAAGAGCCTTATCAAAGTTCCCATTAATAGATATTATCTCAGCGCCATACATTAATGCTTGCGCAAGTTTTCCTTGTGCAACAAATCCTTCTGGGATTAAAACGTAAGGTTTTAATCCCCCCCTCGAAGCATATGCAGCAGCAGCAGCAGAGGTATTTCCAGTACTTGCACAAATTACTGCCTCACGGCCTTCTTCTTTTGCTTTGCTAATTGCCATTGTCATTCCACGATCTTTAAAAGATCCTGTTGGATTAAGGCCATCATATTTTAAAAAAACTTTTGTTCCATTTCCAATTAAGTTGCTAATTGACTCGCTTAGAATTAGTGGAGTATTTCCTTCATTTAGCGAAATAATAGGAGTTTTCTTTGTAACTGGAAGATATTGTTTATAAGCTTCTATTAAACCTGGCCATCTTTTTTTTCTGTAATTAAAACGGAGTTTATTTTTTATTTTATTTAATAACACCATGGTTGTTTAATTTGTTTTGATTTTTTCTAGAGGGGAATTGGTGAAAAAGGTTAATAATTCCGAAATCGATTCTACTTTATTCATAACTTTGCTCAAAGCGCTGACATCTAAAATTACAGTTTTAGTTGGATATCCTTCAAAAAAATTTACTAGATTTATTTTTCCATTTCCTATGTTAATTCCTTGAATTACGCTTGCTCTAAGGGCCAGCATACCTGTTCTTTCATCAGTTGCTTTGGGTGGGTGGATAATAGATGAAAGTCTTGTTAAAAAAACATTTCCTATTTCAGAGTATACTAGTTTGCTTGCAATGGTAATAGGAACTTCAAAATCTTTGTTTAAAACTTTTCTAATTTCTTTATCGGGAGACCCAGTTGCTTTCAAAATTCTTTTTAATTGTCTTGTAGATTTTCCTTCTTTAGCAAAAGTTTTTAAAGAATTTACTTTAATTGTTCTAGAAAATATACCATACGTGATTTTAATTTTTTCAGCAGTATAAGCCTTTGGAACATTAAAAAATAATGGAGAAATTACTAAAATAAAAAATATTTTAAATTTCAAAAATTTACTTAACTTCATTTATATATTTGCACCAGCAGCAATCTTAACAAGTCTTACTACTCCTTTTTCAGTTACTTTTTTTGCAATTTTTATACCCATTTCTTTTGTATAAGGCTCATTAATAAGTCTTGGCACTCTTTTTAGAAAAATGTCAATCGAATAACCCGGTACTTTTTGTAAAATCTCTAAAAAGTTTCTCAATGGCTCAACATACATTATAAGTTTATCCAAGTTATTGTTTTCCTTAGTAGTATTTAATTTAATTGATTCTGGTAGATAATTATTTAGACTTTTCAATATTTTTAGGCTAAGTAAATCTATCTGATTTGTTAAACCTTCAACTATCTCATTTCTAAGAAAGCCTCCATTTGGAGAAAAGAGAAGATTTATAACTTCGTCTAAAAGTCTTTCTAAATCGAGATTTGTTTGCTTTGCCGCGTTAGAAAGCAGATCTTCTAAACGATCCCATTTAAATTTTTTATTATCAAAAAGCATTTCTTTAAGGCTTTCCCTCAATTGTGGATCAGGGTCTTCCATTAATCTTCTTGCAAAATATGGATAAGCTGCTCCTAATATTTTGAATTTTGGATCTACGCTTAAAGCTATTCCTTCTAATGTAAGTAATGATCTAATTATAAGAGCATAATACGGGGGTAGTTTGAAAGGGAATTTATACATAACACCAGACATATCGTCAGTAACGCTCTTAAAATCCATTTTCGAAACACCTTGTTCAACGGCATTAATGAAAACATCTTGAAAGGCTGGGACAATGGGTTCTAGATTAACTTCCTCTGATAAAAAACCTAATTTTACGAAATCTTGAGACAATTTATCGAAGTTTTTATTTACTAAGTGAACTACTGCTTGAATTAATCCTGACCTAGATTCTCTGGAAACCTCGCTCATCATTCCAAAATCTAGATAACATAATCTTCCATCTTCTAAGGCTAATAAATTACCTGGATGCGGGTCTGCATGAAAAAAACCATGTTCTAAAAGCTGCTCTAAACTGCATTGCACCCCTATATCAATCATGTCATCAGGATTAATTCCTAATTTTTTTACGTCCTCTAAATTTGTTAATTTTGTACCGTCTATCCATTCCATTGCTAACACTCTTCTTGAAGTTATTTCTTTATAAATTTTTGGTACAGCAATCATCTTGTTATGTTTATGCATATCCCTAAATTTTTCTGCATTTGCAGCTTCGTTTAGATAATCCATCTCTTCAAAAACTCTCTTGCCTAATTCATCAATCAAAGCAACTAGATCACTTCTTATCAATCCGATATTGTTTTTTAGCCAATAAGCAATATTTCTTACAATGTAAAGGTCTAAGGTAATTTGTTCTCTTAAACCTGGCCGTTGTACTTTTATTGCAACGATCTCTTCATTTTTTAATTTAGCTTTATGCACTTGACCTAAAGAAGCAGCAGAAATTGGGTTTTTATCTATCTCTAAAAAAATTTCATCTATTTTGTTTCCTAAATCTTCTTCTATTAATTCCATAGCTTTATCGCCATCAAATCCAGGAAGCTGATCTTGCAATTCAGATAATTCTTCTAGAAGAATACCTGGGATTATATCTGGTCTTGTTGATAAAGCTTGGCCTGCTTTAACAAATGCAGGTCCAAGTTCTACTAACAAATTTGTTAATTCTTTTGCTCTAAATCTTGCTTGCTGTTCATTTTTCAATCTTCCAGTTAATTTATCCCATCCAATGGAAAAGATGTAAGCAAAAATCGGAAGGAGGGTTTGCCAAAGTCTTTTTAAAAGTCTTTTAGGATTTTTTTTGTATATTTTAGAAATTGTATCTGGATCATAATTTAAGAGTCCAGAGACCTCAATAAAATCAGTAAAATCTTCTTTCATAACTTTATATATTTAAAACCTTTATTTTTTTAAAAAAGAAGTTAATTTTTCTATATGAAAGAATTATCATGTTAATACAACTAAAAATAGAAAATATTGCCTTAATAGAAATTATAGAAATTAATTTCGAAAAAGGTTTAAATATCATAACTGGGGATTCAGGTTCAGGAAAATCATTAATTTTGGATTCCTTAAATGTTCTATTTGGTGGAACTAATATACCTCTAAAACATTTAATACGTCCAGGAAAAGATTTTTGCGTTATTGAGGCTATATTTTCTTCTTCTTTTCAAATTAATAATTGGTTAATTAGTAATGGTTTTGAAATAACTTCTTCAGAACTACAAATTAAAAGAAAATCTTATAAAAAAAATAATAAAATCTTATCCAAATATAGCCTTAATGATTTACCAATTAATAGACAATCATTAGAAAAACTTGGAGAATTTTTAATAGATTTTGCAGGTCAATCTGATACTTTTATCTTTGATTCTCTAGATAAAAGAAGATTAATTATTGATGACTTATGTTCTCAAGAATTTAGAGATACTTGCGAAAGGATTAAAAGTATATGGAGAGAAAGTGAAAAGTTAAAAAAATTATTGAATGAAAAAATAGAATTTTCTAGGAATCAAGAAGAAAAAAACTTGGCAATTAAACACATGTTGAAGAGTTTAGAAGAAGCTGATTTAAATTCAAGTGAAGAAATTTTAGAACTAGAGTTATTAGAAAATAAACTTGTAAATAATCTTGAAATTAATAATTCAATTAAATCATCATTAGAAAATTTAAATAATTTCAGTCATGATGAACCTTCAGTAACTTCTTTTATCAATCAATCACTAAAGATTTTAAATAAAACAGCCGATTTCGACTTAAAAATTCAAAATTTTAGAGAGAAGTTATTAAATATTCATGCTGATGTTGAAGAGTTAATTTTTGATCTAAAGTCATATTTGCAAGAAATAGAAAATTATGAATCTAATCTTCCAGAAATACAAAAAAGATTATTTTTTTTAAAAAATTTAGAGAGAACTTTTTCATTGGGTTTACCTCAATTAATTGCAAAGCGTGATCAATTAAAAACGTATTTTCAACAAAATGATCAAGATAATGAAATTTGCAGGATTAAAACTCGAATTGAGAATTTACAAAGTAATTTAAATTGTTTATTTGTTATTCAATCTACTGAAAGAAAAAAAATTGCTAAAGAGTTACAAAATTCAGTAATGTCGATTTTAAGCAATCTAGGTTTAGAAAATGCAAATTTTTCAATTCAATTTTCTGAATGTAAGCCTTCTGGCGATGGAATTGACGATATAAATTTTTTGTTTTCAGCTAATCCTGATCAGAAGCTTGCTCCATTATCAAATGTTATTTCTGGCGGAGAAATGTCAAGATTTTTGTTGGCTATTAAATCTAGTATTTCTAAAAAACCCAATACTTTCTTTTTAGATGAAATTGATAGTGGTTTAAGTGGAAAATCTCTATTTTCTTTGGTTGAACTGATAAAAGAAATTTCGAAAAATCAACAAGTTTTATGTATTACACATCAGCCTTTTTTAGCTGCTAAGGGATTGGCTCATTTCAAAGTTAATAAAAACGTTAATAATGGAATAACTTATACTTCGATTGTAAAACTAACTACAAAAAATCAAAGAAAAAATGAATTAGTAGAACTTATAGGCGGAGGTTCATTCGAAGTAATCGAATATGCGTCTAGACTACTTGATCGTGCAGCTGCGTAAAATAGAAAAAATTCCACTATAATATCTTCTTTAAATCATTTATTAGATTTAAACATGGTTAATAAAGTTAATAGTAGTTTTGGGGAAGATAACTCAATTAATATTAGAGGTGCTCGTCAGCATAATTTAAAAAATATTGATCTTTCTCTACCTAGAAACAAATTTATAGTTTTTACAGGTGTGAGTGGAAGTGGTAAAAGTTCTTTAGCCTTTGATACTATTTTTGCTGAAGGTCAAAGAAGATATGTTGAAAGTCTTTCGGCATACGCAAGGCAGTTTTTGGGTCAAGTAGATAAACCAGATGTTGACAATATTGAAGGTTTATCACCTGCTATTTCAATTGATCAAAAATCCACAAGTCATAATCCTCGATCAACAGTTGGAACAGTAACAGAGATACAAGATTATTTAAGATTATTGTTTGGTCGTGCTGGTGAGCCGCATTGTCACCACTGCGGTATTCCAATTGCGCCTCAAACAATTGATGAAATGGTTGATCAAATTCTTCTCTTACCAGAAGGAACAAGGTACCAATTGTTGGCTCCTGTTGTAAGAGGCAAAAAAGGAACACATACAAAATTAATAAGTGGACTAGCTGCTGAAGGATTTGCTAGAGTAAGAATTAACGGAGAAGTAAGAGAACTTGCTGATAGTATTGAATTAGATAAAAATCAAATTCATAATATTGAGGTAGTAGTTGATAGATTAATTGCAAGAGATGGAATACAAGAAAGATTAAATGATTCTCTACAAACTTGTCTTAAAAGAGGAGATGGCCTAGCAATAGTAGAAGTTGTTCCAAAAAAAGGAGAAAACTTACCTTCTAACTTAGAGAGAGAAAAACTTTACTCAGAAAATTATGCATGTCCTGTACATGGCTCCATTGTTGAAGAACTTTCTCCTAGATTATTTTCTTTTAATAGTCCATATGGGGCTTGTCCAGATTGTCATGGGATTGGTTATTTAAAAAAATTTACTGCGGATAGAGTTATACCTGATAAAACATTGCCTGTTTATGCCGCAATAGCTCCTTGGAGTGAAAAAGATAATACTTATTACTTCTCTTTACTTTATTCCTTGGGACAAGCTTATGGTTTTGAATTAAAAACTCCTTGGAAAGATTTAAGTGATTTGCAAAAAAAAGTTCTACTTTTGGGATCAGATAAACCAATATTAATTCAAGCTGATAGTCGTTTTAAAACTTCTAGTGGTTTTGAACGACCTTTTGAGGGAATTTTGCCAATATTAGAAAGGCAATTGAATGAAGCCAATGGAGAATCAGTAAAACAAAAATTAGAAAAGTATCTAGAGTTAGTTCCCTGCAAGACATGCTCTGGAAAAAGATTAAGACCTGAGGCTTTGGCTGTTAAACTTGGACCATATAACATTACTGACTTAACTTCTATAAGCGTTTCTGAAACCCTTAATCACGTAGAGCGCATCATGGGTTTAGGTAAGACAAAGAAGGAAAATGTATCTTTATCAGAAAAACAAAAGCAGATAGGTGAATTGGTTTTAAAAGAGATTCGTTTACGCTTGAAGTTTTTAATTAATGTCGGTTTAGATTATTTGACTTTAGATAGACCAGCTATGACGTTATCTGGTGGAGAGGCTCAGCGTATTAGATTGGCTACACAAATAGGTGCAGGTCTAACTGGTGTTTTATATGTTTTAGATGAACCAAGTATTGGGTTGCATCAGAGAGATAATGACAGACTATTAGAAACATTAAAAAGCTTAAGAGATCTGGGAAATACTTTGGTTGTTGTTGAACATGATGAAGACACTATGAAATCCGCAGATTATTTAGTAGATATAGGTCCAGGAGCAGGTGTTTATGGTGGAGAAATAATAGCTAAAGGATCTTATCAAGACGTCTTAAATTCAGAAAGATCATTAACTGGAGCTTATCTCAGTGGTAGGAAGTCAATCCCTACTCCAAAAGAACGTAGATCATCTGTAAAAAAAAGTTTAATTTTAAATAATTGCTCTAAAAACAATTTAAAAAATATTTCTGTAGAATTTCCTTTAGGAAGATTAGTCTCTGTAACTGGTGTAAGTGGAAGTGGAAAGAGTACTTTGATAAATGAATTACTGCATCCTGCATTGTGTCATTCTCTAGGATTAAAAGTTCCTTTTCCTCAAGGAGTAAAAGAATTAAAGGGTATAAAGGCAATTGATAAAGTTATCGTTATTGATCAATCTCCAATAGGAAGAACTCCAAGATCAAATCCTGCTACATATACAGGTGCTTTTGACCCTATAAGGCAGATATTTACTGCCACAGTAGAAGCAAAAGCAAGAGGTTATCAGGCTGGTCAATTTAGCTTTAATGTGAAAGGAGGAAGATGCGAAGCTTGTAAAGGGCAGGGAGTCAATGTTATTGAAATGAATTTTTTACCTGATGTGTATGTTCAATGTGAAGTATGTAAAGGAGCTCGTTTTAATAGAGAAACTCTTCAAGTTAAATATAAAGGTTTCAATATATCTGATGTTTTGGAGATGACTGTTGAACAAGCTGCAGAAACTTTTTCGGCTATACCTCAAGCTGCTGACAGATTATCTACATTGGTTGATGTTGGCTTAGGATATGTCAAACTAGGCCAGCCAGCTCCTACATTATCTGGAGGAGAGGCTCAAAGAGTTAAGTTAGCCACGGAATTGTCAAAAAGGGCTACTGGAAAAACTTTATATTTGATTGACGAACCAACTACAGGGTTAAGTTTTTATGATGTCCATAAATTAATGGATGTGATTCAACGTTTGGTAGATAAAGGTAATTCAGTAATTGTTATTGAACATAATTTAGATGTTATTAGATGTTCAGATTGGATTATCGATCTAGGACCTGATGGAGGGGATAAAGGAGGAGAAATCATTGCAGAAGGTATTCCTGAGGATGTAGCTAAAAATCCTACAAGTCATACAGCAAAATATCTCAAAAAGGTTCTGAAATAAGAAAATTCTTGTTGTATTTCTTTTTATTTTAATTATTTCAGCAATACGAAATTTTGTTTTAAAGGGGCATAAAACCGCTCTATAACTGCTTTTTTGAAAACTTTAATATTAAAAAAGTTTCAAATCATAATGCTTTCTTAATATTTCTTCAGAAAAATTCAGCTTATTTGTATAGAAGGCCGTTGATCGGAGTTTTTGCTGAATGAGATTAAAATTTTTACATTTACATTTACATGGTCTTATACGTTCTAAAAATCTTGAGTTAGGCAGGGATGCAGATACAGGAGGGCAAACACAATACGTTTTAGAGTTAATTAAAGGTTTGGCTAATACTTCAGAAGTTGATCAAGTTGATTTAGTTACTCGTTTAATAAATGACCCTAAAGTAGAAGATGAATATTCTCAAGAAGAAGAATTTGTAGAGCCTGGAGTTAAAATTTTAAGATTCAAATTTGGACCTAATAAATATTTAAGAAAGGAATTGCTTTGGCCTTATTTAGATCATTTAACTGAAAAACTGATTTCTTACTATAAAAAAAACAAAAAGCCTAATTTTGTTCATGCACATTATGCAGATGCTGGATATGTAGGAGTTAAACTAAGTAAATCCTTAAACGTTCCTCTTATTTTTACTGGTCATTCTTTAGGAAGAGAGAAAAAAAGGAAATTGCTTGATACTGGTTTAAAAAATAATCAAATAGAAAAACTCTATTCTATAAGTAAAAGAATTGAGGCAGAAGAAAAAGCATTGAAGTCTGCAGATATTGTCGTTACAAGCACTAAACAAGAGTCAGTGTATCAATATTCCCAATATTCTTCTTTTTCACCTCAAAAAGCTAAAGTTATTCCTCCTGGTGTTGATCATAATAAATTTCACCATATTCATTCCACAAGCGAGACAGTCGAAATTGATAACATGATGAAACCTTTTCTAAAGGATTCTACTAAACCTCCATTTTTGACTATTTCTAGAGCTGTACGAAGAAAAAATATTCCATCTTTGATTGAAGCATATGGAAGATCTGAAAAATTAAAAAGAAAAACTAATTTAATCTTGATTTTGGGTTGTAGAGATAGTACTTCAAAACTTGACCCCCAACAAAAAGATGTTTTCAATAATATTTTCGAAACAATTGATAAATATAATTTGTATGGAAAGGTAGCTTATCCCAAAAAACATCTTCCAAGTCAGATTCCTGCCTTATATAGGTGGGCTGCTAGCAGAGGTGGTGTATTTGTAAATCCAGCTTTAACAGAGCCTTTTGGTTTAACTCTTCTTGAAGCTTCTTCATGTGGATTACCAATAATATCAACAAACGATGGAGGGCCAAAAGAAATTCGTTCAAAATGTGAAAATGGACTTCTAGTAGATGTTACTGATATTAATGAGTTGAAAGTTATTCTTGAAAAAGGAATATCAGATAATAATCAGTGGAAAATATGGAGCAGAAATGGAATTGAGGGTGTTAATAGACACTTTAGTTGGAACACTCATGTACGCAATTATTTATCAGTACTTACTGCAGAATTTTTAAGTTCTAATAGTTATTCTTCATCTGACATTAAACAAAGTTGTTTAAAAGGGACTTCTTCACTTATAAAACCCCATTGATTAAAAACTTCTTGATCAGGGTGAAGAATTAGTTGATTATTTTGAATTTTCTTTAGTTTAAAGCCCTTCTTAGATAGTTTTTTCATTAAGTTAGCAGTTTCTTCAAATCTTGATGCCATTGCATCAAGACTAGAGCAGTCACTTGTTAATCCATTATCTTTCCATGTAAAAAAATTCATAACAAATTCTTCAAAGATTGATTTTTAAAACTATACCTAAAATTACAAGTAAAATGTTGATTTTCCAAAAATTTTCAACTATTTTTTGTTCCTTCACTCCTTTAAGTTCAAAGTGGTGGTGTAGTGGAGCCATTAAAAATATGCGTTTACCTCTATGAAATAATTTTTTTGTAATTTTAAAAAACCCTACTTGAATCATTACTGATAACGATTCAATAATAAATATTCCTGAGAAAATAGATAAGGTAAAAACGCTATTGGTTAATAACGCTATAGAACCCAGAATTGCTCCAATACTTAGAGATCCGGTGTCACCCATAAATATTTTTGCAGGATAACTATTATATTTGAGAAATCCTAAGCATATGCCTGACATTGAATAACATAAAATACTAAAAATAAAAAGCTCTTGCTGTTCTTTCATTAATATTTCTGTTCCTAATCCACAAAAGACGATTCCACTGCATCCAGCTGCTAATCCATCTAGTCCATCAGTCAAATTTACTGAATTACTTATTCCAACTAGTACTAAAAAAGCAATGGGTAATATAAAAATATTCATATTAATTCCCCAGGAGTCAGATATTGTTATTAAAGGATTTATTAAATTTTTTTCATATGCTAAGAATATAAAAATAATCGAGATAATACTTTGCAAGACAAATTTTTCTTTTGTTTTTAATCCTGTATTTTCTTTGTTTTTAATACTTAAATAATCATCTAAAAACCCTGTAAAAAAGAAACCAAAAATTGTAAGCAATAAAAGAAATAATTTTAGAGAACCTAAATTTATAGTCAGTATCAAAAGAAAAATTAAAAAAGGGATTATCATAAATATCCCGCCCATTGTTGGGGTATCACTTTTTTTATAATGATTAGCAGGCCCCTCAGTTCTGATATTTTGAATCAAATTTAATTTTCTTATTATTTTTAGACCATTCTTCGTTGTTAATGAAGAAATAAAAAAAGATAATATGAATACTCCTATCAGAATAAAATTATTAAAAAAATAGGAGATTACTATTAAAGCAAAAGTTTTTAATATTAATAACGATCTAAAGTTAAGCTGATTAATCTTCCCAATCATCATCTGAAGAATCTTCTTCAGTCTTATAATCTTCTTTTTCTCCCATTAGGGCAGAAAGTTCTTCCTCTTCTATAGTACTAATTTCTTGAGAATCTCCTTCTTTTTCTGCAACAAGTCTGCCTGTATTTTCAAGCCAAGATAGTAGATCAGGTTCATCTCTTAATGGCAAAACAGGAGCTGGATCATCTCTGTGGTAGCAAGTTAAAGCAGGGTTGACTTCAGAAATATCGTCTAATCTAATTTTTAGTTTATTTGAGTCCATTAAACATTAAGCACTATATATAAGATAATACATAATGATGCACAAGAAAAACTTTGTTTGATAAAGCAAATTTAAAATACTTTCTCATTGGGCTGATTTCATTGTTTCTGTCTGGATTATTTAAACTTGCTGGATACTTGAATCCTGATGTTTTAAAAATTAATAACTTTCTTCTCTTGTTATTAGTTTTTGGTCCAGCTCTTTTAGTTACAATAATATTAGTTTTTAATAAGTTTTCAAATTCTTAACTACGTCAAAAATTTAAATTTATGGAGCAAATTTAGATGCAGCAAGTAAAAAAAGTTGTACTAGCTTATTCTGGCGGGGTAGATACGAGTGTTTGTATTCCATATTTAAAGAATGAATATGGCATTTCAGATGTGATTACTTTTGTAGCAGATCTTGGACAAGGCGAGGATTTAGAATTTATTAGGCAAAAAGCCCTAAATTCCGGTGCATCTCAATCAATCGTTGGTAATTTAGTTAATAGTTTTGTTGAGAGATACGCTTTTCCAGCTATTAGAGCAAATGCATTATATTTAGATAAATATCCTTTATCTACCGCCCTTGCAAGGCCTTTGATTGCTGAAAATCTCGTAAATATAGCTAGAGAGATTAATGCTGATGCAGTAGCTCATGGATGCACTGGTAAAGGCAATGATCAAGTTCGATTTGATTTGGCAATTAATGCTTTAGGTCCTGATTTGAAAATAATTACGCCTGCAAGGGAGTGGAATATGAGTAGGGAAGAGGCAATAGTGTATGGAGAAAAATTTGGTATTCCTGCACCAGTTTCAAAAAAATCACCATATTCAATAGACGTTAACTTACTTGGGAGGAGTATTGAAGCAGGTATTTTGGAAGACCCAATGCAAGAAGCACCAGAAGATATTTTTTCAATGACATCATCAATTGATAATTCACCTGATTCCCCCCAAGATATAGAAATTGTTTTTAAAAATGGCTTTCCAGTAGGAATTAATGATGAATTTTTAACTCCAAAAGAGATTATTCAAAAAGCTAATGATCTTGCAGGTAAACACGGTTTTGGAAGAATAGATATGATTGAAGATCGCGTAGTGGGAATTAAAAGTAGAGAGATATACGAAACACCTGGCCTCTTGCTTTTAATCAAAGCTCATAAAGAATTAGAGAGCGTAACATTAAACCCAGATGTAGTTGATTTTAAAGCAATAGTGGAAAAAAAATGGGGTCAATTAGTATATCAAGGTTTTTGGTTTGGACCTCTTAAAGAAAGTTTAGATGCATTCATATCATCTACTCAAACTTCAGTTAATGGAAGAGTAAAGATTAGACTTTATAAGGGGAACGCAATAATAATTGGAAGAATGTCGGAAAATAATTCACTTTACAGAGAAGATTTGGCAACATATAGCAAAGATGATGTATTCAATCATTCTCTAGCAGAGGGTTTTATTTATATGTGGGGTATGTCTAATAAAATATGGGCTGAATTAAATGCAAAACCAAAAGATTAACATTTAAGATTCTTTATTTTCTTGGGTTTCAGTATCATCTTTTCCAGAAGTTGAGGTATCTGTACTTGCTACTGGTTGCTTTTCTTTAGATTCAACTTTGGCATCTGCATTGTCTTTATTCTCTGATTGAGACGTGCTCTTATTCGAAGGTTTTGGGGAAGGTAAAGGGCCTTCTTGTTTAACAGTCATGTATCTAATAACATCTTCACTTAGTCTCATTGCTTTTTCAATTTTGAAAATATGTTGTCCGTCACCTTGATGACTTAGTTGCACGTAAATACCTTCTCTGTGTTTTGCTATTTGATAGGCTAGTCTTCTTTTGCCTCTCATTTGACTGTCAAGAATAGTCCCGTCAAATTCTTCTAAAAGTTTATTGTATTTATCAATGTGATTAGTTACTTCATCTTCCGCAATGTCTGGGCGGAGGATATACATTGTTTCGTAGTAAGTTTGTTGATCGTTCATAGTTTCAGACAAGGTCTTTGGCTCACAATTTGGAGTATGAGCGTCTGTTCATTATTTACGATACATTACGACAGGCAATTTCTTAAAATTATAGGATCTTTTTTATAGATATTTTTTTAGTGCGTCGTTCATTACATGAAAAGGTACTTCTAAACCATCTGTCCAAAATGATATTGATTTTATTCCTTGAGCAACAAGCATTTCTAAACCATCTATAGTTACGCATCCTTTTCTGTCGCTAAATCTTAATAAAGGAGTTGGAGCAGGGTTATAGATTAAATCGTAAACAATTGTTTGCGAGTTAAGAGAACTCCAAAAAGCTTCGCCATATGGTAAAACATTATTTTCATGTTTAGTTGTTTTCATTCCAACTGGTGTTGTATTTACAATTAAGTCTGCTTCCTGAATTAAAATTTGGGCTTGATTATCGTTATTTAACAAACCCTGAAGTTGAATTTGATTATCAAAGTTTTTTATTAATTCATCTAGTGATGATTTGTTGCGTGATATTACTGAAATTGTTGAAAGATTTAAATTTATTAAACCTTGAATAACCGATCTTGCTGCGCCACCTGAGCCAAGAACTATTGATTTTTTCTTTGCTAAGTTAATATTTTTTAATGGATAAATAAATCCATCTACATCGGTATTAGTTGCGCTCCATTCTTTTTCAGAATTTAATTTCAGCGTATTAATTGCCTTAAGTTTGTTCGCAATAGGGGAGATTTCACTACAAAGATTAAATACTTTTTCTTTGTGTGGAATTGTAATATTTAAACCTTTGCAATTAATTTTTTTAAAAGAATTTAGAACTAATCCTAGATTTTCATCTTTACAAGGTACCGCAATATAGATTAAATCTAAACCTAAATATTTAAAAGCAGCATTTTGCATAATTGGTGACAAAGAATGGCTTACTGGATTGCCAATTAATGCTATGAAAGATGTCTTACTTGAAATCATGTTTGAAATTTTTTCTATAAGAATAATGCTCTGTTCGGGAACCACACCCCGTCTTTGAGTAACAATAATGACGTTAATGACCGATTATGGAGAATAACAAATATCGAGAATTTACCCATGGGTAAGGTTGTAGGAATTGATTTAGGAACAACTAATAGTTGTGTGGCCGTAATGGAAGGCGGTAAACCTACTGTAATAGCAAATGCTGAGGGTTTCAGAACTACTCCATCAGTTGTTGCATATACAAAAAATCAAGATCAGCTTGTTGGACAAATAGCAAAAAGACAAGCTGTAATGAACCCTGAAAATACTTTTTACTCTGCAAAACGTTTTGTTGGTAGAAGGGTTGATGAAGTAAATGAAGAATCTAAAGAAGTAAGTTACTCTGTCGAAAAATCTGGTTCTAGTGTCAAATTAAAATGTCCTATATTAGATAAGCAGTTTTCCCCTGAAGAGGTAAGCTCTCAAGTTTTAAGAAAGTTAGCAGATGATGCAGGAAAATATCTTGGTGACAAAGTTACACAGGCTGTAATTACAGTTCCAGCTTATTTTAATGATTCCCAAAGACAGGCTACGAAAGATGCTGGAAAAATTGCAGGTTTGGAAGTTCTCAGAATTGTTAATGAGCCAACCGCTGCCGCTTTAGCGTATGGTCTGGACAAAGAAAATGAAAAGATTCTTGTATTTGATTTAGGAGGAGGAACATTTGATGTTTCAGTTATTGAAGCTGGTGATGGAGTAACTGAAGTTTTATCTACATCCGGAGATACGCATTTAGGCGGTGATGATTTTGATAGATGCATCGTAGATCACTTAGCTAGTACTTTTAAATCAAATGAGGGGATTGATCTCAGACAAGATAAGCAAGCTTTGCAAAGATTAACTGAAGCTGCAGAAAAAGCAAAAATAGAGCTCTCAAATGCCACACAAAGTGAAATAAATTTACCTTTTATTACAGCCACGCCTGAAGGACCAAAGCATCTGGATTTGAACCTTACTAGAGCAAAGTTTGAGGAATTAGCAGCTTCTTTAATTGATAGGTGTAAGACTCCAGTTGAGAGAGCTATAAGTGATGCAAAAATTTCTACTAGTGAAATTGATGAAGTTGTTATGGTTGGAGGTTCCTCTAGAATACCCGCAGTTTTAGATTTAGTTAAAAAAATAATTGGTAAAGAACCAAATCAAACTGTTAATCCCGATGAAGTAGTAGCTGTTGGAGCTGCAATTCAGGGAGGAGTTTTAGCAGGAGAGGTTAAAGATATATTGTTGCTTGACGTAACGCCACTTTCTCTAGGAGTAGAGACTTTAGGGGGAGTAATGACAAAAATGATAAATCGAAATACTACAGTACCTACGAAGAAATCTGAAACATATTCAACTGCTGTAGACGGTCAAACAAATGTTGAAATACACGTTTTACAGGGTGAAAGAGAAATGGCTTCAGATAATAAAAGCTTAGGAACTTTTAGACTGGATGGCATACCTTCAGCACCAAGAGGTGTGCCGCAAATTGAAGTTACATTTGATATCGATGCAAATGGAATTCTTAGTGTTACTGCTAAAGATAAAGGAAGCGGTAAAGAGCAAAGTATTTCTATCACTGGCGCTTCAACTCTATCTGATAATGAAGTAGAAAAAATGGTAAAAGATGCTGAATCAAATGCATCTGCAGATAAGGAAAAAAGAGAAAAAATTGATTTAAAAAATCAAGCTGAAACACTTGTATATCAGACAGAAAAGCAACTTGGTGAATTAGGAGACAAGATTGATGCTGCAGCAAAGTCTAAAGTTGAAGAAAAAAGTAATGCTTTAAAAGAGGCAACTTCAAAAGAAGATTATGATTCAATGAAAAAACTTCTTGAAGAACTTCAGCAAGAACTTTATGCAGTTGGTTCATCTGTTTATCAGCAACCAGGCAATCAGCCACCATCACCTGGCTCAGCGGACGGTCCTGATCAAAGTGATTCAAAAGAAAAAGGTGGAGATGATGTAATTGATGCAGACTTTACTGAAACGAAAGATTAATAAAGGTAATTTTTAACTTCATTAGTAATCCATTTAGAGCAAGCAGGAGCTAATAAAAACCCATTTTTATAAAAACCTGTACATAAAATTAGTCCATCTTCAAAATTTTTCATTATTGGTGAAGGTTCACCATCTGGTTTTGACCTTATTCCATACCATTTTTTAGAAATTTTTCCTTTTATAAGCCAATTTGGTGTTTTATCGAGAAAATCTGTGAGTTTTTCGAATATATTTTCTTCTGGCTTAGTGCTATACTCGTCAGTTGATCCAATAATTAGCTTATTTTTTGATTTTGGAATTATATTTTTGCCATTTATGTTGAATTGTTTTGGGAGTGATAATAAATCAACTTCTGCATCATTTATATCAATTTCCATAGCTTGACCTAAAACAGGTTTTAATTTGATGTTGTGAGATAAGTTATCTAACAAATCAAGCGCTTTAAGTGAATTACACAAAATAACTATGTCAGATTTGATGTTTTCATTATTCCTTGTAGTAGAAATCCATTGATTGTTTGATTTTTTGATTTTTATTATTTCTCCCTCTAAAAAATTTACTTTTTTATATTTGAGATATTTATCTAATGTTTTTAGTAACGACAAAGCATTTATTCTTCCATCTTGAAAGGATATTATTCCTTTTAAATTTTTTGTTTGGAAAGCTTTATTTATATTCTTGATAAATATTGAGTCTCTTTCTAAAATTCGTAAGTTTAGATCATTATTTTCATGAATAAATTTCTCTAATTTTTTAAACTTTTCTTTATTAGTAGTTAGTTGTATTAATGGTTTCTCGATATTTAATTCATAATTAAATTTTTGCAGGAATGTAATCCATTGTGGCCATAATTCAATGCTTTGTTTCCTGAGATCCCAACTTCTACCTCTTCTTTTTTGATATATATTACCCATCAGCAAGCCTAAAGCTGCATTGCTACTATTTTGATGTTGAGTTGGATCTACTATTGTTACTTGGAAACCCAATTCTGATAATTCTAAGGCATTGAATTTTCCAATAATGCCTGATCCAATAATAACTATGCGTCCTAATTGAAAATTTTCTTTTAAGCTTTTCATTGATATATTAGTTATACTTGCTTATTTGACTTAATAGTTAAAGATTTTTTTGGAACATCCTTCAATTATATTCAAAATTGTTTGTCCCGATCGTCCTGGACTTGTAAGTTTGCTTACAAGTTGGATTTCAAATTATGGCGGCAACATAAAACACTCTGATCATCATACAGATCAAGATGCGGGTTTGTTTCTTAGTCGAATTGAATGGAATAGTAAAAATGTATCATTTAATAGAGATGAAATTTATAAAGAATTTGAAAAAATTGCAGATGAAGTAAATGGAAAATTTAACGTAAATTATTCTGATGAAGTTCCAAATGTTGCTATTTTCGTGAGTAAACAAAATCATTGTTTGATTGATTTACTTTGGCGAGTAAGAAATGGTGAACTCAAAATGAAAGTGCCCTTAATAATTTCAAACCATCCTGATCTTGAAAATATTGCAAATGACTTTAATGCAAAATTTGTCCATATTGATACCTTTAATATTGATAAATCTATTGTTGAAGATCAATTTTTAAATTTATTACAAGAATATGAAATTGATTTTGTTGTATTAGCCAAATATATGCAAATTTTGAGTGACTCTTTTTTAAAAAAGTTTTCTTCAATAATAAATATTCATCATTCTTTCTTACCTGCATTTAAGGGCGGGCAACCATATCATCGAGCATGGAAGAGAGGTGTTAAATTAATTGGTGCTACAGCTCATTATGTTACTGAAGATCTGGATGAAGGCCCGATAATAGAGCAATGTACTGTTAATGTAAGTCATAGGGATGAAGTTGATGATTTGATTAGAAAAGGAAGAGATATTGAAAGAATAGCTCTAGCAAGAGCGGTTAGATTACATTTGAATCATCAAGTTTTTGTATATAACAGCAAAACTGCTGTTTTTGATTGATGATAGTTTTTTAGTCTTCTAATTCTATTTGTATTTGTCTTTCATAAATTGATTCTTCATTAAAAGCTCTTGCTATCAAGAAACTTGCAATGCAGCTTATTAAGACAGGTTTCATTATTAATAAATTTTTTGTTAAAGCAAAAGCTAAAAACATAGCTGTTATTGGTGTTCTCGAACATCCTGCTACGAATGCTCCCATTCCCGCAAAAATGTATGTACTAGGTGCATGCCCTGTCGCAATTTCTACCCAGCTCCCCATTATGAGTCCTATTGACCCTCCTAAAGTAAGCATTGGATAGAATAATCCTCCAGGAGCTCCGGATGCTGCAGCTAAACCTGTCGTGATAAATAATACTAAAACTGCTAATAAAGCAATTTCAATACTTGTATTTTGTTCAGCTATGATTTTCTGTAATTGATCTAAATTATGAAATGTACTGGGTAAACAAGAATAGATACTTCCTAAAATAAATCCACAGATACTCATTTTTAAAACAAATTTATTTTTATACCATTTTTTCCCAAGATTTTGCATTAATAAAACATATCTGCTGTACAATTCCGCAAAGATTCCAATAATTATTCCTAGTAAAACTAAGTAAAAAAAATCTATAGGTAAGAAAAAAACTGATGGGTCATATTCTTTTTGGATCAAAAATCCGAGGTTAAAATCAAAGCCTCCTGCTTTAGGATCTAAACCCAAGGCTTGAATAATATCTGCAGATGAATCTGCAATGAAAGTTGTAATTATTACTAATAGTAAAATTACTGGTCTAGCAGAGTTTAATAACTCTTCTATTGCATAGACAAACCCCCCTAATGGAGCGCTAAATACTGCAGCTATTCCAGCACCACCACCTGCTGCTACTATTACTCTTCTGAAAGCTGTAGGAGCTTTGAGCCACTTGGCCATTTGCCAAGCTACTGATCCACCCATTTGAACTGATGGACCTTCTGGTCCCAAAGGGAATCCACTACCAATAGCAATTATTCCTGATATGAGCTTTACTAATCCTACTTTTAAATTCATTGGAACTTTTTTATGCCTTAAGAATCCCATGATTTGACTCACACCTGAACCTTTAGCAGCAGGTGCTATATTTTTGATCAAATATCCTGCCATAGCTCCTCCTAGAGTTCCAAAAATAGGTAAAACTGCAATAGAAGGTAATTGGTCTAATAATGCTAATCTCCAATTATTAATAAAATAGATTCCAGTTTTAAAAAATATGCTTGTAATCGAGGCTCCTAAACCTGTTAATAAGAGCGAAAATACAACGACTAGAGATCTTTGTTTTAATAATTTTTTGATGCTACGAGAAGAATTATTGCTTGTTTTTCGAATATTATCTTTTATTAGGTTTGGCATAGTCCATGGTTACTTTGACAAGCTGAAATCTTGTATTTCATCAAATTGAAGATAACGATAAAGTTCCTCTGAATATGGATTAATTTTATTTTTAGTAATATCCTGATATTCTTCTATTTCAGGTATTTTTCCAAGTAGTGCGCACACTGCTGCTAATTCTGCACTCCCTAAAAATACTTGAGCATTCTTACCAAGTCTATTGTCAAAATTTCTTGTACTAGTAGAAAATACTACAGAACCTTCATCTACTCTGGCTTGATTTCCCATACATAATGAACAGCCTGGCAACTCTAATCTTGCACCACATTCTTCGAATATTTTATAATATCCTTCAGCTTTTAGAGTTTCTTCATCCATTTTTGTTGGCGGACAAATCCACAATTTAGCTTTTAAATTTTGAACACCTTCAAGAACTTTAGCAGCGGCCCTGTAATGGCCAATATTCGTCATGCAAGAACCTATAAAAACCTCGTCAATGTTTGTATTTGCAACATCAGTGATTTCTTTTACATTATCTGGATCATTTGGGCAAGCAACTATAGGTTGTGTTACTTTTGCTAAATCAATTTCAATGATTTCTTCATACTTAGCGTTTGAATCTGGTTGAAGTAATGATGGTTTTTTCAACCAATTTTTCATATCATTTATTCTTCTTGAAATTGATTTTGAATCTTGATAATTACTTTCAATCATTTTTTTTAGAAGGCAAATATTGCTTCTTAAGTATTCTTGTACAGTTTCTTGGGATAAAAGTATAGTACTACCAGCGCATGATCGTTCTGCAGTAGCATCAGTAAGTTCAAAAGCTTGTTCAAGTTTTAGGTTTGGTAAACCCTCAATTTCCATAATTTTCCCGTTGAATATATTTATCTTATTTTCTTTCTCAACAGTTAAGAGTCCTTTTTTAATTGCGAAGAGAGGGATTGCATTTACTAAATCTCTAAGAGTGATTCCTGGTAATAATTCTCCCTTAAATTTAATCAGCACAGATTCTGGCATATTTAATGGCATTGACCCTATTGCAGCGGCAAAGGCAACAATGCCCGAGCCTCCAGGAAATGAAATGCCAAGAGGAAATCTAGTATGACTATCTCCACCTGTGCCAACAGTATCTGGGAGAAGCATTCTATTAAGCCAGCTATGAATTATACCGTCTCCAGGTTTAAGAGCTACTCCACCTCTTTGAGATATAAAATCAGGTAATTCTTTATGGGTTACTAGATCTACTGGTTTAGGATAAGCAGCTGTATGACAAAAACTTTGCATTACTAAATCTGCAGTAAATCCTAAACAAGCTAGTTCTTTTAGCTCATCTCTAGTCATTGGCCCAGTAGTATCTTGACTACCAACTGTGGTCATAATTGGCTCACAGGTCATTCCTGGCCTTACTCCATCTAAACCGCATGCTTTCCCTACTATTTTTTGAGCTTGAGTAAAACCGGCATTACTTTCGGTTGGATTTTGTGGTCTAGTAAATATTTCACTAGGTTGATAATCTAATTTATTTCTAATTTTGTCTGTAAGAGATCTTCCAATCATAAGATTAATTCTTCCGCCAGCTTGAATTTCATCAGTAAGAGTTGATGGATACAATTTGAATTTGCTTATTAATTCTTCAGTATTTGAATCTTTTTCAATTTTTTTAATAATGCCTGCATAAGGATATATTTTAATAATATCTCCTGTTTTCATTTGAGATACGTCAGCTTCTATTGGCAAAGCTCCTGAATCTTGTGCAGTATTAAAGAAAATTGGGGCTATTTTGCTACCAATTATTATTCCACCTGTTTTTTTGTTTGGAACAAAAGCAATATCTTCTCCTATATGCCAAATGAGTGAATTAATAGCAGATTTTCTAGAACTCCCTGTTCCAATAACATCTCCAACATAAGCTATTGGTAAATTTTGTTTTTTTAAATTATCAAGAATCTTTAGTCCATCAGGTTTTTTAAATTCCAACATAGCTAATGCGTGCATCGGAATATCCGGGCGTGTTGTTGCATGTACCGCTGGGGATAAGTCGTCTGTATTTGTTTCACCGTCAACTTTAAATACTAAACAAGTAATCTCCTTCTTCAGAACTTTTTTATTTTTGAACCATTCTGCATTTGCCCAACTATTTATAACCTCTTTTGCATAAAAATTTTTTTGAGATAATTCATAAATTTCATTAGCTGAGTCGTAAACAAGAATAATATTTTTTAAAACTTCTGCCGCTTTTTTAGCAAGTAAACTATTTTCTCCTTTCAGTATTTCAACCAAAGAATTCACATTATATCCGCCTATCATTGTTCCTAGTATTTCAATTGCTTTTTCGGGATTAATTGATTTGCAATATTTTTCGGAATTAACAATAGCTGTAAGCCAGCTTGCTTTTACATAAGCAGCCTCATCAACTCCTGGCGGTACTCTATTTATTAGTAAATCAAGTAAATAAGAAGAATCGTAAGTACTATCTTGTTCCAATAATTTTGTAATACAATTTGTTTGCTCAGCATTTAAAGGTAAAGGAGGTATACCTTTGGTAGCTCTTTCAGCTACGTGATCTACATAATCTTTTAGCAATGTTTCCAAATTCTTCATTAGTAAGGTTTAATGCCTAATCTATTGTTATTTTTAATATTGAAAAGGAGAGTATTCATAAATGCTTTTTTAAATATTCAAATTTCTTAATTAATCAATGACGACATCATCAAATAATTCAGCTTTAGAAAAGACATCAGATTTACATGTTGTTGAAACACGTCCATTAATACCTCCAAGCAGATTACATAATGATATACCTTTAGATCACGCCTCTGCTAATACAGTATCTAATACAAGAAGATCGATACAAAATATTTTGCATCATAATGATCAGAAGCTTCTAGTAATCGTTGGTCCATGTTCAATTCATGATCTAGAGGCGGCAAAGGAATATTCAAAATATATTCAAAACTTTCGAGAAATTTATAAAGATAAATTAGAAATAATAATGAGAGTATATTTTGAGAAGCCAAGAACAACTATTGGTTGGAAGGGATTAATAAATGATCCTCATCTAGATGATTCTTATGATATTAATACTGGTTTAAGAAGGGCAAGAAGTTTGCTTTCATATCTAGCAACTCGTGGGATACCTTCTGCTACAGAATTACTAGATCCAATTGTTCCTCAATACATTGCCGATTTAATAAGTTGGACAGCTATAGGTGCCAGGACTACTGAAAGTCAAACTCATAGGGAAATGGCATCTGGATTATCTATGCCTATTGGCTTTAAAAATGGAACGGATGGTTCTTTTACAACTGCAATTAATGCAATGCAGTCAGCTTCAAAATCGCATCATTTCTTAGGTGTAAATGAAAATGGAATGGCTTCTATTGTTAACACCACAGGAAATCCAGATGGACATATAGTTTTAAGGGGCGGGTCAAAAGGCCCAAATTTCGGAAGTGATCACGTTAAAAGAATTTCATCTGAATTGCAGCAATGTAATCTTCCCCAAAAGTGATGATTGATTGTAGTCATGGTAATTCCAATAAAGACTTCCGAAAGCAGTCGGAAGTGCTAAAAAATATAGCCTCTCAAATAAGCAATGGTGAAAAAAATATTTTAGGAGTTATGCTTGAAAGCCATTTGAAGGAGGGAAATCAAAAACTTTTAAAAAAAGAGAATCTCCAGTTTGGCAGAAGCATTACAGATGCATGCATAGATATAGAAACAACAAAAGAATTACTCGCTATTTTATATAATTCACTTAGATAGTTATAAAAAAATGAAAAAATAATGCTGAAGAAATTGGAACAATAAAATTATCTATTCCTAAAACACTAAATTGTTCGAGCAAAGTCGCAAAAAAAGCTATTGTAAGATAATTTAAATTTAAACTTTTTTGTTGAGCGTATCCTATTGAGCAAACCACTATTAAACTTGTTAAAAACATTGCCATAGTGCCAAATAAAGATTTTTTTTGTTTAAAAAAAATCCAACTCTTTGAGTTAAAGTTTTTGCCTATTAATCCCGCTAATCCATCACCAAAAGTCATTATGAAAAATCCATTAATCAATGCATATGGATCTTTATCCCAGAAAAGATAAATCAAAATAAATAAACTTAGACAATAAAATAATGTTCCATAACTCTTTCTCTCAACATCCTCAATTGTTGGAAATAATTTGTAGTTGTAATTTATTAAAACCATTAATGAAACAATTCCTGTAAAAATTAGAGCAGAGTTTTGATTAATTTTTAGAAATTGAGCAATTGGTATTAAAGGCCCTATTCCAATATGTATTATTTTTCTGACGATTTCTCTGCTGTCTTTATTATATTTTTTAAAAATTATTGATATTAAAAAAATTGAAAATAAATAGAATAAAATTATAGTAAATTTTATCAATTTGGTTAAGCTGCTTTTTGATGAGTTGTCATTACTCTAAGTTTTAATATTGCTTTGGCTTCTAGTTGCCTTACTCTTTCTCGTGAAACATTAATTTGTCTTCCTATTTCAGCGAGTGTTAATGGTTCTTCACCATCTAGGCCAAATCTGAGCTTCATTATTTTTTGCTCTCTTTCATTTAATTGAGAAAGCCAAGTTCCTAAATGCTCTTTTTGAATAGTCCTATCCATACCTTCCATCGGCTCTTCACAGTTTGGATCAGGTATGAGTTCACCAAGGGTACTTCTATCTTCTTCGCCTCTTGCGTGAGCATCTAGGGAAGCGCAAGGAGCGCTTTGAGAAATTAAATCTTCTAAATCTTTTTGATCAATTCCCATTTCAGTTGCCATTTCTAATCTGGTAGGTTGTCTACCAAATTTATGTGATAATTCTCTAGAGACTCTTCTCATTTTGGATAGCTTTTCACTTATGTGAATTGGCAAACGGATTGTCCTTGCACTGTTATCAATAGCTCTTGTCATTCCTTGCCTAATCCACCAGTAAGCATAAGTTGAGAACTTATATCCCATAGCAGGATCAAATTTATCCACAGCTCTCTCAAGGCCAATCGCTCCCTCCTGGACAAGGTCTAATAATTCAAGCCCTTGGTTTTGGTATTTTTTTGCAACGGAGACAACAAGTCTAAGATTAGCTGCCATCATTCTATCTCTGGCTCTTTTGCCAATCTTAATTTGATAAAGATTTCGTTGCGTTCTATCAGTTTCAGGAATTTGTAGCAACTTTTTCATGTTCTGAACATGATGAGCTAATTCTATTTCCTCTGCTGGAGTTAATAGAGGTACTCTACCAATGCTACTTAAATAGTAGCCAATAGAATCTGAAGCGAGTCTTCCAGATTTTTTTTGGCTTTGTTTTGCCGTAAGACTGGATTTTGATTTGCGAGACTTGCCCGCAGTGTTTGGTAATCTTGGCTCATCAAAATTATTATCTGAAGAGCTTTTCGCAGATTCCAGAGGGATCCCCATCACCCTGGCCTCCTAAATAATGGATTTTTTAAAAAGCTAGCACTGAAATTGAAATAAAAACTACTTTTACGTTGAAATTTAAAGACAAAAATTATTTTTTAAATGCTTATTTATGCAAATCCATTGATATGAGACGATTTTACAAAAATTAAAAAAAATTTAAAATATTAAGTATTTTTTTAAATGTTGTAAAAATCAATATTTATTTTATTTTTCTATAAGGTCAATTTGCGAACGATTATTCGCTGAATTTAATGCATATTTTGTATAGGAACCATCTTCATTCATTATCCAAGAAAAGTAATCATCTTTAATATAGGTTTGCAAAAGTGAGTATATTTTAGATTTCAAATCGTAATCCTCTATAGGAGTAGCAGCTTCTATTCTTCTATCAAGATTCCGCCTCATCCAATCTGCACTCCCAATAAAAACCTCATTATCACCGTTATTACAAAACCAAAAAATTCTTGAGTGTTCAAGAAAATGGCCAATAATGCTTATAACTTTAATATTTTCACTTAAATTTTTTCTTTGGGGATACAAGCAACAAATACCTCTGACGATAAGGCTAATTTTTACACCTTTGTCTGAAGCTAAATAAAGAAGTTTAATTATTTCTGGGTCTACTAAAGAATTCATTTTTGCAATTATTTCGGCCTTTTTGCCTTCTTCTGCATTTTTAATTTCTCTCTTAATCAGAAATATAAATTTCTCTCTCATTGATGAGGGAGAAACTAATAACTTTTGATAACTTTTTTGTTTAGAAAAACCAGATAAGTAGTTAAATAACTCAAGTAAATCTGATGCAATATCAGGATCAGTTGAAAGTAATCCTAAATCTGTATAAAACTTTGAAGTATTAGAGTTATAATTTCCTGTTCCAATATGGAAATAATTCCTTAATCGTCCTTTCTCTTTTCTTACTATTAAGGCAATTTTTGTATGTGTTTTAAATCCGATGATTCCATATACAACATGAATTCCAGCTTGTTCAAGTTGTTTTGCCCATTGAATATTATTGTCTTCATCAAATCTTGCTTTTAGTTCAACAAGAGTCATTACTTCTTTCCCATTATTTGCAGCTCTCATTAAAGCTGCAATGATAGGGGAATCTTGGGAAACTCGATATAAAGTAATTTTTATAGCCATTACAAGTGGATCATCAGCTGCTCTGTTTATAAATTCTTCAACTGAAGTTTTAAATAAGTCATAGGGATGATGAAGCAGAATATTTTTTTTTCTAAGTATCTTGAAAATAGAATTAGAGTTTTTGTTTGAAGGCAGATCTAAATGTTTTAATTCTGGGTGAGTTTTTCCAATTAGTAGATTATTTTTTAAATCATCTCTATCAATTTTTGTAAGCTGATTTAAATCGTCTAGGCCTAATAAACTTTTGCAAAAGTATATATATTCTTTCTGTATTGAGATACTTTCAATAAGTAATTTTAGAATATTTTCTGGCATATCTGACTCCACTTCTAATCTAACTACGTCTCCACCTAATCTTCTTTTTTGCAAACTTTGTTCAACAGCTAAAAGTAGATCATCAGCTTCAAGTTCTTTTAATTCTAAATCTGCATCTCTTGTCACTCTAAAAAAAGAGTAATTTATACATTCCATTCCCTTAAATAAAGTATTTATATTATTCCCAATTAAATCTTCAACAATTATGAAACAGTGAGAACTTTCATCACTAAGTTGAGTAATTTCATTGGGAATTCGTATAAATCGGGGTATATTTTTTGTTGGTATTTTTACTCTGACAAACTGATTTTTAGAATCCTCCTCATTCTTTATTAAAGCTGCTAAATTTAGACTTAAATTACTTATAAAAGGAAATGGATGTGCCGGATCAACAACTAATGGAGTTAATAAAGGGAAAATAGATGTTTTAAAGAAGTTATTACACCAATTCCTTTGATTTTCACTTAGGTGATTATATTTTTTTAAAATTACACCTTTTTCTTTTAATTCATTTTTTAATTCGTTATTTACATAGTTTTCTTGAAGAATAGTTAAATTCTTTACTTCTTTATTTATTTTTGTTAATTGCTCTTTAGGGGTAAGTCCATCAATACTTTTTTTAGTAATTCCTGCTTCAACTTGAGCTTTTAAGGAAGCTACCCTTACCATAAAAAATTCATCTAGATTATTACTAAAAATTGAACAAAATTTTACTTTATCTAGGATTTTGTACTCCTTTTCCATCCCAGTTAGGAGTACTCTTTTATTGAATTCAATCCAACTTAATTCTCTATTAATAAAAACATCAACCTGGCTTTTCATTGAGATACTTGTGAATTTTGATTGCTAAAAGAATTATTGTTTTTACCCTCTGCAATAAGGTATATCATGAAAAGTAAGATAATGGAACCAGCTATAAAAGGTGATTTAGGACCAAAACTATCATAAACCCTTCCTGCCATTGCAATTCCTAAAACTCCTCCAAGACTCTGCAGACCTTGAAGGTTACTTAGAATTGAGCCCTGTTTATCAACGTCTAATTTCTTTGATATTAGTGCTCTTAACGTGGGCGTAATTAATCCTGCCCCAACAGCTAAAAATGAAACAGCTGAATAAATATTAATTGTCGCATTTTCTTTTGGAGCAGTTATTAAAAGAGCACACGCCACAAGAATAAAGCCTGATCCAATAAGTGTTAATCGCATTTCGCCAAATTGCTTTACCAGAGGCCCAATTAGTCCTCCCTGAACGATAATCGCAATGATTCCTACTACAACAAGAGTTCCGCTTGATGCTTTGGTCGTCCAGTTTAAAGATTCTTGGAGGAAAAATATAAGGATATTTGTCAATCCAGTAAAAGCAATAAAGTAAATAAAGAAAGCTAATGATAATTTTTTAATCTTTTCTTCTTTGAAAACTTTAAATAGAGCTTTTAAAGGGTTTTTTAAAGCAGTTTTTGATTTATTTATTTCACTATTAGGCTTGGTTTCTGGTAAGTAAAAAAATACAAGAAGAAAATTTATTATTGGAATGATTGAGGCTATCAAAACTGGAATAATAAAATTATTATTTGTATTTCTTGCAAAAATTACAACAAAAATATTACCTAAGAAAAAACTTAAGCCAAAAGCTACACCAATAAGACCAAATGTTTTTGCTCTTTTTTCAGGGCTTGAAATATCTGCAAGAATTGTTGTTGCAGTAGCTGCAGTCCCTCCACTTAAACCGTCAATAAGTCTCGCTAAAAATAATAAAAATAACGGGATAGTGGCTATTGAATTTGACCAATTAAAAAGAACTGTAAAAGATAATATTGATATTCCTATTACTGAACCAGTAATACAAAAAAGAGTGACAGGTCTTCTTCCATATCTATCACTCATAAGTCCAATAAAAGGAGAAGCTGTAAATTGAGCTAGTTGGTAGGTGCATGATAATAAACCATATGTACTTGCTTTAGAGTCAAAAAGTAAAACAAAAGAGGGTAATATGGGTAACAGTATACTTTCACTTAAACGATCATTTAGAAGAGTGATAAACGCACTAAGGAGAGTAAATTTTTTATTTGGTTTTAATAAACTTTCTTTCACAATATTTACCTTCATTGCGATTAACTTTTACTACCATACTTGTTAATGGAGATTATTGTGCCCGGCATTGTTTATTTAGTTGGAGCAGGTCCTGGTGACCCTGAGCTTTTGACTCTTAAAGCTTTACGTCTAATAAAAAACTGTGATGCATTAGTTCATGATGCTTTAATCCCGGATGAAATAACAAAAGAGGCAGGAAAAAATACAGAAATTTTCCATGTAGGCAAAAGAGCTGGGAAGTGTTCTGTACCTCAGGCTGAAACTAATGATCTTATTTTGAAATTGGCAAGAGAAGGCAAAAATGTCGTAAGGCTTAAAGGAGGAGATCCATTCGTTTTTTCTAGAGGTGGTGAAGAGGTATCGATTTTAGAAAAAAATGGAATTTCAGTTGAAATCGTTCCTGGTATTACTTCTGGGATAGCTGCCCCCACATATTTTGGTATTCCACTAACCCATAGAGATGCTGCTAGTTCCGTAACTTTCGTCACTGGACATGAGCGTGTAGATAAGGAAAAAAAGACAGTGAATTGGAGAGATTTAGCTAAATCATCAGATAGTTTAGTAATTTTTATGGGTATAAAAAATATTGAATATATTGTGGAAGAATTAATTCTAGGTGGTTTAGATAAGAATACTAAATGCGCTGTGATTCAAGAAGCTACTTTAAAAAATCAAAAATGTTTGATTGAGAAATTAGATAATCTTCCAGCTAAAATCAAAAATAAAAAATTTTTAGCTCCATCAATAATCATTATTGGAAAAATTGTTGAATTTAAGGTTAATAACAATATAACTAAAGTTTCTGATGTCTATTTACCAGATATTAATAAAGTTCAACTATATAATAAATCCCAAAAATAAATTGGATCGAATTTAGGTTTAAGCTTTAAATCATTAACTTGATTAATTTGCCTACAAGATAAGCTATTAATTGCAATTATTATGTCATCATTTTGAAATTTTGGAGGAATTAACTCTTCTTTTACAATTTTCAATTTTAAGGCTTTAGAAATCATAATCCCCTCTAAACAGCCGCTCTCTTTTCTAGGAGTTATCCATTGATTATTTCGTTTAATTAGAAGATTAAATGTACTTCCACAACAAAGTTCACCTGACGTATTCAAAAGGATAGAATCATCAAATGATTTTTCATTAGCTTCTGTCAAAACTTGTATTGCCTGATTATATGAAAATGTTTTGCATTTACTTATAAGACTGAATTCATTTATTTTTTCTGTTTGACTAATGCAAACGCTTATTGGATTAAAATTTGGTTTGATTCTATAGAACTCAAGCCATATATTATCCAAATCTTTTGTCTCTGAAGTGCTATCAATTGTTAGGGTTCGACCTTCATTAGTTCCTCGACTATAGTTTATTCTTACTGAAGCAAATTGATCATTTTTAAGCGATAACTTTCTAATTCCATCGTGAATAAGTTGTCTCAAAGTTAATTTATTTATTTTGAGATTAATATTTAAAATCTTGCTACTTTTTTCTAACCTTTTTAGGTGTTCATCAAAAAGAATAGGTTTGTTTTCTTTTATCAAAATGGTCTCAAATATACCATCAGCAAATTTTAATCCTCTATTATTAGCAGCAATAAATATTCTATCAATATCCAACCATTGATACTTGTGCCAGCCTAATGTTTCAATCATTTGAGTGAATCAATTAACGGTAAAAGCTTCCACTTTAGTTCATTAGTTTCCTCTTCAGGGTTTGAGTCAATAACTATTCCGCAACCAGCATATATATTGATTTTTTTATCTTTAATTAAAAATGATCTTATTAGTATATTGCTGTCAAACTCTCCATTCCAGTCAAGCTTTAAAAAAGAGCCACAGTATGGTCCACGTTCATACTCTTCTAATTCAAAAAGTCTCTGGCATGATCTTAATTTAGGTGCTCCAGTTATAGAGCCCCCAGGCCAACAAGCTTTTAGTAAATCAATCCAGTTTTTATCTTTTTTTAATTTGCCTCGAATTACTGAAGTTAGATGATGAACTTTTAAGAAACTTTCAAGCTTTAATATTTCTGGCACCATAATACTTCCTGTCTCGCAAACTTTACTTAAATCATTTCTTATTAGGTCAACAATCATAATATTTTCTGCTCTATCTTTTTCGTTCGTTATTAAATCGATAGCATTAAGTGCGTCTTGATTTAAATCCTTATCTCTGGATCTAGTTCCTTTGATTGGTCTTGATTCTACAAAATTTTTATTATCTATTTTTATAAATCTTTCTGGCGAGGTAGATAATACAGCCTCTTTAGAATTATCATTATTTATTATTATTCCTCCAAAGGGAGCTCTTAATTTCCTTCTTATTTTCAAATAAATATCTAGAGGATTATAGTATTTGGAAGATTCAAGTTCGCATTTAGTTGTTAGGTTTGCTTGAAATATATCCCCTAAAGAAATTAATTTTTTTAATTTTAGAATATTTTTCTGAAATTTTTCAGCCATTTCGTCCAAATCGATTTTTGAAAAATCAAAATTCAAATTTGTTTTAATAATTTCTTCTTCAATATTTTTAATATTATTGATTATGTTTTTATAATTCATCAGTTCAGATGAGTTTGTGCCTTCGATAATTATTTCTTTTTTTATTAGATTACATTTAATGATTGGATCATATGATGCAATCCATAAAGTTGCCATATTAGATTCTCGCCATGGGTTTTTGGGTTCTATGAATACTCCAGCTTCATAACTTAACCATCCGATCCAAAATCCTTTTTCAATATTTTTTAAGTTGTTAAATGGATTATTAGTTTTGTCTAAGTTATTGATATTTCTTGATTGGATTATTTTTTTAGGTTTAATTCCTATTATTGACCATTCCCCATTTTCTTTGCCATCACTGTCTAGCCAAGCTAATCCTTTATCTCCGAATTTTTTTGTTAGTTGATGCGTAATCAATGCTGGATCTATCCATTTTTCTAGAATTATTTTTTTTATTTTCATTTTTTATTATTGTTATAAAGCCATTTTTCATAAGCGGCATTTCTAATTCTGCAGCTATCACACTTACCGCATGGTTTTGAATTACCCGAATAACAACTCCATGTTTTATCTAAAGGGACATGATTATCAAAAGCTAATTTAATAATTTCCTCTTTATTTAAATCTAATAATGGTGTCCAAAGTTTTATTGGATTATTTTCTCTTCCTCTTTTATTGGCTAAATCTGCTAATTCTTGAAATTTTTTAATGTAGTCAGGTCTGCAATCTGGATAGCCAGAATAATCTAGTGCATTAACTCCTAATCCTATAAAATCAGCATCTATTGCTTCGGCATAACTTAGTGCAACGGAAATAAATATAGTATTTCTCCCAGGAACATAAGTATTAGGAATTTGATTAGTTTGTACTCCTTCTATTGGAATATTTTTTTGAGTATCAGTTAATGACGATCCTCCCCATAAAGATAAGTCAAGCTTAATTATTTTAAATTCTTCGATATCAAAGTGTTTTGCAATTATTGATGCAGAATTTAATTCTTTTTTATGGCGTTGACCATAGTCAAATGAAAGGCCAAAAATTTTAGCTTCGGATTTTTTGGCGATACCAGTAACTGTAGAAGAATCTAAACCTCCAGATAATAAAACTACTATCGATTTATTTTTAAGAGTCATATGATTTCAATTGATTTTTAAGTATTTGTGAGTTTGAAGGCTCAATTTCCAATCGGGGTTATTTTTTACGAAATCAATAGCAAGAGAGAAACCATTTGCATTGTTCCATGCTGGCTGTAAATAAAAAATTTTATTTTCTTTTTTTAAGCCATCTTGGCTTTTAGAAAGTTGATATTGTTTTAAAGTTTCATTTTTTATTTGAATAGCAAATTCAATATCTTTTATTTCATTTATGATTATTTTGATTTCATTACAGTTTTTTAAAAAATAATTTTTTGGAGGTGAGTGTCTTTTAGGAGATAAAGTAATCCAGTCATAGCTTCCTGATATCGAATTAACTCCACTTGTCTCAATATGTATCTTCATTGGCTTTTGTTCTTCTCCCATCGTCATTTTTTTTATGGCTTTGCAAAAATTGTCCAAGTTATGTTGTAAAGGTTCTCCACCTGTAATAACGCAAAAAGATGCTCCTTTTTTTCTGGCAATTTTTATGCGATCTATTATTTTTTCAATTGATATAGAAGGGTGTTTTTTTTCATCCCATGAATTCTTGGTATCGCACCACGAACATCCAACTTTACATCCTGCTAATCTTATAAAAAAAGCACTTTTTCCAGCGTGATAACCTTCACCTTGTAATGAATGAAATTGTTCGACTAAGGGTAAAAAATTTGTCATTTTCATTCAAAAAAATAAAGAATATTAATTTGATTGAGTTAACTTGTCTTGAGAGGCTTTTATTAATCCTTTAAATAAAGGATGAGGTTTGCCAGGTCGTGATAAAAACTCAGGATGATATTGACAGGCTAAGAAGTATGGATGATTTTCTAACTCAATTAACTCAACTAATCTGCCATCTGGTGATGTGCCACTAATTTTGTATCCAGAATCTAAAAAACTTTGTTTGTAGTAATTATTAAATTCGTATCTATGTCGATGTCTCTCATAAATAACATCCTCATCATATAAGTTTTTTCCAGTTGTATTTTTTGTCAATCTACATGGATAAACTCCAAGTCTCATTGTCCCACCTAAATCAACTACATCTTCCTGTTCTGGTAATAAATGTATCACTGGATTTGGAGTGTTTGGGTCTAGTTCTGAACTAGATGCATCTGGAAGATTAGCTACATTCCTGGCCCATTCTATAACTGCACATTGCATACCAAGGCACAAACCTAAAAAAGGAATTTTATTTTCTCTTGCGAATTTTATAGCCGAAATTTTTCCATTGACTCCTCTATTTCCAAATCCCCCGGGTACGACAATTGCATGAACTTCATTTAAGTAAGTTTCTGCTGAATTTTTTTCTATCATTTCAGCACTTACCCAATGTAAATCTAATAAAGCCTTTTGTTCAATGCATGCATGTCTTAAAGCTTCAACAACGGATAAATATGCATCTCCAAGTTCAATATATTTGCCTACAAGAGCAACTTTTATTGGATCTCCAGGATTTCTTAGGTTGTGTATTAGTTCTTCCCAATTTTTCAAATCACATTTTTTATCTTCAAGGTCTAAATACTTCAGGGTTTCTTTGCATAAACCTTCTTTTTTTAAAGAAAGAGGTACAGAATAAATACTGTCTGCGTCTAAAGCTTCAATTACAGAGTTGATACTGACACCGCAAAAACCACTCAGCTTTTTTTTAAGAGCTTCATTGATAGATTTATCACTTCGACATACAAGTAAATCTGGCTGAATTCCAATTGATCTTAATTCTTTCACTGAATGTTGTGTTGGTTTAGTTTTTATTTCGCCAGAGGTTTTGATGTAAGGAAGTAATGTTACGTGTATGTATGCAACATCGTTCCTATTGACATCATTTTTGAATTCTCTTATTGCCTCTAAAAAAGGAAGAGATTCAATATCACCAACTGTTCCACCAATTTCAGTAATAATAATATCTGCATTACTGTTAGCGGCTACTCTATGAATCCTTTCTCTAATTTCTCCCGTTATGTGAGGTATTACTTGCACAGTTCCACCGTTATAATTACCTCTTCTTTCTTTATTGATAACTGCTTGATAAATAGATCCTGTTGTTACACTATTCAACCTAGTCATTGCTGTATCAGTAAATCTTTCGTAGTGACCTAAATCTAGATCGGTTTCAGCCCCATCTTCGGTTACAAATACTTCTCCATGTTGAAAAGGGCTCATTGTGCCTGGATCAACATTTAGATATGGATCTAGCTTTAATATTGAAACAGTATATCCTCTAGACTTTAATAATCTACCTAGGCTTGCAGCTACAATTCCTTTACCAATGCTAGAAACTACTCCTCCGGTGACAAAAACAAATTTTGACATTAAATATTTTTAATTAAGCACTGCCTCCTTATATTTTATTTAAACAAAAAACTTTTAGAACATCCATATATATTCTTATTCATCAATTGTTATTTCAATATCTAATTCTTTTAATTGTGATTTTGAAACATTTGAAGGCGCATTTGTGAGAAGACATTTTGCTTGTTGATTTTTTGGAAAAGCAATTGTTTCTCTAATTGAATCTGCACCAATGATCAGCATGGTAATACGATCTAATCCAAACGCTATTCCACCATGAGGAGGAGCACCCATTTCTAAGGCTTCAATTAAAAATCCAAATTTTTCATTAATCTCTTTATCAGTAAGTCCTACCGTTTTCAAAACCTCTCTTTGCAAGTTTGCTTCATGAATACGTAAAGAGCCTCCTCCTAATTCCAAGCCATTAAGAACTAAGTCATAAGCATTTGCTGTAGAGTCCTCGATTTCTTTTTGCAAGTTTTCAGGATCTTTAGATTTTATATTTTTTGGAGAACAAAAAGGATGATGTAAAGCTTCATATCTATTTTCCTCTTCATTTCTCTCAAACATTGGGAAATCAGTTACCCATAAGAAATTCCATTTAGTTTTATCTATGAGATTTAAGTCTTTTGCGATGTATTGTCTCACTCTATCTAATGACTGGTTGACAATTTGTTTATCTCCAGCACCCAAGAGAATTAAGTCTCCATCTCGCGCTTCGGTGATTCTCAAAATATCAGCTATATGATCCTCATTTAGATTATTTTTAATTGCCCCAATAGTCTCAAGCTCATCTCCTTTGACCCTTATAAAGGCCAAACCACCAGCTCCTGCATCTTGAGCTACTTGGAAGATATCACCTCCGGGTTTAATTCTTACGTTGCTAATACTTAAATTACCTCCTTTGACTGTTATGGATTTTATAGAACCTCCAGACTTAATTGCCTTGGTGAAAATATTAAAGCCAATATCACCTAATACTTCTCCTAGATCTTTTAATAACATTTGATATCTTGTATCTGGTCTATCAGTGCCGTAATTATCCATTGCTACTTGCCATGACATTCTTGGAAAAGCATTATCAAAATCAATATTTAATACTTCTTTCCATATTTTTTTTATAAGACTTTCATTAAAAGAGATTATTTCTTCTTCACTAATAAAGCTCATTTCAATATCTAATTGAGTAAACTCTGGCTGTCTATCTGCCCTTAAGTCTTCATCGCGGAAACATTTTGCGATTTGATAATACTTATTTAATCCTCCCACCATTAAAAGTTGTTTAAATAGTTGTGGGGATTGAGGTAGAGCAAAAAATTCTCCATTCGAAAGACGAGCAGGAACAAGAAAATCGCGAGCGCCTTCTGGAGTTGATTTTGTAAGTAATGGAGTCTCTACTTCTGTAAATCCAAAATTATCAAGAAATTCTCTAGCAACTTTAATAATTTTATGTCTTGTTTTTAAATTTTCTAGTAATTTGCCTCTTCTTAAATCAAGGTATCTATATTTTAATCTGAGTTCCTCTTTTGTATTTTCATAATCATGTATAGATACTGGAAAAGGTAGGTTTTTTTTAATTTGGTTGAGAATTTGTAAATCTTTAACTTTAAGCTCTAACTCTCCAGTACTTAAATTTTTATTTATTGAATCTTTTGGCCTTTCGTTAATAATTCCGCTAACCATTATTACTGTTTCATTTCTTAGAGTTTCTGCCTGTTTAAATAGATCTGCACCATCATCGGGGTTAATTGTTATTTGTAGGAATCCACTATGGTCTCTTAAATCAATAAAAATTACACCACCATGATCTCTTCTTCTATCTACCCATCCGCATAATTTAACTAATTTACCAATATCTGTATTATTGAGTTCTTCGCAAATTTTGTTTCTCATCTAAGTATGATTTATTTATCAATAACTTATAATAATTCTTCAAGGGTAAATTTAGTTAATAATTTTTTTTATAAAACGCTCTTTTTGTTATAACCCCTTTGAATTTTTTGCCTCTTATTAATATTTGAACTTCATTATTTATTAAGGCATACGAAGTATTGATGTATGCAAAAGCTATAGCTTGTTGTTTAGTTGGAGACCAACTGCCACTTGTTATACTCCCAATATTTTCTTCACCTTTAAGAACTGAGCAACCTTTTCTTCCTATTGCTTTACCCTCTATAGAGAGACCAACTAACTTTTTTTGAATACCTAATCTTGACTGTTCTTCAAGAAATCTTCTTCCAAAGAATTCGTGATTATTTTCTAGATGTACTAGCCAGCCTAACCCTGCCTCATATGGAGAAGTTTCTTCATTTATGTCTTGACCATAAAGATGCATGCCTGCTTCAAGTCTAAGAGTATCTCTAGCTCCTAAACCACAAGGTGCAACATTTTTGGAAATTGAGAAATCCCATAAATTAATTGCTGCTTTTTTAGATAAAAGTATTTCTAGACCATTTTCCCCTGTATATCCTGTCTTTGAGAAGAAAATTTTTTCTTTAGGCGAAATATGTTTAAAAATTTTATATTCGCATCCAAAGTTAGGAATATGT
>CACJNU010000014.1 GCA_902594875.1 uncultured Prochlorococcus sp.
GGGCCTTCGAATGCCTTCGATAATGGAGGCGTACCATGAGGGGTTTGTATAGGAATTCCAATTTTCAGATATAACTCTTCCTGAACTATTTTTATTAGTTCTAAGAATATTTCCAAATTCGTTAATGCTAATAAATTGAGGATGGACCCATTGTTCAAGTAATTGTTTAAGAACTAAATTCTCAAAAAATGATGGGGGGTATGTCTTGAGGTCTCTTGAGTTCCAATCAGCCAATGCCAAATATCCTCCAGGTCTCAGAGTTCTCAGCATTTCATCTGCGAACCTAGTTTTATCATTCATATGTGCACCAGCCTCAACACTCCAGACCGCATCAAATGATCCGTCTTCAAATTTCAAATCCAAAGCATCCATAACTTGGAAGTTGCAATTTAGCCAATGAGGAGTAAGTTCTCTTGCTCTTTTAACTTGAGCCGGACTAATTGTAATGCCAGTAACATTAAACCCATAATATTCTGCAAGAATCCTAGAGCTTCCCCCTATTCCACAACCTACATCGAGTATTCTGGATCCCTTTGGCAATTTATCTAAACCACTCCACTTGATTAATTCATGAACAAGCTGAACTTTAGCCTTCCTAAAATCAATATTTTTCCCACCTAAGGGATAAAAACCCAAATGTATATGTTCTCCCCACAATCTCTCAAGTAATTTATCTTGGGTCCAAGCATCATATGCTGAAGCCACTGTGCTGGAGGAAATATATTTCCTAGCATTAATTCTCCAAATCATAAATAGGAAGAGAAAGAATAAAACTAGTAAAAAAAAAGGGAATAATAATTCAAACATTTAATTTTCTTTTATATCAGGAAAACTTTCTTTCAATGCAGTTCTTGCTGCAAGTTGTTTTCTTGTATGATCCAGCATGTCATATTCTCTTTGCAAACGGGTAAAAGTATTTCTTTCCTCAAGTAGTCTTTGCTGTTCCTCCGCAACAGGACCGCCCAAATGTGCTCCTATCCAAAATGATAAATCCATTGGGTTGTCAGGTAATTTATCAGGTAGATTTTTCTTAGTATTAGTCAATTTACTTGTTAAATTAATAACATCACTAAGAGCTTCTTTTACTGAATCTTTTAAAGAATCTAATTTCTGAAATTCATCAATATTATCATCACTAATCCAACTAACCATCGCTGAACAAAATGGCGTCGAACGCATAATTTCTAAGACTTGGAATCTTTGTTGTCCGAGAGTGATAATATTACTTCTCCCATCTTCTGCAGTTTGATGTTTTATGATTTGTGCGCAACATCCAACATTAGCCATACTTTTAGTATTTGAATCCCACTTAATAACTCCAAACATAGAATCACTTTCAAGTACAGATTGGAGCATAATCCTGTATCTAGATTCAAAAATATGTAAAGGCAATACTTCTTGAGGAAAAAGGACTACATCTGATAAAGGAAATAATGGTAATTCCCTTACTGAGAGTTCTCCCATTTAAACCTCATTTCTTTTTTTATATTAATCAATTTAGTGCGATTTCGGGATTTATTAAAGTTTAACTTCTATATCTACACCACTAGGGAGATCTAGTTTCATTAAAGCATCAATAGTTTTTGCAGAAGGACTATAGATATCTATGATTCTTCGATGTGTTCTTGTTTCAAAATGCTCTCTAGAATCTTTATCAACATGTGGTGATCTGAGGACACAATAAATCTTCCTTTTTGTAGGTAAAGGAATTGGACCTATTGCTGAAGCAGAAGTAGTATCAGCAGTTTGGATTATTTTGTCACAAGATAAATCTAGCATTCTTCTATCAAATGCTTTCAATCTTATTCTTATTTTTTGTTGTGCAATTGATGCAGTCATAGTTTCAAATAACTTCTAGTGAAGGGTCATTGGTTAAAATGACCCTTGCCCAAGTACCTATCTTAGATGATTGAGGTTAATTTTTTAAAATTCAAATATATTATTTGAGTATTTTAGAAACAACTCCAGCACCGATAGTACGTCCACCTTCACGGATTGCGAATCGCATACCTTGTTCAATAGCTACTGGACAAATTAATTCTCCAGTCATCTTAATTCTGTCTCCAGGCATAACCATTTCAACGTTAGAGCCATCATCAGAGGTAAATGCGGTTATTTGACCTGTTACATCAGTTGTTCTGATGTAGAACTGAGGTCTATATCCTGCGAAGAAAGGAGTATGTCTTCCGCCCTCTTCTTTTTTGAGAACATAAACTTCTCCTTCAAACTGAGTATGAGGGGTAATAGATCCTTTCTTAACAAGTACCATTCCTCTCTCAATATCTTCCTTCTGGACACCACGTAAAAGTAAACCAACATTATCACCAGCCATACCTTCATCAAGAAGTTTTCGGAACATTTCAACTCCAGTGACAGTTGTTACTCTTGTATCTCTTATTCCTACTATTTCAACTTCTTCTCCAACCTTAACTTTACCTCTCTCAATTCTTCCAGTAGCAACAGTTCCTCTACCAGTAATTGAGAAAACGTCTTCAACTGCCATCAAGAATGGTTTATCAACTTCTCTTTCTGGCTCAGGAATATTAGAATCAACTGCTTTCATTAGTTCTTCTATCTTTGATTCCCAAGTAGAATCACCTTCGAGAGCTTTTAAACCAGAAACTTGAACGATAGGGATATCATCTCCAGGGAAGTCATAACTATCTAATAGTTCTCTGATTTCCATTTCAACGAGTTCAATAATTTCTTCATCATCAACCATATCGCACTTATTGAGAGCAACTACAAGAGCAGGAACTCCAACCTGTTTAGCTAAAAGGATATGCTCTTTTGTTTGAGCCATAGGACCATCTGTAGCTGCACAAACTAGAATAGCTCCATCCATCTGAGCAGCCCCTGTGATCATGTTTTTCACATAATCAGCATGTCCTGGGCAATCGACATGAGCATAATGTCTGCCTTCAGTTTCATATTCAACATGAGCTGTATTAATGGTAATACCACGCTCTCTTTCTTCAGGAGCACCGTCAATGTCTCCATAGTCTTGAGCTTGTGCTTGACCTTTTTTAGCTAATACATTTGTAATAGCAGCAGTTAGTGTTGTTTTTCCATGGTCAACATGGCCAATAGTACCTATGTTGACATGTGGTTTGTTTCTTTCGAACTTCTCGCGAGCCATTTTGAATTAAAGAATCGAGGGTTTAAGAGTGTTTTAGTTTAGAGATCAGGAGTTGCCCTGATTCTTGGAAATGATAGCTTCAGCAACATTACGAGGAACTTCCTCATAATTTGCGAACTCCATTGAGAATATACCCCGACCTTGAGTCATTGATCGGAGTTGAGTGGCATAACCGAACATTTCGGCTAAGGGCACTTTGGCCTGTACCTTAGACAATCCATCATCAACAGATTGCCCTTCTACTTGACCTCTTCTAGAAGAGAGATCACCAATTACAGATCCAAGAAAGTCGTCAGGACTTTCGACCTCAACTTTCATCATAGGCTCTAAAAGGACAGGGTTGCATTTTTTAACCCCGTCTTTAAATGCCATGGAACCTGCAATTTTGAAGGCCATTTCAGATGAGTCTACATCGTGGAATGAACCATCGACTAGTGTTACTTTTACATCAATGAGTGGATAACCGGCAAGAACACCAGATTCACAGGTCTCTTTCATACCATTAGATGCAGGACCAATATACTCTTTTGGTACAGCTCCACCAACAATTTTGTTTACAAATTCAAAACCTTTACCAACTTCAGCAGGTTCCATTTCAATAATTACATGACCATATTGACCTTTACCTCCAGTCTGTCTTGCATATTTACCTTCACCTTTAGAACTAGACCTAATAGTTTCTCTGTATGAAACCTGTGGAGCGCCTATATTTGCCTCAACTTTAAATTCCCTTAACATTCTGTCAACAAGGATTTCTAAGTGTAATTCACCCATACCTGCAATAACAGTTTGATTTGTCTCTGGATCTGTACTTACCCTAAAGGTTGGATCCTCTTCAGACAAAGCAGTTAAAGCTTTTGATAATTTTTCCATATCGCCTTTAGTTTTTGGCTCAACAGCTACTGAGATAACTGGTTCAGGGATAAACAATGTCTCCAAAACTATTGGATCTTCTGTATTACACAAAGTGTCACCAGTAGTTGTGTTCTTAAGACCTAATACAGCTCCTAAATCCCCAGCCCTCAATTCATCAACCTCTTCTCTTTCATCGGCCTTAAGGATCACTAATCTAGAAATTCTTTCTTTAGCATCCTTAGTAGAATTCATTACATAACTTCCCTTTGAAAGTACACCTGAATACATTCTTACAAAAGTTAATTTCCCATATGGGTCTGACATCACTTTGAATGCTAATGCACTGAAAGGAGCATTATCATCTGAAGGTCTAATATCTTCTTTGCCACTTGGCAAAACACCTTGTATTGGTTTTACATCAACTGGAGCTGGCAAGTAATCAACTACAGCGTCTAAAACTAGTTGAACACCTTTATTCTTAAAAGCTGAACCGCATAATACTGGAACCAATCCATGTTTTAAAACCCCTTCTCTGATACCTTTTTTGAGTTGTTCTTCAGATAATTCTCCTGTTTCGAGAAATATTTCTATTAACTCTTCATCATTTTCTGCAACACTTTCCATTAGCTTCAATCTCCACTCAGCAGCTTCCTCCTCCATTTCAGATGGTATTGGTGCTTCTTCAATATCAGTACCTAAATCGTTTTTATAAAGATATGCTTTGTTGGCTACTAAATCAATAATGCCTGTAAGATCACCTTCAGCCCCAATAGGTAACTGGATTGGAAGTGCATTTGCCTTTAGTCGATCTTTAATTTGCTTATTAACCTTTAAAAAATCCGCACCAGTTCTGTCCATTTTGTTAACAAAAACCATTCTTGGAACAGAGTATCTATCTGCTTGACGCCAAACCGTTTCGGATTGAGGCTGAACTCCACCAACTGCGCAAAATACAGCAATGACTCCATCCAAAACACGCATTGATCTTTCAACTTCAATAGTAAAATCAACGTGTCCAGGAGTATCAATAATATTAATCCTATGATCTTGCCAACTAGTAGAAATTGCAGCCGCAGTAATAGTT
This sequence comes from uncultured Prochlorococcus sp., assembly GCA_902594875.1. Lineage (GTDB taxonomy): Bacteria > Cyanobacteriota > Cyanobacteriia > PCC-6307 > Cyanobiaceae > Prochlorococcus_A. The sequence continues at coordinate 5,079 of CACJNU010000014.1, forward strand.
ATTCCTCTTTCTCTTTCTTGAGCCATCCAATCGGTTACAGCAGCACCATCATGAACCTCTCCTATCTTATGAACTACACCTGAATAAAACAAAATTCTTTCAGTAGTTGTTGTCTTACCTGCGTCAATATGAGCGGCTATACCTATGTTCCTTACTCGTTCTAGGGGAAAGTCGCGTGCCAATTTTAAAGCTCCAAATAAAATAATTTTTGATAAGTATAGTTCACCCTAAAAGCAAACTTTTATAATAATAAACTACTTAAGTACCTTTTGATGAAATTAATATCTGTAATGTGCAAAAGCCTTATTAGCTTCTGCCATTTTATGAGTATCTTCTCTTTTTTTAACGGCACTACCAGTTTCATTTGCTGCATCCATCAATTCGCCAGCAAGTTTTTGGGACATACTCTTGCCATTTCTTGCTCGTGAAAATGTAACAAGCCATCTTAATGCCATAGCCGTGCCTCTTTCTTGACGAACTTCCATAGGTACTTGATATGTTGCACCACCAACTCTTCTAGCTCGTACCTCGACAAGAGGAGTAGCATTTTTTACAGCTGTTTCGAATAATTCCACTGCATTCCCTCCTGTTCTCTCGCTTATTAAAGAAAACGCATCAGACAATATTCTTTGTGCTGTAGATTTTTTACCATGCTTCATCAATCGAGAAATCATCATTGAAGCAAGACGACTATTAAATTGAGGATCAGGTAGGACTGGTCTTTTTACTGCTGCATTACGACGTGACATGTTTAAAAAAAAGTGATGTTTACAAATTAATCTTTTGGAGCTTTTGCTCCATACTTAGATCTGGATTGACGTCTATCTTTGACTCCAGCAGTATCTAAAGTTCCTCTTATTATATGATATCTAACTCCTGGCAAATCCTTTACTCTTCCACCCCTAAGCAGTACTACAGAATGTTCTTGCAAATTATGTCCAATCCCAGGAATATAAGCAGTTACTTCGAAACCCGAAGTTAATCTAACCCTAGCAACTTTTCTCAAAGCTGAATTAGGCTTCTTTGGTGTTGATGTATAGACTCTTGTACATACCCCTCTTCTCTCAGGGCAAGCTTTTAAGGCAGGAGATTTTGTTTTCTTAGTCAGACGTTTTCTTTCTGAACCTACTAATTGTGAGATGGTGGGCATCTATTAAAACTCAGATAAAAATAAACATTCAATCATCATAACCTTTTAAGAGCACTTACTAAAAGTATTTAATTAAATTTTTTTTAAAATTTGTCAAATTAAAATTATTTGGTAAATATTAATTATCTTTAGATTTATTTTCATATTTATTTTTATAATAGAAAAACATAAATTACTAAATAGAATTAAATAATCTATGGGAGAGAGTATCAAAAGAATCGTTGGCCCATATCAAGATAGTTATTCCCCAAATGGAATAATTGGGGAGAAAGATGCGTGTGGAGTTGGTTTCGTAGCAAATGTTGAAGGTATAGAAAGCAACTGGATCCTTAAACAATCTCTAAAGGGCCTCAACTGCATGGAGCATAGAGGAGGTTGTGGAGGAGATAGTGACTCAGGAGATGGAGCAGGCATTTTATGTTCAATTCCATGGGGATATCTAGAAGAGAAAATTAATCTAAAAAATACTCAAGGATTTAATAGAGGTTTAGGCATGGTTTTCATGCCTAATAAAAAAGAAAAAATTGAAATATGTAAATTAATATGTGATGAAGAAGCAGAAAAATTAAAAGTCAACAAAACATCTTGGAGAAAAGTACCTGTTAATAATGAAATCTTAGGTCCTTTAGCTAAAGCAAATGCTCCATTCATATGTCAATGGATATTATATGTAGATAAAAAAGATCATAAGGATGTTGAAAAGCTTTTTTTTCAATTAAGGAAAAGAATTGAGAAAAAAATAAGAGAAACTTTCAAAAACGATGTTGGGGATTGTGAATTTTATTTTGCCTCACTAAGTTCTCAAACAGTTGTTTATAAAGGTATGGTTCGCTCTGAAATATTATCCGAATTTTATCAAGATCTAAAGGAAGAGAGTTTTAAAGTTTCATTTTCTGTTTATCATCGTAGATTTAGTACTAATACACTTCCAAAATGGCCACTAGCTCAGCCCATGAGATTTTTGGGTCATAATGGCGAAATAAATACGCTCTTAGGCAATATTAATTGGGCTAAAGCTTCAGAAACACATATAGATGATTTTTGGGGAGAGTTATCTAATGAAATTAAGCCCATTGTAGATGTAAACAAAAGCGATTCATCAAATCTTGATGCAACCCTTGAAATCAATATTCGTTCAGGTCAGCCCATTACTGACTCATTATTAAAACTTGTTCCTGAAGCATTTAGAGATCAACCAGAACTTGAAGAGAGAGAGAATATAAAAGCTTTTTATGAATATGCTGCAAGCCTACAAGAAGCTTGGGATGGTCCAGCACTCCTTGTATTTGCTGATGGAAATTTTGTCGGAGCAACGCTTGATAGAAATGGCCTAAGACCAGCAAGATATTCAATTACAAATGATGGTTTTGTAATAATGGGTTCTGAAACAGGAGTAGTTGATCTTGAAGAAGAAAGAGTAATAGAAAAAGGTCGATTAGGACCAGGGCAAATGTTGGCAGTTGATTTTCATCAGAATAGAATCCTAAGAAATTGGGAAGTAAAATCTGAAGCCGCTCAAAGGCATGATTATAAAAATCTTCTCAGTAATAGGACTACGAAAATTGAAAATAATGAATGGCTTAAAGACTGCAAACTAAAAGACCTTGAGTTGTTGCAACAACAAACTGCATACGGGTTTTCAGCAGAAGATAATGACCTTATCTTAGATTCAATGGCTTCATTAGCTAAAGAGCCTACTTATTGCATGGGCGACGACATCCCATTAGCAGTTCTTTCATCTAAGCCACATATTTTATACGACTACTTTAAGCAAAGATTTGCGCAAGTTACTAACCCTCCTATTGACCCTCTGAGAGAAAAACTTGTAATGAGTTTAGAGATGCATCTAGGAGAAAGATGTACACCATTTGAAATTAAAAATGCTAAACCTTTTATTCATTTACAAAGTCCGATTCTAAATGAGGAAGAACTCATTTCCATCAAAAAATCAAAAATTAAATCTCAGACAATTTCAAGTTTGTTTGATCTAGAGGAAGGTATTCAAGGCTTAGAGAACCAATTAAAACTAATCTGTAAACAGAGTGAGCTGTCTATAAAAGAAGGTTGCTCTTTAATTATCATTTCTGATAAGGGAATTAATCCTAAAAAGACTTTCATACCTCCTTTACTTGCTGTTGGAGCAATTCATCATTATCTTCTTAAAAAAGAAATCAGGCTAAAAGCTTCTCTAATAATTGAGACCGGTCAATGTTGGAGCACACATCACTTAGCTTGTTTAATTGGATATGGAGCAAGTGCAGTTTGCCCTTGGTTGACCTTCGAAGCAGGTAGGCACTGGTTAAAACATCCAAAAACACAAAAACTCATTGATAGCAAAAAAATAAATCCATTATCAATAGTTGATGTTCAAGAAAATATTAAAAAAGCTTTAGAAGACGGTCTAAGAAAAATTCTTTCAAAAATAGGTATCTCACTTTTATCTAGTTACCATGGTGCACAAATTTTTGAAGCTGTAGGCCTTGGATCTGACTTAATAAAAATTGCTTTTGATGGTACAACAAGTCGTATCGCTGGCATAACATTAAAAGAATTAACCAATGAAACACTTTCAATACATACGAAAGCCTATCCAGAGATCAATTTAAAGAAATTAGAATTTTTAGGATTTGTACAATTTAGAAATAATGGAGAATATCATTCTAATAACCCAGAGATGTCCAAAGTTTTACATTCGGCGGTAAAGCAAGGGCCAGGATATGCTCATTTTGAAACTTACAAAAAACTTATTAGTAATAGACCGACAACATCTCTTAGAGATTTACTAACAATTAATTCAAAAAGAAAAAGTATTCCATTAAAGGAAGTTGAAAGTATTGAATCAATTTGCAAAAGGTTCTGTACTGGAGGAATGAGTTTAGGTGCTTTATCAAGAGAAGCGCATGAAGTTTTAGCAGTTGCAATGAATAGAATTGGTGGAAAAAGTAATAGTGGAGAAGGGGGAGAAGATCCAGCTCGTTTTAATGTTTTAAATGATATCGATGAAAATACTCAGTCAGCGACGTTGCCATTTATTAAAGGCTTAAAGAATGGAGACACTGCATGCTCCGCTATTAAACAAATAGCATCAGGAAGATTTGGAGTTACACCTGAATATCTAAGAAGTGGTAAACAACTCGAAATTAAAATGGCTCAAGGTGCAAAACCAGGAGAGGGGGGACAATTACCTGGTCCAAAAGTTGATTCTTACATCGCAAAACTAAGAAATAGTAAACCTGGAGTAGCTTTAATATCTCCTCCCCCGCATCATGATATTTATTCAATTGAAGATTTAGCTCAACTTATCCACGACTTACACCAAGTTCATCCAAAAGCGAAAGTAAGCGTTAAGCTTGTTTCTGAAATTGGTATAGGCACTATTGCTGCTGGAGTAAGCAAAGCTAATGCAGATGTAATTCAAATATCAGGTCATGACGGAGGTACAGGTGCTTCACCCCTGAGTTCTATTAAACATGCAGGGTTACCATGGGAACTTGGTGTTGCTGAGGTTCATAAATCTCTTTTAGAAAATAACTTACGCGAAAGAGTAATTTTAAGAACTGATGGAGGTCTTAAAACAGGTTGGGACGTAGTTATTGCAGCTTTACTAGGTGCTGAAGAATATGGTTTTGGTTCTGTAGCGATGATTGCTGAAGGATGCATAATGGCTCGGGTTTGTCATACAAACAAGTGTCCTGTTGGAGTTGCCACTCAAAAAGAAGAATTAAGAAATAGATTTAAAGGTATTCCAGAAAATGTCGTCAATTTTTTCATGTATATTGCTGAAGAAGTAAGACAGATAATGAGTAGTATCGGTGTTTCTAATATGGAAGAACTGATTGGTAATCAAGAATTTCTTTCTGCAAGAAATATCGATCTTCCAAAAACTTCTAATATTGATCTTTCTTCTTTAGTAAATGAACACTCAACCCTTGATAGATCATGGTTAAAACATTTAAAAACTGCCCATAGTAATGGTTCTGTATTAGAAGACGAGTTTTTGTCTGATACTAAATTTATAGATTCAATTAAAAATCACGAAATATTAACCAAAGAAATTGAGATAAAAAATACAGATAGAAGTGTTTGTGCGAAAATATCAGGCGAAATCGCAGAACTTCACGGCAACACTGGCTTCAATGGCGAACTCAACTTAAATTTCAAAGGATATGCAGGACAAAGCTTTGGTGCCTTTCTATTGAAGGGAATGAATGTTCAATTGATCGGAGAAGCTAATGATTATGTTTGTAAAGGAATGAATGGAGGAATACTCACAATAATTCCACCAAAAATAAATGAAATCTCCTCCGAACAAGTCATCCTAGGAAATACTTGTCTTTATGGAGCTACTGGTGGAAAATTATTTGCATTAGGAAAATCGGGAGAAAGATTTGCGGTTAGAAATAGTGGTGCTATAGCGGTAACAGAAGGAGCAGGTGATCATTGTTGTGAATACATGACTGGTGGGAAAGTAGTTATTCTAGGTTCAACAGGAAGGAATATTGGTGCGGGCATGACTGGTGGAATAGCTTTTATAATCGATGAAAATAATGATTTAAGTAACAAAGTAAATAAAGAAATAGTAAGCATTCATCAAATAACTTCATCAAAACAGGAAAATATCTTATTGGAAATTATTAGAGAATATCAAGCAAAAACAAATAGCTTAAAGGCTGCCAAAATAATTGAAAATTGGTCTCATTTTAAGAGTACTTTCAAATTGATTGTTCCCCCAAGCGAAGAAGAGATGCTTGGTATAAAAAAAATGTAAATGCCTTTCTTTGTAAAAACTGAAATTATAAAAAAGGAATACTTAATTAATAATGATTTAAAACGAAAAATAATTATCGAACATATTGATTGGGTAAAAAAATTAAAAAAAGAGGGAATTAATATAAAAAGTGGCTTTTTGGTAGATGAGTTAAGTAGGCCAGGTGACGGGGGATTACTTATTCTTGAGATGAATAATTATAGAAATGCACTAAAAATAATTAAGAATGATCCAATGATTAAAAATGATCTAGTTGAATGGAAATTAAATGAGTGGGTAGATCCAGATAAATGAATATAACTATCTTGGATACTTTTTCATAAGTTTTTGAATCTCTTCAGCATGGTAGCTACTACGAGTTAAAGGAGAACTAACAACTTGCATGAAGTTTAAATCTTTTTCCCCGAACGCTTTAAAGTAGTTAAATTTTGAGGGACTTACAAATCTTTTAACAGGTAAATGATTAGGTCCAGGAGATAAATATTGGCCAATAGTAACAATATCAACGAAATTACTTTTTAAATCCGTAAGCAGACTTAAGACCTCCTCGTCTTTTTCCCCTAAACCAAGCATGAATCCTGACTTTGTATAAACTTTAGGAGAATATTCTCTGGTTCTTTTGAGCAACTCAAGAGTTCTTTCGTATTTACCCTGAGGTCTTACTTTTTTATATAGCGAAGGAACAGTCTCAATATTATGGTTTAAAACGTTTGGATTTGAATCAAGAACTTTTTCAAGAGCTTTCCAGTTGCCACAAAAATCAGGAATTAAAAGCTCAATTGTAGTTTCAGGAGATTTTTCTCTTATTTGATGAACACATTGAAAAAATTGAGATGCACCACCATCCTCAAGATCGTCTCTATTAACTGATGTGATTACAACATGCTTAAGCTGCATTCTAAAAACAGCTTCGGCTAGACGATATGGTTCAGTTGGGTCTAAGTCTCTCTTAGATCTATCAAAATCAATATCGCAATATGGACATGCCCTAGTGCAACCAGGACCCATTATGAGGAAAGTTGCAGTTCCACTAGCAAAACATTCGCCGATATTTGGACAGCTTGCTTCTTGACATACGGTATTAAGGTTTAAATCATTTAATAAATTTGCAGTATTACCAATTCGCTCAACTTGTGGAGCTTTGACCCTTAACCATTCAGGTTTTGAAATTAAACTATTAGGATTATTAGTCACTTTAAATTTTCTTAACCTGCATTTTTATTTTACTAAAAACAAGATGAATTAACTATTTATAAATTCAAAGACGAAGCTCATTCAACAGAAGTAAATAAATAATTGAATTCAAATAATCCTTCTGCAATTTAGAAAATCTTAATTAAATTTACTCGTTACATAACTTTCTTGTTTCATTAACTAAAATTAAATTAGATTTCATAACGTTATTTTTAATACAGATATCAGAACATAATAATTTCTAATAATATAGTAGAAGTATTGTAATACTTACACTATTTTGTACTAAAAAGTGTTTTTTTAATTATTTTTTGATACAGTAAAAAATATATGTAATAAAACATTGACTTTTAAATTTAAAAGAAAACGTATTTTATTATCGGAAAAGAATAAAAACTCTAAAGCAATAGGTTATGCTAGAGCTACTCACAACGAATATGAATATTTAGAAGAGCAAATAAAAATTTTAAAGCAAGAGGGTTGCAGTTTAGTGTTCTCTGAATTTATAAGTTTAGATGAAGAAATCAAACCCCAACTCAATAAAGCTATAAATTCCTTATCAAAAGGCGATCAATTAATAATAACTCAGCTTGATCGAGCATTTAAAAATAAAAAAGAATGTTTGATAACAATAAATAAACTTATTAATAAGAATATTCAATTACGAACATTGACTGGTTTTTTTACTGCTAATGAATCTTCTAATGCAAATTTTTCAATTTTTAAGATTCTATATGAATTAGATAATTTAGAAGACAAAAGTTTAGGTGAAAGAAAAAAAGAACAACTATTACGCAGAAAATTATCTGGAAATAATTTGGGAGGCAGGCCTAAAATAAGTCCTTTAAAAGAATCTTTAGTAATCAGATTGCGTAATGAAGGATATTCATATCGATCAATCAGAACACAAACTGGAATTGCATTATCGACAATTAGGAGAGTGATTTTGGAGGGAGAGTTAACATAAAATGATGAAGAAAGAAATTGAAAATTTAATAAAAGAAAATTTTAAAGATACCGCATTGCGTATTTATGAATTAGATAATGAAGATAGAAAAAGTTTGTTAGCAGAATATAGAGAATGGATTATGAATGATTTAGATTTTGAAGAAGTAATGATGCTACCTTATGAAGCATATACTGACAAATTAGATTCTAATTTCTTAGAAGATTAATTTTAGTCCTCAATAGTATATCTCTTATTAAAATCGTATACTTCTTTTGCTATAAACGGTAAAAGGGAAGAATCTTTGGAATATTTCTCTCCATTACAAAAAACTACTAATAAAGTTTGTAGAGATTGATTATTAATCCACCAAGCTGAATCATGTCTAACTTCAGACATTAAGCCTGCTTTACTCCAAAGATTAATGCTTTCTGGTAATCCTTCACCCAAAAAACCATCTATTTGATTAAGAGAATCCTTTTTAAGAACAACTTTATTTAAATTTCTTTTTAAAAAACTTCGTAAATTTAAATTATTTTCTTGATAATCAATATGAATCATAATTTCCTCCAAAACCCTTGCGGCTGAATCAGAGTTCATAGCATTTCTATTTTTATTATCATATCCATAAAATTCTTTCTCACGACCAAATGGTCCATCATCCCAAGTCTTCTGACAGCAATTTATACCAACCAATTCTTTCCAATTTAAATCATTTAGCCAATCATTTATTATACTTCTTTGGTATTTCCAATTTTCCCATGGCTCGCCTTCAATACGAGGTCCACTTGTTGTTCCAGTAAGTAAATCAATTAAAAAGCTTGTTGCATTATTACTGGAGAAAGACAACATTTTCCCTACAGCATCAATAATTTCATCTGATAATAATAAACTTCCTTTTTTAATCCAATAAAATACCGCAAGGCCATAAACTAACTTGACTATGCTGGCAGGGTAAACCATTTTTTTATTATTAATGCCAGTTCCAAAACCTTTAAATACACTTTTATTTTCACTTTTATAATTAATCCAAGTTATCGAAATATCTTCTCTTGAAAAATCTTTATTATTAGAGCATATTTTCCTTAAAATATCATTTAAGGCTAGGCCCATCTCCTTACTTAAATAGTAAAAGGACATTGTATGAAAATTTATAAAAATCCTATCTCACTATTTAAACAAACTAATTTTTCAAAAACTATTTGGTGGCAATTAAAAGTTAATATTTCGGGATATCAAAATGAAACAGAAGATAAATTAGTTACTGAAATATTTAAAAATAGAATTTTTAGACTTATTTATCCAAATATCTATCAAAACAACCATAAATTTTCAAGAATACTAGTTCAATTATATGAAGATGGTTACGTCTGCTGGATAAATTTAGATGGATTAATTATTGAGCAATACGAATTCAAAAAAAATAACAGTTTAAAAAATGAACACTTCTTTATAAAAGATAAAGTTAACTCAATTTTAAAATGGATCAAGGATCAATCTGAGTTAAATAATGAATATCTTTGGGGAGGCACATTAGGACCCAATTTTGATTGTTCTGGATTAATTCAGACTGCTTTTTTAAAGCATCAAATTTATATACCTCGAGACTCTTTTCAAATAAAAAGTTTTTGTAAGCACCTTTTTTATTACAAAGAATCGTATGCGGCTCTACGACCTGGCGATCTTTTATTTTTTGGAAATGAAGAAAAATGTGATCATATTGGTATCTACAAAGAAGACGGATTCTATTACCATAGCTCTGGTATGGATTTTGGCAGAAATGGAATAGGATTAGATACCCTTAAAAAGTCTAATGATAAAATCTCATTGCATTATAAATCTAAACTAATTTCGGCAGGAAGAGTAGTTAAAAATTATAGATGGGACCGCACTATACGTTAATTAATAAAGGTATCCTTTAAATTTGAAATTAAATTTAAATGTTACTTATTCTTTTATTTAGAAATTAACCAGCAGTCCAAATATTTTTAATGATTGGCATTATGGTATCTAAGTGTAATGTCCCAACAAGTAACCAAGCAAAAACAGCTCCTCCACATCCTCCTAACCAAAATCCACTTGTAAAATCAGCCCACCCAGCTCTTGTAAATAAGTCCTTTGGCGGATTATTAACAGTTGCATCGGGAGGTTGAACATTAGGTGCTTTACCAGGTGCATTGTATAGAACAAAAAGTGCTGTCAAAATATGAACAGCTCCAATAGTAGCGAGAAGGCCAGCTGTTAGGGCAAATTCAGAATTTCTTAATGGGCCAGTCATGGTAAAAGGTCCGTATAGAAGATATCCAAAAGCTGCTCCAGTTTCTAAACCTCTAAAATTAGGGGAAATACCTTCTCTGTAAAAAGGTAAATTATTTATAAAAGCTTTTGTAAAATAACCACTATTAACTGGAGTAGCTAAATTACCAACACAAGGATCAGCAACTGTTTTTACTGCCCATTGTTCTGCTACGCCAATATCATTTGGTTGCACAGAAGTATCTATGTATTTCTCATCAAACTTAATAGAACTTGTTGATTCGGAGAATGATTTTTGAAAGTCGCTCATTTTTTTAGTAGTTTAGTGTTTGATAATTTATTCAGTTGCTGTAATTAATCTTCCAATCAATACGATAAAAACAGCAGGCATTGCTATACCAATTAATGGAACAAAAATTGAGGGTAAAAGGCTTGGTAAATCAGATGGCATAGTTCTTTAAACATCTTTAAACACTTTAGTATTTATCAACGAAATAATGTTAATTTTATTAATGGATGATATAAAAATTATTAACTTTTTACATGTTAAATTTTTTCGCAATTTTACTTATTATTTTTATAGGAATATTACTTCTAGTATTTAAAAAAAGAAGCTTTAAAAAGTTAATAAATCAAAGCAATTTAAATTCTATTAAATTAAAGAAAAATAAAAAAAGTAATAATAAATTTCTATCTAAAAAAAATATTTATTTATACAATCACGAAGAAAAAAAGTACTCAGTATTTTATAAAAATTCTCAAAGAAATAAAATGATTCATCTTTTTCAAGGTGATACAGAAAAAAAATTAAAGGCATTAAAAATTGCGGAAGAATTGGCAGATAAATCAACATTACCAATTTTGCGAAAAGGCTTAAGAGATATTTCTCCTGAAGTCGTTAAAATTTCAGCTTTATTAATAAGACAGTTCAAATAAAAAATCAATTTTGCTTAGCACTGTTTATTGATCTAATTCTGTAAATTGGACGATTTTGACTTTCATGATATGTTCTAATTAAAAGTTCGCTCAATAATCCAAAGCTAAATAATTGAACACCAGCAATTCCTAATATTAATGCAAACATCAGCAATGGACGATTTCCAATATCCTCACCCATTATTTTTAAAACTATCAAATAAGAACTTATCGCAAGGCTAAAGAAAATACTTATAATTCCAACAAAACCAAAACCATACATCGGTCTTGTTAAAAATTTAGTCATAAACCAAACAGTTATTAAATCCATTAAAACTCTAAAAGTTCTATCAATTCCATATTTACTAGATCCATATTGCCTGCTCCTATGATTTACTTTAATTTCTTTGATTCTTGCACCTTCAATATTTGCTAAAACGGGCAAAAACCTGTGAAGTTCTCCATATAACTTTATATCTTCTACTATTTCTCTCTTAAACGCTTTTAATGAGCAACCATAGTCATGCAACTTCAAACCTGTTACATGAGCTATTAACTTATTCGCTATTTTTGATGGTATCTTTCTATTAATTAATTTATCTTTTCTATCAAACCTCCAACCGCAAACCAAATCATAACCATTATTAATTTCTGAAATTAACAAAGGAATATCATTTGGATCATTCTGTAGATCACCATCCAAAGTAATAACAATATCGCCTTTAGAATTATCAAAGCCAGCTGACATTGCTGCAGTTTGACCGTAATTTTTGCGAAGGGAAATTACTGACAATTCTTTAATTTTGAGAGTTAGTTGCTTTAATACTTGCTGAGTATTATCTTTAGAACCATCATTTACAACAATCAATTCAAAATTAAATTTATGAGATGACATTACATTTATAACTTCATCCAATAAAAGACCAATGCTCGCGCTTTCATTGAAAACAGGGACGATAATAGAAATTAATTGTTTTATATATGACATTTAGATTTAATAATAATTACACAATTTTAACTTAATTTAGAACATTAAAATTAAACAAAAAAAATCACCACAAATGTGGTGATTTAAATTATTTAAAGGAAATTTAACCAAACTTACCTGAAGTGGATGCGATAACAAATGCCCCAAATGTAAGTATGTTTCCAATAGTGAAATGTGCTAGTCCAACTAATCTAGCTTGAACAATTGAAAGTGCAACTGGCTTATCTCTCCACCCAACGAGGTTAGCAATTGGAGTACGCTGATGTGCCCAAACTAACGTTTCAATTAACTCTTGCCAGTAACCACGCCATGATATTAGGAACATGAAACCAGTAGCCCAAACTAAGTGACCGAATAGGAACATCCAAGCCCAAGGAGATAGAGAATTTACTCCAAATGGATTATATCCATTAATAAGTTGAGCAGAGTTTAACCAGAGATAATCTCTGAACCAACCCATTAGATAAGTTCCAGACTCATTAAATTGTGCTACGTTACCCTGCCAAATTGCTAGGTGTTTCCAATGCCAGTAGAAAGTTACCCATGCTATTAAATTTAATGCCCAGAACATAGCTAAGTACATAGCGTCCCAAGATGAACTATCACAAGTACCTCCACGTCCAGGTCCATCGCAAGGGAAAGCATAACCTAAATCTTTCTTATCAGGAATTAATTTTGTTCCTCTAGCATCAAGTGCACCTTTGATAAGAATTAATGCAGTTGTATGAAGACCTAAAGCGATAGCATGGTGAACTAAGAAATCTGCTGGTCCGATAGGTAAGAAAGCACTTAATGCATCTTGTCTATTGATAAGATCCATCCAGTAATGATTACCTGGTAATGAATTAGCTGCTAGAGTTGCTGAACTTGTAGGATCAGATAATAAAGCGTTAAAGCCGTACATCATCTTACCTTGAGCAGCTTGAACGAATTGAGCGAATACTGGCTCGATTAAAATTTGCTTTTCAGGATTACCAAAAGCTACAACAACATCGTTGTGAACATAAATTCCAAGAGTATGGAATCCTAGCAACATCGTTACCCAACTTAGGTGGCTTATCAAAGCTTCCTTTGTTCCAAGTACTCTTGCTAGTACATTATCTTTGTTTAATTCAGGATCGTAATCTCTCACAAAGAAAATTGCTCCATGTGCAAAAGCACCGACCATCAAGAACATTGCTATGTACTGATGATGGCTGTATAGAGCAGATTGTGTGGTGTAGTCCCTGGCAATAAAAGCGTAAGAGGGAAGTGCACCCATATGTTGGGCTACAAGAGAAGTTGCAACACCAAGTGATGCTAATGCTAATCCAAGTTGGAAATGTAAAGAGTTATTTACAGTTTCATATATTCCATCGTGATTAATTCCGAAACTACCTTTATGAGGATCATTAGGGTGCCTTGTATTATGAGCTTCTGTAATTTCTTTAAGGCTATGACCAATACCAAAGGTATTTCTATACATATGACCAGCAATTACAAAAACTGTACCAATCGCAATATGGTGATGTGCAATGTCAGTAAGCCATAAAGCTTCACTTTGAGGATGAAGACCACCTAAAAAAGTAAAGATTGCTGTTCCAGCTCCCTCAGCTGTTCCAAATACTTGATCTAGAGAATCAGGATTTTGGGCATATGCTCCCCAATTTAAAGTAAAGAAAGGAGCTAATCCTGCTGGATGTGGAAGTACAGTTAACCAGTTATCCCAACCTACATGTTGACCTCTTGATTCAGGTATAGCAACATGAACCAAATGACCTGTCCAAGCGATACTACTAAAACCAAATAAGACAGCTAAGTGGTGATTTAATCTTGACTCTGCATTTTTAAACCAAGCTAGAGAAGGTCTGAATTTTGGCTGTAAGTGTAGCCACCCTGCAAATAGAGTCCAACAAGCCAAAATACTCATAAATATTGAAGCTTGGAAGAGTTGCTCATTAGTTCTCATTCCAATTGTGTACCACCAATGGTAGAGACCTGAGTAAGCTATATTGACTGGACCACTAGCTCCAGCTTGTGTCATTGCTTCTGTGATGCCAGATCCAAAATGAGGATCCCAAATAGCATGAGCAATAGGACGAACATGAGTTGGATCAAGTACGAATTGCTCGAAGTTACCTTGCCAAGCAATATGAAATAAGTTACCAGCTACCCAGAGGGCGATTATTGCTAAATGACCAAAATGTGTAGAGAAAAGCTTCTGATAAAGCTTTTCTTCGGTCATACCATCATGACTTTCAAAGTCATGAGCGGTAGCTATTCCGTACCATATTCGTCGGGTTGTAGGGTCCTGAGCTAGACCCTGGTTAAATGATGGAAATTTTGTTGCCATTGAATTAAAAAGGTGAAGTTCAGGTAATTAGCCCAAGCCAAAAAGGCGAGCATGGAAGAAAGCCCATGTGGTAGCAATACCACCAACAAGGAAGTGTGTTACACCTACTGCTCTACCCTGAGTAATAGATAAAGCTCTTGGTTGAATGGTTGGAGCAACTTTTAATTTGTTATGTGCCCAAACAATTGATTCGAATAATTCTTGCCAATATCCTCTTCCACTAAATAGGAACATTAAGCTAAATGCCCATATGAAGTGAGCTCCTAAGAACATCAATCCGTACATGCTTATTGATTGGCCATAACTTGTTAATACTTGAGAAGCTTGAGCCCAAAGGAAATCTCTTAGCCAACCATTAATAGTAATAGAGCTTTGTGCGAAATTACCACCAGTAAGTCCCCATACATCACTCTGCATTTTCCAAGAGAAGTGGAAGATAACTATTGATAAACAGTTATACATCCAGAAAAGTGCCAAGAACACATGATCCCATGAAGACACTTGACATGTACCACCTCTTCCAGGTCCATCACAAGGGAATCTAAATCCTAAAGAAGCTTTATCAGGGATCAGCCTTGAACTTCTTGCATAAAGTACTCCTTTGAGAAGTATCAAAACAGTTACGTGGATTTGGAAAGCATGAATATGATGGATCATTAAATCAGCTGTACCTAATGGAATTGGAGCTATAGCAACCTTTCCACCAACTTCTACTAAACTTCCATTAAAAACTTCACTTAAAGCTTTGTGAGGTAAAGCTTCTGCAGTACCTGCTAAAAGAGAAGTTCCAACAGCAGATGCCTGAATACTCTGTACCCATTGAGCAAAGATTGGCTGAAGTTGGATTGCCGAATCACTAAACATATCTTGAGGTCTACCCAAAGCTCTCATAGTATCGTTGTGAATATAGAGTCCAAAACTATGGAATCCTAACCACATACATACCCAATTTAAGTGACTAATTAAGGCATCTCTTGCTTTAAGAATTCTGTCTAATACGTTATCAATATGTTTTGCCGGATCATAATCTCTAACCATTGCAATTCCAGCATGCGCACCTGCACCCACTATGAATAGTCCACCTATCCACATGTGATGGGTAAACAATCCAAGAACTGTCATGTAGTCAGTAGCTATGTATGGATATGGAGGCATCGCATACATGTGATGAGATACAAGTATACTTATTGATCCAAGCATTGCTAGGTTTACCGCAAGCTGAGCATGCCTACTTTCTGCCATGAATTCAAAAAGTCCTTGATGACCTTTAGGAGCAGGGAATAATATTGGGTCTCCTTGCTGTGAATCTAATATTTCTTTCATACTATGACCAATACCGTAATTGGTTCTATACATATGACCACCAATAATTGCTATTACACCAAAAGCTAAATGATGATGTGAAACATCAGTCATCCATAAGCTTCCTGTCACAGGGTTTAGTCCGCCTTTGAAAGTAAGAAAGTCTGAGAAAGCTAACCAGTTTAAACTAAAGAAATTACCTGTACCACTTGCTAATCCTGGAAATATCTGACCGATAATTTGTGGATCACAGAGTTGATGTGGCATAGGCATATCTGCAATAGTTGCTATTTCTTTACCATTGATAACTAAAGGAGAACCTGCATCAATTGCATCTAAGAGAGCTGCAGTAGGAGCTCCGATATGGATACAATGACCAGCCCATGCTAAAGATCCTAGTCCTACTAAACCAGCTATATGGTGATTAAGCATAGACTCAATATCTTGAAACCACTCCATTTTTGGAGCTGCTTTGTGATAATGAAAAATTCCGGCATGAAGCATAAGTGCAGCCATTACTACAGCACCTATTGCTAAAGCCATCAATTCGCTCTCATTTGTAATTCCCCATGCTCTCCACATGTGGAATATTCCGGAACTGATTTGAATACCGTTGTAGTTAGCACCAAGATCAGCGTTAAGCATTTCTTGACCAACGATTGCCCATACTTGCTGAGCACCGGGTTTGACATGAGTTGGATCAGCCAACCAGCCTGAATAATTAGAAAATCTTGCTCCATGGAAGAATGCAGCACTCATCCATATAAAAATGACTGCAAGATGTCCAAAATGAGCTGAAAAGATTTTTCTTGTTGCTTCTTCAGCATCGCCTGTATGCACATCGAAATCATGTGCATCAGCATGCAAATTCCAGATCCAAGTTGTAGTTTTTGGACCCTTAGATAATTTACTTGACCAGAAACCTGGCTTATCTAATTTGGCAAAATCAATAGGTCTTGGATCTGCCTTAACAGGATCCTCCAAAACTTTTTTGTTTTTTTCTCCACTTTCTGGTGGGCTGATGGTCATCTAGCACCTCGAAAATAATTGACATTAAAGCCGATTGATCGGATCTTGAACTTATTTTTAATGATAATGTTCAAGAAAACGAATCCATCGAAACTTTAGATATTCGTTTCAAAAATAATAAGGCAAAGATTCTTTCGTTATGCATTAACGTAACAAATGTTCTAATGATTGTTACTATATGAATATTTTGTAAAATTCTAGTCTACGACTTAATTATGAGTATTTTTACTCAAACTTTATGAAAATTTCTTAAATTTTTTTTTATATTTCAAAGAAAATTTTAAAAATCCAGCGACAGGATATAATTTCAACGTAACTATCAAAAGTTTCTGATTTGAAAGGAATTGCTATAGGTCTATCTAATAATTCAAAAGAAATTCTAAAAAGGCTTAAAAAAACTGAATTTATCAAAGATATATATATTGCAGGTTCTTCAAAAGACAATGGAAAGGTAAATCAACTTATTCAAGTACAAAAACCTAAAGAAATCTTATTAAAAAAATGGCCAGAAGTAGATTTAATAATTTTTGTAGGATCAATTGGTGCATCAATACGCATAATAAATTCATTTTTGACCTCTAAAGATCAAGATCCAGGAGTAATCGCTATAGATAACAAATGTTCCAAAATAGTTCCTTTAATAGGCTTACATCAGTCAAATGTACAAAATATTGCATTTCAAATTGCTAATTTACTTGGTGGCGAAATAATAGAAACTAATAATTCCAATGATCAAAGCTTCTTAAATCTTGATGCTTTTGGAAATCAATGGGGTTGGGAAAGATCTGGCAACATAAAGGATTGGTCAAAACTAGTAATTAAACAAGCCAAGAAGGAAGAAATATTTTGCAAACAATTATCTGGTAATAGATTATGGAAAAATTCAGAATCTGGGGAGACTATTAATCAAACTAATGAAAAAGAAATTGAAAAACCAGAGTCAACTTTTCATGTGAGTATATTCGAAAATCATCAAACCACTTGGCA
Organism: uncultured Prochlorococcus sp.; assembly: GCA_902594875.1. Lineage (GTDB taxonomy): Bacteria > Cyanobacteriota > Cyanobacteriia > PCC-6307 > Cyanobiaceae > Prochlorococcus_A. The sequence goes on from CACJNU010000014.1 coordinate 22,946, forward strand.
CCCGCCAGTATTGTGGATTGGCATTGGATGTGAAAGAAATACAAGCAAAGAATTAATAGCAAATTCTTTAAATAATTTATTGGAGTCGAGAAATTTATCCAAGTATTCAATTGCGGGACTCGCAACAGTTGATATTAAAAAAGATGAGAAAGGAATTTTAGAACTTGCTGAAGAAAAAAACTTGCCTTTAAAGTTTTTTTGTAAAGAGGATCTTTCAACAATAATTGTTCCAAATCCTTCAAGTATTGTAGAAAAGGAAATTGGCACCCCTTCTGTAGCTGAAGCCTCTTGCTTAATGGCTGCAGGAGAAGAATCAAAATTATTAGAAGAAAAAAGAATTTTTAAAAATCAATATGGGGCAGTAACTATCGCTGTGGCAGAATCAAAAAATCAATATAATCCAACCCATGGCGAAATACATATTATTGGAAGTGGTCCTGGTGATATCTCCTTCCTAACCAGTAATGCAAAAAAAGCACTTTCAAAATGTACTGTTTGGATCGGATACAAAATGTATTTAGATTTAATTAAATCCTTAAAAAGAACTGACCAAGTTTTAATTGAAAGTAAACTTACTGAAGAAAAAGAGAGATGCAATAAAGCAATCAAACTAGCTGAGGAAGGAATAAAAGTGGCTTTAATTTCTTCCGGTGAATCTGGATTTTATGGCATGGCAGGTTTAGTTTTAGAATTACTTCAAAAAATCAAAAAAGAATATAGGCCTTACTTTGAAGTACATCCAGGAATAAGTAGTGTTCAATTAGCGGCTGCGATTAGTGGGGCACCACTAATGAATGACTTTTGTTCAGTAAGCCTAAGCGATAAATTAACTCCCTGGCCTTTAATAAAAAAAAGAATTGAAGGAGCTCTTTTGGGTGACTTTGTAATAGCTTTATTTAATCCTCAATCCATTGAAAGAAATTGGCAGCTAAAAAGTGTAATAGATATATGTTTACAAACTAGGCATGGAGATACTCCAGTTTTAATAGCTAGACAAGTAGGGAGAGAAAATCAAACCAAAAAATTTTTTACTTTAAAAACAATTCCTTTTAAAGAGATTGATATGTTATCAATAATAATTATTGGCAATTCTCAAACCACATTAGAAGATGAAATATTTCTTACTCCAAGAGGATATTTAAAAGGTTAAGTATAGGTAATTAATAAATTACCCATAGAATTTTTTGCTTTTTTTTAATAAGAATACTAGTCTTTTCATAAGGATTAAGAGAATACATTGAAAAATATTGGTTTAATTTTATTTGATATAGATGGTGTAATACGAAGCGTAGAGAATAGTTATAGACTTTCATTAAAAAAAACAGTCTACAAATTTACAGGATGGGAGCCAAGTTATATAGATATTGATAATGCCAAAAATGAAGGAATTTGGAATAATGACTGGGATTTAAGTTTAGAATTTATAAAAAGATTTAAAAAAAATGGGAACTTTAACATCGAAATACCTTCAAGAGATGACATAGTTAAATGTTTTGAAGAATTCTATTTTGGAGGAGATCCAAATGAAAATAGCAAATATTGGTCTGGATTAATAATAAATGAAGAGCTATTAGTTGATAAAAAGTTTTTTGATTTATTAGAAAGCAATGGAATAATTTGGGGTTTTGTAAGTGGCGCAGAGTCTGCCTCGGCAAAATTTGTTTTAGAAAAAAGACTTGGTCTAAAATCACCACCATTAATTTCTATGGGAGATGCGCCGGACAAGCCTGATCCAACAGGCTTTATTAACTTATCCAAAAAACTTCTTGGAGATAAACTTGGCTCATCAAATATTCCCATTGGATATGTAGGAGATACTATTGCAGATATAAATACAGTTATGAACGCTAAGAAAGAAATACCATCTCAGAAATTCATTAGTATTGGAATAGCTCCTCCACATTTACATTCAAAGTCCCGATTAAATGAACGTAATTCATACGAAAAAAAACTAAAAGATGCAGGGGCTGACTTAATTTTAAATTCTATTAACGATCTAAAAACTATTAACCTTAACCAATTATAAAAAATTACAACTTATAAGATATTTCCTACATTAAGTACGGAGAGGGAGGGATTCGAACCCTCGACAAAAGTTACCTCCTGTAACTCCTTAGCAGGGAGCCGCTTTCAACCACTCAGCCACCTCTCCAGTTCTTATACATTATCAATTTTTTTGCAAACATTCAAAATTTTTTATTTAATCGAAATGTCTAATCAACTTGAACTTTCGGTAATCTATTTTTAAAAGAACAAAGAATTTCCCAAGGAATTGTATTAGATTGTCTTGCCCAATCAAGAGGAGAAATTGTTTTATCCCCATCAGATCCTAGTAATATTATGGTACTGCCAACTTTAATTTCATTCGAATCAGTTATGTCTACCATCATTTGATCCATAGTTATAGATCCAACTTGAGGATAAAATTTATTATTATGAATTACGTTGATCTTACCTGAAAGATTTCTTGGCACACCATCTGCATAACCAATACTTAATACAGCTAAATTAGTTTTTCTACGACTTACAAATTTGCCTCCATAACTTACTCTTACACCTTTATCAATAGTTCTTATAAAAGCTACTTTGACCTTCAAAGATAAAGCTGGTTTAAGCAATAAATTTTTATTTAATTTTGACAAAGGTTTATATCCATACATAGATAATCCAACACGTACCATGTGAAAATGAAAACTTTTATCAAGAAGCATTGCCGCTGAATTAGCCAAATGAATCTTGATATTTTTATTTCTATCAAGATTAATTTGCTTTAATAATTTCTGAAACTTCTGCCTTTGTAATTGTGTAAAACTTTTTGGATCTAATGAGTTGAGTTCATCTGCAGATGATAAATGACTATATATTCCCTCAATAGAAATATTGTCAAAAGATTTGATTTTTTCAAATTGCTGAACAAATTTATTGTATTCAAATCCTAATCTTGACATTCCCGTATCAACTTTTAGATGTAAAAGAAATTTCAATCCAAAGTGCTTACCAATGTTATTGCAAATTAAACATTCTCTTATACTACTGATAGTTGGAATAAGATCATTTTTAAAACATATAATAAGATCCCTTTTTGTATAAAGATTTCCGAGGATAAGTATTGGTTTTTTAACTCCAGAAGAACGAAGCTTCATGCCTTCATTTAATGTGGCAACTCCTAATTGAGATGCTCCACCTTTGATAGCATACTCTGATACTAATTTCGCATCATGTCCATATCCATCAGCTTTAACGACTGCCATAAATTGACAATTTTTACTTAATTTTGATCTTAAATATCTAACGTTTGTTTCTATTGCTTTACCTTTAACTTCAATCCATGCTCTTTGTTTTAGATCTATATCTTTTTCAAAATTTGGAAATTTGTCAAAATTGAATACCTGATTTTTTTTCCTAGTTTGCATTAACTTTGCGCAAATATATGCGCTTATTGAAATATACAGTTAGCATGACATGTAAATTGTATTTTGGCATGGGCCAGACTCTAGTTTTAAATGCATCTTATGAACCTTTAAACATCACTTCCTGGCGAAGAGCAGTAATTTTGATGATTAAAGGTAAAGCAGAAAGCTTAGAGGAAGATAAAACATATTCGATTCATAGCGGGAAAAAGTTGCCGACAGTCATAAGACTTCGTTACTACGTCAAAGTTCCTTTTAGAGAGGTTTCTTTAACAAGAAAAAATATTCTTCTGAGAGATAATAATACTTGTCAATACTGTAACTATAGAGGTAGTGACCTATCAATAGATCATGTTTTACCGAGAAGTAGAGGTGGAACAGATAACTGGGAAAATGTTACTACAGCATGTCTCAGATGTAATGTACAAAAAGGTAATAGAACTCCTGAAGAGGCGAATATGCCCTTAAAACGCAGGCCTTATCGTCCATTAAGTAATTTAAATTTTGAAGCTACAAGACAAATTGACTCTGGCAAGCATAAAGAATGGAGTAAATACGTAATAGGGGTTGCAATCTAATAAAAAAATCTCAATTTACTTCTTTATTAAAATCTTCCATCATTCTTTTTTGTTCTTGCGCTATGCAAGCATTAATCACTTCTTCTAATTGACCAGCAAGAATAGGCTCAAGAGAAAAATTGGAACCTAATCTATGATCAGTTGTCCTGTTATCTTTAAAATTATAAGTTCTGATTTTTTCACTTCTATCGCCTGTTCCAACCTGGGAAAGCCTTTGTGATCTCTCTTTTGCATTGGCTTCTTTTAATTGAATTTCATACAATTTAGCTCTTAAAATTTCCATTGCTCGTTCGCGATTTTGCAATTGTGATCTCTCTTGAGTACAAAAAACTCTTATTCCTGTAGGTTTGTGGAGAAGATCAATAGCTGTTTCTACCTTATTAACATTTTGTCCCCCTGCACCTCCTGACCTTGCTGTTCCAACCTCTAGATCTGTTGGATCAATTTTAACCTCAACAGGATCAGCCTCAGGCATAACTGCAACTGTAGCAGTAGAGGTGTGAACTCTACCTTGAGATTCAGTAGCTGGAACTCTTTGGACTCTATGTACACCAGCCTCAAATTTAAGTTGACTATATACAGAATCTCCCTTAACGGAGATAACTAACTCCTTAAATCCACCCATATCTGACTCGGAAGCACTAACAGGTTTTACAGACCATCCAATTTTCTGTCCATATCTTTCATACATTCTTGCTAAATCACCCGCCCAAATACAAGCCTCGTTACCGCCAGCACCGGCTCTGATTTCCAACATTACACTTCTTTCATCTCTTGGGTCTTTTGGCAATAAGGCGATTGTGGTTTTTTGAATCAGTTCACTCTTAGATTCCTCTAGAGTTATTAACTCCTCATTTATCAAAGATTCCATTTCTTTATCATTTCTATTCTCTTTTAGTAGATTTTTTGAATCTTCGATTTCTTTAACAGTGTCAAGCAACTTATTAAAATCAATCACCAAAGGTTCCAATTTTGACCTTTCTCTTGCTATTGATTCTAATTTTTTTGGATCATTAGCTATATCAGGATCTGCAAGTTGCACTTCCAAATTTTCAAAACTTTCTGAAGCAGTTTTCAACCTTGCAATTAATGTTGAGTATTCCAATTGAAATTATGCTTAATTTTGAAAATTCTACTTTTTAGAATCTTTTTCTTCTTTTTGATCTTTTGATGTGGCTGAATTAGTTGAACCCATTCCATATTTTTTCATAAACCTATCAACTCTACCTTCAGTATCAAGAATTTTCTGAGTTCCAGTAAAGAAGGGATGATTACCACTCCAAACATCAACATGTAATTCAGGCTGAGTGGAGCCAGTAGTCATTACAACTTCTCCATTGCAAATAACTTTTGCATCTGGATACCATTTTGGGTGTATTTCTGATTTTGGCATAATTTAAAGTCTTTTAACGTTTAGAGAATTGAGGAGCTTTTCTTGCTTTTTTAAGACCATATTTTCTTCTTTCCTTAGCTCTAGGATCTCTACTGAGATGGCCTTCTGTTTTTAGTGGTTTCCTATTGTCAGGAGATAATTCGCAAAGTGCTCGTGCTGCACCTTGCTTTATAGCATCTGCTTGACCAGTCAATCCACCACCATAAACATTTACCAGAATATCATAAGAATTTTCAAGGCCTAATGTTTGCAAAGGTGCTTTTATTGAATTTAAGTGCAGAGGATTAAAGTTTAAGTAATCATCTCCAGCACGACCATTAATTTTTATTAATCCATTACCTGGAATCAGGCGAACTCTAGCTACTGAAGTTTTTCTTCTTCCAGTTCCCCAATACACAGCTTTGTTTTTTATTTGACTATTCATTTGGATAAATTAACTATTTAATAATACAGGATTCTGAGCAGCATGAGGATGATCAGCTCCTTTATAAACTTTTAGTTTTTTAAATTGCTGTCTTCCTAAAGAGTTATGAGGAAGCATGCCCTTTACAGCTTGCTCGATGATTCTTTCAGGAATTCTTTCTTGTAAAGACTCAAATTTTTCAATTTTCATTCCTCCTGGTCTTCCAGAATGTCTCCTGTACAATTTTTGAGAAGCTTTTTTACCTGTTACCTCAACTTTCTCTGCATTTACTACAATGACAAAATCTCCAGTATCTAGATGAGGTGTAAATGTTGGTTTATTCTTACCTCTCAATACAGTTGCAATTTCTGTAGCAAGTCTACCGAGAGTCTTATCTTTTGCGTCAACTAAAAACCAATTTCTTTCAATTGTTTCTAAAGATGGAGTAATTGTTTTATTCATTTACCAAATTTCTGCAAATAAATTTAAATTAGTCTTAAATTCTACCTTATTGAAGGAATATTAAACAACAGTTTTGAATGATTTACACAAAAAATTTGCTTAATAAAACCTTACTTAAGAGAAACCCTTAATTAAAAATACAGGAAAAAAATCATTGTAATTAATCTTTTTAAAAACATTTTCTTCATAAACAGCATTTACAAAACATAACCCCTTAGCTGGAGCAGATTCTTTAACATCATTTTTCTTTTTGTTTACCCATCTATCTGTAAAAATTTCTGGCGATATTTTGTTTTCTCCAACTAAAACTAGTTGACCAACAATTAAACGTACCATTCCATATAGAAAACCAGTAGCTTTAATATCAACAAAAATCAAATCTTCTATTCTTTTAATATCTATATTTTTTATTTTTGTAATTGAGTTTGTTCTATTACTACCACTTTTCTGAAAAGCAAAAAAATCATGTTCTCCTTCCATTGTCTTAGATGCATTTAACATTAAAACTTCATCTAATACTTTTTGATATCTATGCCATGACCAATTATTGATAAATAAGTTAGGGAATTTACTGTTATTTATGACATATCGATAATGTCTATACATTGCTGAATAGCATGCATGCCAACTATCTTTAACTTCAACTGATTCCAAGATCCTAATTGTTAATGGTAAAAGACTATTTAAGACATCAGAATAACTATTTCCTGGAATAACACAATCAACATCAAAGTGAACTACTTGACCTGATGCATGAACCCCAGCATCAGTCCTTCCTGCTGCAAAAGTCTTTACTGTATGATTTGTAATCTTGAAGAGAGCTCTCTCTAAAATCTCTTGAACAGTACTTGCATTTTTTTGTTTTTGCCAACCTGAATATTGAGATCCATCATATTGGACTAGTAAAGCTACCCTTTTCAAAAGTTAATTTTTAGTGAAATTCCCTTTATTAATTCACTTAAACAAGCTCGATTATGGCCATCTGCGCGTTATCACCTTTTCTAGATACAGTTCTTACTATGCGTGTATAACCACCATTTCTCTCTCCATATCTTTCCTTTGCTTTTTCAAATAATGAATGAACTAATTTCTTATCATAAATATATCCAATAGCTCTCCTCCTAGAAGCCAAACTTCCCTCTTTGGCAAGTGAAATCATTCTTTCAGCTTCATTTCTTAGAGCTTTTGCCCTAGCTTTTGTTGTCGTTACTCTACCTTCCCTAATTAATTGTGTAGTTAAACCTCTTAATAGTGCTTTCCTTTGGTCAGCAGGTTTACTTAATAATGGAATTCTAAGTTGGTGTCTCATAATCTTAAAAATTGTTAAACAGATGTTCTACTTTGTGGAATAGAAATACCGATGCGCTCAAGAGCCTCAATAACTTCATCTGCAGATTTAGAGCCAAAGTTCTTAATTTCAAGAAGATCTTCATAACTGAAGCCCATTAAATCCGAAACTGAGTTAACTTGAGCCCTTTTCAAACAATTATATGCTCTAACGGACAAGTTTAGTTCCTCAAGAGGAATTTGAGCTTCAGGAGATGGTTCAGGTTCTTCAGGAACTTCCTCAACCATTGTTACAGTAGCGAGGGGTTGAAAGAGTTCTATTAACTGATTTGCGGCTTCAGCAATAGCATCATCAGGACTTGTTGAGCCATCTGTGACTACTTCCATTTTTAATCTTTCCCTTCCCGTTCCGCCTTCTGCTACAGCAGTTTCATCAATCGTAAAATTCACTCTCTTCACTGGCATAAATACAGCGTCTATTTGAAGTAAATCAATAGCAGTTGTCTCTTCACTCTTACGGTCGACGGGTCTATATCCAACACCTCTTTCAACATGGATTTCCAATTCTAAATTATGACCCTCCTGAATAGTCGCGATCGGTTTTTCGCCATCAACAATTTCAACTTGAGAGGAGAATTGTATGTCATTAGCCTTCACTTCAATTGGACCGCTAGCTACTAACCTACCTATTTCAAGCTCTGGATTAGAACTATTTATTGATAGTTGCTTGCAATTGAGAAGAATATCTAAAACGTCTTCTCTAACTCCAGGAATGGTGGCATATTCATGATTAATTCCTGCTATTCTTACTGCAGTAACTGCACTCCCTTCAAGTCCTCCCATAAGGACTCTTCTTAGAGAATTACCCAAAGTTGTAGCTTGTCCCCTTTCTAGAGGTCCAATTAAAAAAGTTGCTGTTTGGGAGCGATCATCTGCTATTTGATGGTCGATTCTTTCAATCTGGTATTGCAACACGGAAATAATGAGGTTAAGAGTTTTTTTTGTTGGGGGTTGAGAATGGTTAAGACTTAAACGCGTCTCCGTTTAGGTCTTCTACATCCATTATGAGGTAATGGAGTTACATCTCTTATTAGAGTTATTTCTAATCCGGCCACTTGTAAAGCTCTTATGGCCGTTTCCCTACCTGCTCCAGGTCCTCTAACTAGTACTTCTATCTGTCTCATACCTTGATCAAGTGCTCTTCTAGCTGCGGCTTCAGCAGCCGTTTGAGCAGCAAATGGCGTACCTTTCCGAGCCCCTTTGAATCCACTTGCGCCTGCTGAAGACCAAGAAATTACATGACCAGAAGTGTCAGAAATTGAGACGATAGTATTATTAAATGTACTTTGGATATGTACCACACCATTTGGTACATTACGTTTAGATTTTTTTGAACCTGTTTTTTTTACTGTGGCTGCCATGATGTTTTAATTTAATACTTCAATTGGTAAATAGATTTAGTTAATTATTTTTTTCTACCAGCAACTGTTTTCCTCGAACCCCGTCTTGTTCTTGCATTGGTTCTAGTTCTTTGACCTCTTACAGGAAGACTCATTCTATGTCTTCTTCCTCTTACACAACCTATATCTTGTAGACGTTTTAAAGCCATTCCCTCTTTTCTTCTCAAATCCCCTTCTAAAGTGAATTCTTCTGTGGCACCTCTGAGTTTTTGCACATCAGAATCCGAAAGATCTTTGACACGAGTATCTGGGTTTACACTCGTATTAGCAAGAATCAGCTTCGATCTCGTCAAACCAATTCCATAGACGTATGTAAGTGCAATTTCAACTCGCTTTTCGCGAGGTATGTCAATTCCTGCAATCCTGGCCACGTGTTTTTAATAATTAAAAGTTTGAATTTAAGGGTTTAAATTTAACCCTGACGCTGTTTATTGCGAGGTCTTTTCTTGTTAATAACATAGATTTTACCTCTTCTCCTCACGATCTGATCGTCAGGACTAATTTTTTTGACTGAAGATCTGACCTTCATAGGGGTTTAACAAATAAAACGTTAATATTATATTCTACATCATCATCAAGCCATTTTTTGTTTGATATCAGAAGAAATGATTTTTAAATCTCTATCAGCATCAATATATTCCAACAATGAGAGATCTTTAAAATATTGAATCAATGGTTCTGTAGTTTTCTTATAAATGTCAACTCGTGTTCTAATTGTCTCTTCTGTATCATCTTTTCTACCTCTTAAAAGCAAACGCTTAATTAGTATCTCTTCCGGAATATCTAAATAAAAAACTAATTCCAAAGGTTGATTTATTTCATTTAAGACTTCATTCAATGAATTTGCTTGAGATAAATTTCTTGGGTAACCATCTAGAATCCAACCTTTATTATCCTTGACTAAATTTTGTCTTACTATCTTTAATACTAGTTCATCACTAACAAGTTCTCCTCGATTCATAATATCCTTTACCTGAATACCAAGGGCAGAATTCATTTCGATTTCTTTTCTTAATAATTCACCAGTAGAAAGGTGTAAATATGAATTACTTTGACTTAGCAAATCCGCTTGAGTCCCTTTTCCTGCTCCAGGAGCTCCTAAAAATAGTATATGTTTCTTCATTAATTATTAATTAGTCCCTCATACCTTTGTGAAATAACATAAGTTTGAATTTGCTTAGCAGTATCTATAGCAACACCCACAAGAATAAGTAATGAAGTTGCTCCTAAACCTTGAAAGGTCTGAACATTTGTAGCTCTTTCTACTGCAGCTGGGATTATAGCTACTGAACCCAGAAATAATCCTCCTAATAAAGTTAACCTATTTTGGATCCCTGATAGGTAGTTTGCTGTATTAGTTCCTGGTCTAACTCCAGGTATCGCTACTCCTCCTTTCTTTAAATTTGAAGCTACATCAACTGGATTGATAGTAAGAGATGCATAAAAATAGGAGAACCCCAAAATCAAAGAGAAAAATGTAAGAGCATATGGCCATGGATTAGAAGATCCGGGATTTAAACTACTAGCTAACTTGATTAAGACTGGATTACCTGTAACATTCGCAATAGTTATAGGTAAAAAGATTAAAGCAGATGCAAATATGATAGGCATGACTCCTCCTGCATTTAATTTCAAAGGTAAATAACTTTGCCTTGTAGGAAGTAATGTTGAACTTCCTATCTGCCTTTTTGCACTAACAATAGGAATACGTCTTGCTCCCTCTTGGACAAAAATGATCCCAACAATTGTCAGTAAAAATACTCCAAGTAAAACTGCTATACCTAAAACATCTCCTCTATCACCAGTTTGAGCTTTTTCAATGGTTGAACTTAGAGCCTTAGGCAAAGTGGAAACAATATTCAAAAAAATTACCAGTGAAGCTCCTTGACCTATCCCCTTCTCTGTAATAATTTCGCTAAACCACATTACTAACATTGAGCCAGTAACCAAGGCAATAGAGGTTTGCAAGACAAATGTAGTTTCACTTATTCCCTGAATAGCATATTGTCTGAGAATTAAGGAAAAAATTATACTTTGCAAAAAGCCCCATCCTAAGGAAACATATCTAGTTATTTGAGCAATTTTTCTTCTTCCCGCTTCTCCTTCATTTTTTTGTAAATCTTCAAGCACAGGCAATGAAGCTGTGAGAAGCTGAATAATAATTGATGCGTTGATAAAGGGAAGTATGCCTAATGCGAATATTCCTAAGGTTGAAATTCCCCCTCCAGTAAAAATATCTAAAAAACCTATTAATTGCCCCCCTTGATCTATAAAACTTTTAAAAGCAACCCTATCAATCCCAGGCATAGGAATATAGATACCAAGTCTTACTAAAAGGAGGAGACCTAAAGTAGTTAAAACTCTACTCCTCAGCTCTTTATTTAAAAATAATTGGGAAAGTATTTCAGAAGCGCTAGGATTTCTACTTTTGTTGACAAACATTTTGAAGCTTACCTAAAATTTTAAAAAATTTATTTCTTATTTATAAGCTCGCAGGTTCCACCTGCGTCCTCAATTTTTTGTTTTGCAACTCTCGTAAAAGCATGAGCTTGGACTTTCAACTTTACATTAAGTTTTCCGTTACCAAGAATTTTTAAAGGGAATTTGGGTTTGAAGATCAATCCTTTCTTAACTAGTGAGTCAAGGCTAACAGTATCATTATCTTTGAAATCATTTAATTTTTCTAAATTAATTATGGAAAAGTTTTTTTGATTAATTATTTCAAAGTGCTTTAATTTTGGAACTCTTCTATATAAGGGCATTTGGCCACCTTCAAAACCTGGACGTGTGGGTCTTCCAGAACGTGACTTTTGTCCTCTCATTCCAAAACCGCATGTTGCGCCCTGGCCAGCTGCAATACCCCTACCCTTTCTTAATTTTTTCTTTCTAGAGCCAGCGTTTGATTTAAGTGTATTTAATGATGAAGTCATAATTTTCAGGAATAAAGCTGTTCAAGTGAGATACCTCTCTCCCTAGAGGCGGATTTGTGTGTTCTTAATTGAGAAAGAGCTACCATCGCAGCTCTAGCATTATTCAAAGGCGTTTTACTTCCCAATCTTTTTGCCAAAACATTTTTTATGCCGGCTAATTCTAAAACTGTTCTTATTGAACCACCAGCAATTACACCTGTACCTGGGGCAGCTGGTCTAATTAGTACATTAGCAGCTCCATCTTGACCTATAGATAAAGTCGGTATTGAATTGTTTGGGGTTAAGGGAACCCTAACAAGATTCTTTTTGCCATCTGAAACTCCCTTTCTAACAGCACCAATGACATCCCCTGCTTTACCAACCCCAACTCCAACCTGACCTTTCTCATTACCTACAACAACAATTGCTCTAAAACTCATTTTTTTTCCACCCTTAACAGTCTTAGAAACGCGTCGAATTTGAACTACTCTTTCTTGCCAATCAGAATCTCTCTCTAGATTTTTTGAATCACCTCTTCTATTTCTTTTTCGATCATTACGATTATTCTTTTTTTGTTCTACGGGCATAGCTCCAGGAACATTATCGTTCTTGGGTTGAATTTCTTGTTTTGTTGGAGTGTTAGTCATAGTAAAAATTAAGAGTTAGAATTCTAGGCCAGCTTCACGAGCAGCATCTGCAAGTGCCTTTACTCTACCGTGATACAAATTACCTCCACGGTCAAAAATTACTTGCTTAATACCTTGTTTTATCGCTCTCTTTGCTAATAATTTTCCAACAATGGAAGAAGAATTACAATCAGAAGGTAATTTCTCAGATTTTTCCCTTAGTTCTTTATCGACAGTTGAAGCTGAGCAAATAGTTGTTTGAGCGCTATCGTCTATTACCTGGGCATAAATATGGTTATTAGAGCGAAAAACAGACAATCTTGGACGAGTTGCATTTCCAATTAAGAATCTCCTTAATCTTCTATGTCTTTTTTGGGTTTGTAATTTTCTGGAAAGTTTGGTCATTTTTTTAATTGGAATTATTTTTTGCCAGATTTACCAGCTTTTCTGAGTATTCTCTCATCATGATATTTAATTCCTTTACCTTTATATGGTTCTGGTGGTCTAATTGATCTGATTTTTGCTGCTTCATTACCAACAATTTCCTTATCAATTCCAGATACAGTAACGTTTGTATTACTTTCAACCTTGTATGTTATACCATCAGGGGGGGTCATTTCTATAGGATGACTATATCCTGCACTAACAACTAGATTTTTACCTTTTACTTGTGCTCTGGATCCAACGCCTACAATTTCAAGTTTTTTTGAAAAACCTTGACTAACGCCTTCAACCATATTTGCAATTAAGGCTCTACATAAACCATGTCTTTGCCTTGAGAAAATTTTGGTAGTAGTGGGAATTACAACAACAGTATTATCTTTTTTATCAAAACTAACTCCTTCTGGCATTTGACGTTTTAACTCACCCTTAGGGCCTTTAACTGTAACTGTTAATCCATCAAAATCAACAGTTACTTTGTCTGGTATTAATACTGGTGTTTTTCCAATTCTTGACATAATTAATCCTCCTTAATAAACATAGCAAAGTACTTCACCACCTATACCTTGCTTCCTAGCATCACGATCACTCATGACACCTTTAGAAGTAGATATAATAGCAACTCCGAGACCTCCAAGTACTTTTGGTAAAGCTCTAGTATTTTTATAAATTCTTAAACCAGGTTTACTAACTCTTTGCATGGAACGAATAGTGGGGAATTTATTCTTGCCACTATATTTCAGACCAAGTATTATTTGTGACTTATAGCCTTCCCCTTCCTCGTTAATGTCAGAAATAAAACCCTCTTTTTGAAGCACTTTTGCAATACTTAGGGACATTTTTGAACTTGGGATTGTTGTGGTAGTATGCTTTTTTTGACTCGCATTTCTAATTCGAGTAAGCATATCTGAAATTGGATCGTGATTTGACATGGTTTTAATTTAATTCTTACTAAAAGGCATTCCTAACTCTTGCAAGAGAGCTTTACCCTCTTGATCTGATTTCGCACTAGTGACAATAGTTATATCCATACCTCTTATTGAATCTATTTTATCAAAAGAGATTTCAGGAAAAATTAACTGCTCTTTCACTCCAACGGTGTAATTACCTCTCCCATCAAAACTTTTTGGATTAACTCCTCTAAAGTCTCTTATTCTTGGTAAAGCTAGATTTATAAATCTCTCTAAAAAGGAATACATCCTGTCACCTCTCAAAGTTACAGTACAACCAATTGGCATACCTTCACGAATCTTAAAACCCGCGATAGCTTTTTTTGCCCTAGTTACTAGTGCCTTTTGCCCTGTAATTGTTGCCATTTCATTTAAGGAAGCCTCTAAAGCTTTTGAATTAGAAGCTGCCTCACCAAGACCTCTGTTAACATTGACTTTGACAACTTTAGGTACTTGATGAATATTTTTAAGACCAAGGTCTTTTAAAAGTTTTGGTCTAATTGATTCTTTGTAGCGATTTTTTAGAGTCATAATTTTTTGTTAATTCTGGTCTTTGTCAGAATTGATAAATTAGAAAAAGTTTAAATCTGGTTTCTGATGAAAAATTAATCAATTACTTCACCAGTTTTCTTCAGTCTTCTTTTCTTAACTCCCTCTTTATCAATAAAGTATTCAATTTTACTTGTAAGATTTTTTTCCTTTGAGAAGAACATTACATTTGATGCATGTAAAGATGCTTCTTCTGTAAGTATTCTTCCAGTTTCCCCTTCTTGAGTTGGTTTTACATGTTTAGTCCTAAGGTTAATTCCCTTAACTACTACTCTATTTTCAAGAGGGATAGTTTTTAAAACCTCTCCAGTTTTACCCTTTTCCTTGCCATTAATTACTTTTACTAAATCTCCAGTCTTGATTCTCATTTTTATTCTTTGGAAATTCTTTTTCTGTTTTAATGAATCCAACATTTAAATCACCTCCGGAGCAAGAGAAACAATTTTTGTATAGTTTTTATCCCGCAGTTCTCTGGCTACAGGACCAAAAACTCTAGTACCTTTTGGATTCTTATCCTCATTAATCAAAACAGCAGCATTATCATCAAATCTGATTGAATTACCAGTATTTCTTCTTAATGTTGCTTTTGTTCTAACGATGACTGCTTTCACAACTTCAGATTTCTTAACTCCCATATTAGGAAGAGCATCTTTAACAGTTGCTACAATTACATCCCCAACATGTGCGTATCTTCTATTAGAACCTAAGACCCTAATACATTGGAGTCTTTTCGCTCCGCTATTATCAGCAACTGTTAAATAGGTTTCTTGTTGAATCATTTTTTAACCTCCTTAGCTTCGCTTGTTTTATTGAGAATCTCTTCTATTGCCCATCTTTTATGAGCGCTCAGCGGTCTAGTTTCTCTAATTTTAACTCGATCACCTAAGACGCATGTATTTTCTGGATCATGCGCCTTATATCTCGTAGTTCTACTTACAATTTTTTTATAAGTGGGGTGTGGATATCTATTAATAACAGCAACAACAACTGTTTTATCCATTTTGTCACTGACAACAGTACCAATTCTTTCTTTAAGTGCCATAACTAATAATTAATCAGAAGTAGTTTTAGAAGCAGATTGACTCTTACTTAGAGTTAGTAATTGCGCAACTTGTTTCTTAATGATTTTAAATTTATGAGTTTCATTAAGCTGTCTCGTAGCTTGCTTGAATCTCAAGTCAAAAAGATCTTTTCTTAATTGGTCAATCTTTTCGGTAATTTGATCAGAATTTAATTTTTTAAATTCTTTAAGAGACTCTGAGTTTTTCATTGTTTAACCTCCTCCTGAGATTTTTTACTAATATTTTTCTTTTCTTGGGAGGTAACTTCTAGATTTTTATCAATGGAGATAAATTTTGTTTTTACAGGAAGTTTGTATTGAGCCAGACGCATGGCTTCCTTTGCAGTTTCCTCAGTGATGTCCTCACCACCCATTTCAAAAAGTATTCTTCCAGGTTTTACGACTGCGACCCAAAACTCTGGATTACCTTTACCAGAGCCCATTCTAGTTTCAGCAGGTCTCATGGTTACAGGTTTATCAGGAAATATTCTTATCCAAATTTGACCGCCACGTTTGATATATCTTGTCATGGCTCGTCGACTTGCCTCGATCTGTCGTGCAGTCACCCAACCACAATCTTGAGCTTGGAGAGCAAATTGACCGAATGCAATAGTATTACCTTTTGAGGCTACTCCCCTCATTCTGCCTCTATGCTGTTTACGGAATTTAGTACGTTTTGGACTAAGCATTTTTTTACCTCCTATGAATTCTCATTTGAACGATCCTCAAATTCCTGAGGTCTTCTATTAGCTTTCCTCTTAGGACTCGCGCCCACAGGGATGGTTTGTTCTTCTTTAGGGAGAACTTCACCTTTGAAAACCCAAACTTTAATGCCTAAAACACCGTAAGTTGTATTAGCTTCACGTGTTGCATAGTCAATTTCAGCTCTTAAAGTATGTAGTGGTACTCTACCTTCTCTAGTCCATTCAGTTCTAGCTATTTCAGCACCATTTAACCTTCCCCCAACTTGTATTTTAAGACCTAAGACTCCAGCCCTTTGAGCCCGTTGCAAGGCCATTCTAATAGTTCTTCTAAAGGCGACTCTTTTTTCTAGTTGTTGTGCAATATATTCAGCCAGTAAGAAAGCATCGGCGTCTACGCGTTCAACTTCAACTACATTAATTCTGACTTGCCTTGTCCTATCTCCTATAGTTTTTTGAATCCCAGATCTTAATTCTTCAATACCACTTCCTTGTCTTCCAACTATTACTCCTGGTCTTGCTGTTTTTAATTCAAGTTCCAGTTGGTCAGCTTTTCTAGCTATTAAAACATCGCTGATTCCAGCTGCTCCATATTTTTTTTGTATGAATGTACGAATTTTAAAATCTTCTTGAAGAAGAATTGGATATGTTTTAGAAGTAGCAAACCACTTAGAACGATGCTCTTGTGTAATTCCTAATCTTAGTCCAGAAGGATGTATTTTATGTCCCATTAGTTTTGTACCTCCGCATTAGTTTGAGTAGGAGCAGATTCAACAGAAATACTGATATGGCAAGTCTGTTTTTTAATTGAAAAAGCCCGTCCTTGAGCTCTGGGCCTATACCTTTTCATTACAGGACCACTATTTGCCCATGCAGAGGAAATCACTAAGGTAGATGGATCCATCCCAAGGTTATGTTCTGCATTGGCAACTGCAGATCTTAGAACTTTAGTTATCGGGTCTGTAGATCTGTAAGGCATAAATTCCAACATAATCAATGCATCTCTATAAGACCTACCCCTTATCTGATCCAAAACTCTTCTGACTTTAGAGGCTGATCCGCGAACATAATTTCCATGAGCAATTGCTGTTTTTGGTGTTTCAGGTGTTTTTGTCATGATTTTGCTCCTTTCTTATCTCTTATATGACCTCGGTAAGTGCGTGTAGGAGCAAATTCACCAAGTTTATGACCAATCATTTGTTCAGTAATAAAAACTGGGATGTGAGTTTTGCCATTATGTACGGCGATTGTGTGGCCAATCATTACAGGTAAAATCGTAGAGGATCTAGACCAAGTTTTGATAACAGACTTGTCATTATCAGTATTTTGTTTTTCTACCTTTTTGAGCAGACTATCTGCTATGAAAGGTCCTTTTTTTAGTGAACGTCCCATGATTATGTAAAAGAAATTGAAATAATAGATGAAGTAATCAAGAGTCTCTTCCTCCTCTACTCCTCTTAGAAACTCGACGACGTCTTCGAACTACTAATTTATTACTTGGTTTGTTCTTTTTACGTGTCTTTAATCCAAGAGCTGGTTTACCCCATGGAGTAACTGGGCCTGCTCTACCAATTGGTGCTTTTCCCTCTCCTCCTCCATGTGGATGATCACATGGGTTCATTACACTACCTCTTACTTGTGGCCTTCTGCCAAGCCATCTTCTTCTTCCTGCTTTACCTAAGCTAGTATTTCTTATTTCAGAATTACCAACTTCTCCAAGAGTTGCATAGCATTCTTTTCTTACAAGTCTTACCTCAGTAGATGGAAGTTTCAAAGCAACGTAATCTCCCTCTTTTGCCATAACTTGAGCACTAGCTCCTGCTGATCTAACCATCTGAGCGCCTCTACCTGCATATAACTCAACACAATGAACACTAGATCCCAATGGCATGACAGAAAGTGGCATTGCATTTCCATCTTCAATTGGAACACTTTCTCCAGATATCACATTTTGTCCGACTTTTACTCCAGCTGGAGCAATAATATATCTTTTTTCTCCATCTTCATAGAATAAAAGTGCTAGTCTTGCATTTCTATGAGGATCGTAATGAATAGCTGCAACTTTAGCATTAATATTTCTTTTATCTCTTCTAAAGTCAACTAATCTATATTGCCTTTTGTGACCGCCTCCACGATGACGACAAGTAATAACTCCACGATTATTCCTGCCTTTAACTCTATGTTTTGAAACTACTAGTGATCTTTCGGGTTTTGAACTTGTTATTTCACTAAAGTCAGTAACTACCCTCTGCCTAGTGCCAGGTGTATAAGGTTTAAATTTACGAATTGCCATGATTAAAACTCCTTAGGATTCTGGAAATAGTTGGATTTTGTCTCCTTCAGCAAGACGTACAATTGCCTTCTTGACCTGAGAACGTTTACCGGAAAATTTCCCGACTCTTCTTGTCCTCCTAGGAGGATTCATAGTGTTAACTCCTACGACTTTAACACTGAACAAGGCTTCTATAGCTGCCTTAATTTGTGGCTTTGCCGCTCTATGATCTACCTCAAAAGTATATTGGTTAAGATCTAGTGCGTTTGTAGCTTTCTCAGTAATAACTGGCTTTCGTATTACGTCTGCTAAACGAGAATCAAATAATTTACTCATGATGCATATACCTCCTGAATTTTATCTATCGCTGATTGACCAATTACCAATTTATTAGCGTTGAGAATATCAAATACATTTAATTGATCAGCGGCAATTAATTTTACTTTTTCAATATTATTGATGGATTTTTTTATAACATCGGAAGGGCTATCAAGAATAACCAAAACTTTTTCGGTTTTTTGTATACCTAAACGAGCAAGGCCATTGATGATGTCACTTGTTTTAGGCTGCTTTAGAGTAGATCCAAAATCTTCAACGGCCTTCATATCAGATACCCTAGACATAAGTGCTGTTCTAAGAGCTAATCTACGTTCCTTACGATTCATATCAAGATTGTAAGAACGTGGCTTAGGTCCAAAAATAATTCCACCACCTGGCCTTAAGGGTGTCCTTATTGATCCTTGACGAGCTCTTCCTGTACCCTTCTGTTTGTATGGCTTTCTACCGCCTCCACGCACTTCAGATCTTGTCAAAGTTGATGCTGTCCCTTGTCTTTTATTTGCTAGTTGTCTAAGGACTGCTCTATGTATTAAGTCTGCCGAAGAAGTTTCTTTAGCAACTGCTAAATCAAGATTAACTTTGCCGGATTTTTTACCATCCCACTTAAGAGTTTCAAGTGTTGTCATGATTTTTCACCTCCATTTTTACCTACAACATTGTTTGGCTTAATATTTACTATGGAGCCTGGCTTACCGGGAACAGAACCCTTTACTACAAGCAAATTTTTCTGATCATCAATTTTTAGAACTAATAAACCTTTGGTAGTAATCTGTTTTCCTCCATATCTTCCTGCCATTCTTTTTCCGGGATAAATTCTGCCTGGAGTTGTTCCTGCTCCTGTAGATCCAGGTGCTCTATGATTTTTTGATCCATGACTCATAGGGCCTCTACTAAAACCATGTCTTTTCTGGTAACCAGCAAAACCTCTACCCATAGATTTGCCACTGATATCAACTTTTTGACCGACCTCAAAGTTATTTACAGTTATTTGATTTCCGATTTCATAAGATGAAGTTTCTTCAACCCTATATTCTTTTAGGTGCTTTAAAAGTTCTTCACCCGATTTCAACAAATGTCCCTTTTCGGGTTTACTTATATGCTTCTCTTTGGACAAGCCATAACCTATCTGAACTGCAGAATAGCCATCCAGAGCGGTTGTTTTCAATTGAGTGACACGGCAAGGGCCAGCCTCAATAAGAGTAACTGGTACTGAATTACCTTTGTCGTCGAAAAGTTGGGACATGCCCAGTTTCTTTCCTAAAATTCCTATAGACATAAGACTAAATTAGGCTAGCTCCTAATGATTTTTAAATTATCTAAATCTTTAAGTTATAAAGATGAAGTTAATAAAAAAACAATTAACAAGGTTGAGACTTATCTAGAATGTAGATAGTTTCTCCCGGGATAAACCCACCTGAATTCTCTAACGAAACGCTAGAAAATGTGAAATTTAAAGAGGCTCGGCTAGCTTGCGAGCATAAAAATTCACTGAGTTACAATTGTACATCATCAAGTACCATAAAATAAAATAAAATAGAAATAAAGGAAATTTTTATGCCATTACTTCTTACAGGGAAAAAGTTTCATAACGATTTAAAAACTAACAAATGTCTGGCAATCTTTGCTCCTCTTGAAGGTGGTTATGAAACTCGTCTTTTGAGGAGGATGAGGGCTAAGGGCTTTAAAACTTTTATAACCTCAGCGAGAGGGCTTGGAGATCCAGAAGTCTTCTTGCTAAAATTGCATGGCGTTAGACCACCGCATCTTGGTCATCAAAGCGTAGGAAGAAATGGAGCACTCGGGGAAGTTCAACAAGTAATCCCACAAGCTTCTGAGTTGTTTAATGAAAATGATAAAAATAAATTACTTTGGTTATTAGAAGGTCAAGTATTGTCTCAATCTGAATTAGAGAGCTTAATAGAAATTTGCACTAATGATAATAAACTAAAAGTAGTTGTTGAAATGGGCGGTTCACGAAAACTTGAATGGAAGCCATTAAGTCACTATATTTTAGATGAATTTGAAAGTTAAATTATTTGATTACAGCCAAGAATAAAAAAGATAAATGGATTAAGTTAATTTGTGGTGCCAGTAATGAAGATATTGTTGCCATAGAAGATTTATGTGCAATTTATACTGCTGCTGGTGTCGACTACATTGATGTTGCCGCAGAAGAATCTATAGTCCGTGCGGCAAAAAAAGGAATAAAGTGGGCAAAAAAATTCTTTAAAAACTCTCCTGGATTAATGATAAGCATTAGTGATGGGAATGATATCCACTTTCGTAAAGCAAAATTTGATCCGTTGAAATGTCCCCCTAATTGTCCAAGACCTTGCGAAAAAATATGTCCCACCTTTGCAATTGATTATTCTGGGATCAAAAAGAGTAAATGTTATGGATGTGGAAGATGTTTGAATAGCTGCCCCCTAAATCTAATTAGTGAATATGAGTATAATTTGTCAAAAGATCATTTAGCATCAACACTTCAAAAAATAAAGCCTAACGCAGTAGAAATTCATACAGAAATCAATCGACTAGATTCTTTTACAAAAGTTGTCAGTGTCGTTAAAAGTTCTGGAATTAAATTAGACAAGATATCTATCAGTTGTGGATTAAATCAATCTTTCAAAAAATCACAAGAGCCTGAAGATCTTTTAAAAGCTCTTTGGAAAAGATATGAAATTCTTAAAAAACTTGATATTCCCCTTATTTGGCAATTAGATGGAAGGCCAATGTCTGGAGATCTTTCTCTTACAACAAGTAGAGATACTGTTAAGTTGTTTAATAAAATCGGTTCAGATATTCCACCAGGATTAATTCAATTGGCAGGAGGAACAAATGAAAAAACTCATGAATTATTGAATTCAAATAATCTCCCAGACGGAATAGCATTTGGGAGTGCTGCAAGAAAAATTATGCAGCCCCTTCTTGAATTTGCTCACAAAAATAACAAAAAACTCTATGAGTATCCTGAAAGAATGGCTTTAGCGATCAAAAAAGCTCAGAAATTTCTAGAGCCATGGAAATCAAGCTCATTCAAATAATATTTTTATTTTTCAAAACTAGCTCCATGTTTATAAAAACTTTGTATTTTTTGGATAGAAAAAAATCTGTTCATGTATTAAAATAGAAATTCGATGGGCCGTCGCCAAGTGGTAAGGCATCGGGTTTTGGTCTCGACATTCCTAGGTTCGAATCCTAGCGGCCCAGTTCTAATATTCAATTGGTGTCTTCTCAAAAAATATTTCTATTTGATTTCGATGGAGTAATAGTTGATGGAATGCAAGAATATTGGCATAGCTCCTTGTTGGCCTGTGAAAGGTATTTAAATTCACCCAATATCTCTATTGATCAAAAACTTTATAAAAGAGTACCAAATTCCTTCAAAGAAATTAGGCCTTGGGTTAAATATGGTTGGGAAATGATTCTAATTGTTCACGAAATTATAAAAACAGAAAATCCATTAAAAAATGATAATAAAGATGATTTCATTAATAATTATCATCAAAATTGCCAGAGGATATTAAATGAAAATTCTTGGATTGCCGAAGATATACAAAAAATGTTAGATAAGTCTCGCAAGTACCAAATTGATAAAGATTTTAAAACGTGGGTAAATTTACATAATCCCTTCTTTGAAATTATAAATTTTATGAAAGATTTAAGCAAAAGAGGAATAAAAACTGGAGTCATAACAACTAAAGGGGAAATATTTGCAGAAAAAATTCTTAAACAATTAAATATTTTTCCAGAATTTATTTTTGGTTATGAATCCGGAACGAAAATCAAAATAGCTGAAGAACTTACACAAACTTATGAAATTTTAGGTTTTATAGAAGATAGAAAAAAAACTCTAATCGATATTAAACAAAATTTAGAAACTTCTCACATTCCATGCTTCCTAGCTGATTGGGGATATTTGAAAGAATCAGATAGATATAAGTTAAGTAATGAAATTAAATTAGTAAAATTAGGAAACCTTTGGGAATTAGTTGCAATTTAAAGGTAATAAGCTAGAGTACAGATGTACTATAATTTGTATTTATGAAGTTTGGTTTAAATAAAAATTTCCAAATTTAGAATAATTACAAGATCTTTAACTGATAAATCAAACAATGAGCCTTGAAGAAAAGAAAAAAAATGAATCAAAAGAAAAAGACAAGGCATTAAGTCTTGTCTTAGGTCAAATAGAAAGAAATTTTGGACGAGGATCAATAATGAGACTTGGTGATGCCTCAAGAATGAAAGTAGAAACAATATCTACTGGCGCTCTCACCTTAGATTTAGCATTAGGAGGAGGCTATCCAAAAGGAAGAGTAGTAGAAGTTTACGGACCAGAAAGTTCAGGAAAAACCACATTAACGCTTCACGCGATTGCGGAAGTCCAAAAGAATGGGGGAGTTGCTGCATTTGTAGATGCTGAGCATGCACTCGATCCAGTTTATGCAGCCTCTTTAGGAGTTGATGTTGAAAATTTGTTAGTTTCACAACCAGATACTGGTGAAATGGCTTTAGAAATAGTTGACCAACTTATAAGATCGAGTGCAGTAGATCTTGTAGTTGTTGACTCGGTCGCAGCACTAACCCCAAGGGCCGAGATAGAAGGAGAGATGGGAGATCACGTAATTGGAAGCCAAGCAAGGCTAATGAGCCAAGCAATGAGGAAAATAACAGGAAATATTGGCAAATCTGGATGTACGGTAATATTCCTGAATCAATTACGCCTAAAAATTGGCGTTACATACGGCAATCCAGAAACAACCACAGGAGGTAATGCATTAAAATTCTACGCCTCAGTGAGACTTGATATCAGAAGAATTCAAACTCTTAAAAGAGGTACTGAAGAATATGGTATAAGAGCAAAAGTGAAAGTAGCAAAAAACAAAGTTGCGCCACCATTTAGAATTGCAGAGTTTGATATTCTCTTCGGAAAAGGTATTAGTACAACAGGATGCTTATTAGATTTAGCAGAAGAGACTAATATCATAATAAGAAGAGGTGCTTGGTATAGTTATGAGGGAGAAAATATTGGACAAGGAAGAGATAATACAATTATTTGGCTTGATCAAAACTTAGAAATTAGGAATAAAGTAGAATCCATGGTTAAAGAGAAACTAACAGAAGGGACTGAAGTCAGTTCTAATTCAATGAAAGCATTAAATAGCAATCCTGCTAATACAATCACTGTTAATGATATAAAAACAGTAGCTTAGATTTATAAAGAATCAGCTAAAGTCCACCACCCAGCAGCAGGGCCTATAAATCTAACTACAATCCATAAGATTACTAATCCACCGATTCCAAACCAACTGGCCTTAATACTTAATTTAATTAGGTTATCTCTTTGATTGATTGTAAAGGGTAACCATTCAAATAATCTTTGAGACTCATCAATTTTAGTTTTGGTATTATTTTTTTTTGAAGGTAAACCAAGTGTTTTGCGTCGTTTTGCTTCTCCCATATTTCTTTAGTTATTTATAAAATCATAACCTAACCAAAAGGTAGCATATAGTTAATTCGTTTTGATGGTTGAATGTTTTGCAAAAGTAATCTTCCCCAGTTTCTTTTATTTACTCTTCCATCTAGAATTATTAACTTTCCTGAATTTCTTCTTAAGGGAGAAATAGATCTTTCAAGTTTTATTCTAGCTTGAGGAAGCAAGAAGTCTCTAAACCAATCTTGAGAAAGCTTCTTTTTATGAGAAACTGTAATTGCATTAATAGGTTCTGACATATTGGGAATCGGAAGTATAGGTATGATAATTTGCTCTGGAATTTGTATTAAATAAGTATTCATAATCCACCAGTCAAAACTAGAGCAAAGAATTTCATTTTTACCAGAGGGGATTGTCTCTAGCAATACCCTCTTCCCGTACTTAGAAGCTAATTCTGTAGCAATATTAGTTTTTAAATCTATATCATCAGACAAAACTAAAGTTAAACCCTTTCTAAAAAGTATTAACTTTTTGCATTTATCCAAAATTGAATTGGTAAAAAAAGGATTATTAGGTAACAACTGTTTAGAGGGTATATATAGTGAAATCTTTTTCTCTTCAAAATTACTTTTAAAGTTAATAACCAAGTCAATATCTAAACTGTGCTTTTTAAAATAAACTTGAAAAAAGTTATCTTTTCTCAATGCTGATAAAAAAAGGAATTTATTATTTGAAAAAAATTCCTTAATCTGAGAAAGTTCATCTATTGGCTGCAAATACAAATTCCAATCTAAATTTGTATCGTTTAACTTTACCCAGCATGCCCAACCTTGAGATAATGCTCTATTAACGCTTAAAAATTTATCAGAAAAAAAAGAATTTTCATGAAAAAAGTTTGAAAAAAAACTAATTTCTTTTTCATCTAAATTGATATAGCTATTTCCTAAGACCTTTCTCATGAAAAACTTTTTCTTCAACGAATCATATACTTCTATAAATTTTTGATTGATTAATTCAAATTCTGTGAAATTTTTTGTCCAATCCTTTTTGAGCAAAGAAATTCTAAAATGATTTTTTAAATCCTGTTTTATATCCTCAATTCCAGAATAAACTATTCGATGGTTTCTAAGATTACGAGAATTGGGATCATTAAGCAAATTTTGAATAGTCATCAAGCGAACATGATGATTTGCAAAAATGAATTGATCATTTTTCATAATGAAATCAAAACCTATCTTTTTCAATGAATCAATCTGAAATTGGCTTATAAATTGAATTTTTTCTTTAGATAAAATAAAAGTTGAATCCTCCTCCTTTAAAAATAAAGAAATCAAAATTGGAGGTAACCAATCATATCCAGAGAAAATTTCTGAATTTATTAAATATGTAGAATCATTTGCAATACATTTGGAAATTATCCTCCCAAAAGAATATATATGTTCCCAACAAACATTTTGATCTCTCAAAAAATTTTTCAAATATTGATGACTTAAAATTTCAAGCATTTATAGTTAATTAAATTCAAATACATACAAAATTTATGAACCTAATATACAAAAAATTGGTATCAATATAAGAGAGTCTTGAATTAATCAATCTATGAAAATTGGAATAGTAGGATTAGGTTTAATTGGCGGTTCTTTAGGATTAAAACTCCAAAGACTAAATCATAGAATTTATGGAATAGCAAATAATAAATTAAATGAAAAAAAAGCTAAGGATAAAAAACTTGCAAATTTTGTAAGCTGTGATCTGAGCTTATTAAAAAAATGTGAGCTAATAATTTTGGCATTACCTATCAAAGATTTGATAAGTCCATCTCAACAATTGGTAGCATCAATACCTCAGGAAGCAATTTTAACTGATGTAGGATCTGTTAAGGAACCAATTGTAAATACATGGGAAAATTTACATCCTCTATTTATTGGATCTCATCCTATGGCAGGAACAGAAAAAAAAGGAGTTGATTCGGGTTTTGAAGGTCTTTTTAAAAATGCAAAATGGATTATTACCCCAACACGGAATAGTGATTTAAATGCAGTAAGAACTATTTCCGAGCTCATAAAATCAATGGATTGTGAAATTTGCCAAGCTTCGCCTAAAGAGCATGATGAGGCAGTATCTCTTATTTCTCATTTGCCTATATTTTTAGCTTCTGCCCTAATTGAAACTGCGCATACAAAAAATAATCAATCTTTGTTAGATCTTACGCAAAAATTAGCTGCTTCAGGATTTGCTGACACTTCAAGAGTTGGAGGCGGCAATGAACAACTAAGCTTAGATTTAGCTATTAATAATCAGATTAATGTTTTAAATTCCATAAATAATTTTAAAAATAAGCTGAATATACTGGAATCTCTTATTAAAGAAAAAAATTGGGAGTTACTTTCTAACAAACTTGCTAAAGCAAAAGAAATCAGACAAAATTTTATAAACTAAAATTTTCTATACCCCTTGAAGCTAAAATTTGCCTAGAAACCATTAATGCAGACTGGCTAACACCTGCAGTCCCCTCTCCAGGATAAATCGAATCTCCACATAGCCATAAACCTTCAAAAGGTGTTCGACTTGATAATCCAAATAAACCAAAAATATCTGGTTTTTGACCAAGCCCACCTACTATTCCATTAGGTCTATTTGTCCATTTTTCAAAGCCCAATGGAGTTGCTAATTCCCTGTGAAGCCAATTCTCAGGATCAATTTCCAACTGACTTTCCAATTCGAGTGATATTTTTTTCATGAAACCTTTTTTCTTCTTTAAGTAAGTTTCTTTGTCTAGATCAAACCAATCTTTAGTCTTGGTAAATATACTAGCTATTAAAGTAACCTCACCTTTTGGTGCTCTTCCATCACCATCATCACTAATTGATACAAATAACGAACGAAATTCTTTCGAAACAAATTGATAATGATTTGAGAATGTTTTTTTAATATGTTCTTTTTTTATTGCTGAATAAAATACTACAGCTCCACTTGGGTCAGGCAAATTTTTAAGTCGATTTTGATAATTTTTTTTTCTTTTTAAAGGATCTTTCAAATGCTTGAGCAGAGATTGTGGAGGCGCCGGTATAGCAGGATTAACTTCTGCAGCGATTTTATCAAAACAAGGCTTATCAGTGACTTTAATCGAATCTCATACTCAAGCCGGAGGATGCGCCGGTACTTTTAAAAGAAAGAATTATATTTTTGATGTTGGTGCAACTCAGGTTGCTGGTTTAGAAAA
>CACJNU010000015.1 GCA_902594875.1 uncultured Prochlorococcus sp.
GTTAGCCAACAATCACTGGGGTAATTTAGAAAGAGGATTAAAGATAGTTAGAGATTTTGCAACGGTAGCAAGAGTTAATTCAGTAAAGGTAGCGATTAAGCTTCAATTTAGAGATGTTGATTCCTTTATTCATCCATCATTTAAAGGTTTCACTGAATCGAGATATATTAAAAAAACTGAGGCAACAAAATTGTCTATTGATGAATTTAAAAAATTGATTGATGAGGTTGTTAATTGTGGGTGCATTCCAATGGCAACTCCTTTTGATGAGGCATCAGTGAAATTATGCGGGACGTTTGATTTGCCTATTATAAAAGTCGCAAGCTCGGATATAGCAACTTGGCCATTACTTGAAAAAATTGCTTCTTTAAAAAAACCAGTCATTATTTCAACAGGGGGGGCTACAGAAAAAACAATTGACGATTGCGTAAAATTTTTCGAGCATAGGAATATTCCTCTCGCAATTAATCACTGCGTTTCATTATATCCTTCAGAAGATTCAGAGTTAGAATTGAACCAAATTGATTACTTAAAGGATAGATATCCTGAACATGTTATTGGATTTTCAACTCACGAGATGACTGATTGGAGTAATTCAATGCTTTTGAGTTATGGCAAAGGTGCAAGGACTTGGGAAAGGCATATTGATATAGATTATGAGGAGGTACCTGTTTCTGCTTATTGCTCTTTACCTCAACAAGTTGATACATGGTTTAGAGCATTTCATAAAGCCAGAGAAATGTCTGGAGGTTCATCATCTTCCAGAAGAAATGTTTCATCAAGAGAAAGGAAATATCTTGATGAATTAGTAAGAGGTGTTTATGCAAAAAAAGATTTAAAAAAAGGATATGTTTTTTCTTCAGAATCTTTCAACGACGATTTTTATTTAGCGATTCCTTTACATAAAGGTCAACTATCTTGTAGAGAAATAATTAATGGAGAAAAATTAACAAAAGATATAAAGTTAGACCAACAATTAACAATAGATGATGTAGATGGTCCTTATCAAGAAAATCAGTCTTTAAGAAACTTTATCCTTGATAGGGGAAAGTAAAAAAAATTATTAATGTCAATATATTGTTTTGATCTTGATGGCACTATATTTGATAGTTTGAATGGAATCTATAATTCACTTGAATATGCTTGTGATAAGTTTAATCTAAAATTAATCTCTAAAAAGAATTTCAAAGAATATGTAGGACCACCTATTAAAAGTTATATTAAATCGGTAATTACTTCATCAATAAATGATAAATTAATCAATCAAATAATTAGTGAATTTAGAATTCATCATGATAAGGAAGGTTATAAGTATTATTCAATTTATCCAAATATGATTGATATTCTTAGTCTTCTAAAAAAAGAAAATCATTTGATAATATTGACAAATAAACCCTTTAAGATTACTTCAAGATCTATAAAATATTTCAAAATAGAAGAATTTTTCAAAGAAGTTTTATGTCCAGATAAAAGCAGTATTTTTTTACAAGGGTGGACTAAAGGAGATATAAAATCGAAATCTAATTATCTTAAATATATTGAAAGAAATACCACAAAAAAAATAAAAAAATATTTTGTAGGTGATACTATATCAGATTATTATGCTACAAAGGAAAATTCTTTTGAATTCATTTATGCCTCTTATGGATATGGAAAGGAGCTTAATTTTAAAGATTTGCATAGAATAAAAAAACCCTTAGATTTGAACAAATTTCTTAAAAATGAATCTTAATTATTTAGAGAAAGAAATTTTTGTTTTAACTGGAGCAACCGGTTGGGTAGGCAGAAATTTCCTTCATGTCTTGCAAAAGATCTTTCCTCCAGAATCTTTTAATGAAAATGTATTAGCTTTTGGAAGTAAGCGTACCGAGATAAATAGTACTGCTTACTTAGAGAGACAAATAAAGATTCCGATTTATCCACTAGAAATAATGAATGCAATTCTCAAGAATCAAGATAATTTAAAAATAATACATACTGCATTCCTTACTAGGGAAAAGATTCAAAATTATGGAATTGAAAATTATATTAAAATAAATAAAAAAATTACATCGTCAGTTGAAGAATTATTAGATTCTTCAAGAAATTCTCAAATAGTAATAATTTCATCAGGTGCTGCTAAATTATTCGACAATAATGATCGGAATAAAAACAAATTAATCGAATTCCCTTATGAATATCTAAAGTATGAGGAAGAAGAAATCTTATCATCCAAATCAAATTCTTTAGTTCTAAGAATATTTGCTCTTTCAGGAAGATTTATAAAAGATCCAAACTTATTTGCTATTGGGAACTTTTTGGTAAGTGCAAATTTTGGCAATCCTATAATAATAAAATCAAAAAATAATGTAATAAGAAGTTATGGATTTGCAGCAGACATAGCTAATTTAGCGGTATCTTGGCTCAATGATAAAAAAAGAAAAAAATTATCAATTAATAAAATAAATGCCGCATCATTGACTTTAAATTTAATTGAATTAGCAAGATGTATAACTAATATATATTCTCTGCCCGAAGTAAATGAAAATGTTGATTTTAAATTAGAGGAAAATAATTATTCCTGTGAAACACATGAATTCTTAGATTTACTAAAAAGTTATGATATCAAACCTACTGAATTAGGTTTGCAAATAAAAGAAACTATGAAAGATATTACTTAAATTTTATTATTAGCGATATCCGTATGAAGATAATAGGTATGAAAAAATTGACATGTGATTGGAGTATTTAGTATTTTTCAAAATTTCTAACATTTTGCTTTCCTCGTAATCATTAATTTGGTTATTATTTTTCAAATATAGGCCAATAATGGATGCATTATTAAGACTATTTAATGTTCCAGGTATCTTGACTCTTCCTAAGCCAGTATCATTACAATCAAAGTCGTTAACTATAAGAAGTTTTCTTCTGAAATCCTTCATTTTTAACTTCTGATGCTCAAAACAAACCATTGGCAAATAGGAGATTTCTACTTTTTCTTCGATTAAGTATTCAAGAGCATTATTGTAATAACTTTCCAAATATTTCAAAATCGCATTTTGTTTTTTTGAAAATTCATTTTCATATAGATCTCTATCAATATCTGAGCGTAATAGAGTAAAAATTCCATATCCTGAATTATTAGATAAATAAGAATCTAAGATAATATAGTCTCCATTTTTGACGGAATCTATTATTTCAGTATTTAAATACAAGAATGAATGGTCTACAATCCCTTTTTCTAGAAATGCTTGTCCTTGCACATTGTAAACAAAAGAATTCATGAAATTAAATATTATCATTTCAGGTTTCTTAGTTTTCCACTCTCTCATCTGCTTATTTGATGCCTTTATACCAGTAACATCAATCCAACTTAATGGGGTTTGTGCAAAAGGTTTAACATCAAAAGTTTCATAGAAATAAGGAATATTTGGAAATGCAAGAATATTTTTAAGATTATATTTATCGGCATATTTTTTACTTCTATAAACAAAATTTCTTTGTGCTTCTGACATAAATGCAGATCCTAGGATTTCTTTTGTGCCCTTTGAACCCTTAACATATGAAAGCTTATCATTAATTATTGAGTAGTTTGTTTTTTCAGAAATGCCCCACCATTCATATCCTTTATTAAGAATATCTGCCATTGCTGCAAACGAAGTTCCACCAAATAATCCAAAGAAAATTACTTTTATCAAAAATAATGAATAATTGACAGATGAAAGAATAATTTTTTTAATTTCTGGAAATTTTTTATTAATTATTGGTATATTTAAATTAATGTTAGTTTCAGGTAAATTTAGAAATTTATTAATGCCAAAGGAATTTTTTAAACAATAATCAATAGCGTTATTTACCAAGGACCCTAATACACAAATAATTAAAAAGCTGTCAAAGGCGCCTGTGCCTCCAGACATAACATTTGTAATTGTTAAACTAGAGCAAAAAATTGTTAAAAGTAAGTGTAGAAACTTTTTTTGATAATCTAGTTTTGGTAATAGACCAAAAGCTAAAAAACAAGAAAATAAAGAAATAATTATTAGTGCAACGCTTGACTCTCTAAAACTTCTAATATTATTTACAAGGTTTGACTCCGGCAAAATCGAACCACTTTTTATAATAATAAAGAATAATGAAATGACAAATAATTTTAAAAAATAAAATTTATTGTTTTTACCTAATTTTAAACTTTTCCCAAACGCAAATAACGAAATTATTATGATAACTGAGGATAATATTGCTTCTTTAAAAAATGAATAGGCAAGTCTTATATTAAATTTACTCGCAGAATTTGAAAAAATTTCAGGCGCCCTGGATAATATCTTTTCAATACCACCTTTATATTCTGCATTTGTATAAATATTAATAAAAGACTCATAGCCAATATTTTGTCCTATCGATACCACGTATAAACTTGTAAAGATCAGTCCTGATAATACAAAAGAAAATATTTCTAATTTAGATTTTCTTGAAAATATAAAGAGAATTACAAATACAAAGATTATTGGGATTGTACTCTGTTTAGCTCCAATTAAAAAAATAGCTGAAGCCACAGCAGATAATGGCCTAAAAATTGGAATAATATTAAAATTTTTAAAATACAAAAACCCATCCCTATCTGTTATTAAAAAAGCAAGGCAAGAAGCAAATAACCCATTAAAAGGTGTATAGTCATAACTCACCAAAGCTTCCATAGAATGAAAAATAATCAGGGAAGTAGATGAAATTAAGATGGAGAAGTTGGAACTATTTCCAAGATTTCTTAAAGTTTTAAACAATACATATAAATTTAAAATTGATACTATTATTCCGACAATTCGTAATCCAAGATATCGATCTATCGAGATAGTATCAAAAATATTTAGGAAAAATTTATAGCAATATAAATATACTGGGGGGAAAGGAAATCCTGAATCATAAATAGCGCTTAAAGAACCTAGATCAACCCAAGAAGAGTACCATCCCTCTGTAAAACTAAACCATAAAAAATTATTGGTAAAAATTACTAATCCAAAACATAATAATGAAATAGCACTAGAGATATTTAATATTTCATCAAAATTTTCAGATTTAATTTTCATTTTTAATTTATTAAACCTCTTTGAGTTAATTATTATAATGAATGCTATCTACTATATTTTAAATTATTAAGTTTATAAAACTACATATAATAGATCTAATCTAAATAATTTTTAAGTTGGATTAAGTACTTTGTTTTGGAAATAATCCATATTATTATCCTTAGGAATTGATAGAAATTTTCATTAATAATTGAAATAATTTATATTATTAGTTTGGTTTTAATCTTTCTAGTATTTGTAACTGAAGAGCCAAAACATTTTTCGATCACTTATTTTAAATGAAAGTATATGTAATTTATTTGATGATTATTAAATGTTATTATGAATTAATAAATTTAATTTTATTAAACATATTTTAAATAACTATGAAATTAAGTTTCGTTGTACCGACTTATAGAGAAGAATTAAATATTGAAAGACATTATCAAGAAAGTATAAAATCATTTTATGAATTACAAAATAAATTTCCAAAATATGAAAGTTATGAATACTTAGTAATTGACAATTGCAGTGATGACAAGACTGTAGAAAAAGTTCTTTCAATTAGAGAAAAAGATAATAATGTAAAACTATATGTAAATGAAAAAAATTATGGTCCAATCTTTTCTCCACTTGAAGGTCTTATTAAGAGTTCAGGTGATGTTGTTTGCTTAATTGCAGCAGATTTACAAGAACCTCCTAATTTAATTCTGCAATTTGCAGAAGCACTTGAAGAAGGATATGAAGCTGCTATTGGGATTAAGGCACATCAGAAAGAAAATATCCTAATGTGGAATCTAAGAGGTATTTATTATGCAACTTTAAAAGCTTTCGGACTTATTAAATTTAATTCTAGATATAGCGGTTTCGGATTATATTCAAGAAAAATAATTGATAGATTTAACGAAAATAATCTTGATGAGCCTTCTTTAAGAATACTCTTACCAACGAAAACTGACAAAATTAAGTCTGTTAAATATTTTCATGCAGAGAGGGCAAAAGGTATATCTTCCTATAACATTTTCGACTATGTAAAAGAGGCACTAAAAACTATCATCAGAAACACCACAAGAATCCCTAGCTTTGCGGGAATCTTCGCTTTCATTTTAACAAGCATTAGCTTTATTTTCATAATAACCACCTTAATAAGAAAAATATTATTTTGGAATAGTTTAGGACCCGGAATAGCTACAATTTTGATCTTAATGCTTATTTTTAATTCAGGATTCTGTATTTTAATTTCTATTGTCCTTGATAGACAAGGTCAGATTTTATCTAGGCTAAAACCCATAAAAAAAGAAGTCAAACATAAGGCAATCTACAAATAAAAATTTAATAAATGATCATTTTTAATATTATTCATACTGCTCATAACTTAAAAAAGTAATTATCATTGATATTATAATTGGCAATATAGTAAGTACCAAAGCAAGAATATTTAAATTAGTTATGAAAAATGTTAAAGCAAAACCAAGCATTCCATTAAATATAAAAGTAAGCAAATAGGCTCTTATAAAAGCTACTTTAAATTTCAGATGTGGTTTTAATACTGACCTAAAAAAGTATTTATGTGAATAATATTTTACTATTTGACCTAATAACTCTGATACTGATATCGCTAAAAAATAGTTAACATTTAAAAGCAAACGAAGACTTATAAAACCAACTAATGTATTTGGTATCCCAGAGATTGAAAATCTTCCAGCAAATTTTATAATTCGTAAGATAAGTTTATTCTTCAAAATGCAAAAATTATTGTATTCATAACTGAAATTATATAATCGCTTAACATCAAAATAAATATTTGAAAGATATTTATGTAATTTTTATTAGATAGAATAAGTTTAAAATTTAAAAATAAAAAATATTTTATATATATTTCATAAAAATTTTATAAATTACAATAGAAAAATAAAATATCTAAAGTTTATAAAAAGGCAATGAGTCAATATTAAATTTTTTTATAAAATAAGAAATTTTTTACTTATTTAAACTTTATAATATGTACAGTAAATTGTTGGTTCGAAAAATCTAAATACTTTTAAGATTATGTCTCTTGAATCATTCATGAAGAAACAAGGTTATAAGTTTCTCTATCTGAGGAGAATTACTTCTGGCGACTATTCACCAAGGGATTCAGAATGGAATTATTCAGACATTCCTCATTTAAATTATATTCATACGAAAGTTGATGGTTATACTTATTTTGCTAATGACGATAGGATAGTTAATTTATTTATGCAAAGGCTTGGTCCATTTAGCGTTCCCATAAGTAATTATATTGAACATTTAGAAAATCATAAACACAGCTACGTTATGAATATTTTAGGAATGGTTGTAGCTGTGACAACAAGTCACAATAAAGCAGCTAATGGTAAGGCGGAAACTCTTACTGAATACAAATTTTACTATAGATCTTTTATTGAAAAAATATTTGCCTTAATTATCAAAAATGCTACGAAAAAAAATTATAAAGTTTTGATGTCTGAAGATAAGCCAATGAGGAATCAGAGAGGATTTTTAAGAAATATAGGCATAACTTTTATTAGTGATAAAAAAGATAAGATTGGTTTCTCAGAAACTGAAGATCTAACTACAAAAAATGTGGATGGAAGATCATATTTTAAATCTAAAAAAAAGATTAAAATAGATTTAAGAAACAAAACAAAAAATTTCAATATCAAAGAATGGCATTTAACTTTCATCTCTTTTGATAATAAAATTTCAATTTTAGGCGATATATGCCAGCATGAAGGTGCAAAATTAAATTATGATTTTTCATCAAAATCCAAAACTTGTCTGGCAGCATGCCCATGGCATGGGAAAAGAGTTGCACCTTTATTGATACTTAATAAATATCACTCAGAGGATCATAATTTCAATTATCTTCATCAAGAATTTACGGCTGGAGTTCATAATGAAGTACTTTACATTCAAGCTATATAAACTAATATTTTTTTTAAATTTTTAATTCCATAATTTGTTAATTTTTAGATTTCTTTATTTATTTAGGACTTTATTTCCTTTAAAAATTTTTGTATACATCAATGCAATAAATAAACAACCTAATATGGTAATTGATACTGATAAAATTCGTTTAGAATTTTGTAAAATAGTTAAATCATTAATAAATGCATTAACTATCAATCCCCAAAAAATATTTAATACTACTACTATTGCTGAAGAATTGCCCTTATAAGAACGAAATACAAATTTCTTATAAGTGAATAACTTAATGAAAAACATTATAAATTGAGTATAGATATAACTTGTTAAAACCTGATAATTAAAAACATCAATAATGAAAAATATAATAGGATCTATTAAAGTATGAAAACCTCCAACTAAAATTAATCTAAAAGATAAAAATTTATCTGAAAAAAAATT
Organism: uncultured Prochlorococcus sp.; assembly: GCA_902594875.1. Classification (GTDB taxonomy): domain Bacteria; phylum Cyanobacteriota; class Cyanobacteriia; order PCC-6307; family Cyanobiaceae; genus Prochlorococcus_A. Next base: position 8,427 of record CACJNU010000015.1, read on the forward strand.
TTTTAAAAATTTCTCTAGCTTGTTCAATTCAGATTTTTATTATTTACATTAATCCTTTCGGATTCAATTACCAATGGTAATTTTAAAGCTCTTTGATTAATAAAACCTACGTACTCACCAATAATACCCAATGCGAATAATATCATTCCAGAGAGAAATAATAATGAGGTTGATAACATAGCAACACCAAATTGAAAGCTATCCCAATATATAATTTTGGTAAATAATACGATAGAGGAAAGGAAAAGAGAAACTATTCCAATCAAAGTTCCTGTTATAGTAATTATTCTCATTGGTTTTCTGGAGGAAGTTACTATTCCTAGAACTCCAAAATCTATCAAAAAAGAAAGTTTTGCACTACTGGAACCTCCTTTTCTATCAGCACTAACATAAGTTATAGTTCCCCAATTAAATCCTATTGCGCAAACTAATCCTTTTATATAGGGATATGAATCAATAGATTGACGTAATGCTTGAATAACAACTTTATCGTAAATACCAAATCCAGTTGTGTCTCTAACCATAGGATAATTGGACAACCACGATAAAATAAAATAATAGAGTTTCTTGCAAAGAAAAAGTATTTTGTTCTCTCTACTAGACTTTCTTGTAGCAAATATGACTTGATTTTGACCTAAAGACCATTCTTCAATTAAATCCAAAACTAATTCAGGCGGATCTTGTAAATCTGCCATCAAAAAAATATTAGCATCTGCATCTGGAGCTAAAAGTGCATTCGCTGATGATCTTACAAACCCAAAATTTGATACATTTTTGATTAGGCCAATTCTATTATCTTTTTTTATTAAATCATTTATTAATTCCACAGTTGCATCAGTAGAACAATTATCAGCAAATATTATTTTGTAATCAAAATCTGTTTTTTTAGAAAGAGTATTATTAAGCCTTTCATATAAAATATTTATATTATCCTCTTCATTAAAACAGGGTATACATATTGCTATTAGTTTTCTCAAAACAATTTATTTGATGATTATTTATCATATCATTTGCCTATCAAGAATCTTACCTATTTTAATAAATCTAATTTTTTAAATTATTCGCAAGACTTTATCCACACTAACATTTTCTGAATTCCTTCTTTGTACGTAACCTGTGGTTCCCAATTTAAGATTCGTTTTGCTTTTTCTATATTTGCAACAAAAAAATCTTGGTCACTTGTTCTCCTTTTTATGTGTTCAAATTTCAAACTAGGGACCTTAACTTGTTTTGCTAAAAAATCCAATAACTCTAAAATACTTAGGGAATTGTTTATGCCGCCTCCTATATTAAAAATTTCTCCACTTACTTTCTCTTTTTGATTATATGCAGTTAAATACAAATTAATTAAATCATCTGCATGCAGGACATCCCTAACTTGTTTACCAGTTCCTGAAATAGTAAAAGGTTCCAAGGCCTTTTTTTCTAAAAACTGTTTTTTTTGCTCAAGTGCCTTTTTACAAAACCAGCCGATCCATCCTTGATCATAAGATGCGAATTGTCTTCCACCATAAATTGAAGAATGCCTAAAAACAACAGTTTTGAGACCATAAACCCTTGACCAATCTCTTACATATTGATCAGCTGAACCTTTAGAACAACCGTAAGGTGTGGAAAAATCCAATGGAATATTTTCATCTAAGCCGTTTAGAAAATCCTTTAGAAAATATCTCTTATCAGACTCACTATAAATTAAATGTTCTAGATCTCCATATACTTTATTAGTACTACTGTAAGCAATTAAAGATTCTGGTGAAAATTTCCTTGCAGCTTCTAGAATATTAAAAGTGCCTATTACATTTGTTTGGAGATCTCTTAATGGATCATTTAAAGATGTGGTCATAGCCACTTGTCCACCTACATGACAAATAAAATCAAAAGGCGCATATCTTCTGAAAACAGAATCTACTAAATCTTTATTAGCTAAGTCACCTTGTACAAAAGAGAGATTATTATTCTTTTCTTTGGAAAGTAACCAATCTAAATTGTTTTGTGAACCATTTCTAAATAATGAATCTAGGATTAAAACATTATTTCCCTGTTCTTGGAGAGTGGCCGCAAGGTTAGACCCTAGGAATCCACAACCACCAGTTATTAAAACTTTCATTTAATTCAAAACTAATTAAGGATGTCTTTTTAAATTAATCAAACTTGGAACACATCTCATCATAACATCACCTCTATAAGGAATATTCCCAAGATTTAATTTACCATTTATTGAATATTTGTTCCATTCTGACTGAGCAAATTCCCTTAGCGAAATCGCCACTCCGGACCCAATATTTACAACTAGAGGTTTACCTTTTTCAATATCCTTTCTAGAGACTCCATCCAAGAGATAAAAAGCTGCTGCTTCAACTTTAAGAAAATCTGTTACTTGCAAACCAGCTGTCATAGAAAAATCCTTTCCACTAATTGCAGCTTCATAAAGTGATGGCCAGAAATTACTCTTAAACTGACCTACACCATATACACAAAAAATCCTCGCATAAAATAATTCAATTTTTTTCTCAATAGCAAAACTCTTTAGGATGTGATAAGCGGCAGCTTTGCTTGATCCATATGAATTAAGAGGTTCAAGTGGAGCATTAGGTGGGATTCTATTAAATTTATTTGCCGAATCTCCATATTCGTGACTTGTTCCTGCCACTACAAGTCTTTTTATCCCTAACTCACTAGCAATTCTCGCAATCTTCAATGAGAACTTTATATTTATCTCTATTAATTCTTCCCATGAAACTTTCTTTGGACTTACACCAGCTGCTGCCAAATTTATGATTGCATCAAAAGAATATTCTTTCAAAATTGATGCATTTATTTCAGAAAATGGATGGATTAAATATCGTATCTTTTCAGTAATTTTTTCATTAAAATCAACAGCAAATTTTGAATTTTCACTTCTTTTAAGTACAAAAACTTCATAACCCCTTTTTATTGCCTCTCTTACTACATAGGTTCCAATGAAACCTGTTCCGCCAATTATTAATACTCTCATTTGCTTTGAATGACAGTCTTAATATAATTTAAATCTATTCTTTTTTATTAAAAATTTTAAAAAATTTATCACAAATTCATTAAAGATTATTTATTCTTCCTGTGAATGGTATATTTGTTTCTAATTAATTTGAACTTAAAGTGAAAAAAAAATATATCAATATTTTTTTAAGTTTTTACACCTTACCTTCTTTTTTCACGTTTCTATTCTGGTGGATAGAGAATGGGAGGAATCGAGCTGAAGCAGATTTTTTTCCTCTTTTATTTAAAAAAATTGAACTTTTTTCTGATTGGAAGGTTACTGTTTTTTTGAGTGAATTAAATATTCCATGGAAATATATTGGCTCAAAATGGGATGGTATTTTACCTCCATCTTTTTATGGACCGAGCACTTATGGATTTTTGAAATTTTTCAATAGTTTTCCTTTTGTAAGTCCATATTCTATAAAACATCAAACGACATATTTATCAGATGTTTATCAACATTTGATTTTCTTATTTCTTGCAGTAGCGACCTGTTACGCAACATTTAAAATTTTACAAAATACTTTAATAAAGAATTCCGAAAATATTTTATCTACAGGAAATAAAACATACATCTATGTAATCAGCATATTTTTTTCATTCCCAATTATATACGCAGCGCAAAGAGGCTCCAGTTCCATTTTTGCGGCATTAATGATCTCTCTCTCAGCACTTTATTTAAAAGAAAAAAAATACCTAAAAATGACAATATTCGTTGCAATTGCAGCAACTTCTCAATTTCAACTAATCCCTCTAACAGCTTTACTTTTTCTACCAAAAATTTTTAAATATGGTAAATATGGAATTGCATATATCATCTTAAATTATTTTTTTGTAATTAATTTAACCGGATTTAAAGAATTACTATCAACCTACGAGTTAAACAAGTCTTTATTTAAGAATGTTACTGACTATTCTCATGATTTAAAATCTGCAATATTAAATTTAGATTATTTGAATTCAAAATTTCCCTTTGTTTATTTTTTAATTGGATTTTTAATAGTTTCATTTATAGTTTACATACTTAGAAAAACAAAAATTAATAAGGGCATAAATAATGACTATTTAGAATCTCCAAATTTTGATTTTGTTCAGAACATAGCTTCAAAAGTATTTTTTTTGGCAATTTCTAGTTCTTTATTATTAGCCAATCCAAGTTTTGACTACCATCTAGCAAGATTAATTCCTGCTTTTGCACTACTAATATCATTTAATGGTCCAAGACTTAGCTCGATATCCATAGCTTCATTCGCGATAACAATTAGTTATTTGAGACTTTGGGGATTTTTTTATTCGAAGGATTTCGCAGTTCCTATAAGAACATTTTGCATAGTCTTAATTTCAATAGAGGTAATAATTCATTTATTCATTCTTATAAAGGACAAGCAAATAACGCAAAATAAATCCTTAATAGCGTAAAACATGAAGAAACAAAACTTTTTTAATCGATTTAAAATCCTTTGGAAAAGTTTAAAATCTCATAGGTCAAAATAGGCTAACCCCATTAGTTTGTTAGATCAGAATAATAATTTTAATTATTAATTTTGGATCTTTTTTGTTTTATTGATAGCTAGCTAAAATTTTTAAATAGCTGCATAAAAATAAAATTTTTGGTTGGTTTCTCCAATATTATAAATTCAAATTAAATTAAATATTTAATATTCAAAAACCTCTTTTTAGTCAATTTAAAATAAGTAGAGGTATTAAATGTTTAAGTGAATATAACCTAAAAAAAATTTCTTTTTAAAGAAATTTAATTAAATCGAAAATAAATTTCATTAAAACTAGTAGAAGAAATGGAGCCAAGCGGGCTCGAACCGCTGACCCCCTGCATGCCATGCAGGTGCTCTACCAGCTGAGCTATGGCCCCATATTGGAAAACAACAGTTATATCGGTCAATATAAAGATATTTTTTTTGTAACTGCTGTAAATCCTATATTACTTTATAGCGCTTGTGTATTGAAATCTGTACCTTAAAATATACCTAGAGATTTACAAGCTGTAGCATGCTTTATTGGAACTTTCTTAAACAATTAACTACTAAAATATAGCTTACTTATTCAAAGGTGGTGGAGGTTGGTAGGAAGAAAAATAATTATTGAGAGCCCACTGATATCCATGAGAGATAATCTAATGGAATAAAAAAAGATAAAATCTTTAAAAAATTTTATTTTTAGAATTTATGTTAAATTATTCTTCAATATTTTTATCTGATTCTTTTGAAAAAAAAATTTGCAAGCATATTTTCAATACTAAGTTTTTCTTTAGTTTTTTCTAAAGAAGTTTACAGCTCTAATATGAAAACTAATTTATTTGGAGAATGGAAGTGCAATTACATAACTAAAATTGAAGACGGTATTATCTACTAGAATGCAAATTCAGAATTTACGAAAGATGGAATTCTAATCTTCGAAGGGAAATAAGATTTTCTTTCAGTTTGAATTTAAAAAATAAATACTTTTGTATTAATAAAACGAGATTTAAATATTTTTAGATTTAAAAATTAATTAAATTTCTTTAAAAATATTTTTTTACATTACTAACGTAATATATATAAAAATGACTATAAAAATACCTTTAAAATTATGAATGATAAGGAAATTTTACCCATAATATTATGTGGAGGTTCAGGAACACGCCTTTGGCCAATATCTAGACAAAGTTTTCCGAAACAATTTCTTTCATTTAATAATCAAAATAGAAATACTTTACTTCAAAACACAATTCAAAGAACAAATAAACTTAAAAATATCGTAAGTCCTATTTTTATCTGTAATGAAGAACATAGGTTTATTGTTGCTGAACAAATTAGAGAAATAAACGTAATAGCAAACTCTATCATTTTAGAACCTTTTGGCAAAAATACAGCTCCCGCAATTGCTATTGCAGCATTAAAAGCATTAGAAAATAAAAAAGACAGAAATTTATTAGTATTATCTTCTGATCATCAAATTGAGGATGAGGATAAATTTATAGACATTATTAAAAGAGGACTTGAATATTCCTCACAAGGAAAACTAGTAACCTTTGGTATTAACCCAAATTCTGCAGAGACTGGATTTGGTTATATCAAGTCAAAAAAACCTCTCTACACAGATCAAATAGAAGGATCCAATATTGTGGCTTTTATAGAAAAACCTGATCTTAGAACGGCAAAAAAATTTATTAAAGATAAAAGATTTACTTGGAATAGTGGTATATTTTTATTTAAAGCAAGCAGTATTTTAAAAGAGTTAGAAAAATACTATCCACAATTAATCAACCTTTGTAAAGAGTCGCTTCACGGAAACATTAATGATATGGATTTTACTCGATTAAATAGAGAGCCATACAGTAACTGTCCGAATATATCTATTGATAATGCAGTGATGGAAAAGACAAAAGAAGGTATCGTTTTGCCATTGGACGTAGGTTGGAAAGATATTGGTAGCTGGGAAGCTATTTGGGAAATATCAAAAAAAGATAGTAAAGGGAATGTTCTTCAAGGTAACATAATTGCAAATGATATTAAAAATTGCTATTTAAGAAGTGAAAAACGCTTAATAGCAGGTATTGGCCTGAAAGATTTATTAGTAATTGATAGTAGTGATGCAATACTAGTTGCGAATAAAAACAACTCTCAACAAATAAAAGGTATCGTAGAGAAATTACAAAATGATAAAAGCAAATATGGATTAATTAATCAAAAAGTTCATAGACCCTGGGGGCACTATGAATCTTTAGTAAGAGATGAAAAATGGCTTGTAAAAATTATTAATGTCAAAATCGGTCACAAATTATCTCTCCAAAAGCATAATCATAGATCCGAGCATTGGATAGTTGTCAGTGGAACAGCCAAGATTGAAATAGAGGGGAAAGATATCATTCTTGAAGAGAATGAAAGTTGCTATATTCCTCTTGGGAGTAAACACAGATTGTCTAATTTTGGTAATGAAGATTTAAAGATAATTGAAATTCAAAGTGGGGATTATATAGGTGAAGATGACATATTTAGATTTGACGATAACTATGGAAGGATGAGTTAGAAATATTTAAATAGGATCAACTTTATATTTCAAAAAATTGATTAATAAAATTATTACTTTTCTAAAAGTTGAAACTTTAAACCAATAAGTTTTTAAAACAATTTAAATAGTAATTTTTGTTTTAAATTTTTCTCCAAACTGCTAAAAGCTTTCCTTGAAAAACAACCTCATCCAAATTTAATTCGATTGGCTGATATGCTGCATTTGCTGCTTCCAGAAATATTTTTTCGCCACGTTTAAAAAAATATTTTAGTGTCGTTCCCATTCCAGGTACCAAAGCACTTACTATTGTGCCATTCCTTAATGAATAAGAGTCTTTAATGGGTTCCATTAAAACCATATCTCCATGAGCTATGCATGCATCTATCATGGAATCACCATTTACAGTCAGAGCAAAAACGTCTCTCTTTTTTAAAATATCTGAAATATCTAAATTCTCTTTAACATCAGAAAATGTTTCTATCAATCCACCTGCCGCTACAGATCCCATAATAGGAATACCTTCTGTAACATCTTCAACTAATTGAAGTGTCCTTGCTTTTCCTTCTTGCCACGAGATATATCCTTTTTCTTGCAGATGCTTTAGACGACTTTGAATTGGGGCTGGAGATTTGAGTCCCATTGCTTGCATCATTTGTCTTATCGAAGGGCTATGTTGAAAATCTTGTATGTAAGTTTTAATCCATTCATAAAGCTCGTTCTGAGCGTAAGAAAGATTTTCATCAGAAGAATTTAACACTAAAACAAATGTACTCTAATACATTTGTACCTCTCCTCAAAAGTTATTGCAAGTATCTTTTATGAAAGCAGGCAAGATAAAAGTGCTTGTTGCACATGTAATCTATTTTCAGCCTGTTCAAAAATTCTACTATTTTCACAATCTATAACTTCATTTGTAATTTCTTTATTTCTGTATGCCGGCAGACAATGTAAAACAATTGCATCTTTATTTGCTTTTTTCAATAAATGACTATCTATTGAAAAGCCAGCAAAATCTTTATCCTTCTCATCTTTTTGATTTTCTTCACCCATTGAAGACCATACATCTGTATACAAAACGTTTGCCCCATTTACAGCAGTATACGGATCATGAGTGATTTTCAATAAACTATCGTTTTTATATATTTCTCGAGCTTTTTGTATCACAGAAGGATTTGGCAAATACTTATCAGGACATGCAATCCTTACTTCAATACCTAATAGTGCCCCACATAAAATTAGGGAATGTGCAACATTATTTCCATCTCCTATGAATGTCAAAACTACATTTCTAAAATCATGAAATTCTTCTTTAATTGTTAAAAAATCAGCTAAAGATTGACATGGATGCTCTAAATCCGTAAGAGCATTTATGACTGGTTTAGTAGACCACTTTGCATATTCTTCAAGATCAGAATGATTAAAAGTTCTTATAGCAATTAAATCGCAATATCTACTAAGAACTCTTGCTGTATCTTTTATAGGTTCTCCTCTACCAATTTGCGATGTTGTTGGATTAAGGTCAATTGTTGTTCCTCCAAGTCTTGACATTGCTACTTGGAAACTAACTCTTGTACGAGTTGATGACTTGTCAAAAATTAGTCCTAATACTTTATTTTTATATTCAATATTTAGATTTCTGTTTTTTAAATTTTTTGCAAGCTCAAGAATGTGAACAAGCTCTTCAGTTGAGATATCTAAACAAGATAAAAATTTATTATTAGCAAGCTTGATTGGTCTTAACATCTTATTATCGATGAAAAATAAATTTCACTATGCGGGCATCTTAGTTTCTTCTAAGAGAGTTTTAAGATCTTCGCCTTCTATAACTTCTTCTTGAAGAATTTTTTGAGAAATCGATTCAAGAAGTGGTAAATTATTCCTCAAAATTTTAAGTGCAGTTTCATGTGCATCATCGACTAAATCCCTTACCTCTTTGTCAATTGCTTGCGCTGTAGCATCACTCACTGATCTTCTGGGATTGTTCCCGTTACCTAAAAATTGACCTCCACCTTGTTTATCATAAGCTAAAGGGCCAAGAATTTCGCTCATTCCGAATGTTCCAACCATTTGTTCTGCTATATCTGTTGCTCTTTGTAAATCGTTTGAGGCTCCAGTAGTTATTTTCCCAAATACAACTTCTTCTGCAGATCTGCCTCCAAGAAGAGTTGCTATTTGACCTTTTAGTTCCTCTTTAGAATTTAAAAATCTTTCTTCTGTAGGAAGTTGAAGTGTATAACCCAAAGCACTCATTCCTCTTGGAACAATTGAAATTTTTGCAACTTTTGATCCCCCCGGCATGAGATGTCCAACAATGGCGTGACCAACTTCGTGATAAGCAACCACTTTCTTTTCATCATCTTGCAAAACACGGCTCTTCTTTTCTAGGCCAGCTACAACTCTCTCTATGGCTTCACTTAAATCCTGTTGCTCAACACTTGTTCTTTTAGCTCGGGCAGCAAGCAAAGCAGCTTCATTTACCATATTAGCTAAATCAGCTCCAGCGAAGCCACTTGTAGCTTGTGCAATTGAATCTAAATCTATTGAATCAGCTAATTTAACTTTTTTGGTATAAATTTCTAAAATTGTTTTTCTACCAGACAGGTCAGGTCTATCAACTAGAACCTGTCTGTCAAACCTACCAGGTCTTAGTAAAGCTGCGTCAAGAACCTCTGGTTGGTTAGTAGCCGCAAGAACAATAACAGGTTTATCAGTAGAAGCAAAACCATCCATTTCAGTAAGCAACTGATTTAGTGTTTGCTCTCTTTCATCATTCCCCCCAACTACACCCATAGATCCTGAACGGCTTTTACCAATAGCATCTAATTCGTCAATAAAGATTATGCAAGGAGCTTTTTTCTTGGCTTGCTCGAATAAGTCTCTTACTCTAGCGGCCCCAGCACCTACAAAAAGTTCCACAAATTCAGAGCCTGAAATAATAAAGAATGGAACTTCTGCTTCACCAGCAACTGCCTTTGAGAGAAGAGTTTTTCCTGTTCCAGGAGGGCCTACTAGGAGAACTCCTTTTGGTATTCGCGCTCCAATATCAGTATATCTTTCGGGTTTTTTTAAGAAATCAACTATTTCTGTTAATTCATCTTTAGCTTCATCAACTCCTGCAACATCTGCAAATGTCACTTTTGACTCGTCGTCAGGTACATAAACTTTTGCTTTACTTTTAGTGAAGCTTAAAGCTCCTTGAGCTCCTCCACCGCCCATACTTCTTCTAGCAAAAAATTGCAGAACAAGGATAAAAATTAAAGGAGGTACAACCCAGCTCAATATGGTCGAAAAGAAATTAGGTTTTTTGGGAGGCGCAGCGGCGAATTCAACTCCTTTACTTTCTAACCTCTGTGGAAGATCCATATCAAAAATCGGAGTTGTAGCCAGAACAGAGGGAGCTCCCTCTTCAGCTCCATTCAATTCGTATCTAATTTGTTCTTGTGTAATATATGCACGCTTAACTTCTCCATCATTAACCTGATCAATAAATAATGAGTATGGAACTCTGGGGATTTGCATATTTTGATTAGGGAAGAGGCTACTAAATAAAAGTAATGCTCCAACTCCTATCAAAATGATATTTACAATTCCAAATCTTCTATTAGGTTGATTATCGTCTTGTCTTATTGGCATAGTTGTGGACAAATTTGAACTTATTATAAACTAAACTAAGAGTTTCCGTATCCGTATTGTTTTATTTGGGTAAGAACCGTACGGTACTTTGACCCATTGAAAAGCCTATAAAAATTTATTTTTAAATGAACTCTTAACGCATATATCGTTCCCAATCAAACTAAATTGAGAATCATTTAATTTAATAATTTCATGCATCTCTTTAAATTCAAAATCACCAAAGGGATTCATACTTTTTTCTCCACCTAAAATTTTTGGAGCAATAAAAGTAATTAATTCTTGAATACAGTTAGATTTAATAGCGGCGGTAGCCAATCTAGGGCCACATTCCCAAAGAACTTTATTACAACCTCTTTTTGCAAGTATTTTTGAAATTAACTCTGGATTATCCGATGATACCTTCTCAACCTCTACACATTTCGGAATCCTTGCGAGGTAGCTTTCATTTGCTGTAGAAGAATCATATATAACTAAAGTTTTTGCCTTATTACAATCCCAAAGATAAGATTTTGAAGGGAGATCTAAACTTTTTGTGAAAACAACTCGCAAAGGCTCAGGATTTTTGGAACCTCTAGTAGTTAAAAGTGGGTTATCTCTTCTTAATGTGTTTCCCCCAATTATTATTGCATCAAATTCTGCTCTAAAAGAGTGAACTAATGACCTTGATTCTTCATTAGTAATCCATTTACTTTTTCCATTTTTTAAAGCTATTCTCCCATCAATACTCATTGCCCATTTAAGAACACCAAATGCTTTTTTTGTAATATTCCTATAAATGAAAGCCTTATTTAAGTCTAAGGATTCTTTTTTACATAATCCTAAGGAGACTTCTATTCCAGCCTCTTTTAGCCGTTTAATGCCTTTACCAGAGACTCTTTTATCAGGATCTTCAATAGATATAAATACCTTTTTTATCCCATAAGATATAACTTTTTCTACACATGGAGGTGTTTTACCATGATGGCAACAAGGTTCAAGATTGACATACATAGTTCCACCTTTAGCATCCTTTTTTAAATTATTAAAGGCCATTACCTCTGCATGAGGCATGCCTGCCATAAAATGAAACCCTTCTGAAATAAGGCTTCCATTCTTATCAAGTATCACTGCCCCCACACGAGGGTTAGGGCTCGTTGTATTACTGCCTAATGAAGCCAAAAAAATTGCTCTTTTCATCCACTTTATATGGATTATATTTTTTTCAGACATCTCCAAATATCAAATTCAGTTTATTGATCTCCACTCTTTGACAACGAAAGGAGGCACAGGCAACTCAGAAAAAACTCCTGATAAAGATAATCTTAATGGTCTATTTTTATCTAAATTTTGTATTAATTCATCAAGGTCAAATTCTGCAGCAGCTTGTCTTCCATCATTTACTAATTCCACATTAAGTAATGTTTTATCATCTAAAAACCACTGTTTTCTTCCTGATTTAACCCTCAAGTCAGTGGGATGATCAATTCTGAGATTTCCTGGATATCCTATTACTCTCAAGATTAATTTATCCTCAAAAAGAGGTGATTTGTAAGCTACTAATTGCCAAGTTTCAAAGTCCAAGTCCCTTAAAAACTCACTACTAGCATTTATTAATTCCCCATTTATTTCTGTTGCAGCAACTTCTGCAGATACTTTTAATGGGTTAAAAATAAAAGATAATAGTAAAAATAAAGGTAATATTCCTTTTAAAAAAATTTTTTTATTTGATTTTGTAATTTTCTTCATTTTCAGAATCCATCAGAGCATCTAGAGTTACAGCTGTTCTTACAATAGCTTGGTATCTTTTTATTATTTTACGATTTTTCTCTATAACTCGAGATAAATTTAAAGAGTCTTTTTCAGAATAGCTAGATGTTAAATCGCTAGAATCTTCCTCAATAAACTTAAATTCACTATCTTTGTTAATTAGAGTTAACAATAAATCATGTAATCTCTTTCTCCTTTCAGACAATTAATTTACTATGATAACTCGAATAATAATAAGATAATTTAATAAAACATTCAAACAATTTAGTTCTATTTCATTAAATATTGATGACTGAAGGTAATAGAAAAATTCATGTAATTGGGATTAATTCTTTTAAATTTGAGGATCTATCTTGCAAGTTACAAAATCTATTTTTAGAAACAGCAAATATTGCAGTTCCAATTTCATATTTTGAAGAAATTAAATCATGGAGCAAAAATAGTTTATTAAAAAAGAAATCATTTTTTTCGACCAAAAGTAATGACGAACTTATTAACTGGCTTAGATCTCAAAAAACTGATGTTATTTTAATTTCTAGAGGTGATCCACTTTGGTTTGGAATTGGGAGAATATTACTAGAAAATTTTTCAAAAGATGAATTAAATTTCTACCCTTCAAATACTTGCATTCAATTAGCATTTAGTAATTTAAAGATTCCGTGGCAGGATACTGTTTGTGTAAGTATTCATGGCAGAGATTCAACCAAGTTAGTTGAAGCTCTTAAAGCAAGGCCTTCAAGTTTGGCTATTATTACAGATTCAAATAAGAAGAGTTTAGAAATAATCAAAGAAAACTTATCAGAATTAAATCTAATTAACTTCTATGATTTTTGGCTCTGTGAAGAAATAGGCTTCGACAAAGAAAATATTAGAAAATTAAATCTTAAAGAATCATTACCCTCTGATATATCAAGTTTGAACATTGTTGTTCTTTCAAAAACAAAGAAAAATTACTCAAATGATAATCTCCCTCTGTTCGGAATCAGTGACCATATTTTTAAGACTTTTGATGATAGACCAAACTTATTAACTAAAAGGGAGGTTCGTGTTCAAATCTTAGCTGATCTAGAGCTCCCAAAAAATGGCGTAATATGGGATATAGGAGCAGGTTGTGGGTCAATTGGGTTAGAGGCATTAAAATTAAGGCCTTACTTAGATTTGTTTTGTATCGATAAAAGGTTTGGATCAAAAGCACTAATACTAGAAAACTCAGAAAGGCTTGGCGTTAAACCAAAATTTATTTGTGAAGAAGACATAAATAATATATTGAATACAAAAAATTTAAGTCCTTTTGAAAAACCTAATAGATTAGTAATTGGAGGGTGTGATAAAAAGACTAAACTTCAAATTATTAATGCGATGGATCAGTGGATGAGTATTGGAGATATTATCGTTATCCCAATAATTGACTTTCAAACTATTAAAGAATTGAAAGAGGAATTAGAAGATAAAAATTTCAAAACAAATTTAAATTTAATTCAGACCTATAAAAGCTTAAGTATTGCAGATGGAATTAGATTAGAACCAAATAATCCTGTTTTTCTATTAAAAGGGAAAAAATAAATTCAAATAATTGTTATTTGTTAGGTTTAGCCACATGGGGCAACCCCCAACCTAGTTTATTTCTTAAAACTTGGAAAAATTCATGATCTTCAAGTCGAATAAACTTTACTGAATGTTTACTTTTTCTTATTAAAACTCTATCTTCAGGCCAAACATAACAACCAGCATTTCCATCAACAACCATTACCAACCTTTCAGGAGTTGCAGGGAAAACAGTTACTGGTTCTGAATCATTAAAAACTAGTGCCCTCGAGGCCAATGAATGTGGCGCAATTGGAGTTAATTGTACTACTGGACAGTCAGGTGTAATAACTGGTCCTCCAGCACTCAGAGAATATGCAGTAGAACCAGTTGGGGTAGATAAAATTACTCCATCAGCTGAAATATCCACAGGCGCATGACGCCCTATAGAAATCTCAAAGTGACACATACTTGTTAAAGGTTCTCTATGAAGAGCCATCTCATTAAGGCAAAGAGACTCCCATCTCCTCTGATCATTCCTCATTACACTAATAATAAAGCAAGTTCTTTCTTCAATATCCCAATTTCCAGCAATTATTTTATCTATAGCCTCATCTAGATTAGATAAGTAAGCTTCCGCAAGAAATCCTAAATGACCAGTATTTATTGTAAGAATTGGAATTTTAGCGGGTGCCGTTTGCCTTGCAGCAGAAAGTACAGTCCCATCTCCGCCAAGAACTATTGCAAATTCCATTGATGAATCAAACCCCTCAGGGACACAATTCGTATATCCCAAAGGACGAACATGTTGATCAGGATTTGCGAACCCAACCATCCCTCCAGAGCTACTAACTCTTACAACTTCAAAATTAGATTTTTCCAATTTTTTTTGAACAGAAGTTGCAGTTTGAACAGCTAGTTCCTTTCCATCATTAACGATTAGTCCTGCTTTACGTACCAATCAAAAAATTAAAACTAGGACTATCTTAAACTAATTTGTTGGACAATCCTAATTTAAAATTAAATACTATTAGAACTGTTCTAAGAATCTTATATCATTTGTATAAAATTTTCTAATGTCGTCGATCTGATGTCTCACCATACAAAATCTCTCAACTCCTAATCCTGCTGCAAAACCAGTCCATTTCTCAGAATCTATTCCTAATTTTTCTAAGACCTTTGGATCAACCATTCCGCAACCCATTACTTCTAACCATTTACCTTTCCACTGGACGTCTACTTCTGCTGAAGGTTCAGTAAATGGGAAATAACTAGCTCTAAATCTTACAGGAATATCTCCAAAAAAGGCCTTTAAAAATGTAAGAACTGTTCCTCTTAAATGACTAAAATTAATGTCTTGATCGATACATAAAACCTCAACCTGATTAAATACAGGGGAATGAGTAGCATCTACTGCATCTCGCCTATATACTCTCCCAGGAGCAATAATTCTTACTGGAGGGGGGTTCTTCTCTAGGTACCTTATCTGAACTGGAGAAGTATGGGTCCTTAAAAGTCGATTTTCATCTAAGTAGAAAGTATCCTGCATATCTCTTGCAGGATGATTTTTGGGTATGTTGAGAGACTCAAAATTATAAAAATCAGTTTCTATTTCAGGACCACTTTCAACTGAGTATCCTAAACCACAAAAAATATCTATTATTTCGTCTTGAGTTGAAATCAAAGGATGTTTATTCCCAGGGGGTGTTCCAATTGAAGGGATAGTTACATCAATTTTTTCTTTATTAATCTTTTTATCTAAGGCTTCGTTGTTTAGTTTATTTTTTCTTTCAGTTATTAGTTCTTGCAAATTTATCTTTATTAAATTTGCCTTCTGGCCAATAATTGGTCTATCAGTAGCAGATAATTGACCCATTGTTTTCAAAATAATTGATAAATCACCTTTTTTGCCTAGCAAAGAAACTCTCAATTGATCCAGTTCTTCATGAGTATTAGAATTATCTATATTATTTTTTGCTGTTAGAGAAAGATTATTAAGTTTTTCCTCAATTTGACTTAATGATTCAATTTGACTCACTGATATAGTAAAAATAAGTATTGCTTTATCTTACTTAAATATCGTCCACAAATAAAATGTCTTGATTAATGAAACCGTTAAAAATATTAATTAGCAATGATGATGGTGTTTTCGCAGCAGGGATAAGAGCTCTAGCAAAATCAGCCCAAAAAAGGGGACATAAGGTAAAAGTAGTATGTCCTGACCAAGAAAGATCAGCTACTGGTCATGGTCTTACTTTACAATCCCCATTAAGAGTGGAAAAAGCTGACGAATTATTTGGAGAGGGTATTGAAGCTTGGGGATGTTCCGGCACACCTGCTGATTGTGTCAAATTAGCACTATCTGAAATCTTAGATCAAAAACCTGATCTGGTACTATCCGGAATAAATCACGGACCCAATTTAGGGACAGACATTTTTTGTTCAGGCACTGTCGCTGCAGCTATGGAAGGCACTTTAGAAAATGTTCCTTCTATGGCAATAAGTGTTGCTAGTTTTAAATGGAAAAATTTTGAATTTGCTGGAGAAATTGCAATGAATATTGCCGAACAAGCTATTAACGACAATTGGCCATCTTCTCTTTTATTAAACTTGAATATACCTCCTTGCGAGAAAAGCAAAATAAAAGAATTATCCTGGACAAGATTGTCAGTAAGAAAATATAAAAATCAATTTTCTAAAAGGGAAGACCCAAGGGGAGACGATTATTATTGGTTGGCCGGTGAGGTAGTTTTAGATCTTAAAGCAAAAGGTTACGGCCCAAAAAACTGGCCCAGTGATGTATCTCAAATACAAGACAATAAAATATCTCTTACACCTGTAGAACCAGATTTATTTTGGAGGGGTAATTTAGATGACTTACCTAAAATTAATAATTCATTTGTAAATCCTTCTTAAAAGCCATAAAGAAAAGCAAAGACCAAAAAAATGAGCAGCAATAACTTGTGTGTTACTGAGAACTGATAATATTTCTAATCCAGTAATTGGGATATCAGATGTCGCTGTTATCAATTGTCCAGTTGTTTGAGAGGATGCTTGTATAAATAAGGCACCCATAAGAGCTTGATATCCAATTAATCCAAACAAAATTCCTAATAAGTCTGCTATTAGTCCTCTTTTTATCAATTTACCGGTTTGTCCTCTTGAGGGTCTTGCGTTACTTGCGATTGCTCTTCCTGTTCTAACTATTAACCAACCTTGCCAAAGACTAAAAAGAAGTAAAATCAAGGATATTGTTGTAAGTGATAAGCCAGGCGCTAAGCCAAGCTGTCCTTCGCTATTATTTACAACATTTGAAAAAAGCAAAACAGCTGCAACAACAACGCCTAAAATGGATTGAACCCAAAAGCGTATCCATCCAATGCGCCGCATTCCAAATGAAAGGGACTGAAAATCAATTTTGTCAGACATTCATTTGATTGAATAAACTATAATCTATTCAAATTTGCCATCAAAATCATAAAATTGCACGTAATCTTTTGATCTCTTTAATATCGCCATCTGAAGTTAAGAATCCTACTTCAATAGCTATTGGAAGTTTTGATGGCCTACATGCTGGCCACAGAAAATTAATTAAAAGTGTAGTTGAAGAAAATCAACATACCCCAACAATTGCAAGTTTCTGGCCTCATCCCAGAGAAGTGCTATACAAAGAGACACGTCTCAGACTTGATCTCCCTAACGAAAAACTACCTATTCTTGAAGATCTTGGAATTGAACAATTAGTTCTAATTCCTTTTGATCAGAAACTATCTAAATTAAGTGCAGAAAGATTCGTAAGAGATATTTTGATAAATCAATTACAAGCAAAAAACATTTCTGTAGGAGCTAATTTTAAATTTGGTTTTAGAAGAAGTGGAGACATAAATACCATAAAAAACACAATTAAAGATACTGATATAAAATTAAAGATTACTCCAATTCTAGAAGACAAAAAAGGTAGAATAAGTAGCAGCAGAATAAGAGATTTATTAGATAAAAGTGATCTGAAAAATGCTTTCAAAATGCTTAATAGGCCTTATAGTTTTAATGGGAAGGTTGTTAATGGTAAAGGGATTGGGAAAGGTCTAGGATGGCCAACCGCAAATCTTGAAATAGATGGCAGAAAATTTTTACCTGGAGAAGGAGTCTACGCAGCTTGGACAACTATTGAAAATTCCAATCAAAAAATTGAATCTGTTATGAATCTTGGCTCTCAACCAACAATAAATCCTTTATTACCATCTGCAGTTGAAGTTCATTTAATAAATAAAGATATCGATCTTTATGGTTTAAATCTATCCGTAGAACCAGTTGAAAAACTTAGATCGCAAATCCAGTTTAAGAATATAGATCAACTTTCTAATCAAATTAAAAAAGATAGAGATAATGCCCTCAGAATTTTTAAAAACAAAAAAAAATAAATTACAAATGCTAAATTCCAATTCTACAAATACTGAAGATTTAAGAAATTATCAAATTATTGACGCTAATCTGGACAGAGCTAGAGAAGGACTAAGAGTATTAGAGGATTGGGCTAGATTTGGGCTAGGACAGAGAAGATATGTTGAAAGGATTAAAAATTTTAGACAAATTTTAGGGGGGAAACATTTAGAAATTTATAAACAATCTAGAAATCATATTGAGGACATATCCAAAGGATTGACTCATCAAGAGCAGATGAACAGAAAAACCTCTGAGCAAATTATATGTTCTAATTCAGGCAGAGTTCAAGAAGCTTTAAGAGTCATAGAAGAATTCTCAAGGCCACATAATCATGAGCTTTCAAAAATTGCTTCTGACATTAGATATGAAATTTACACCATAGAGGTAGAGTTATTAAGTTTAAGCAAACGTAAGAAATCGGAGAAAATATTAATAGAGAACGACTTATATGTAATCACAGATCAAAAGGATAATTTATTAGAAATAATAGAAGAAATTTTAATTGCAGGAGTAAGGATCATTCAACATAGATTTAAAACGGGGACCGATAAAGATCATCTTAAAGAAGCTATTCAGATTAGAAATCTATGTAAAAGATATAATTCTTTGTTTATCGTTAACGATAGACTTGATATAGCTCTAGCATCTGATGCAGATGGAATTCATCTTGGTCAAGACGATTTGGATTTAAAAACCGCAAGAAAACTATTAGGATATTCAAAAATTGTTGGTGTAAGTGCAAATAATGCAATTGATATTTCAAATGCTCTTAAGGAGGGTTGTGATTACATAGGAATAGGACCAGTATTTGAAACCACAACAAAGAAGAACAAAAAACCCATAGGTATTGAAAATATCAAAACATTAACAAAAGATTTAGATATTCCTTGGTTTGCTATCGGTGGAATTAAATCAAACAATATATCAAATTTAAAAAGCAATGGATTTAAAAAAGTTGCTTTAGTTTCGGAATTAATGAATTCTGAAGATCCTCAAGAAGACGCTATTATGATATTAAAAGAGTTGTCTAATGAAAATTAGAGTAAATGGAGAAGAAAAAAAAATAGAACTCGATCAAGAAAATGGACTACTATCAACAGCTCTTCACCATATGGGATATAAACCTAACACAATCGTCGTAGAGTTAAATAACTTAATTATAAATTCAAAGAAATGGGAAAAAGTGAAGCTTAAAGATGGCGACAATTTAGAAATTGTTTCAATAGTTGGTGGCGGATAAAAGAAAAATATTTAATGTATTAAAAATCTTCATATTTTTTTAAGTTTAGGCTTGAAACAATAACCAAATTTCTCCTTTTTTCGTTTTATATTTTTAATACTTAAATTTAACAATGAAAGAAAAAATTGATAGCAACTCAAGATCTCTAAAATGGGAGCGAAATGGGGAGTTAGCACATAAAGATCTCTCCGAGCTGATTGAAAGATTAAAAAATGTAGAAAGTGAACATACCTCATCTGAGCTTTCTAGATTAGGTACAAAAACAAACATAAAAGATTAAATTTGTTACTTAGATCTTGTTTTTTTTAAAATTTGCCCCAAATTATAGTTACCAACTATAAAACATATGCCGAAAAGATTTCCAGAGTGGGTAAATACAGAAGTCGTGATAAAAGCTATCAAAATGAGAGAGGAAGGAATGTTATCAAAACAATTAAATTTATGGATAGAAAACCTATTAGAAATAGAAAAGAAGTGATTATTTAGGAAATACTTTTAATAATTCTTAGAGCCGCCATTGCTGCTCCGTAACCATTATCTATATTCATAACTGCGATACCTGGAGAACAGCTTGACAACATACTATTTAAAGCAGTTTCTCCATCCTTGCTAACGCCGTATCCTACTGAAACAGGTACTGCAATTATCGGTTGAGCCAACAATCCGCCCACAACAGTCGCCAAAGCTCCTTCCATTCCAGCACAAACTATTAATACATCATATTTATTAATTTCTTCTAACTGACTCATCAATCGATGAAGTCCTGCTACTCCAACATCTATAAAAGATTGACAATTCACTCCATAAATTTCGAGCGCTAGTTTTGCTTCAAGTGTTACGGCCAAATCGCTGGAGCCGCCTGAAATTATGGCAACTTTTTTATTCGTAATTATTTTATTAAAACTTTTCCCAATTGTTAGGCAATTTGCTTCTTCATGGAATCGTGCATCTTCATACAGATCTAAAAGGTAATTAGCCTTTTCACTATTAATCCTAGTGATGAAAACAACTTCATTTTTACTTAATACATTTCCACATAATCTTTCTAATTGGTCGATACTCTTATCTTGCCCCCAAATAGCCTCAATGAGTCCAAGCCTATCTCTTCTTTGAAAATCAAACTTGATATCAAAATTCATCTTTGTTTATCTAATTCTCCCTCATAAATCAATTCAAAAGGATTATCGCCTACATTTAGAGCAGCTTTAACATTATCTTCAAATTTTTGTTGAACTACATTTACTTCTGACATTGGTATGCTTTTCCATAATTTCTTACTTTTCCAATTTACCAATATTAAAGCTTCTTCTTTTTCTTTATCCCAAAATAATTGTCTACCCAAAAAACCATCTTGAGAAGATAACCATGGCTCCCATATTTCTTTTTCAGCATTTAGCCAAGCTGCTTTTACTTCAGCAGGTACTTTAAGTCTTAATTCCTCTATGACCATTTCACTTTGAAAATTATCCATTGTATGAGCTTTTAAATTGGGAATATCAGATTGAAAAATTAAAACTACTAAGCAAATTAATAATAAACAAAATCTTTGAATTTTTTTTTTCAAATTTAAATTAAATCTCATTTTTTCTCAAGAAGAACTACTGAATGGCAACTTATACCCTCTTCTCTCCCTTCTGGACCCAATTTTTCATTCGTGGTTGCTTTAATTCCAATTAAATTTTCATCAATATTTAAAATTTCAGAAATATTTTTTTTCATTAGTTTGATATGTGGCATGATTTTTGGCCTTTCAGCAACAAGAACACTATCAATATTATTTATTTCCCAACCATCTTGTCTTATCAAGTCAATTACTTTTGATAACAAAAACAAGCTATCAGCATTTTTCCATTTTTGATCAGATGGGGGAAAATACTTTCCTATGTCGCCCAACGAAAGAGCCCCCAATAATGCATCCATTATTGAGTGACTTAAAACATCAGCATCACTATGTCCATCCAATCCTAAACTTTCAGGGTGATGTAATTTTACACCTCCAATAATTAAATCTCTATCCTCTACTAGTCTGTGAATATCGTATCCATTTCCTATTCTAAATTTCATGAATTGATTATTTTCTTTTATTATTCTCTTACTTTGTGGGGATTTTTTGTAGTTTTCATTTGAAATTAAGTCACTTCTTCTCTCCAATGTTCTTTCAAAACTTTTTTTTCTTCTCCACGATTTAATCTCTTCATGATTACCGCTCACTAAAATATCTGGCACTTTCATATCTTTAAAAGTTAAAGGCCTTGTGTATTGAGGATATTCTAATAAAGAGGAATTATGACTCTCATCAACTAAGGAATCTGGATCACCAAGAGTCCCTGGTAATAACCTAGTCAAACCATTAATTATTGATATAGCAGGTATTTCACCTCCAGAAAGGACATAATCACCTATCGATATCTCTTCATCAGCTAAACATCTAATCCTTTCATCAAAACCTTCATATTGACCACAAATAATTATTATTTGATCTAAAGTAGACCATCTCGCAAGATCCTTTTGCTTTAAAACTTTACCCTGTGGTGTCATAAGCAAAGTTTTACTATTTGGTAATTTTCTTATTGATTCATATGCCTTGTAAATAGGTTCAGGTTTTAATACCATGCCTGCTCCTCCTCCATAAGGCTTATCGTCTACTTGTCTGTAAGAACCTTCTCCATACTCTCTTAAATCATGTAAATTTACATCGATCAAATTCTTATCTAGAGCTTTTGTTATTACCCCTAAATTATTTACTAACTCAAAAGCTTTAGGGAACAAAGTAATTACATCAAAATTAAAACAACACATCTAGAAATCTTCCTCATAACCAAACTCAATTAACCTTGATTCTTTTTTTCTCCAATTTGGAATAACTTTCACAAACAACTCTAGGTGAACTGGACCATCAATTAATTTAGACATATTTGATCTTGCTGACTGACCAATAATTTTTAACATTGATCCTTTCTTTCCAATAAGAATGCCTTTTTGTGTTGATCTTTCAACAATAATGGTAGCCAAAATTGCTGTGAAAACTTTGCCATTTTTTCTTTTCATTTCCTCTCTCTTTTCTATCTTTACTGCGACACTATGAGGCACCTCTTCTCTTGTATTTTTTAATACCTGCTCTCTTACTAAGTCAGATAATAAGTTATCTAATGGTTGGTCGCAAATCGTCTCTTCGCCATAAAGTTTTGGTCCCTCTGGAAGAAAATTAAGAGCCATATCGACTAGTTCAGAACATCCCTCTCCTTCAGAGGCACTTACAGTTTGAAAGTTTCTATTAATTCCAAAAAATCTTCTATATTGATCTAATCGTAAATTCCTAAATTCTTTATTAACCAAATCCCACTTATTTAATGCCACAATAAACTCAGTTTTATTTGCGATTAAAAAGTTCAAAATATATTCATCACCTCTACCAGGTTTTTCACTTGAATCAATTACAAAAATCACCATATCAACTCCATTAATTGCAGATTTTGCGTTTTTTACTAATATTTCTCCAAGTCGATGATGAGGTTTATGAACACCTGGCGTATCAACAAAAATTATTTGCCCATTGTCTGTAGTAAGTATTCCTTTTAATTTATTTCTAGTAGTTTGCGCTATTGGAGAAGTAATTGTTATTTTTTCTCCAATCAATTTATTTATTAAAGTAGATTTACCCACATTTGGCCTTCCTAGTAAAGTTACAAACCCAGATCTATAATTGGCCAAAGACTTTTAATGCATCAATAATAAAATTCTGATCAAAAATGAAAAAAAAAACCATAAATTTAAAAGAAGCTTCGTTCACACAAGCAATTAACATATCAGCACAGTGGTGCAAAGAGTGGGGTGAAGATTTACTCAGCGAAGAGGTTTTAGCAGATAGAATCGCAGAACTAACTAAAACAAGAAATGGACTTAGAGGATTTTTTGCATACGCTTTATCAGATAAAGATTGTTTTTTGTTAGATAAACTTCCTTTTTCACTAATTTACAAACTGAACGAAGGTGGAGATGCTGTAACAGAAATAGTAGTAAAAAATTTAATAATGAGTTCCGCTCAAATTATTATTCATCGAAGAGATAATAATCATGAATATGAGATAACATCAGAAAACATATCAGATAGATGTAAGGCTATTTTAAGACTGCTAGAAACTAAGTCAGTTACAAAGTCTGTCAATCAAGTCCTTAGAGACTTAGATGTTATGGGCAATAGTTTTGATACTTCAGTAAAGTATGACTCGGAGCAAAAGGAATTTATAAAAAAACAAATTCTTGATATCGCCCAATAAAAAAGCGTAGAAACAAATCTACGCTTAAAGTTAGTTATTTGCGAAATGTGTTTAGTCTCTTCTTCCACCGCCTTGTAATGCAATCATTAATCTCAAAATAAAAACAAAAAGGTTTATATAAGTTAGATACATACCTAAAGCGCCTGCAAGGTATTGATCATCGTTGTATCTTCTTGGCATTGTATAGAAATCAACAAAAGACATTGCAACAAATAAGACAGTTCCAAATCCTGCAATTATCAATTCGAGTCCTGAACTTCCAAAAACTCCTGGAGCAAAGAACCCTCCAATTAATTGGACAAACATTGCTATAAGCAGACCTATCAATCCAAGACCAACTACTCCGCTTAGTGCTTGACCAACGCTGTCACTCATTCTTTGGCCAGTGTAAGAGGCAATAACGAAAGTTATACCAGTGGCTAATGCGGCTGTTCCAACCGAACCAATACCAATTGTTCCTATTGCTAAAGCAACTATTCCACTTAAGGTGAATCCAGTTAACAAACTAAATCCTGTCAACAAGGGTAGGGCCTTCGCATTATTTGCATTATTTGCAGCACTTGTGGCTATAAAAAACAAAATCAATTCTGCAATTAATGCAACAATTGAAAGAGGCTGGAAAAGCCCAGGATTTGTTGCTATTAGTGAGACACCTGCTAAAACGCCTAAAGAAGTTAAAACCATACCTCCACCAACGTAAGGTAAAGCTTTTTGAACAACATTAGGTCCAATAATTGAACTAGTTTGTGCTTCACGAATTGCTTGATTGAAATTACTACTTGCTGGCATTTTCTTTTTTAAACATGATTTAATTCTACTCGATTTTTAAAATTTCAGGGTACGGATCTCCAGAGTTATGAAGTTATTGATAAGCCTCAATAATTTTCTGAACTAAAGGATGACGAACTACATCTTCAACAGTTAAATAACAAAATTTTATACCTTGAGTTTCAGAGAAAATTCTCGATGCTTCGATGAGGCCGCTTTCCTGATCTTTTTTTAAATCAATTTGTGTA
Organism: uncultured Prochlorococcus sp.; assembly: GCA_902594875.1. Classification (GTDB taxonomy): domain Bacteria; phylum Cyanobacteriota; class Cyanobacteriia; order PCC-6307; family Cyanobiaceae; genus Prochlorococcus_A. The sequence goes on from CACJNU010000015.1 coordinate 33,332, forward strand.
ATATCTCCATTTACAATCATTTTTGATCTCTCTCCTAATCTGGTCAAAAACATTCTCATTTGAGAGCAGGTAGTATTTTGTGCTTCATCTAGGATAATCATGGAATTATCTAAGGTTCTGCCTCTCATAAATGCCAAAGGAGCAACTTCAATAATTCCCTTATCAATTAACGAATTTGTTCTGTCAATCCCGAAAATACTATGTAAAGAATCAAATAGGGGTCTTAAATATGGATCTACTTTTTGTTGCAAATCACCAGGTAGGAATCCCAAACTTTCACCAGCTTCTACAGCTGGTCTGGTTAAAACAATTTTTTCAATTTTTTTCTCGTTCAATAGTCGTGCCGCGCAAACAGTTGCTAAAAATGTCTTACCAGTTCCAGCTGGACCAATCGCAAAGGTAAGATCAAAGTTTTCAATTGATTCAACATATTCTTTTTGCCTTATAGTTCTTGGTCTTAAATATCTTCCCTCTTTGGAACGCGCAAGAATTTTTTTTCCTAGTTCAGCATGTGAGGACGATTCACCCATATTTAAAGAACTTAAGGCCGCTTTAAGATCTACCTCTGGGACTTCTAAACCTTGTTCCCAAATTGGTCTTGTTAGTTCTACTAATGCTGAGGCTCTCTCAATTTTAGATATGACACCGTTCATCTCAAGTTGTAAGCCTCTTATAGTTAAAGAAACCCCTGTAAGAGACTCAAATTTTCTTAAGAAAGAATTTCCAGGTCCGGACAAAGCTGTAGCGGCATCAGAGCTTGGCAAATCTATTTTGAAGTGACCAGTTTTGGAAACTTCCTTCATCTAGTTATTGAATAAGAATAAAAATTTATCAACTCACTAGCTTTCAGCTTGATTACCCTCGCTTTCAACTTTACTACTATCAGTTTCTTCGTCTTTGGTTTTAGCCTTAGCTAATTTTGACTTCTCTAACTTTGCTTTACCAATTGCGATAGAGGGTCTTACTGTTTTCTCTAATAACCCTCCTTTTTCTAATAAAGTTCTCACAACATCAGTTGGCTGAGCACCCTGAGTAAGTCTTGTTCTTAAAGCTTCTGTGTCAAGCCTGGTTTCCTTAGTTCTTGGATTATAAAAACCTAGTTCTTGCAGTGGTCTACCATCTCTTCTGGAAGTACTGTTGCATGCAACAATTCTGAAACTTGCCTCTTTTTTCTTTCCAAAGCGCTTAAGGCGCAATTTAATCATCGTAAATTAATGTATTTTTAATAATAATATCATTTAAAGGTAAAAATATAGAAACTATAAATCGGCAAAACCTTTTTTCTTTTTATTATTTTTTTGTTTTTTCATTGGCTTATTACCACTCATACCTCCCATTCCTGGCATTCCTCCCATTCCTGGCATTCCTCCCATTCCTGGCATTCCTCCCATGCCTGGCATTCCTCCCATTCCTGGCATTCCGCCATTAGACATTTGTTTCATAAAACCTCTCATTCTTTGAAAATCGGCTAAAACTTTATCTACATCTCTTGCTGCATAACCGCTACCTTGAGCGATTCTTTGTCTTCTTGAGGGTTGAGCGGCAAGAACTTCGGGTTTTTGTTTCTCCTCAAGAGTCATTGACGAGATCATAGATTCTATTTTTTTAAGTTGATCTTCTCCATCTTTTATCATCCCATCATCTATTTTATTCATTCCAGGAATCAATTTAATCAATCCACCAAGTGAACCCATTCTTTTAATTAATCTCATTTGCTTTACAAAATCATTAAAATCAAATGTCGCTTCTTGAAGTTTCTTTTGCATCGCTTCTGCATCAGCAAGTTCAACTTCTTTTTGTGCTTTTTCAACAAGTGTCAATACATCGCCCATGCCTAATATTCTGCTAGCCATTCTCTCTGGATGAAATGGTTGCAATGCCTCTATTTTTTCACCTACACCTATAAATTTGATTGGTTTACCACTTATTTTTCTTATTGATAAAGCAGCTCCGCCTCTTGAGTCACCATCCAACTTAGTTAATATTGCCCCTGTAATTCCTACTTTTTCATGAAATGATTTTGTTAAGTCTGCAGCTTCTTGCCCAATCATTGAATCAACAACAAGCAAAACCTCATCAGGATTAGAAACTTCTTTTATTCGAACCATTTCACTCATCATGGAATCATCAATTTGCAATCTTCCAGCGGTATCAATAATTATCGAATTAAAATCATTTTCACTAGCAAAATTCAATGCTTGCTTTGCTATCTCTTCTGGTTTGCTATTTTTTTCTTTAGCTGAAAAAACTTCCAAGTCATATTGACTTCCCAATGTTTTAAGCTGCTCTACAGCGGCTGGTCGATAAATATCTGCAGCAACCAAAAGAACTTTTTTATCTTTTTCCTTTAAATAAAGTCCTAATTTTCCTGTTGCAGTTGTTTTACCAGCCCCCTGTAGTCCAGCCATCAAAATGACTGTAGGTCTATTTTCATTCGCCTTTAATGGAGAATTTTCATTCCCCATAATGTTAATCAATTCTTTATTTACAACTTCAATAAACTTTTGACCTGGGTTTACACCCCTAACTACTTCTTCTCCAATTGCTTTATCCTTGACATCTGATATAAACTCTTTTACTACAGAAAGACTAACATCTGCATCAAGAAGGGCTCTTTTTACCTCCTTCAAGGCATCGTTAATATTATTTTCACTAATTTTTGCTTCGCCTCTTAAACCCTTTACTGCGTCTTCAAAGCGTGAAGAGAGTTCATCAAACATTTTTATAAGGTAATTTTAATTATTATAGATGATCTTGAAGTTTGTAATTACAAGCCGCTCACGAAATCAACCAACTTCCAAGATTTATTTGAAAAACCTAAAATATATTTAACTTTAAGGGGATTTAATGATGTTTCATTAACTAATTCTCCCGAATTCTTTACTAACTTCTCTAGATAATCCAATTCTACTAAAACAACTATCCGAGATGAAGTTTGCGATTCCAAATCAATCTCACGTATTTGGGAATTAATTTCCTTATAAATTCCCTTCTTGATATCGTTCTGTCTTTCTTCGATTGTTCGATCAATCAAACCTTTACTAACAATCCTAGAAAGATTAATTTCACTCTTTCCTGCCAAGTAATTACTTTTACTTATAAGCCATCCATTAATTAAATTCTTAACATCCTCCAAAGAAGGTGAAGGGGAATTAAGTTCTTTGAATTCATTGGAAATAATTGAAGTAGATTTCTCAGGAATAGATTTCAATTTGATTGAAGGATTTTTACTTATTTCTTGCATAATATCTTTCTCACTTATCTTTTGATTTTTATCTATTGCAATTAAAGATTTTTCAGTAATAGCTTCCTCCTGAATTGACTTTTTTAAATTATTTCTTAAAAATCCAATTCCAATACCAAATGCAAATAAAATCAAAAACGCATAAATATAAATTAAGTAAGGTGACCGATTAATAATCTCTTTCTCCTTCAAGAATTCCCCAAAACTAAACTTTAATTCGGCAATTTTTTCAATTAAAAAATTATAAAACTCTATTGGTTTTTTCTTAATGTAATCCTCATTGAACTCGTTTTCTTTGATCTCAACCTTTTCATAATCTTGTTTTATACCACCAGGCCAAGGTAGTTTCCTTTCATCAATATTATCCAATAAATTATCAAATTCTTCAGTAGTTTTTTTTGGAGATTCCTTCTCAATCTGTTGGTTCTGAAAGTTTGATCTAATTGAAATTTTATTTGATTTCTTTTCTAATTTTTCAATAAATTCTTGAATTTCTCTATCTTCAAACCATGAATCTAAATCGACCTCTGTTGAGTCAATGTCTCTATACCCAACTAAAACATCATTCATTAACCAATTTTTACAGAAAATACATATCGCTTCTAACTTATTTCCAGGATAACTATTAAGCCAATCTCGTAAATTTTCATCAGAACTACTTGAAAACCTTGCAGAGGCCTGATCTACATCAGCTAAAAGCAAATCTAAACAACCAACTAGAGGCATTGAATCAAGACCAGATAAATTTAGTTTCTTTAAAATTTTTCTCGCTTCAAATAATTTTTCTGGTTTTCTTCTAGAGAAACCAATAGCTGTTAAAGATAGAAAAGCTAAAAATCCTGCTTCTAATGATCCTCTTTTTTGTAATTCAAGAAACAAATCAATCTGTTCTTGCACTGTCAAAAATGGCTTAATTTGTTGAAAAAAAACTTCAAACTCTTGCTGATTTAAATAATCTTTATATTCAGATTTATTATTACCTTCTAAACCACCTCTTTTGATTATTAAATTTTCCAACATACTTAAGCCTTTTTTATGAGACTCTTGATCGTTTAGATCCCTACTAAGTAGATCTAGTATTCTGTAAGGAAGTAAAGCAACTAAGTCTTCTTCAAGTTCTTTTCTTATGTCTCCAAGCTTTCCCATTCTTTGAAGAAGTTGTATACCTTCATATAAAAAGTCTGCCGCGTTCGAATAGGATCTAAGCTGTTGTTCTTGAATTGCAGAATCTCTTGCTGTTAAAGCAGCCAATAATGTTAAATCAGCTTCTCTACTACTTCCTAAAGCTGGAGTTTGTGGGGGTTGCAATGCTTTTCTCGTAATTTTGAAAGCTTCTTTTGGTGAACCTGATTCCCAAAGAAGTATTAATCCTGCTACTTCTCTATTTGAGGAAAAATCCAATCCAGAATTCCCATTTAATAACAAATTTTCGTACTCTCTTCTGCTTTCTGGATCTGTAAGTAGATCTGCAGTGAGGCGAAGCAGCTCAGATCTTTGGGTTAAAACTTCATAAGTAAAACCTTCATCAGGTGTTTTATCTAACCGCAATTGAAACGCCCTTAAGATTTCCTCAGAAGTTGCAGAGGGGCTTACGCCAATTAAACGAAAATGGTCTAAAGGAAGTTCCAAACAAATATCCTATTGAAAAATTCTTAGACAAATTTTATCAAGTTAAAAATTTTTTTCACAAGGTCTTACAGAGTTATTAAAAAAAATCATGAAAATCGCCTTTCACACCTTAGAATGTTAACAAATCAAAACTTCGTTAAGGTATTTTCTTGGAAACACACGTAGAGAGAATCTCAAATCTTCAAGACATAAAAAAAGCCGAATTAGATCGAGAAACCGGATTATTTCTTTATGAAGACATGACGCTTGGCCGTAGGTTTGAAGATAAGTGTGCAGAAATGTATTACAGGGGGAAAATGTTTGGTTTCGTACATCTATATAACGGTCAAGAGGCTATAAGCACGGGAGTAATTGGTGCCATGAAAAAAAAACATGATTGGTTTTGTAGTACTTATCGTGATCATGTTCATGCACTAAGTGCGGGGGTCCCCTCATTTGAAGTGATGAGTGAACTTTTTGGTAAAGCTACAGGTTGTAGCAAAGGCCGAGGGGGGTCCATGCATTTATTTTCAAGAGAACATCACTTACTAGGAGGATACGCATTTATTGGAGAAGGAATTCCAGTTGCCTTAGGGGCAGCCTTTTCAAGTAAATACAAAAAGGAAGTTGCTGGTAATAGTAATAGTGATGCTGTAACTGCAGCATTCTTTGGGGATGGGACTTGCAATAATGGGCAGTTTTTTGAATGTTTAAATATGGCCCAGCTATGGAAATTACCTATAATTTTTGTTGTTGAAAATAATAAATGGGCTATTGGTATGGCTCACGATAGAGCTACTAGTAATCCTGAAATCTGGAGAAAAGCGTCTGCTTTTGGCATGCACGGCGAGGAAGTTGATGGAATGGATGTATTAGCAGTTAGAGGAGCAGCACAAAGAGCAATTGAGCGCGCTAGAGCAGGAGAAGGTCCCACACTTTTAGAATGTTTGACTTATAGATACAGAGGACATTCTCTTGCAGATCCAGATGAATTAAGGTCTGAAAAAGAGAAAGAGTTTTGGGGGAAAAGAGATCCTATTAAGAAATTAGCCAAAGAAATTATTGACGGTAAATTTGCAACAGAAGAAGAATTAAAAATTATTGAAAAGAAAATTGATGCAGAGATATCAGATTCAGTTAAAAATGCTATTGAAGCTCCCGAACCCCCATCAGAAGAATTAACCAAATATATTTGGGCAGAAGATTAGATTAAATACCGCTAGGTAATTTTCTGGTTAAATTCCTTAATTTTCTTAATGCCTTAAGTTCAACTTGTCTTACTCTTTCTCTGGAAACTTCTAATAATCTTCCAATTTCAGCAAGTGTGTGCCTCTCATTTGCATCAAGTCCAAATCTTAATTTGAGAACATGTTGTTCTTGCTCGCTTAAATGACTTAACCATTTACCAAGTTGTTCCTGATGCATTTTTTGTTCAACTTGTTCTAAAGGTTCTTCATTATTACTATCAGCAATTAAATCACCTAAAAAGCTTCTGCCGTCATCGCCATTTACTGGAGCATCTAAACTACTTGTCGATAAGGCTTGTCTCAAAACTGAATCCAATTCTTCTACATCAATTTCCATCGCCTCTGCAATTTCAATCCTGCTGGGCATAGCACCAAGTTTATGAGCCAAATCTCTACTAACTTTCCTAATAGAAGCTAACCTTTCACTTAAGTGAACAGGCAAACGGATTGTTCTTGATTGACATGCAATTGCTCTTGTCATACTTTGTCTAATCCACCAAAAAGCGTAAGTAGAAAACTTATATCCCCTTGTCGGATCAAATTTTTCAACAGCCCTCTCTAACCCAAGAGAACCTTCTTGTACTAAATCGAGAAGTTCTAGTCCTTTACCTTGATATTTTTTTGCAACACTGACAACTAATCTTAAATTAGCTTTCATCATTCTCTCTTTAGCTCTTCGACCAATTTTTATTGTTCTTTTTTGCTGAGTTGTAAATTCGTTAGTCTTTTCATTTAAAAGGCCATCTTCTGTAAGAATCATCATTTTCTGGACCTGATTACCCAATTCAATCTCTTCAGCAGGGGTTAATAAAGGAACCCTACCGATGTTCTGCAAATACCAGCTGATAGGATCATTACTTCTCCTTTTTGGCGGTTCTGCTTGTGTTGGTAATGATGTGACCATATTTTTACCTAATTTAGGTAATAAAACTCTCTTACATTTTTAAAGAAATAGCCAAATATTTAATGCGCGCTTCAGATTTCAAGTAATATTTGTACACTTTTGTGTTTAAAACTATAAATAACTCTCTTAAATTGTTTCTTTCAAGATATTTGTCTCACTTTTATATTTCTCATTAATTTTGACATTTCATCACCAATAGCAGAAGCATTTGACCCACTTTTGCACTTCGATGCAGCAAATGAATGCAAAAGTACATATTTAACAAAAAAATCTGTTGATATATTTCTACACAAGGTTAAATCAATCGCAGAACTACCAGCTACAAAACCAGATAAAAGATCTCCCAATCCAGCTCGAGCTGTCTGAGAATCGGTTCCAAAAAGTTGCCATACTTTTTTATTATCCGCAACTATGCTGTTGGCTCCTTTTAACAAAATACTTATATTGAATTCTTTTGCCGCTTCATAAGCAAGCCCAACATTGGTCTTAGAGTTAATCTTAGGAAATAATCTTCCAAATTCTTTGCTATGTGGTGTAATCCATGTCTTAAACTTTCTCTCTAAAAAGAAATTTGCCCCCAACTTAGATTCCGAAATTCTATTAAGTGCATCTGCATCCAAGATCAATAATCCTCCAAAATCCATAAGATAGTCTTTTGATTTTTGCCAATCATCCTTATCAATTCCTATTCCTGGACCGACAGCTAATGAATCAAATTCACTTAAATCAATATTCCTTAATGCACTAAATAAAGATGCATCCCCATTTTGGTTAGATTGCATAGTTTCTTTTAAAACTATTTCTGGGGCAACTTGCCAAATAGATTCAGCAACTATCCCAGGAAGGACCGCAGAGATAAAGCCTGCTCCACTTGATATAGCCCCTTTTAATGCCAAGTATGCTGCACCAGGATATTTTTCACTTCCGGCTATTAGTAATGTCCTACCTCTTTGATATTTGTTGTAATTTTTTGGTAAAGCAGGTAAATCAATATCTTTTATATCTTTGTAAGTAACCTTAAAAATCTTTTTATCAACTTTGGACAGTTTACTAGTAGGCATCCCAACATCTATATGGTGCAATTCTCCAATAAAAGGCAAAGCAGAATCTTGGGTCAACCCAATCTTATAAAGACCAATGGCCAGGGTATAATCTGCCTTTACTGCGTTATCTAAAAAAGGCTTTCCATTATCAGGACATAATCCCGTTGGAATATCAATACTTATTACCTTTCCATATTTTTTATGAAATTTTTTATTAAACAGTTTAATTAATTTATCATCAACTTTTCTTTTTTGATTATTACCAAAAACCGCATCAATCCAAAGCTCTTTCCCATTTGCATCAGGAGGCTCTACTAATTTTGTGACACCAATAGATGTAAGATAATTAAGGTGGTTATTTGTTAATGTTTTTTTTATCGGGAATGGACACCATACCTGAACATAAAAACCTCTCAAAAAAAGTTCTCTAGCTATTACTGCACCATCCCCGCCATTATGCCCAGGACCTATAAAAACAGTTATTCCATGCTTTAGAAGAGGTTTCTTTTTTAAGAGCCATCTACTAATTTGGATACCAGCTTTTTCCATCAATGCTTCTTGTGGCATTCCATCAGAAAACATTTCTTTCTCTAATATCAACATTTGCTTTGAATCAACAATTAAATGTTCAGAGTCAATTGTTGGCCATACAATTTCATTCATAATGAGTACAAAGCAATTGAAGTACTGTTCAAAAATTTAAACTTCCATGTTAAAGATACAAAAGGATAAAAAATTAGAGAACTTTTTTTCTTCTAATAATAAAACTAAAAAGAAGAAAAATATTATTGTAGGTCTTTCTGGTGGAGTAGATAGTTCCCTTTCAGCTGCCCTTCTTGTAGAAAGAGGCTGGAATGTTGAGGGACTAACTCTTTGGCTAATGAAAGGACAAGGCTCCTGTTGCTCTGAAGGATTAGTAGATGCTGCTGGCCTTTGTGAAGATTTGGGAATTAACCATAAAATAATAGACTCAAGAGAAATTTTCGAAAGAGAGGTAATTAAAAAAACTACTGAAAGCTATGAGAAAGGATTCACTCCTCTTCCATGTTCAATGTGCAACAAGAATGTGAAGTTTGAAGAGATGCTGAATTACGCAATAAGCAAAAAAGACTTTACTCATATTGCGACCGGACATTACGCAAGGATAAATAAATCACCTTATGCTAAAACACTTGATTGCAAAAGCCTTGTATTTAAGGAATTCCTTCTTCTTAGAGGTGCTGACGAAAACAAAGACCAAAGTTATTTTCTTTATTCTCTTTCTCAAGAAGTACTAAGCAGATTAGAATTTCCTCTTGGTGAAATGAAAAAAGAAGAAACAAGAAGGGAAGCCCTCAGATTAGGCCTTAGAACTGCTCAAAAACCAGAAAGTCAAGATTTATGTTTAGTTGAACATTATGGATCAATGCAGATATTTATCGACAAACACATAGAACCCAAAGAAGGAGAAATTGTGCATGTAAATGGGAAAGTCCTTGGAAAGCACAATGGAATTCAGCACTTTACGGTAGGTCAGAGAAAAGGGTTGGGCATCGCTTGGCCAGAACCTCTATATGTAAAAAGTTTAGACAGGGTAAAAAACATTGTTTATGTAGCAGATAAAAGTGATCTATTTAATAAAGAAGCAATAATTAGTGAGGTTAACTGGGTTTCAATCGAAGCACCTGAGCAAGAGATAGAAGTAGAAGCACAAATCAGATATAGAAGTAATCCAGTAAAAGGTACATTAATCCCTTTGAAAAATTTAGATAATACAACTACAACATTTAAATTAATTTTTCAAGAAAGTCAAAGTTCGGTAACGCCGGGACAAGCTGCAGTTTTTTATAAAGGAGAAATTTTATTAGGTGGTGGATTAATTAGTTAATTTTCCAAAAGAAATTTAATCCCATAAATAATATAAACAAAAACAAAATAGGTTTATCTCCAAATTTTGTATAGAAAGTCTTTTCGGATGAAAAATTGGGGAACACTATTTCATTTTGCTCAACATCATAATCTAAAAGTTTAATTATTTTTCCATCATCTTGAACTAAGCCCGAAGGGCCGGTATTTGATACTAGTAAATTATTTTTCTTATTTTCAATACTTCTTAATCTAGCCGAAGATAAGAATTGATTATAAAGCTTAGCTGGATATGGATCTAAATTTGCTGCAGTTATTATTAGTTTTGCACCGCTATTAATAGCCTTTCTTATTTCTAGTCCATCACTAATTTCGTAACATATAACTACTGCTAGTGGGGGTGTAAATTTAGAATCAAAAAATCTTGAATCAAAGCCTGGTTGAATTCCTCCTACTGCAGATAGTCCACTTGAAAAACTATCTAGAAATCTAGGTATTTTTTCACCTATTGGAACAAGTCTATTTTTATCTATAAATGAGGTAAAAGATTTATCTCCAATTTGAAATCCGAGTAAAGAACTTCTTAACTCATAATTTGAATTTCTAAAACCTCCTGACAAGGTATTAACCTTAACGCCTTTAGAAAAATAAAAATTATTAGGTAGAGTTCCTTCAGGAGCAACAAGAAATTTCGCTTTATTTGATAAAGCATATTTTTGAGCGATAGATAGCTTTTCTTCAATAAATTCATCTTTTATTTTTAATTTTTCTCTTGTTGGTATATTAGTTTGCCAAATAGCTACTGGATATTCATAATTTCTTTTTATTGGAGTTGTTAAACCTCCAAATAAATGTAAGAAAATTAAAACCAAAAGTCCTAAAAGAAATATTTTTTTAAAGTAAAGTTTTCTTTCCCATCTACCTTGAATATAAAAAATCCAAAATCCAATCAATATTTGTAATCCACATAAACCACTTGCACCAATCCATCTTGCTAAACCAGCAAGATAAATATCACCTGGGATTAGACTCTCTCCTAAACCTATCCAAAAAAAAGGTGTTTGAGAAAGTATCAATTCACCAATTCCCCAAGTCAAAGACAAAAAAAATACTTTTACTGTTAAAGATAATATTTCCATTTTGAAAACATCCTCTTTCCGGAGAATAATTTCAACTAACAATCCCCATAAATAAACTAATATCCCACCCAAAAAAGCGCAAAATAATAATATTGAAATGGCAATAATTAAACTTGCAAGCCATGAAAACCCAAGCCATGTCAATGGATGAAGATCATAAAGCCAAGAATGACTTATCAAGATAAAGAAAAAACCCCAACAAAAATTTGCTATTCTCCTTTCACTTCCCTTCCATAAAATAAATAATGATATCGGCATAAAAATCAGCCAAAAATGAGTTGAAACTGAAATTCCTCCTAAAATCCCTCCTAAACAAGGGTAAAAATATTGTCTTAAACTTTTAATTTGAGTTGGGATTAACAATCTAAAATTACGAAATTAAATTTATAATCACCCATTTATTGTACCTTCATTCTGTAAACTAAGTTTTAGTAACTTTCAAAATTTAAGTGAAAGAAGTCTTTATCAGTTTTGCAGTTTTTGTTTTTTGCGTTTCATTAACTCTTTTCAGTCAATTTAATTCACCTCAAGTTGTTAATGCTGCTGAATCAGAAACTCAGTCAGTTCAGAGAACACCTGTTTCAAAGTCATCAAATGTCTCAAATAATAATTTATTTGAACTAGACCCATCAGATCCAAATCCTATACTTTTCGCTATGGCAGAAGAAACACCATCAGACAACAATTCAAGGACTACAGAAAGTGGTCTAATTATTGCAGATATCGTAAAGGGGGAAGGAGATGAAGCTAGTGCTGGGCAAACAGTTACTGTAAATTACACAGGAACACTAGAAGACGGGACACAATTTGATACCAGTATCGGCAGAGCTCCATTCAGCTTTCCCTTGGGTGCTGGACGAGTAATAAAAGGTTGGGATGAAGGTGTAGCAGGCATGAAAGTTGGAGGCAAAAGAA
>CACJNU010000016.1 GCA_902594875.1 uncultured Prochlorococcus sp.
ATTTATTTTGATTTCCATAACGTGAATGTGACTCTTTCAAAATTTGAAACCATACTGCGTTGGTAATCTGATCTATCCATATCAAATAAAAATTATTTTTTATATATATACATTTATAAGATTTACCACCATATCCATGAAAGTTATTTTTAATATTATATTTTCTACTTGTTAATTTCTGAGGAAACGCCTCTTTTTCATTAAATGGTCTTGCAAAAATAGCATTTTCATTTTGACCTTCACCAACAAGATCAATCCAAAAAATTATATCTCTAACAATAGTTAATTCCTTAAAAGATTTTTTTTTAGATACAGTTTGCCTAACTTTTAACTGATCATCATTACTCATTTAAAAAAACTATAAAGAATGCAAATTAAAGTGCTAGTATTTTTATAGCTAAACTCTTAAGTAAAAACTTTTTTTTTAACGTGGCAAACCATTTTTCACAACTTGCAAAAAAGTCAAGAACAAATGGAAACGCAGAAAAAATTGCAAAAGAACAACCAGGTAAGCCATCTCTAGACATTTATAAACTTGGTGATGATGTATTAAGACAAAGTTCCAAAAGAATAACTAAAGTTGACGAATCGATTAGAAAACTTGCTAGAGAAATGCTTCAAAGCATGTATGCAGCTAAAGGAATTGGTCTTGCTGCACCTCAAATTGGAATCAACAAAGAGCTTCTTGTCATAGACGTAAATTTTGAAGATTCAGCAGCAGAACCTTTAATATTAATCAATCCAGAAATTACAGACTTTGGAACAACCCTTAATTCATACGAAGAAGGCTGCTTGAGTATACCTGGTGTCTATTTGAATGTAGTAAGACCATCAACTATAAAATTAAAATTTAGAGATGAAATGGGACGACCACGTAAAATGAAAGCAGATGGACTCCTAGCAAGGTGTATTCAACACGAAATGGATCACTTAAATGGAATATTATTTGTAGATAGAGTTACATCAAAAGATGATTTGAACAAAGAACTTTTAAAAGAAGGGTTTAATGAAAAAGACGTTATGTCAATTAATTAATTGAATGACTGAAACAACAATATTTCAAAAAATCATTAATGAAGAAATACCCTGCGATAAGCTTTATGAAGATAAATTTTGTATTGCGTTTAATGATATCCAGGCACAAGCTCCAGTACATTTTTTAGTGATTCCTAAAAAGCCAATAATCAGTTTATTAGAGTGTATTGAGCAAGATGCAAATTTATTGGGGCATTTACTTTTTGTTGGTAGCAAAATAGCTAAATCAAAAAATTTAACTAATTGGAGAACAGTTATTAACACTGGAGCAGAATCTGGACAAACAGTTTTTCATTTACATATTCATTTTTTATCTGGAAGAAAAATGAATTGGCCTCCAGGTTAAAACTCTCGAAAGAAATATTAATGGGTTATAAATAAATAAAAACAAAATGAATACTCCTGAGTCCCTAAATACAGAATCTAAAAATTTATCCAATTTAATTTCAAAAAATTGGGAAGAGCTAGATGATTCACTCAAAACTAAGTTAATAAAAATTTGGAACGTTTTAACTTATAAATGGCAATTACAAATTTTATTTAATTTACCTTTTCTACTATGGTGGGCATTAGATAAATATTTTCCAAAAGTTCATGAATTTGATGCAACAATCCTAAATTACTTGAATTTACCTCACTGGGCACTTTCATTTATTGGCTTTGGTCAATAGACTGTTAAAAGTTATAATTTATCCCATAATATTAGTCGAGTAATGAATAAAGCAGTTAATAATAAATCCAAAATATTCTACCAATTACAAAAATTAAGGAAGTTATCTCAGCCATTTTTTCTTCCCATAGATCAATGTAATGGATTTCAATTCATATGGCTTTTGATTTCTCTTTTATTTTGTGTTGGTGGAGTAGTACTTGTTGGTCTTACAGGAATAATAAGTTTTTTTGAAAGCTTTCAACCAATTTTTCTAGAAAAGTATTTCGGAGGTGTAGTAAGTACTGTCAATTCAATTTGGGCTGGGAGTTGGGGATTGCTTTTCTCTGCATTATTTCTAGTTGGATCAGGAAGTTTTTTCAGCTTAAGACGTCAATTAAAAAATCGTAGATGGTTACATTGGTTATTCCTTGCGATAATTGTATTAATGCTTTTAGCAGTAAACGGAATAAACGCAGGTATTGGATTCATTGCGAGAGATTTAACAAATGCTTTAGTAGAAAAACAAGAGGATGGATTTTATCGGATATTGGGGATTTACGCTTGTTGTTTTGCTGTGGCTCTACCAATACGGGTTTCCCAAATATTTTTTACATATAAATTAGGAATAATTTGGAGAGAATGGCTTTCAAAAAGTCTAGTCAAAGATTATATGACTAATAAAGCCTATTACCAGTTAAATCCCAATGATGAAGAACAAACCGATGTAGATAATCCCGATCAAAGAATCACAGATGATACGCGAGCTTTTACCGGGCAAAGTCTCTCTTTCACATTAGGTATTTTTGATGCCCTACTAACATTTTCACTTAATATTCTTATTTTATGGAGTATTAGTACAACACTTACTTTTTCTTTATTTGGTTACGCCGCATTTGCAACTTCTATCCTCTTAATTGCTGGAAAAAATCTTGTAAAGATTGACTTTGATCAACTTAGATATGAAGCAGATTTTCGATATGGCTTAGTACATATTCGAGATAATGCTGAATCAATAGCCTTTTACTCTGGGGAGAATCCTGAGCAAAGTGAAACTGAAAGACGCTTAGGAGAAGTGGTGAGAAACTTTAATTTGCTGATTATATGGAGAGTAATAATAGACGTCATGAGAAGATCCATTAATTATGCTGGCAATTTCTTTCCATATTTAATAATGGCAATCCCTTACTTTAAAGGTGATATTGATTATGGACGCTTTATTCAGGCAAGCTTTGCATTTGGAATGGTTGAAGGTTCGTTATTTTTCATTGTTAATCAAATCGAAGAACTTGCAAAATTTACTGCAGGTATTGGCAGATTAGAAGGATTCCAATCAAAAGTTGAATCCATTAGTCAAACCAACCCAACAAGCAATCAAAACGTTATTTCAGATTACCC
The DNA here is from genome assembly GCA_902594875.1 of uncultured Prochlorococcus sp. Taxonomy (GTDB): domain Bacteria; phylum Cyanobacteriota; class Cyanobacteriia; order PCC-6307; family Cyanobiaceae; genus Prochlorococcus_A. The sequence goes on from CACJNU010000016.1 coordinate 3,083, forward strand.
TTCAATTCTTATTAATAATGCTGACCTTTGCCCACCAGGATCAAATAAAACAATAATTAAAAATTTAAATTTGAGCATCGACAATAATCAATCACTTTTAGTAGTAGGACCATCTGGGTGCGGAAAAACATCTTTACTTAGGATGATTAGTGGTTTATGGGAACCAGATCAGGGAGTAATTAAAAAACCAAAAATTGGGGAATTATTATTCATACCTCAAAAACCATATATGCTACTTGGTTCTTTAAGGGAACAATTATGTTATCCCACAGAAGTCAAGAAATTTAGTGATGAACATCTTACTTCTGTACTTCATGAAGTAAATTTAAAAACTTTAGTCGATCGGTATCCTAATCTTGATATCAAACAAGATTGGCCACGAATTCTTTCCCTAGGCGAGCAACAAAGATTGGCTTTTGCAAGACTCTTACTAAATTCTCCAAGATTTGCAGTTCTTGATGAAGCAACAAGTGCTTTAGATATTAACACTGAAAAAAAACTATATAGTTTACTTAAGGAAAGAGAACTTTCTCTTATTAGTGTTGGACATAGGCCCAGCTTAAAAGATTTTCACGAGAATATTTTAGAATTAAATGGACAGGGAGACTGGAAATTATTGACTTCGGATAAGTATAATTTTAAGGATTAACAAAAAAAATGAATTCGAAAGAAGAACAAACTAACTCAGAAGTCACTAATCTAGATAATGAGAGTTTTATAGAACAGCAGAAAGATCCAAATTACATCAATGAACAAATTGGAGATAATCAATTAGATGAAAACCCGATAGAAACTGGTGATGAATATAAATTTGGATGGAGTAGTTATTCTGAAATAACTAATGGAAGATTTGCAATGATTGGCTTTCTTTCAATAATATTGATTGAATTATTTAGCAAACAATCGTTTTTAAAATGGGCAGGAATCCTATAATTAATCATCAAATCTAGAACTGTTATCTCTAGGTTTTTTCTTGTTTGTTCCAACGTTATATCTACTATTTTGATTTTTTGAACTTGATATAACTGAAGAGCTTACTCTACGTGTCTCACGTGGTTTTTTAGCTTGATTAGCATCTTTAAATGAAGCATCTTCTACTTGAGCTGTTGAAGTTTGCTGCCTAATAGGGGATCTAGTAGGTTTCGTTCTTGATGGAGAAGAATCAGCAGGAGGAGAGATATCATCTTGTCTAGAAACTCTGCGATTCATTCTGGGTCTTGACCCTGTTTTCACTTCATCGCGAGATAAATTTCTTCTTTCACCAAAGTTATTTGTTTCTGGTTGTTTCCTATTTCTATCTTCAGAAGTCTGCCTTCTCCTTCTTATAGGCTCTTCATTTTCAAACTGATTTATTTCCCTTTTAGATGGCCTACTTCTACTTGCTGCAGCAGAGGGTATGGCTCTTGAAACATTCCTCCTAAGAGATCTCCCTTCGGTATAATCTTCTTCAAATTCATCTTCTTGAGGTTTAAATCTTCTTGATGGTCTTCCCGATTCCTCAAACCTATCATAATCTTCATTAAATCGACCTCTAGAATTTCTTGGAACATCAGGAATAGGATCATCATCAAAATAAGATGACCTTCTAGCTTGATCAGTAGCAACTCCCCTCAATCTCACACTTTCATATGCGAAAAAAACTGTAGTTCCTGCTAATAAAAACTGACCAAACTGAAGGATAGGATCTAACCTCCAGCCTTGAAAAAATAATATTCCTCCGCACAAAAGTCCAATTGCTGCGAAGAAAACATCATAATCCCGCGCCAAGGCAGGCTTAAAGGACCTCAAAAAATAAAGACCTCCTCCACATACCGCGAGAACTATACCAACAATACTGGCCCAATTGAGACTAGCATTGACCACATTCTTTCTCCAAAATTTATTTTTTAAAAGGGTTAATTATATCCCTTATATATAGTGTACTTAAAACTTTTACAAAAACTAGCGTCTTCCAGTAGAAGTACGATCGAGAGAATCTTTCTGGCTGACAAAAATCAAAAATGCGGTGGCTGGAATAACGATAAGTAAGGCAGCAGCAATAAAACTACCTATCATTCCCACTGCAGAATTATTTGCAACTTCAGCAGAAAATTCTGCGGCTAGTAATAAATTTGAGATTTGAAACACTTTTTAAATATTAAATTCTCAATTTATAATACGAATTAAATCCGTTTCAATGGGTTATTTATTAAGATGAATTAAATAATTGTGATTTCCTTGCTTGCAAACTCTCTTCAAATTTTAGATATTAGTTTAGGAATTTCTCTCTCATATCTAACTATAGTTTTTCTCATAAGATTAATACTTACTTGGTACCCAAAAATTGATTTAAGTAAAGGTTTATGGTTATTAGTTTCAATACCATCAAGCTTTATTCTTAATTTAACAAGAAAACTAATCCCCCCTATTGGAGGTGTTGATGTAGGACCCGTAATTTGGATCGGAATTATAAGCTTTTTAAGAGAAATATTAGTCGGTCAGCAAGGGCTTATAAAACTTGCATTGCATACATATATTTCATAGAAATCTTTTAATTATTTCTTAGTAATTTGGCAATAATTCTTCTTCTACATATTTAGTATGTATTTTACCCTGCTTAAATTTAGATTTATTCAGCAAGGTTAGATGAAAGTTAATTGTTGTAGGAATACCAGTTACTGCACATTCATTTAAAGCCCTATTCATTCGTTTAATTGCAGTATTACGATCTTTCCCCCAGACTATTAGCTTACCAATTAATGAGTCATAGAATGGAGGTATTTCATAGCCTGTATAAACATGACTATCCACCCTTACACCAGGGCCACCAGGAGGAAGCCATCCAGTTATTTTTCCAGGTGATGGTCGGAAATTGTGAGAAGGATCTTCAGCATTTATTCTACATTCAATGGCATGACCGTTTAAATGAATATCGTCCTGATTAAATTCCAAGTTTGCTCCGCTTGCGATTTTAATTTGCTCAGCTATTAAATCAACTCCTGTAACCATTTCAGTAACAGGATGTTCAACTTGAATCCTAGTATTCATCTCCATAAAATAAAAATTATCATCGTCATCAACTAAAAATTCAACTGTCCCTGCTCCTTCGTAGCCAATACTTTTTGCAGCAGCAATAGCTGCGTTCCCCATCTTTTTTCTTAGCTCAGTGTTAATGGCAGGACTAGGAGACTCTTCTAATAACTTCTGATGTCTTCTTTGAACTGAGCAATCCCGCTCTCCTAAATGAACAACATTACCCGACCTGTCGGCCAAAATTTGAATTTCTACATGTCTTGGCTTCTTTATAAATTTCTCCATATATAAACCATCATTACCAAAAGCTGCTTCGGCTTCGCCTTGAGCTGCTTTAAACATTTTTTCGAGATTATCAGAGTTTTCAACCAACCTCATACCTCTTCCACCTCCTCCAGCAGTCGCTTTAATAATTACCGGATAGCCAATATTATCTGCCAATTTATAAGCCTCATCAACATTTGATAACAAGCCTTTACTACCAGGTACTGTTGGAACTCCAACAGCTTCCATAGTCTCTTTAGCTGTAGATTTATCTCCCATAGATCTAATAGCTTTAGGAGATGGACCAATAAAAACTATGCCATGATCGTTACACATCTCAGCAAATTTATCATTTTCCGCAAGAAATCCATAACCAGGATGAATAGCATCAACTCCTCTCGATGTAGCAGCAGCAAGTATATTCGGAATATTTAAATAACTCTTATTACTTAATGAATCTCCTACGCAAACCGCCTCATCAGCAAGCTGAACATGTAATGCTTTTTTATCTACAGTGCTAAAAACTGCAACGGTTGCAATACCTAGTTCTCTACAACTTCTGACAATTCGTAAAGCTATTTCTCCACGATTAGCAATTAAAACTTTTTCAACCATTATGAAAATAAAATTGAAGAAATGAAATGACTTAAAATAAAAAATTATTTGCCAAAGTATTCAACAAAATTTTTTAGTGATCAGAGGACATTTTTTACAATACAACCTAAAACGTTATATATGTATAAATATTTGTTTTATGCAATAGAAAAATTATTCATCATATTCAAAAAAACTCTTTTCGAACTACATGCTTAATTCAGCCAATAATGTATGATATTTTAAAGGTTTAAGCATCCCCCGGGCTGCTGAAAACCCTTTGCGGACGTGGCGGAATTGGTAGACGCGCACGTCTAAGGAGCGTGTGGCTTCGGCCTTGCGAGTTCAAGTCTCGCCGTCCGCATTTAATGTATTCTAGTTTAACTGCAATGAAAAAAGAATCAGTTGCAGTAGTTATAATTTCCAATGGTCCTGGTGAATTAACTACATGGGTAAATCCTGTAGTGGATGAGCTAAACAAAATAAATAAATCACTATGTGATGAAAATAAACAAGACTTCACTCTTAGGTTAGTCCTTGTCCCTTGCCCAAATGCCACTGGTAAAGAATTTTTAGTTGCAAATTCATGGAATAAATTCGAATTAATTACAAAATCCAAAAGTTTTTGGAAATTATTAATCAAGCCACATTCTTTTGCTGATTGGCCAAAAAAAGGGATTGTTATTTTCCTTGGAGGAGATCAATTTTGGAGCATTTTATTAGCTAAAAGATTAGGTTATTTAAATATCACATATGCTGAATGGGTTTCACGATGGCCTAAATGGACCAATGAAATTGCTGCTATGAATGTAAAAGTAAAAGGGTTAATACCTAAAAGATATAAATATAAATGTAAAGTAATTGGCGATTTGATGGCAGATATCAAACTTAGTAGCGAAATATCACTAAGAAATAAAGAAAAACACTACATTGCATTATTGCCTGGTTCTAAGAAAGCAAAGCTTTCTATTGGAATTCCTTTCTTCTTAGAAGTTGCAGATCATATCGCTAAAGAAAATCAAAATATAAATTTTATAATCCCTATTGCACCAACTACTGATAAAAGTGAATATTTGTTTTTTCAAAGCAACAAAAATCCAATTGCTAAATATTACTCATCAAAAATCAAAACAATTAAAAACTTAAAAGACTCTAGTTTTGATTATGTAATTGAAACATCAAAAAAAACAAAGATTTATCTAATCAAGAAACATCCTTGCTATGAAATATTAAAAGAATGTGATCTTGCAATTACAACTGTAGGAGCAAATACTGCAGAATTAGCAGCAATTAGTCTTCCAATGTTAGTTGTTCTGCCAACTCAACATTTAAATATGATGAACGCTTGGGATGGTATTTTTGGAGTAGTTGGAAAAATTTCATTCATAAATAGATTCCTAACTTTTATAATTAAAAATTTCTATTTTAAAAAAAAGAAGTTTTTTGCTTGGCCAAATATTAAAGCTAAAAGAATGATTGTCCCTGAAAGGATAGGTAATATATCGACAATAAAAATTGCAAGAGAGGTATTATTTCTTATTAAAAATAGAGATCAATTAAAAAGTATTAAGGATAATCTAAACAAAGAAAGAGGCGATAAAGGTGCCGCAAAAAAACTTGCTTCTATAATTGTTAATTCAATAAAAAAACTTTAACAATTACCAGGGATCATCAATTTCAAACTTTTCTGATTTTTTATTATCTTGAACTAAATTTTGTTCATTTAGTGGTTCAATATCTAAAGTTTCAGTTGCATTTTGAATTGGTCTTTTCGAAGCTAAATTAGTATTTGATTGTTTTTTTTGCTTTAAATCAATATTGTTTTTTTCATCTATTTGATTAACACGATTTGGATTCTGGATCTGATCAGAATCATCATTATCCATGTATAGCTTTTTTCTATTATTTATTTCTTCTTCAGAAGCCTTTATTTCAACATATTCAAGTTCATCTTCATAATCATCTTCATAATCATCTTGTTCAACAACTTCTTCATATTCTTCGACCAAATTGTTTTGCTGTTCTGATTCAGAACCTGAAAGTAACTGATTCTCAACAGGTACAAGATTAGCTGAGTATCCATTTACTTCCCTTTCATCCCATGAAGAACCCCCGACTCCAAGTTTCTCAAGTAGTCCACTACTTAGTTGCTTCAATTTCTCTTCCGCTCCTTCATAAACAATAATCCTATCGGTACCACTACTTACAATTTCCTCAACAGGTATTTCCCAAGTACTTAAAACTCCCTCGCCTAAAAGCGGAACACCAACAGCACCGATAACAAGAGATATCAAATCCCCAGTCTCAATATCAAAAGAAAAGCCAAGAACTCTTCCCAGAAGTTGTCCAGATTCTGTAATCACTTGACAATTAATTACCTTCCCAAACCTTTCTGGAGAAAAACTTTCACTCAAAGAATCTAGGGAGTCAACTAATATGACATCTCCAACTTGCTTTATGCTTTCTAAAGGCATCCATTTTGGCAAACCTGGTAAAAATCTTGTGAGTGGATTATCTCTTAGTCCCAAAGCGACCACCTCTCTTCTATCAATATCAACAACAACTTCGCCAACTACGCCTAGACGCCTTCCAGTATCAGTAGTTATCACTTGTGTTCCCATTAATTCTGACCTTAACCATAAACGATCACTAGGAACCGAGTTAGGGAGATTCTTATTAGCAGATGTGTTAGACAAGCTCATAAATTTCTTTTTATCATTCTGACGTATAAATTTAAAAAAGTGTGTTTACGCAGCATTTGGTAACCCAAGAACCTGAGTATTAGCACCTCTTGCTTGCGCAACCCCAATTGTTCGTTCAGATGCACTAATCATAGGCCTTCTATGACTTACGACTATAAATTGAGCATTTGATGACTGATTTGATATTAGTTTTGACAACCTTTCAACATTAATACCATCTAAAAAACTATCAACCTCGTCTAATGCATAAAAAGGTGAAGGCTTATACTTTTGCAAAGCAAATAAAAAACTTAAAGCAGTTAACGATTTTTCACCACCTGACATAGACGCTAATCTTCTGACATTTTTCCCCTTGGGATGAGCCACTAAAGTTAATCCTCCTTCTAAAGGAGAATTAGAATTTTCAAGTTGAAGAAATCCATCTCCATCAGATAAATTTGCAAAAATTTCTCTAAAATGTTTATCAACTTCTGTAAATGCTTGCATAAAAGCTTCTTGACGCATCGTAGAAACAGTTTCTATTCTCAGCAATAATTCAGATCTTTCATTAGATAGAATTTCTAATTTTTCTCGCAAACCATTTAATCTCTCAATTAATTCTTCTAGTTCATCAAGAGCCAACATATTGACAGGTTCTAAACTTTCTAGTTTTGCATTTATAATCGAAATTTCTGATTGCAAAGATTCAAGACTCTTCCCTTCATATTCTCCAAACTCCGGGTAAGGATAAGGTAGATCTTTTTTATAATTTTCTAATTTTATTTTCTCGCTCCTCATCTCTTCTTTAAGGGAATGCATATCCCTTTCAAGATATTCAAGCTTTAACAGATAGTTATTATATTCTTGCCTTTTATTTGAAATTGAAGAGTTTAATTCATCTCTTTTCCTTCTCAATAAACCTAAATTCTTCTCTAGAGAATTTTTTTGATTATCGAGATCTGAAAGCTCTTTTTTAAATTGATTTCTTTTTTCTATCCATTCACTATGAGCAATTGCGAGTTGTTTAATAGATTCCTGCAAGTTTTTTTCTTGTAGTAAAACAATTTTTAATGAATTATTTATACGCTCTTTATTTAAAGCAAATTGATTCTTTTTATCTAATAATGTATTTCTCTCTTTAATAAGTAATTCAAGTTTTTTATCAAGATTATTAAAATCTTCATTAAAAGCCATTAATGATGATTTTTGATTTTTTTCATAATTTGCCTTTTGAATAATTTGTAGTTGATCAAACTTATCGTGATAAGGCTTCAATTGATTTTTTAAATGACCTAATTCGTTAACTAATAAATTATTAGCAATATCAAGTTTATTTAATCTCGATTTACAATCCTCAATTCTTTGCGAGACAGCTTTAAAAGAATCTTGATTTACTTCAATTTCTTTATTAAATGAGGCACAATCCTCAATTATTTGACTGCGGCTAGAATTTAATATACTAAGTCTATTATTTTTTAGTATCAAATCATTATTTGACTCTTTTAAAGCTTCTTCGATAACTAATAATCTTTTTTTTATAGGACTGGAATCATCAATATCATTATTAATTCCAAACTTATAAGCCAAATCTTTATTTAACTTACTGCCTCCTGTAATAGCACCACTTGCTTCTAATAATTCACCACTTAAGGTAACCAACCTATTTTTTTGTGTAGATAACCTAGCTGAGGATAAGTCTGAAAAAACCAAAGTATCTCCAAAAACATATCGAAAAACATCTGAATAAACTTCATCAAAAGTAATTAGATTAATAGCTTTATCAATAAATCCATTCTCCCTATTATTTTCAAATCTTGAAATTGCATAATTCTTTTTTTGACTTTTAATTCTATTTAAAGGTAAAAAAGTTAATCTTCCCGCTTTCTTCTTTTTAAGAATTTCAATTGCTTTTGAAGCAATATGATCATTATCAACAACAATTTGTCCTAACCTATTTCCAGCAGCAATTTCTAATGCATATCTATTTTTCTCACTTACCTCTCCAAGTTGAGCTACATAACCATGTATACCCTCTAACCCTGCCTCTAAGAGAATTCTGAGAGCATATGAACCTCTAGATTCGTTTAAAGCTTCCTTCCTGCTTTCGAATCTAGATAAATCCTTTTCAAGCCTTAATTGCTCGGCATTTAGCCTTGATTTAGTTTTAATTAATAAATCGATTTCATTTTTTAAAGAATTAATTTCTGCGCTATTACTTGCCAAGTTTTTATTCTTTGTATCGGATGTCTCTTTTTTTCTTTGATTTCCCTGAAAAAGTTTCTGCTTTTCTAAGCCTAAGGATTCGATCTGTGACAATATCTCATCTTTTTGAATATTATTTTGAATAGTTTCTTCTTCAATTTTCCTTTTTTTGATTTCCAAAGGATTAATTTGATTTTTTATACTTTCAAGCTCAGCATTTAATTTGATACTTTGTTTAGAGAATTCTCCAGATTCTCCAGCCGCATCAGAAAGTTTTTTTCTGGATAGCTTGTGTTTTAAAGTGAGATCATCAATTTGCAAGTTCAATTGATTTAAAAAATTATCATCAAAATTTTCTTTTCTCATCTTTTCTGACTCGATATTCCTCTTAGAAATTGCAATTTCATCTCTCTGTTTTTGTAATTTAATACCCTCTTCTTTATTCAGAATTGATATCCTATCAAGTTCTCTCAAGCTAGAGTTAATACTTCCAATATCAGAATTAACTTTTATCAATTTATCATCTCCTTTCTCCTTAAGCTCATCAACAAGTATTTTCAAAGCATCTTCTAAAACTGATATTTCTTTACTAATAGATTCTTTTTGTTTATTGAATAAAATTTTATTTTTTTCAATTTCCCTTTCTTTTTTTTCTATAGATTCAACATGTTTAACTTGTTTTTCAAAAATAAGAACTTTTTCTAATTCTATTACTTGTAATAGTTTTGCCTTTAACTCTTTATATCGCTTTGCTTTTTCACATTCTTTTTCAAGCTTATTTTTACTAGATTGCAATTCATTTTCTAAAATTTCACATCTTTCTTGTCTTTCGAAAACATCATTTAATTTTGCATTAGTTTGTTCTATTCTTGTATCAAAAAGTGCTACTCCTGCTAATTCATCAATAAGATTTCTCCTCTCCTTATTATTCATAGATACTATTCTTGTTACATCACCCTGCATAACAACATTGCTGCCCTCAGGATCAACACTGATATCTCTTAATATTCTCTGTATTTGTTGCAAGGTACATTGTTTTCCATCAGAAGTATAAGTAGAAGCATAAGAGCCACCTGGCATAAGCCTTAATTTTCTGGAAACTAACCATTCTTTTTGACCTTTATTAAGGGAAATTTCTTCTTCTAGTTCCAAAGGCGGAAGGTCCTCTCTGGGAGACCAATCTTGAATATTAAATTTTACCGATACTGATGTTTCTGATGACTTACCCTCTTTAACTTTGGAGTTATTTATTAGATCTGGTAATCTTTCAGCCCTCATACCTCTACTATTAGCTAGACCTAAACAAAATAAAATCCCATCTAAAATATTACTTTTCCCAGAACCGTTAGGACCCGTAACCACCGTAAAACCTTCTTCAAGAGGTATTTTTACATTGCCCCCAAAAGATTTAAAATTTTCAAACTCGACCTGATTGATATGTACCAATCTCAAGTCTCAATAGCTAAATAAGAATAACTAATTTGCAAAAATTCTCAATAGAAACATTACGTTTATTTATAAATGAGTATTAATAACTTTTTCTCAATCTGCAAAAATTACCCGAAATTTCAAACAAGCCATTAAGAAGTTCACCATCCAAAATGAAACTATAATGTTCAGAGTCCAATTTATTAGAAACACTTTTAAATATTCCATGATCAATTCTTTTTACAAACCCTCTATTATCAGAAAGTTCATGTTCTATCCTAGATAACCATACAAGTCTATGGTTTGGCTGCTTAATAATTTCTATAGAAGTTTGATTTAATAAAGGTAGTTTTAAAAATTTCCAAGTTAAACAGTCTATGCCATTTTCAACAAGAAAATCATAATGAAAGTCGAACGAGTTAGCAGAATAAACTTTATGTTCAAGCAAAACCCATTTATTCATTATCTAATTAATAAATAAACCGAATCTATTTTCAAAACAAAGTTGAGATAAAGAAATATTGTATTAAAGATGGTTCCTGTTATTTAATTACCTGCATCAGGTACGAATCTTAGAGCAATGAATAGCAAACTTCCAGCTCCAGCGATAGCTGCAGCTATTAATCCAAAATCTGTAGGAATTGTGCGAGATGCAAAAATTAAGGATGCAAATGTAATATCCATGATGAAATTTAAACTCATTTAATAAATTCAGTAATAGCTTAACAAAACCTTATTGCAGAACAGAGTAGATAAATAAAATGTAAATAAACTTTTATATGTTTTTATTCTATATTAATCGAACAATTCTTTAGATAAGGCTTCCAAATTAAGAAATAGGGTCTAATCTTAAAATAAATAAGTTTAAATAATGGAGACTTACCATACTCCCAAAGAAGTAGAAGAAAAAGAAAATACCTCTGATCTTCCTGAAAAAGAAGTTATTTCGGAAAAATGGTTACTTGAAAAAATTGACAGTTTAATGCCTTTAATAAAAGAAAAATGGCCTAACATTGCACAACAAACTCTTGAAGCCACAAAAGGGAGTATTGATGATTTAGTTGAAGTAATAGCTAGCCATAGTGGAACCTCAGTAATTGGAATAAAAAGCCAACTATTTGAAATCATTGATTCAATAAGAGAAAACAATTGGGAAATATCAGAAAAAATTGAACCTATCGAAAGTCAATTAGAAGAGTTATTAGAAGAACTTAACAATACACTTAGACCAAAAATAGAAAATCCAATAAGAAAAAAACCACTTTTATCTATTGCTATTGCGGCTGGCATTGGTTTACTAATAGGAACTATCCTTAACAGTGGCAGAAAATAATATGGAAAAACCAAAAAATAAAAACTTTGCGAGTACAGCCTCAAGAATTTCAGCGATCGCAAGTTCAGTGATGGATTTGCATGTAAGAATAGCTCTTCAAGAAGTAGATAGAGAAAAAAGAAGATTAATTAGTGGTGGAATATTTTTGGCAATTGGCATTACATTATTATTATTAGTAATAATTTGCATCCATATTATTTTTTATCTTTTTCTAACGAAATATAATAACTGGAATATTGAATATAATTTATTACTCATAATATTTATCGATTTATTTCTTGCAGGCTTAAGTTTGAAACTTGGAGGAAAATTAGCTAAAGGACCTTATCTTCCTCAAACATTAGAAGGTCTTGGCAAGACAACCAAGGCAGTTTTAGGAAAAAAATAAACTACCTTATTAAGTACTTTATCCATCTACAATCTATTCCCCCATTGCTAACGGGAATTTTCAATGAAGACTTCATTTTCAAATATTTTGTTAGTTTTGGATTTCCACTTAGCAACCAAAATTCCCAACCTGAAAAATTGTTCTTTAGGAAGATTCCCATTTGTTCATATAAACAAATCAATTCATTTTCATCGCCTAATTTTTTGCCGTAAGGAGGATTACATATGATTATCCCAGGTGTGCAACTTAATTGGAGTGCTAAAAAATCATTATTTATAAGCTCAATATAATTTTCGAGTCCAGCTAATGATATGTTTAGATTCGCCTGCTCAAAAACCTTTTTATTAATTTCACACCCTATTATTTTTGGTAATTTTTCATAATTTATAATTTTATTTTTTGCCTTATTTTTTTCATTAAGATAAATATCTTTCCTAAAGTCCAACCAATTCTCAAAAAGATATACTTGATCAATATTTATGGGAACTCCAAGGAATTGGTTGACTGCCTCAATTAAAAAAGTACCCGAGCCACACATAAAATCTATTAATGGAACTTTGCCATTCCATTGAGTCAAATTTATCAATCCAGAAGCTAAATTTTCTTTTAATGGAGCATTTCCAATTGCGGGTCTATAGCCTCTTTTATGTAAGCTTTCTACGCTGCTTTGAAGACTGAGAATTGCTTTATTATTATTTAAATGCAGATGAATTATAAAATCAGGATTATCTAGAGAAATATTTGACCTTTTATTCCAAACTTCCTGTTGCAAATCAGTTATAGAATTTTTTACTTCAAGAGCTGTGAAATGAGTATGACTTAAAGAAGATGTTCTCCCAGTTACTTGTACATTAAACGTTTTATCAAAGGGCAACCAATTTAACCAATCAAATGAATCTCTAACCCCCGCATATAAAGATTGCTTGTCATAGCAAGTAAAACTTGCAATTTCTCTATAAAAACGAAAAGCTAATCTGGAATAGAAATGAACTCTATAAAAAGTTTCAAAATCACATTCAAAATTAATAAATCTTTTATAAGTATTAATATTAAAGCCGCCTAAATTTGAAATTTCTTCTGCTAAAGACTTCTCTAGTCCCTCCGGAGATGGTGCCACTACATTCATATACGATAAAACTTAGTAAAAAAACTATTCAATAACCATTTTGACTGTCAGAATATAAATGTCCAATTGGACTAGGTGATCTCAACCGATGTTTCGGACAGCGGTTCGATTCCGCTCAACTCCACTATTTGGGGTTGTAATGGTTTCGACGGGGCATAAGGAAGGTGACTGAAGCCGGCTCGGTTAGAGCAAAAACACAAATGCTAACAAAATCGTTAGTTTCTCCCGTCAAACAGCACCAGTTGCTGCTTGATCCTAAAGGAGATGGGGTTATATCAGCCTTATCAACCAAATGATACTAGGAGTCTGGAAGGACTCCACTTTTTTAAAATAACTTAGAAGTTGTAATAGATAATTTATTAGTGTGTAAATATTGCTGCAAATGATTGTATTAAAAAGAATTTTTTTAATTTTATAAGTATAAATACTGAGAAGATAAGTTTCAAATTAATTTATCTTATTAAAAAATCGAATCTTGCAAAATGGAATCTAATAAAAAACTGAATGACTTGATAATAAATCTCAAACCAAAAGTTATTAGATTCACTGGCGAAAAATTTCCCAATGAACTACGGAATAGTGGTTGTCAAATAAAAAAAAATAAGAAAATATCTAGCTAAAAATTTAATTAAATGCTTGAAAAAGGATTTTTAGGCATTTTTTTTAAACATTTTTTTGACAATTCCTGAAGTACTTTAAATTCACTTTTATTTAAATTCCACTTGAATACATTCGATACATCTATAACTTGAGATTTTTTTCGCATTCCAACGAGCGGAATAGCTCCTTGATAACAACACCAATTAATTGCCACTTGCGCTTGGGAAACTGATCTTTGATTTGCAATTCTTTTTAAACACCTCCGCAATTCATATGTTGGTTTTTTATAGTTTTCAAATAATGCATTGCGAATAAAACTTTTTTCTTTATTTTGTTCTTTATCTGGATCAATACAAAGTATTCCAAAAGACAAAGGACTATAAGCAAAGAAATTAATATTATTTTCGTCGCAGATTTTTTTTACCTGATATTGTTTTCCTAAATCGGGAGCAAGCAAAGAAAACTGTGTTTGAACACTCTTTAGGCTCTGATCTCTTTTTGCTAAGAAATTAATTAATTTCATCAATCTTTTAGGGCCTATATTTGATAAGCCTATTTGAAAATCAAAGCCTTCATCTTTTAAATCGCAAAGATTATTCAACAGCCCTAATTCCTGCCAAGGATTGTATTTTGCAGTTGACCAATGTAATTGCACTATATCTAATTTGTTATTAAGTCTTTCTAAACTTTTCAAAAAAGGTTTATTAAAACCTCTGTTACCTATTCTCCAGGGATAAGGTGCAAGTTTAGTTGCTACTTGAATTCTTTTTTTCTTTGCTGAAGGAGTATTTAGTAAAAATTTTCCTATCAACATTTCACTTCTACCCTGAAGATTCCCAGTACCGTAAGAATCCGCAGTATCAATTAGATCGAACCCTCTTCGTAAAGCTTCATTATATGTCTCACGTAAATCATCGTCATTTGTAGATTGGTAATTCCAGAAAAGCTTATTCCCCCAAGACCACGTACCTAATCCAATTCTTTTCTTCACTAGCCAATTTAAATAAGGAACTTTATAAGGTTATCTAAAAATATTAACTTCTTTAAAATATTTCAAAAAATAAGTTTTAAAGCATTAAAAATCAATTTCTCTTGACATTAAGAAATTATTCTCCAAAGTAAGAGAAATAAAAATAAAAAATTGTTCATTACCGTTTGCGGACAAAAAGGGGGTGTGGCCAAGACCTGTACAAGTATTCATCTTGCTAGTGTTTGGCATTCTGAAGGTAAAAAAGTTTGCATAGTCGATGCCGACAAGAATAGATCTGCTTTAGCATACGCATCAAGAGGCAATCTTCCATTTCCAGTTTTCCCCGTCAGTTCAGCTGCTAAAGCATCAAGATCATCAGAAATTGTAATAACTGATGGCCAGGCTAGCAGTGATCAAGAAGAACTCAAACACTTAGCCTATGGTTCAGATTTAGTTATCTTACCTACAACTGCAAAAGCAAGATCAGTAGAATTAACTGTTGAACTAGCTAATTTATTAAGCAACTTAAAAGTTAACCATGCTGTAGTAATAGTAAAAGTCGATTTTAGACAGCAAAAAGCAGCGGAACAAGCCAAAGCAGCTTTAAAAAATTTTGGTTTATATGTTTTTGATACATTTATACCCTTACTTTCAGCATTTGATAAAGCAGAAGCCTCGGGCAATGCTGTATTTGAAGCTGTAGACGATTTAGGTAGATCAGATCCTCGTCGAATGACGGGCTGGTCTGCTTATTGTTCAATTGCCTCACAAATTCCATGCCTGATTTCGAAGCCCTCATCCGACACCAACAACTTAAACAACCAACAACCAATCAGCGCTTAAAAGTAGTTGATTCTCCTAATTTTGAAGAAGAAAAAAACGAAGAAACAATAATTAGACAATCTGGATTATTAGTTAATTTTTTTGGAGGTTTTATAGGCTCTGTAATTGGAACTTTAACAGTACTGTTTCTTTATATTAATGAATATCTACCATTAGATTTACTAAAACTTAAGTAGTATATTCGCTATTGATGCACACTATTTGTGTTTTGATTATGCACCTATCTCTAATCTATTGATATAACTGACTCCAATATTACCTCTACAAATCACACTAGGATCACACTCATCACATTTGGATCACACTTTTAGGATCTGAACTTTGACATGTTAGTGATGTCAATAACATTTAGTTGTGCATCAGCACTTCAGTCACAAAGTCATCTCACTCCACTAATTGTTGAATAATCATCCAACATTGCTTGAGTTTGTATTATTTAGGCCATAAATAAAATATTTTATTGTTCACTAATAATATATTGCTAATTGAATTTACACTTTTTTAAAACATAATAATAAAAAATATTAGATTCTTATGAAAAGATTAATAACATTTTCTTTAATAGGTTCAAGTTTTTTACTTGGAGCACCTGAAATCAAAGCAGATTGGGATTCATGGGCATTTTCACAAGATTTATTCGGAAGTGGAAATAAATACTACAAGGTTAATTCTGCAACTGGAGATACTGAACTAATTAAGCATTTTTCAGAATCGGAATATTACGACAATAGTTATGGAGCGTATTATAGTCATCAACAAGTAAAAATGAATACGGCCAATGGCAATATTGAGTTTTGGATGAATAATAAATGGTACTCAATTGATATTGAAAACAAAACCGTTGAGAATATCCAAACCCCTTGGCATCAAGGATTTACAACTGTAGGAGAAAGACCAAATATTATTAAAGGAACAGACGGTACAATAAGTCTTCAATCAGGTGGATCAAAGTTAATTACAAAAAATTCAGATGGTTCTATTCAAATTGGTGCTGATGGAAATGATATTGATATAACTGCAGAGGGTCTAAATGTTGATGGAAATCCTCTTATCACTCAGAAAGAAAATGGAGAGATTCATATTGGTAAAAATTCCTTGATAACAACTAAAGAAGAAAAAACACTCTCTGATGGAACAAAAGTGCAACCATTGTATGCAGAAGATGCAGATGGAAACAGAATTCCAATTAATATTGATGGTAGCAAGTTATTAATTGACGGAGAAGAAGTAACTGCTGGTGGGGACAGTGCTCAAGTTACAACAAACAAAAATAATATTTCTACTAACACTTCCAATATCTCTACTAATACTTCCAATATCTCTACTAATACTTCCAATATCTCTACTAATACTTCCAATATTTCTACTAATACTTCCAATATTTCTACTAATACTTCTAATATCAAAAACCTTGGAGAAGGAGTTGCAGGATCAACGGCACTTACAGCAGCGTTATCTGCCTTGCCTCAAACATCAAAAGAATCTAAATTAAGTTGCGGGGTTGGAACTGGTGCTTACAGTAGTAGATATGCAGTTGGATTTGGTTGTGCATCTAAAGTTAATGAAAGAGTTGATATTAATGCTGGTGGATCTTATGTTTTTGGAGGTTCTAAGTCTTATGGAGGAGGAACTTTAGATAGTGGAGTAGTAAAAGCAGGATTTGTTTTTAAATTAGGTGAATTAAATAAATCCACTCAAATAAGCATGAAAGAAAAGAAAGAATTTAAAAGAGAAATTTCTGTTTTGAAAGAAAATAACGAAAGAATTATTTCTCAAAATAAAAATTTAGAAATTAAAAATCAAGCAATCATTGATCAAAACAAATCTCTGTTAGCAAGGTTAGAACGACTAGAAAAACTTGCACTTGGTAAAAATAAATCCAAAGATTTAGCAGTCTATAAACTCAAGTAAAAGATTAAATGAGACCCATGCAAGATCCTTCATAGGTCTTTTGCTATATCTATTAAAATATTGGAATCAATATTTAATGAAAGAATGGTGAAATTGTTTTCACCCATCTTTAAATTACTTGATAAATATAAATACTAAAATTGATTAGGATTATTATTAAATGAGTAAATTTAGATCGCACTTTTAGATCGCACTTCAGTCGCACCCATGAAATAAATATAAAGAAATAGTCACTAAAAAGTAGTCATTTCAAAAGATCTTGAAATACAAAAAATTATGTTGTATATTCGCTATTTATTTCAACATATTTTTTAGAAAGATCGCACCCCCAGGCTGTGCCTTTCGATTCACCAGAATTTAGATTAATCATAATTTTTACAATATCATCTATTAAATATCTACCTTTCATTCTGGACTTAATATAGTCTATGACTTTTTCTGGATCATATTTACTTAAATTACCCTTATCCAAAATCTGAGTGTCTCCTATATACAATTCAACGTCATTTAAGTTGAATTTAACTCCAGAATTACCTGCAGCAGAAATAATTCGTCCCCAATTCGGATCACAACCATGTATCGCAGTTTTTACCAACGCTGAATTACAAATAGATTTCGCGAGCATAATTGCATCATCTGTATTTTTTGCGCCTTGAACCAAAACTTCTAATAAACAATTTGCTCCCTCTCCATCCCTTGCAATATTTTTTGCCAAGTCCTGACATACAATATCAATCCCTTGTTGGATAATTGGAAAAAACCTTTTTTCAATTTTCTCTCCTGCATTTATTCCAACAAAAGAATCATTTGTGCTTGTCTCTCCATCAACTGATATTGCATTAAAAGATTTTTGAACAGCAATAGCAATCATTTTGTCCCATTCTTCTTTTTGAATACCCGCATCACAGGTTAGAAAAGCAAGCATTGTAGCCATATTGGGATAAATCATTCCTGAACCTTTCGCAAATCCTGCTATTTTTATTTTTCTACCTTGAATAATCGTCTCTATTAACACTTTTTTCAAAGTCAAATCAGTAGTTAAAATTGCTTCTGCTGCATTTTCAAAATTATTACACTTTAAATCACTAACTAAATTCGGTAAATTTTTTACTAAATCATTTATTTGTATTGGAACACCAATTACACCAGTTGAGCACATTAAAACTTCTTCTTCTTTTATTCCTAAAAGTTCCGCAATCTTTCCTGTAGCAATTTGAAAATGTTGAATGCCAAGATTTCCTGTACATGCATTTGCTTGACCAGAATTAATTAGTATTGCTCTTACAAAACCTGAAGTTGTTTTAATCCTTTCCTCACAAATATCCACACAAGAAGCTCGAACTATTGATTGGGTAAACATCCCACTAAAAATACTTCCTTCTGGAGCAAGTATTAGTGCTAAATCTTTTTTATTAGAAGCTTTTAATCCAGCAGATATTCCAGCGAAAAGGAACCCCTTGGGTGTTAACTTACTGTCATCAACAAACGACCAATTGGAATCTAACTGGCTCAAATTTTTTAGTATTTTAATTCATATTAACTACTCTTTAATACTAAAGAAACAGGTAATTAGATTATTATTAATTACATGGATATTCTTCAAAAATTAAAAAACAAACAAAGAAGAATTGGTTTAACAGGAGGTATTGCAAGTGGGAAGACGACTATAACTAATTACATTAGAAAAAATAAAAACATTCCAATATTAGATGCAGATAATTTATCAAGAGAATTAATCAAACCTAATACATATGGATATAAGAAAATTTTAGATTATTTTGGAAATAAAATTATTGATAATAAAAGCAATTCAGGAAGGGAAATAAACAGAAAACTTTTAAGGAACATTATTTTTCAACATTCAGCAAGCAAGGAATGGATTGAAAATCTACTTCACCCATTAATTAAAGAAAAAATGATAGTAGAATGCAGCAAATACAGAAATAATGAAACTATAGTATTGGTTATTCCTTTATTATTTGAAGCAAAATTTGAAGATATTTGCACTGAAATATGGTTAGTTAACTGTCCTAAAGAACTACAAAAAAACAGACTTATCTCAAGAGATAAAATCAGCGAAAAAGAAGCATATGAATTGATAAATTTTCAATTAAGTTTTGAAGAAAAAAGAAAATTTTCAGACATTATTTTAGATAATTCAGATGATCAAAATAAATGGATCGATACAGTAAGAAAGCTTCTTTGAAGCTTTAGCTATTCAATTTTTCTGCAAGAAGTTTATTTGCAAGTTTAGGGTCAGCTTTACCTTTTGTTCTTTTCATTAGTTGGCCAACAAAAAAACCAAGTAATTTAGTTTTACCATTTCTAAATGCTTGCACCTCATTTGGATGTTCAGTTAGAAGTTCATCAATTATTGGTAAAATACTTGAAGAATCAGAGATCATAGCTAATCCTTTTTCTTCAACTAATTTTTTCGGAGAAATATTTTTTTGAATTAGTTCAGGTAGAATTTCTTTTGCAATTTTTCCACTGATAGTTTTATTTGAAATCATGCTAATCATTTCAGCAAGATTTTCAGGACTTAGTTTTAAGTCACCAAAACTAAGTTTGTTTGCTTTTAAATAACCCACAATATCACTTGTAATCCAATTTGAAGCTTGTTTGGCATCAACTCCATTTGTTACGGTTTCTTCAAAAAAGTTTGCCATGTTAATTTCATCAGAAATTACCCTTGCATCATATGTAGATAACCCAAATTCACTTACGTATTTATTTCTTTTCTGAGAAGGTAATTCTGGAAGTTCTTTTAACCATATTTCTTTTTGGGCTTTTGTAATTTCAATTGGACCTAAGTCAGGATCAGGAAAATATCTATAGTCACTACTACCTTCTTTCATTCTCATACCTTTCGTTAATTGCTTAGCTTCATCCCATAACCTTGTTTCTTGGAAAATTTTTCCGCCATTTTCATAAACTTCTATTTGTCTGGCTATTTCATAATCACAAGCCTTTTGAATTGCAGAGAATGAATTCATATTTTTTATTTCCACTTTGGTACCAAAAGGAGCATTAGGTCCTTTTCTAACTGAAATATTGACATCACATCGCAAAGAACCCTCTTGCATATTTCCGTCTGATACTCCTAGATATCTAACTGTTCTTCTAATCTCTGAAGCATATTCAGATGCCTCTTTACCTGATCTAATATCTGGCTTACTTACAATCTCACAAAGTGCTATTCCTGCACGATTGTAATCAACTAAAGAATACTTAGAACCAGCTAATCTATCACTACCTGAATGGACTAGTTTTCCGGCGTCTTCTTCCATATGTAGCCTTTCTATACCAATTTTTTTGATATAAGGTTCTTTATCTTTTTCAATTATTTCAACCTCTAACCAGCCATTTTCAGCTAGTGGCTCATCAAATTGTGAAATTTGATAATTTTTAGGAAGATCAGGATAAAAATATTGTTTTCTATCAAACTTACAATGTTCTGCAACATTTAAATTTAATGCTAAGGAAGTCTTTACAGCATATTCAAGAACAGTCTCATTCAAAACTGGAAGAGTTCCTGGCAACCCACAAACTACAGGATCTATATGCGTATTAGGTGCATCACCAAAAGCTGTTGACGCAGATGTGAATATTTTACTTTTCGTATTAAGCTGTACATGAGTTTCCAAACCAATCACAGCTTCCCAAGATTCCAAATTGTTCATTATCAAAAGTCTCTTTATTAATATTATTGGATATAAGGGAAAAGAGGACCAAAACACAAATAAAAATATTAATTATTAAATGACACAAGAAACAAAAAATTCAATATTAATTATTGGCGGCGGACTTATAGGTTTATCTGTTGCTTATGAATTTTCAAGAAATAACTTTAAAGTTTTAGTTTTAAGCAAAAACAGAAATGAATCAGCTGGATTTGTTGCTGCAGGAATGTTAGCTACTCATGCTGAAGGACTCGAAGATGAATTACTAAAATTTGGCCAAGAAAGTCAAAGTCTAATTCCAAAGTGGATAAAAAGCATTGAAAAGGATAGTAATATAAAATGCGGTTTAAAAAAATGTGGCATAGTAGTACCTTTTACAAATGCAGAAGATCTTGAAGAGTTTCCAACTTACGAATATGGACAATATTTAAATCACAAAGATCTTCAAACAGAAATTAATGGAATTAATTCTATTTGGAAGCATGGTTTACTTTTTGAACAAGATGGTCAAATAGATAACCGAAGAAGACTGATGCGTGCTCTTGAGAGAGCATGCTCATTACATGGAGTCGAATTTCAAGAAGGATCAGAAGTAAAGGATTTATTATTAGAAAAAAACAAAATTGCTGGTGCAACAGTTTTATGTGCCACTGGAGAACTCAAAAAAATTAACTGCGAAAAAGCAATTATTTGCAGTGGTGCATGGAGTAAAAAAATTTTTAATAATATTCCAATCTTTCCTGTAAAGGGACAAATGCTATCAATACAAGGTCCAACAAATTTTTTGAAAAGAGTTATTTTTGGACCAAAAACTTATCTAGTACCTCGTGATGATGGACTTATTATCGTTGGAGCGACTGTCGAAAAAGATTCAAAATTTAATCAGGGTAATACTCCTAATGGAATAAAACAACTTCAAGATGGTATTCACTCCTTATTACCAGAAGCTATTAATTGGCCACAAATGGAACATTGGTGGGGATTTAGACCTTGCACTCCAGATCTTAAACCAATAATTGGAAAATCAAAAATTGAAAACCTTTTTATAGCTACAGGACATTACAGAAATGGAGTCTTATTTTCTGCAATAACAAGTAATCTTCTTTTAAAAATAGTTCAAAATAAAAGTCTCAATGAAATAGAAAAAAACTTTTTAGAAAAATTCAGTTTAGATAGATTTGAGATTTAAATTTTAATTTTCAGATCGCCATTTCGAATCAGAAGTTTCCCACTCACATAATTCCTCTTCATTAAACCATAGATTAATTTCAAATTTTGCTGTTTCTTCGCCATCAGAACCATGAATTATATTCCTGCCAATATCAATAGCAAGATCGCCTCTAATTGTTCCTGGCTCTGCCTCAAGAGGCTTTGTTGCACCGATTAATTTTCTAGCACTCAAAATAACTCCATCGCCTTCCCAAACCATCGCAACAACTGGACCACTTGAGATAAAATCAACTAAATCACCAAAAAAAGGTCTTTCTTTATGTACTCCATAATGATTTTGGGCAAGATCTTTTGATGGGATTAATTGTTTTAAACCAACCAACTTAAATCCTTTTTTTTCAAATCTGCCAATAATCTCGGAAACATATCCTCTTTGAACTCCATCTGGCTTGATTGCAATAAACGTTCTCTCTTTAGTCATTTAATTAATAATCACTCTATGTATATTCAACTTTTGGGTGGTAACTTGGCAAGTAATCATTAAAATAAAAGATATTGTTTTGAGTTATTTTCAAAAACATTTATTAATCACTAAGACATAAATTGACCAATTTTGAGCCGAAAAAATTAAAGAATATTTGGACTATTGAAGATAGTATTTTGACTTACAACATAGACAAATGGGGGGATAAATATTTCTCTATAAATTCCAAAGGAAATATATCAGTAAATAAAGATATGAAATCTGAAAATAAGATTGATCTTTTCAAGCTTGTCAAAGAACTAAAAAGTAGAGAAATAAATCCTCCATTAATCATAAGATTTAACGATATCTTGAAGGATCGAATAAATGCATTACATGATGCTTTTTTAAAAGCAATAAAAACCTACAAATATGAGAATATTTATCAAGGAGTTTTTCCTGTCAAGTGTAATCAACAAAAAAATGTATTGGAAAAGATAATAGAGTTTGGTAGCCAATGGAATTTTGGTTTAGAAGTAGGAAGTAAATCAGAACTATTAATTGGCCTTGCACTTCTTGAAAACCAAAATTCATTATTAATATGCAACGGATACAAAGATAAAAAATATATTGAGATTGCTACTTTGGCCAGAAAACTCGGCAAAAATCCAATAATAGTTATTGAACAAAGAGATGAGGTAAAAAGAATTATTCAAGCAGTTCAAGAGCTTAACGCGACTCCATTGATAGGAATTAGAGCAAAGTTATCAAGTAAAAGTAGTGGTAGGTGGGGCAAATCTATTGGAGATAATTCCAAATTTGGATTATCAATCCCAGAAATTATGTTGACAATAAAAGAACTTAAAGAAGCAAATCTTATAAACGAAATGAAATTGCTACATTTTCATATAGGAAGTCAAATAAGTGATATTGCTGTGATCAAAGACGCATTACAAGAAGCTAGTCAAATATATGTCGAACTATGCAAACTCGGAGCCCCAATGCAATATATCGACGTAGGGGGAGGATTAGGGATAGATTTTGATGGAACTAAAACCTCTTCCAATACCTCTACTAATTATTCTCTTCAAAATTATGCTAACGATGTAATTGCAACCATAAAAGATTCATGTGCATTAAATAATATCAAGCATCCAACCATAATCTCAGAAAGTGGAAGAGCAATAATTAGTCATTGTTCAGTTTTAATTTTTAATGTCTTAGGAACAAGCCACGTCAGCTCCAAACTAAAGATTAATAATGAAAAAAATCAATCATTAATCATTTCAAATCTACTTGAAACTTTCTATGAATTAAAAAAACTTAAAAATAAAAAAATAAATTTATCTCAAATAATTGAACTATGGAATGATGCAAAAAAGTTTAAAGAAGATTGCTTAGTTGCCTTTAGATTAGGATTTTTAACTTTAGCAGAACGAGCTTATTCTGAAGAACTGACCTGGGCTTGCGCAAAAGAAATTTCTAATAACCTGAATAATGATGAAATCAATCATCCTGATTTATCTGAAATTCCAGAAACTCTTGCATCAACTTATTATGCAAATTTATCTATCTTTAAATCTATTCCCGATAGCTGGGCAATCAATCAGATTTTTCCAATAGTACCAATCCATAGGCACTTAGAAGAGCCATTCTGCAAAGGAAACTTTGCAGATTTAACTTGTGATTCAGATGGAAAACTAAATAATTTTTTTGATG
This sequence comes from uncultured Prochlorococcus sp., assembly GCA_902594875.1. Classification (GTDB taxonomy): domain Bacteria; phylum Cyanobacteriota; class Cyanobacteriia; order PCC-6307; family Cyanobiaceae; genus Prochlorococcus_A. Next base: position 27,470 of record CACJNU010000016.1, read on the forward strand.
ATGGAAAAATTAAATCATTACTAAATTTACACAAGCCAGAGCAAAATAAAGATTATCTTATTGGTATTTTTATGACTGGAGCATATCAAGAAGCATTAGGAAACTTACACAATTTATTTGGCAATACAAACGTTGTTCATATAGATATAAATCAAGATAACTCATATAAGGTCAAAAATATTATTAAAGAAAACAGTAAATCTGAAATTTTACAATTATTGGATTACAGTTCAGCTTCTTTGGTTGAAACCATAAGAATTAATACTGAATCAGCAATTGATCAAAAAAAGTTAACTATTGAAGAAGCAAGAAAATTAATTGATCAAATCGAAATGAGTCTCAGAAAAAGTAGTTATTTATCAGAGTAACTTTCCAATATTTTTTGCAAACGATTTTTAGCATAATCTAAAGCACTACTTAACTTATCAATATCTTTAGCACCTGCTTGAGCAAAGTTAGGCTTTCCTCCTCCACCTCCCGAACAAATTCTTGCAATGTCATTAATTAATTTACCTGCATGCAATCCTATTTTTGCCGCATCATCACCTAAAGAAACTACAAATAACAACTTTCTATTTTCTGGATTTGGTATTCCCGCAAGAATCACTATTGCTTTATGTCCTAAATGAGAAGTTAAATTAAGTGCTGCAGATTGCAAAGAATTTCCATCTAAGCCATCAATCTGATTTACTAAAATTGAAAAAGAATTTACTATTTCTGCGGATGATTCTATAGAAGAATATTTAAAATATGCAATTTCATCTTTCATTTTTTGTATCTCTTTATTCTTATTAACAAGCTCTACTTGCAAATTATTAACCCTTTCAAAAAGTTGATTAGGATTTGCTTTTAACAAATCACTTAGTTGATTTACTAAAGCATTTCTATCACTGAAATAGTCGAATGCTGATTGGCCTGATAATGCTTCGATTCTTCTCACTCCAGCTGAAATTCCTTCCTCACTAATTATTTTGAAAGAACCTAATTCGGATGTAGTTTTAACATGTGTGCCACCACAAAGTTCCATTGAAACTCCTGGTACATTAACAACGCGCACCTCATCATCATATTTTTCTCCAAACATGGCGACTGCGCCCTGTTCAAGAGCCTCACTCTTAGACATATTTTTTATTTCAAGAGCATGATTTTCCATAATCCAAGAGTTAACTAAAGTCTCAATCTTAGAAATTTGATCTTTAGAAATAGGATTAGAGGAATTAAAGTCAAATCGTAATTTATTAAAGGCTACTAATGAACCTTTTTGTCCAACACTTTTATCAACAACTGATTTAAGTGCAGATTGTAATAAATGAGTAGCTGTATGATTTGCAGCAGCCTTAGCTCTATTAGAGGAGCAAACATTAGTATTAACTTTTTGTCCAATAGTTAATATTCCTTTTTTGATCGTTCCATAATGTAAAAAAACATTTTTCTTTCGCAAAACATTATCAACCAAGACCTCTACATCTTTTGAAAATATCGTTCCAATATCACCAACTTGCCCGCCAGATTCTCCATAAAAAGTAGTCTGATCAAGAACAATTAAAACTTTCTGACCTTCACTTGCTTGCTTAACTAAAGTTGAATCCAAGAATATACCCTTTATTTCAGCTTCCGAAATGAGTGACTCATAACCATTAAAAACAGTTTTACTAAAAAGATCTATTTCTCGCTCTAATGATCCCTCTAATGTCAAATCAATATTACTTGAAGCAGCTTTAGCTCTCTCTTTTTGTGCATTCATTTCTTCTTCAAAACCCTTTACATCTACACTGATACTATTTTCTTCTGCAATTTCTACAGTAAGTTCTAAAGGAAATCCATAAGTATCATAAAGTTCAAAAGCTTTAAAACCAGAAATTAATTTCTGTCCTGAAGCAATTATCTCATCTAGCAATTTCTCTCCTCTTTCAAGAGTTTCTCTAAATCTTATTTCTTCAATTTTTATTTCATTCAAAATTAAATCATTATTATTTTTTAAATCAGGATAATTATTTTGCATTAAATTGATTCCAACAGTAGCAATATGAGGTAAAAATTCATTAGTTATTCCTAATAATCTTCCATGTCTGACCATTCTTCTAATAAGCCTTCTTAATATGTATCCCCTGCCGAGATTACTTGCTGCTACTCCATCAGAAATTAAATGAATAACAGCTCTTGTATGATCACCAATGATTTTTAAAGAAATTTTGTTTTTATCATCTGAAGAAAAATAATCAATATTTGCAATCTCACAAATTTTTTGAATGATAGGAAAAATTAAATCTGTCTCATAATTATTTTGCTTTTTTTGTAGTATTTGAGCCATCCTTTCAAGACCCATTCCTGTATCTATATTTTTAAATTTTAAATCTGTCAATTTTCCATTATGATCACGATTGTATTGCATAAAAACAAGATTATAAAATTCGATAAAACGATCTGCATCTTCCAAATCAATATTCTGTAGGCCCTTTTCAGGGTGAAAATCATAATAAAGTTCTGAACAAGGTCCACATGGACCTGTTTTGCCAGATGACCAAAAATTATCTTCCTCTCCTAGTTTCACTATCCTATCTGGATGAATACCAATTTCATCTCTCCAAATTTTTGCCGACTCTTCGTCTTCGTGAAAAACACTCACAATTATACTTTCAACAGAAAGTTGATAAATATTAGTAACTAATTCCCAAGCCCATTGAATAGCCTCTCGTTTAAAGTAATCTCCAAAAGAGAAATTACCAAGCATTTCAAAAAAAGTGTGATGCCTAGCTGTAACTCCAACGTTTTCTATATCGTTTGTTCTGATGCACTTTTGGCTAGATGTAGCCCTTTTTGATGGTCTTTCTTTTAAACCTAAAAAAACTGGTTTAAAAGGTAGCATTCCAGCAATTGTGAGCATAACCGTAGGGTCATCTGGAATCAAAGATGCACTTGGAATGATTTTATGTAATTTTTGACTGTAAAACTTTAAAAAAGCATTTCTTATCTCATCTCCCGTAACTATTTTTTTAATTAGTTGAGATGTCATTTATCCAGAATAAGAAGATTAAAAATTAAAGAAAAGAGTAATTTCGGTTATTTCGCGAAAATAATCACGCGAATTTATATTCTATATAATTAAAGTTAATTTATAAAGCTAATTATTCTATGATAGCCTCTGCCCAGACAAGTAATTCTAAATTGGCACAAACTAATAACAAGTTGACGGTTCAATCTCAAAACTTTGCTCATGATTCTTGTGCCATAAGATCTTTGGATTGGGATCGCAGTAGATTTGATATTGAATTTGGTTTAAGAAATGGAACTACTTACAATAGTTTTATTATTAAAGGCGAGAAACTAGCAATTATTGATACTAGTCATTCAAAGTTCGAAGAATTATGGTTTGAAGAATTACTGAAACAGGTAAATCCACAAGAAGTTGATTATTTAATTACAAGCCATACAGAACCTGATCATTCTGGTTTAATAGGTAATCTTTTAGAATTAAACCAAAATATCACAGTGGTTGGATCAAAATTAGCCCTTAAATTTATTGAAGACCAAATACATGTTCCTTTTAAGCGTCAAGAGGTTAAGAGTGGAGAGTTTTTAAATCTCGGAACTAATCCTAATAGTGGTTTAGAACATAATATTGAATTCATAAGTGCACCAAATCTACACTGGCCAGATACCATATTTTCATACGATCACAGCACACATGTTCTCTACACATGCGATGCATTTGGACTCCATTATTGTTCTGAAGAATTTTTTGACACTGATCAAAAAGAAATATACGAAGATTTCCGGTTTTATTACGATTGCCTTATGGGTCCAAACGCTAGAAGCGTTCTGCAGGCAATTAAAAGAATAGATAAGCTACCTGAATTAAAAACAATAGCTGTTGGTCATGGGCCTTTACTACATAATCAGGTCAATTATTGGAAAGGGAAATATCTAGAATGGAGTAGCAATAAAAGCAAAGGTAATGATTTTGTGTCAGTCTGCTATATAAGCGACTATGGTTATTGTGATCGACTAAGTCAAGCGATATCTCATGGAATAAGTAAAGCAGATGCACAGGTTCAATTAATAGATTTAAGATCTTCTGATCCGCAAGAATTAACAAGTTTAATTTCCGAATCAAAGGCAGTAGTCATTCCCACATGGCCAGTGGACTCAGATAATGAATTAAAAGAATCTCTCGGTACTTTATTTGCAGCACTTAAACCAAAACAATTTACTGCGGTCTATGATGCATTTGGTGGAAATGATGAACCAATAGATTCATTAGCAAATAAATTAAGAGAACTTGACCAAAAAGAAGCTTTCTCCCCTTTAAGAGTTAAAAATATTCCAGATCCCATTGTTTATCAACAATTTGAAGAAGCTGGAACTGACTTAGGTCAATTGATCAATAAAAAGAAGAATATTGCATCTATGAAGAGCCTTGATTCAAATTTAGATAAAGCGTTAGGTAGATTAAGTGGAGGATTATATGTAGTAACAGCGAGCCAAGGAGAAGGTTCGACATTTAGACAAAGTGCAATGGTCGCAAGTTGGGTTAGTCAGGCAAGCTTTTCTCCACCAGGTATTACAGTTGCAGTAGCAAAAGATAGAGCTATTGAATCATATATGCAAGTTGGTAAAGGTTTTGTTGTAAATATCTTGAGAGAAGATAACTATCAAAAAATGTTCAGACATTTTTTAAAAAGATTTGCCCCTGGAGCTGATAGATTTGCGGATGTAGACGTAATTAGCAACATCGCTGAAGGAGGACCAGTTCTCTCAGATTCACTCGCCTTTTTAGATTGTAAGGTCAGTTCAAGACTGGAGACTCCAGACCACTGGATAATTTACGGAATTGTTGAAAATGGTAATGTTTCTGACTTATCATGTAAGACAGCAGTCCATCATAGAAAAGTTGCTAATCACTATTAATGACGACTATTAGGTAATATTTCCTGAGATACCTTAGTATAACAGAGTTTATACACCATCGCAACTGTGTGCTTTTTCTGTGCAATGTATGCTATAATATTAGTAATAACAAGGATTTTTTTTAATAAAATCTCGCACTGTGTTCCATAACGATCACCCATGTCTGAGTTAGATAGTCTTAGCGATTTACTAGACGTTCTGAAGACTGTTAATGCTGACGATTTAAAAGATGCTTTAAAACTAGTAACTGAACTAAAACAGCGAGATCTTAGTAAGAAAGAAGATATTAAAGTTCCAGAAATTAAAGAAGAACCAAAGGTATATCTCAATAAAGAATACGTTTATGAAGGTAGGCAAGACTGTTACATCTATCAAGACAACAGAACTAAAGCAAAGAACTACTACATCAACATCTGGGATTCAAAAACTCAACGAAGGTATAAGCAATCACTTAAAACAACTAAACGTGAAATAGCAATCTCTGAAGCGATGAACATATATGCAGAGATGAAGGGGAGGATCAAAGAAGGAAGGAAACTCAATAGTATTACCTCTAAAGATCTTGTCAGGGAATATCAAAACTTAAGGCGGAAAGATATATCTGAGGCAACACATGTAGGTCTAACACTTAGAAGTTTCAATGCCTTATGTGACCGAATCAGATACTGGGAATGGTATATGGAAGAACTAGGTTATACAAATACAAGACTTGAAAATATACCTCGTGAAATTGGTATTGGTTTTGGTAACTGGATCAAAGCAAGAGAAAAAAAAGCAGCAGTTGGAACTCCAAGAAAAAACAGAACCATCAATGCAATTATTGGTGCAGTCAAGAAAATGTACCATGACATTGGTGTAGAAGAAAACTATGTAAAAGTAGATGAGATACCAAAGTTCAAGTATTTAAAAGTACCTAGAGAAACAGAGTTTGCGAAAGATGTCTTAACTGCTGATGAATATACTGCTGTTACCAACTACATGAAGTACAAGTGGGTTCATGAGAAAGGTATTACTAAGAATGCCTATTTAAAGAGAAGAATATATGCATTAACATTCACCATCCATTACTACACAGGATGTAGAAATAAAGAACTATTAGGAATCAAATGGTCTGACATATCAATGCCCAGACATAACAATAAAGATGATGTGCAAAAAGTTAATAGAAGAATACTGATACCTGCTGAAAATTCAAAAACTGGTAAATCTAGAATAATTATTGCTCCTATTGGTAAACAGTTAGATCGTCTAAAGAAGTGGTACACAGAGTTTGGATACTACGTTAAAGAAGATAGTAACGATTATGTTTTCTTAAAAACTACAAAATTAAGTATTGGTACCAATACGCCTCAAACACAGAAATCAATGTCAGATAACTTGGAAATGGTTTTGGCAGGTGCTGATAAAGAAGGATATATCGTTTTAGGTGATCGCCGAATTTCAAATTATTCTGCCAGACACCATTACATCACTGAGGCATTGCTCAGAGGTGTTGATATCTATGATATTAGTTTGAACTGTGGCGTTGATATCGGTTATATCCAGTCAACTTACTCACATGTAACCAGTGATATGCGCGGACAAGGTATTACTAAGAATCTTGGCGCTCACAAATTAGTGATTAATGATGAGGTAAGAGAGTTTAATAGAAATCAAGAAAGAACAATAGGCAACTAGGCGCTTACTTTTTTCCTTCTTTTAGTTTTATTATCTGTCAAACTTAATCCTGCCAGTTTTAGATAATCAGTGACATTATCGTCTCGCCATTGACTTATATACTCTTGGAATTCTTGATCATCTTTTAACGCTGTTGGTTTTTCAATAAAAGGAATGATATCGATTACTCTCTCTTCTCTATAGAAACGAATGCAGGTTGCTTCACCCATGATGAACATACGAAACTCTGATGTGTTCAGATCATGAATGGTGTTACCAACTATCTCGATCTCTTTGAAACTCTCTTTGAAAGAAACTGCATCAACATACTTATTTTCATACTTACTTATCAGGTTTCTTAAATGAATAAGAGTTGCATTTCCAGTTGATCTACCATCTTCTAATAGCATCTCGAATGATGCTCGGTAGTTTTCAAGAGATGATTTGATTCTATACTTTCTAATCATCTAGCGAAATCCTCTTTTTTTCTCTGACTGGTAGAAGGACTCTATTGCTTCATTCACAATGTCGTCACTACTTCCATATCTCCTGTTCTTGGAGATCATCTCTTTAATAAGTCTTTCATTTTTAGTGCTAACTTTCATAATCAACCTCTGGTAAGTTTTTAAATTTTTAGAAATTTTTAAATATAACTGTCTTCTGGGTACCTTTGTAGGTTTAGGTAGTTTGCTTTTTTATATTTGACCACCCACTTCTTTAAAATCATTCTGTTCACTAGTTTTTGTTGGTGAAGAATCATTCATCAGAAACAAAGCATTAAGTGATAGCAAGTAATCCTTCTCATGATTCTGTAAGAGCAACATGTTGATCTGGTTGATCCTTTTTGTGAGATAGTAACTCGTTCCAGACTCTTTGATCTGTAGTTGGTGTTCGTACCATGCTCTTATTTCTTTAAGGACATGAGTGTCAATATGATCTTCCATATATCTCATCTCCTTTGTTGGGGAATGCTCTTAGGTAGTAGTGCTTTAGTGCATCTTTGTACAAAGAAGACTTTGTTTTTCTGGTTCTCTTCTGAAGATCAGAGAGAATCATCTTATATTGATCTCTTTCCAATCTGTTGTAGGAGATATTGGTATGAGTTAGTTCTGGCGCAGTAAGTGGCATTTGTTATTAGTGATAAGTAAGAAGTTAGAAGGATCTTTGAATCGATAGAAAGAAACCAAAGACAACAAAAACAAAGTTCTTTTATGAGATATTTAAATCAAAGTAGTCATAATATGATCAACAAATATCCATCTAACGTGGAATTTAATAAGGTTTCAGTATTATTTAGCAGTATTTCTAATCATCTTCCGTACAGTTGCGGAGAGTTTCTCTACATTTTTGCCCTAATAATTTCTAAGTAATCCTTTAGAACCTTTATCCCCTTATGATCCCTGACAGTCATATTTAGTGAGTTTTCTGCCCTTTTTTGACCATCGTTAGAGAACCGATACATTTAGTAACAGTCAATTGAGAATTGGTAAAAGTCCAGTATTGGTAGATCTATTGACTTGACTGGATTTTCAATGGATTTACAGACGTCTGTATATACCTGAAAGAGTATTCAAGCACCTTAGAAGCGATCCTGAGAGGGCAATTTACTGATATTTCAAGAAAACAAGCACGATCTCATGAGTTTTTAATGTATATCTACTGTTTATGCACTTCTGTAGGTAGTTCAAGGTAGGTCGGTGCTCTGAAATAATTTTGTCATGCAAGGTTAGATGAACTTTCCTTGCTCTCAACTCGATATCGGTGTCCATACTATGAATGCCTTGACCACCCTTCCTGACTGAAGAGCATTTCATAATGATGGGTTTGAATATCTTTTCCTTGTAGTTACTAGGTTTGATGAGTCGGTACAAGTTACCTAGCATTACTTCGACACGGTCATAATATTGCTCCAGATCCATTATGTTGCACAGATCTCTTGGGTCATCTGTATATTTCTCAGTTCCAAGAGCATAAGGAATGTCGTTGATACAGCAATCAAGAATATCCTTTTCATTTTTATACTCTGCTAGATCAATACCGCACGAGTGATGCAGTTTAAATTGTGAACGATCTAAACCAATAACATTAGACAAAGCATTATCGATAGCATCAAGATTATCCTTGTTCAAGTCATAACCTATTATTCTTCTCTTCAAATACCCCGCTGTCAGTAGATTAACGCCCTTTCCGCAAGTGTTATCGATAACTAGGTCACCTTCTTTGCTCCAATACTTGATAAAGAACTTTGAATGTTCTGGTAGACCAGAATAGTTGTGTATTTCATTCAAACCAAAATCTGATGAAACCCTCTTCTTTCTAAGGTTCTCATCGTGTGAAACCATTTTGCATATATCATTCAACCGATCTTCCTTTCTTGTAAACCTCATAACTGAATGAGGCGTTTGTATCTCATCTCTTAACTCTTCATTTTCTTTAGTCCATGTTGACTGAATAAATTTCATTTTTGCTATCAACAATGCCCTTTTGAAAGTTCGTGCACCTTTTGAATGCAGTATCTTTCCAACCTCTAACTGGATATGTTCTGGTTGCTGACTCAAGGTAACCATGTCATAGAGGTTGTTAGCATGGCGAGTTTCTCCTATTAGTTCTTGTACTTCTGGAAGTATCTGGGCAACTTGCTTTTTATACTGGTAAGTTCTCTTGCTCATTCCTAGTTGCTGTGCAAGTTCAGTATTTGTTAGCGAACTCTTTGTATATTGATTGCTCCCTGCTACTGCCTTCTGACCCAGTTTTACTAGTATCTCTTCACGCATCAACAAAAACTTTGCTTCTTCAAGAGCATTTAATGGTTTATTTGCAAGGTTTTCACTAACTTCAACTAGTTTGTTGATCAGTTCATCATTTTCTCTGACTATCGCAGATATAGTTGGTTTCTTGAGTAACTTAACTGCTGCACATCGATGAGCACCTGATAGTAGTACGAACTTCGATCCTTGCTTTGCTACATGAATATTGTGTAGTTGACCTATCTGTGAAATCGATTGTGCTATCTCTTGAACTTTACCTGTATCAACCTTCCTCAAACGATTAATGACTTGTATGTCATCTACTGGTATCTCTTGTGCACTCATTGGATAGAGCAATCAACTTATTGCAATCGTATGCTCATGCAGAATTCTGCACCACCTTATATCTTGTAAACGAAATTTATACTATATTCCTTGCTGAACAGTTCAACTCGTGGTGGCGGAGGATCTTCAGACTGTAAATACCAACCTGTCCATCTTGAGTTTGTCCATGCAACTCACCACAATACTTGCATCTAAAACTCATAAAGTTAGTTTCTTTTTTAAATTTTCTTGGATTTTTACTGGTTAGTTTCATTTAAAAATTCTGATAGCAGAAGGACATCGATCTCTTCATTTTTGATAAACCAGTCGTGCCATTCTGATGCTAGTGCAACTTGATCTAATAATGAGTCTGCATCTCTAATATTTTGAGTCAAAGTATCAATAATATCTTCAAGGATATGCTCTTCTATTTGCATGCTGAATGCCCCACAGAACCGCCCAGAACAGCGCCTAATGGAACTGACCAACCGTATGCATCTTTTTTACTTAATGATGCAGCAAGTCCACCACCTAACAATGCGCCAACAGTAGTATTACCAGTGCATTTGGTGTTTTTTTGATATGCAACTGGTTCTTGTATATGACTGTGATGGTGAACTACATTACATGGGATCTCTACCTTGTTGTAGTGACGGTTAATATACCCCTCTCCATAATGGGATCGATGTGGAGGTATGTACTCTTCTTGAACTACATTTTTATAACAAGTTTCATTCCTGTATATGGTTGGATGTGCTTGCACAGGTAATGAAGACAAAACCAGTGATAATAATATAAATTTCCTCATGCGATCCAGTTAATAAGAATGACGATTAAAAAACCAAAAAATCCAAAGATTGGAGAAAAATCTTTAGGTCGGAGGATAAGGATTATTCTGAAGTAACGTTTCATGAGAAGTCCATAAAGATCATTGACACGACTGGCATAGTAGACCTGTAGAATGTACTGATACATCGGAATCTTTTTGTGTTCCAAATGATGGTGAAAAAGCACATTTCTGTTCCATCTCCGTGCAAGGTCGAAATCACCCCAGTCATAGACTCAAAAGTCGCAATCCACTATTAGAAAATAAGTCTTTGAAATGTCAGATATTAATATAGGCTTATGTACAGAAAATCAATATTTCTCAGAATTTGAAATTACTGAAAATTTTTCTTGTGTAAGATTCTTAGACCAAAATAAAGAAAGATTTGAACTTGAATTTAACCTTGAAAAAGGAACCTCTTTTAATACTTTTTTCATTAGAAGTCATGAGGAACTATTTATTATTCATCCACCTGAGAAACAATATTTAGATTCGTTTAATAAAGTAATTTCTCGGTTTTGCGATCAATTTAAATTAGGTAAAATCAACTTTATTTCTGGTCATATTAATCCCCAAATTATTGAAACTATAAAGAATATAAGTACCCAATTTCAAAACACAACTATTACTTGCTCTAATCCAGGTTATAAACTTATTAGCGAACTTTGGAATCAAAGAAATCCTACATTAAAAAACTTTATTGAAATTAAATTACCTGAAATCAACATAATCAAAAAAGAACTTAATTTAGAATTAGATAACATTTCACTAGAGTTAATTCCTATTCCAACAGCACGTTGGCCTGGAGGCTTGATAATTTATGAACGTAATCAAGAAATACTTCTTAGTGAAAAAATTTTCTCTGCACATATTGCATCTAAATATTGGTCTGAAACAAATCGAGTTAGTACAGAAATTGATAGGAAACATTTTTATGATTGCTTGATGGCACCAATGTCTAATCAAGTAGTATCAATAACTGAAAAAATTGCAGATTATGACATTAAAACTATTGCACCACTGCATGGTCCCGCGATCGAATATAGCTTAAAAAGCTTTTTAAATGACTATATTAGATGGGGAGAGAATCCCTCAACCAATAATCATAAAATCGTTCTGATATATGCAAGTGCATATGGAAACACAGCCTCAATTGGAGATGCATTGGCAAAAGGGATAAATAGAACCTCAGTAGAAGTTGAAAGTATTAATTGTGAATTTACACCTAATGATGTACTTGTAAAATCGATCCAAAATGCTGATGGATATCTAATAGGCTCACCTACTTTGGGTGGTCACGCCCCAACTCCAATAGTTAGTGCACTAGGAACATTGTTAGCAGAGGGTAATAGAGATAAGCCAGTAGGAATTTTTGGTAGTTTTGGGTGGAGCGGCGAAGCTATAGATTTACTTGAAACAAAATTAAAAGACGGTGGTTTTAAGTTTAGTTTTGACCCTATAAGGATTAAATTCAGTCCAAATAAACCAAAGATTAAAGAATTAGAAGAAATAGGAACTCACTTTGGAAGAAAAATTATAAAAAAAGCAAAGAAAAAACCCAGAAAATCAGATACTGGAATGATTACTAGCAAAACTGATCCAAAGCTACAAGCTCTTGGAAGAGTTATTGGTTCACTTTGTGTTCTGACAGCCTCTAAAGGCAAGCATGAGAATAATATCAAAGGAGCCATGCTTGCATCTTGGGTTAGTCAAGCAAGTTTTTCTCCACCTGGGTTAAGTATTGCAGTAGCAAAAGATAGATCTGTAGAGTCTCTTCTACAAATAGGAGATTCATTCGCATTAAATATACTTAGTGAAAAAGATTTTAAAGAACCTTTGAAAAGATTCACAAAGCCTTTTGCACCTGGAGAAGATAGATTTGAAGGCATAAATATTGAATTAACTCCTAATGAACAGATAATCATTCCTGAGTCGCTCGCATGGTTAGATGCTTCTGTAAAAGAGAGAATGGAATGTGGAGATCATTGGGTAATTTACGCCGAAGTACTACACGGTAATATACTAAAATCCGATAGTCTTACGGCAGTTCATCACCGCAAAACAGGTGCTAACTATTAAATTTATTCATCTAATTTATGACTGAAACAAAAGATCTAATAATCATTACGGCTAGTTGTGGTAAAAATCTAGAGCTTTCCGAAAAATTTCTTGAAAAAAGTAATGAACTTAAAATAAGTTCTGAAATTTTAGATCTTACTACTTTTGATATTCCATTATTTAATCCAAGAATTCACAGCAAAGAAAATATTCCAAATGAAATAGAAGAATTAAAAAAAAAGCTTTTCAAGATTGAAAGATGGGTGATTTGTGCGCCTGAATATAATGGATCTATACCTCCCATTCTCTCCAACTTCATAGCATGGCTTTCTATTTCGGGAGATGACTTTAGGAATTTATTTAATGGTCAACCGATTGCAATTGCAACATTTTCTGGTGGCATAGGGTTAGAACTACTGACCTCATTACGAATTCAATTAGTGCATTTAGGAAGTCAAGTATTAGGAAGACAACTTTTGTCATCATATAGTAAGCCTATAGATACAAAAACTATTGAAGATATTATTCAAAGACTTTTACAAATGAAAAAATTAAAAACATAAACTTTTAATAACTAAAAATTAATCTCATTTTTTCTCATTCCAAACTTTTAAAATTTCTCTTGCCATTGGAAGGGCGTGAACAGATCCACCACCAGGAGTATTCTGGGCAAAAGCAACTACAAGTAACTCACTCTTTTCAGAGGGTGTAAAGCAAACGAACCAAGCGTGATCTAACCCACCTTCACCATCTTCAGCAGTTCCTGTTTTACCTGACACTGGAGGTAAATTTGAAACTCCATAATTAATTGATACCCCTGTACCAGCCTCTACTACTTTCCTAAGACCACTTTTTATCAATTGAATATTTTGTGGATCAATATCAATTAGAATCCGTTTTTTATCTAAAAGACTTTCTTTATCTTTTTTAGTCAAATGTGGAGTAACTAAATAACCTCCATTTGCAATAGCAGCATAAGCTCTAGCTATTTGAATAGGAGTAACTTGTACAACAAATTGTCCAATAGACATACTCGCAATATCTTCTGGGACCCATGGAGTTCTTCCTGGTTGCCCCCATCCTCTACCTTTTTTAGCCCAATCACTACTAGCTACTAATCCTTTATTTTCTTGTTCAGAAATTTCAATTCCAGATAAAGAATTAAAACCAAGTTTTCTAGAAACCTTATGAATTTCATCAACTCCAGCACCATATCCGACTTGATAAAAAAATGTATTACTCGAAACTCTTAAAGCATCTTCATAACCTATTACCCCAAAACCTAAATCATTGTGTTCCCTGAAACATTGGCTTCCATAAGTGATACATGGCTTCGTATCTAACATGGTATCTCTTGGAAATTTTCCACTTTCCAATCCAGCTAAAGCAGTTACAATTTTCCAAACACTTCCTGGATCATAAGCATTTAATGCCCTATTAAAAAGTGGTTTTTTAGGAGAATTAAATATATTATTATATTCTTTTTCAGACTTAAAATCCTTTGAAAAAAAATTCAAATCAAAACTAGGCCTACTTACCATCGCTCTTATTGCACCATCTCTTGGATCCATAACTATTATCGCTCCAGCTTTTTTGTCATTAAGAACTTCCTCAGCAACTAATTGCAAATTAAGGTCGATTGTTAGTTCAATATCATTACCTTGCACTGAAGGTTTTATACCCAAAGATCTTTGAAATTTTCCTACTGAATTTACTTCAACCATTTCTCCACCCCATTCACCTCTTATAAAATCTTCGTAAACATATTCGATTCCTGTTCTTCCAATTAAGTCATTTAATTTATAACCCTTCTTAGATAAGAATTTATATTCTGATTCAGTAATTGGCTGAGTATAACCAATTACATGTGCAGCAAGAGATTTATAAGGATAATTTCTAATTAATTTGGTAGCTATTTCAAAGCTCCCTAAACTAACTTCATTTTCCTTAAATTTTATTAATTGATCCACACTTAAATCATCAAGAATAGTTACTGAAAGTTTTTGATTTATTAAACCATCAGAATATTTTTTTTGAATTACATTACTATCAATATCTAACAAAAAAGAAATGCTTGATTTATGTTTTTCCCAATTACTTTTGTTAACAGATTGAGGCTTTATTATTAAAGAATATTTAAGTCTACTATCTGCTAAAACATAACCATTTTTATCTAGTATTCTTCCGCGTATTGGCTGCGAAGCGATAAGTCTGATCCTATTCTCTTCTGACATCTTCTTAAAAGATTCATAATTTAAAAGTTGTAAAAAAATTAACCTAAATAGAATCAATAAAAAAGAAATAGAAGAAAAAATGAGTAAGACTAAAGGTTGTCTCTTGAATGAAATAAGTTTTTTATTAGGACTTGTTTTTATCAAAAATATAAAATTTATTTAAATATTGTTT
>CACJNU010000017.1 GCA_902594875.1 uncultured Prochlorococcus sp.
GGTATAGTTGGTCCAATACCTTTAAATCAAAGCCATAAATTAATTTGCCAAAAATTAAACTCATCTAAAGAAGGAGAGTTATTAGAACCCTTTCAAATAAATAATTGGTGGATTATTTTAAAAATGGAAAAATTAGTAAAAATTAAATTTACATCTGAAATAGAAAGAAGTATATGCAATGATCTTTTTGAAAAAAGAATACTAAAAACATCTATGCTTATAATAAAAGAATTAAGATCTATACCAGAATGTGAATAAAAATAAAGATCAGATTTTTACCATTGAGCCTTTCAATAAACTTTCCGAATTCGGTCGTTCTTTTATATTAGATAACTTAGAATTAATTTCATTTAATGTTGGGGAACAAATTATTGATGAAGGTGTTATACCGGGTAGAGTTCTAATCATTGTTAATGGAAGTGCAAGAAATCTATTTAGGGATGATGGTAAATTAAAAAATTTTAAAAAGTATGAATTTGGAGCCATAATTGGCGCAGCAAGCGTGATGAATGGCCAACCTTGTGAAAACTATACAGCAGGAGAAGGATTAGTTGCTTTTTCAATAGAAGAAGAAATATGGAAAAAACTATATGACGCTGATGATTTTTTTAGGAAATGGTGTGATTCAAATCTTTGGATCCAAGAAGTTTTATATTTGATAACTCAAATAGTTGAAAATTATCCAAAAGAAATTAAAAAATCATATGAAATAATTGAAAAAATATATCAAAAATCAAAACTAGTATTGCCAACTCAAGAAAATCTCACGAAAGAAACAGAAGATGGTAATTATGTTTTCAATATATCCTGTCTTGATCAAAAAAGTAAAAATATTAAACCCATTTTAAATCTTACAAAATCTCCTCAGAACGATTATCCATCAAGATTAATTTCAATTCCAAAAAAGTTAATAGATAATTACTTTGAAAACGAACCAAATACTCAAGTAATTACTTCAAAAAGAAATATTGATAACTTTCAAAATAGTTCTAAAAAGAATCTTTATGAGTCCCCCAGAAGTATTAATAGACCAGGTTCAGATATTACTTCTGAAATTCCATTAATAACTGCCGATGGAGAAATAGATGAAACAATAGCATGCCTAAAAATGTTGACAAAGTTTTTGAAAGTTCCTCTTAAACATGATGCAGTTTTAAAAACTTTAAAATCCCTTAAAAAGCAATCAGTTAAAATTTCTATCAATGAGATTGCTCAATTACTATCTAATTTAGGTTTACAAATCCAAAGAACTAGAATCTTCACCAAAGATGCCACTAGATTAAAAGTTCCTACTTTAATTTCATGGGGAAAAAGTTTCGCAATTATCTCTCAAAGTAATAAAGATGGAATTACCTTAATTTCTCCAAAAGAGGGGAAAATACAAATTAAAAAAGAGTCAATTTCTTCACGTTTCGAAAATTATCTGGATTGTTTAATCCCTGAGAAGGTTAGGATTACACCTCAAGAAATTTTTGGTTTTCAATGGTTTCTTCCTGAACTTAAAAAATACCGCTTAATACTAAGCCAAGTCCTATTTTCTAGTTTCATTGTACAGCTATTTACATTAGCAAATCCTCTAATAATTCAGGTCATTATTGACAAAGTAATTTCTCAAAGAAGTCTAGATACTCTTCAAGTGCTTGGAATAGCATTATTAGTTTTAACATTAGTTGAGGGGCTATTGGCCAGTTTAAGAACCTTCTTACTTACTGAAACCACAAATAGAATTGACCAAAGATTAGGTTCAGAAGTTATTGATCATCTTCTTAAATTACCATTAGAGTATTTTGATATGCGTCCTGTTGGAGAGCTTTCTACCAGGATCGGGGAATTAGAAAAAATTAGAAATTTTATAACTGGCCAGGGTATAACTACAATTCTTGATGCAATGTTATCTATCGTTTATATTTTGGTGATGCTTTTATACAGCGTTAAATTAACTTTAATTGCACTGCTAGTAATACCAATTCAAGTTAGTCTCACATTTTTGGGAGCTCCCATTTTTAGAAGACAATTTAGAGAATCAGCAGAAAAAAATGCTAAAACTCAAAGTCATTTAGTTGAGGTTTTGACTGGAATACAAACAGTAAAATCTCAAAATATTGAAATGGTTAGCAGGTGGAAATGGCAAGAACTTTATTCTAGATACATTGGAGCAACATTTAGAAAAATCATAACAGGAACATTAATTAATCAATCAGGTCAAATCTTGCAAAAAATTTCTCAATTATTAGTCCTTTGGTTTGGCGCAAATATGGTATTAAGTGGAAAATTAACTTTGGGCCAATTAATTGCTTTCAGAATAATTTCAGGATTTGTAACTCAACCAATATTAAGATTGACAAGTTTATGGCAAAGCATACAAGAATTGAAAGTTGGTTTTGAAAGATTAGGAGATGTAATTAATACCAATACAGAATCAGATGAAATAGATAAAGGTAAAATCTCTTTACCAACTGTTAATGGAAATGTAAGATTTGATAGTTTATCTTTCAACTTCCCAAGACAAAAAAATTTAACTTTAACAAATATAAATTTTGAAGTTAATAAAGGTTCATTTATAGGAATTGTGGGAAAAAGTGGAAGCGGCAAAAGTACCCTTATGAAATTATTAGCGAGACTTTACTCTCCTACAAGTGGGAAAATTTTTGTTGATGGTTTTGATATTGATAAAGTAGAACTTTATTCATTAAGAAGACAAATAGGAATAGTTCCCCAAGAACCTCTACTTTTTTCAGGAACGATTAGAGATAACATTTCAATAAATCAAGAAAATGCTTCCGATGAGGATATAATACAAGCTTCCAAAATTGCTTGTGCAGATCAATTTATTATGGAAATGAGTGATGGATACAATACCAAAATTGGTGAGAGAGGGGCCTCAATCAGTGGTGGACAAAAGCAACGTATTGCTATTGCAAGAACAATTCTTTCAAGACCAAAACTTTTAATATTGGATGAGGCAACAAGTGCCCTTGATTATGAAACTGAGTTTAACATTTTCAAAAATATTAATACTGAATTTAAAGACTCCACAATTTTTTGTGTAACACATAGAATCCCAGCAGTTATTAATGCTGATCAGATAATTTTCTTACAGAATGGTTCTATTGTTGAAAAAGGAACACATAAGGAATTACTTTCTATTCAGGGAAATTATTTCTCCCTTTATAAAAAACAAAAAGAAGATTCATGAAGTTTTTCTCGAAGGAAAAATTAACTTTATATGGAGGTAAATTATTTCTCCCCTTACAAAAAACAAAAAGAAAATAAATGGCTTTTTTCTCGAAGGAAAGATTTAAGAAAATTATAGAGGTTATCTATAAGGAAGAATATGAAAATCTTCTACAACAAGATAGGTTTTGGTTCAAATCAGTGACATGGGGGATTATTGGAACGGCTTTATTTGGAATTTCTTGGTTGTCACTCGCTAAAACAGATGAAATAGTTCTGGTTTCTGGGAAAATTGTTCCTGTAGGAGATGTTAAAGAAATTCAAATGCCAATTGGGGGAATTGCTAAAGAGATCCTTGTAAATGAGGGAGATTTGGTAAAGAAAGGTGATTTATTAATTCAGCTTGATAAAGAATCTTCTTTGGCAGAATTTAGCACTCTTAATGAGTCTTTAATTCTAAAGGAAAGACAATTAAAATTAAAACAGAAAGAATATGATGGTTTCATTGAATCTAGAAAAAAGAATATTGAATATCTCAATCAAATAGAAAAATTAGATAGAAAAATTTTGGAGAAATACTATATTTTATTTAAGGAGGGAGCTGGATCAGAAGTGGAATACTTAAGACAGCAAATAAAAAACCAAGATTCATATAAGACTTTGAAGAATGCTGAATCCGAATTAGAAATTCAATCTGATATTTATCAACAGGAACTTGATGAGATAAGATCTCAAATCAACGAAATCAGAGGTCGTTTAGCAGAGAATAATGTAAAGCAAAGGTATCAAACACTTGTTGCTCCAATTAAAGGCGTAGTTTTTGATATTAGACCCAAGATTGTAGGTTATACTGCTCAGGCAACTGAAACAATTTTAAAAATTGTTCCGGAAAGTGAATTAGAAGCAAGAATTGAAATCCCTAGCAAAGATATTGGATTTGTAAAAGATGGCATGAATGTTGACATAAGTATTGACTCTTATCCATCAACAGATTTTGGTGTACTAACTGGTTTTATAAAAAACATAAGTTCTGATGCCCTCGAGCCTGATCAAAAAGCTCAAAGAAATGTATTTAGTTATCCTGCAAAAATTCAATTGGATTCTCAAGTTTTAAAGTTAGACAATGGAAACGAGCTCAAACTCAAAGCAGGCATGAGTTTAAACGCGAGTATCAAATTACGCAAAGTAAGTTATTTACAATTACTATTAAGTAGTTTTAAGGATAAAACAGACTCATTAAAGGAACTTTAACAAACTAAGTAAAATTACTTAATATATGTCTTAATTTCATAAGGTTTTAAACTATAATTATAAAAATTTTTTTTTAGATGGTTGCAGCTGCTGACTTAACTATTGTAAGAGAAGAAATAGGTGACCAATTATATTATGACCCTAATACTTCGTCGCCAACTGATGTTTATATAGTTGTAGATGGTGATACTTCCAGCACTCCTATCAAAATAACGTCTGAGTATGGAGAAGCTTGGGTTTACAATGACTATTCATATGATGACTACACATCAACTTACAAAGCTTATGCAGTTGAGGCTACTACTTACATAGATAGCTCTGGCAATTCTGTTGATGGTTATATTTTAGCTATCAAAAGTGAATACGGTTATTCAGATAATTTAGAAACCTCTTGGCAAGTTTACAATGTCAGCAGCAAAGGGGTAATAGACTATAACACTTCACAATGGGGTGGAATATCAAACTTAGAGGAAAAATTTGGAGAAGATTTAAACTTAGACGATGTAATTGGTTTTAGCGAAGATGCTCTTACTCAAAAATCTACAGATACAACAGGGGATACTTTATATATAGATGCTGATAATTCTCTTTATATAAAAACCACAGATGGGGATTATCTCAGTGTAGTCGATAGTTATAGTGGATCACCACTCTCAATTGATTATTCCTCATCTTGGACAGATGGTTCTTATGCTACAGAGAGTCTCAAAGTCGCAAGATTCGACAATGATACATCTGATAACTTAAATGATGATAGTTACTATCTTTTGATTAGCGACAATAGCACTTATAGTGGAACTTCTACTATTACGTATCGAGTAGCAACTATATCTTTAGAGGGAGTCTTCGATTGGTCAAACGTCAAATACAGTATTGCGCTTGCAGACTATGAAGAAGCTTTTAATGAAGACCTAAATGGCGATGGGACTGTTGGATTTAATGTCAATAATTTAACGGAAATATCAACAGACACGTATGGAGCTGGTTTAAAAAGAGATACCGTTGATGGAGGAATTTACTTAACTGTCTCAGGAACTGACTATAAGATTGAAGATGATTATGGATATTCTAATTTAGAATATTCTTCTACATGGGACGGAGGTAGTTATTCTGCAGTCGCCTACGCAGCGGAACAAAAATCTGATGGTAGTTATTGTTTAGCTATCAAGAATACGAGCACTTATGGGGGTTCAACGGATACAACTTGGAATATTTATTCGTTAAACATATCAGGAACTAAAGCTATCACAGATTGGAATAATACATCATATTCCGTTTCAATAATGGATTATGAAGATGATTTTGGACAAGATTTAAATGGAGATTCTTATACCGGATTTAATACATCTAGTTTCGAAACAATTACTTCTGATACAGTTGGTGTAGGTCTTAAAAAAGATAGTGAAGGTAATATTTACATAGTTGATGAAAACGGAAATAACCCAATAGGGTTAAGTGATGAATACGGTACATACACTCCTCAATTAGAGTATTCCTATTCGTATACTGATTACTCTTATTCTTCTGAAGCTAAAGCAGTAACACTTATTGATGCTGATACTGATTATTATGCTTTAGCTGTTAAACAAACTGATACATACAATGGAGAAACTAATGTTAACTGGCAAGTATACAAGATTAGTTTAGATGGAGTTCTTGATTGGACTGGTACAAGTTATCTCAAGTCTATCGTCACTTGGGAGGATGAATTTGGTCAAGACTTGAATGGAGATAGTGATTTTTCTGGATCCATATCTGTTAGCGATTATGGGACTGATACTGATGGAGCAACTTTAGGTAAAGCAGACGGAGCTCTTTACATTAGAAACGATGGTACAGATATATTGGTTAATGATAATTATATTGAATACTCAAGTTCTTGGTCTGATGGTAGTAATTCATCCACTGCGATAGCAGCAAATTTACATGATGATGGCTATTTTCAAATTGCAGTAAAATCTTCTTATACATGGACAGATTACTATTCTTCTGGAAGTTATAGCAGTACTGGGTCAACGCAGACCTCGGAATATTGGGCAGTTTATGCTGTAGACACATCTGGTAACGTAGATTGGACTAAAACTTTATGGCCTCAAGCAATTGATGGTTTTGAAGTGGATTTTAATCAAGACTTAAATGGCGATGGAACTTTAGGAATTAGCATTGGGAACGTTACCGCAACAGATACTGATACTTACGGGTGGAAACTACATAAAGATGAGAATGGAGGACTTTATGTCGCAGATAATGATGGCAATAATCTAATGGCCCTTGGTGATGGATATGGTCCTCTTAAATATGATTATGCATATAAATCAGACTATTACAGTTCCACATCTGAAGCGTTAGCCGCTGAAAAAAATGATGATGGCAGTTTCTCAGTTGTTGTTAAATATACTTACTCAGATTCATGGAGTGGTACTTCAACTACTTCAACTGATTATCAAATTGTTGACTTCAGTAGCTCAGGAGTAGTTGATTATTACGCATACAACTGGACACAAGATATTAAACCCTTTGAAAGTATCTTTAATCAAGATATTGATGGTGATAACAGCATAGGATTAGATACCTCCTCATTATTAGATGCTGGTAATGACACTTATGGGGATGTTCTTAAGAAAGATTCTACTGGAAGTAGCTTTTATATCCTCAATGATAGCGATGAGTTAATACTTATTACTGAAGATTGGGGAGGATCTGCACAATTAGAATATTCATCATCTTGGGATGGGGGATCATGGACGCAAGAAGCAATTGCTGTTGAAAGTCTTCAATATACAAATAAAGATTCAGAATTAGTAAATGGTTACATCATTGCAATAAAAAATACCTCTACTTATTCTGGTGAAAACTGGACAGATTGGGAAATAAAGTATACAGATTCCAAAGGTGTAATTGACTGGAATATGTCTACTTGGACAACTTCGATTAAGAAATCAGAATCACTTTTTGGAGTAGAACAAGATCTTGATGGTGATGGAGCTACTGGCTTAGTCGACACAGCACTAACTACCATAAATACTGATACCGTAGGAGCAATTTTAAAGAAAGATAGCGAAAATGCTCTTTACATAAAAGACGATTCTGAATTAATTCTTATTACTGACGAATGGGGAGGTACAACTTCATTTGATTATTCATACTCTGGAGGTAGTGGTGAAGATGCTTATTCTTATGAATCAGCAGCATATGCTGTTGAAGATTTTGTAGACACAGACGGCCAAAAGAAATATTTGTTGGCGATTAAAAATACTAATACTTTTGGTTCTTCAACTGAAACATCTTGGCAGACTTACAACATAGTACAAAGTTCCACTTCCAACGAATGGTATCTAGATTGGACTTCTAGCTCTTGGGGTAAAGGAATTTCAAAAAAAGAAGAAGTATTTGGCCAGGATTTAAGTGGGAATGGAACTATTGACTCTATTGCAAGTATAAGTACAACAAAAATACCAACAGATACAAGCTCGGATACAAACATAACTGGAGCTCAACTTTGTGTTGATGAAGAAGGCGCACTATATATTGTGCAGGGATCCACAAAGATAGCTATTGTAGATTCTTATGGTGGGTCTCCAAATTTCGATTATCAATCTGCATGGGGAGATTATTCATATAAATCTGAATCTTATGCTGTAGAAGGCATAGCAGATTCTAACGGAACCTTAACAAGTTATAAACTTGCTATTAAAAGTACAGATACATACAATGATGTTGAAACTATTAATTGGCAAACATACTCTATATCCACTACTGGTGTACTTGATTGGAGTACTGGTACATGGGGAGATATAAGCAGACATGAAAAAGATCTTAACCAAGATCTTGATGGCGATGATGAAATATGGACAACTGAAAAACTCAACCTTACTCAGTTATCTACAGATAGTGTTGGTGCTGTCTTACATCTTGATGAAAGTGGTAACGCATATATTCAAGCATCAGGCAGTACCACTAAAGACGCAATAATTGATGAGTATGGAAACTTAACAAATTTATCCAGTTCTTACAGCTATGGAGATTACTCATATTCTGCAGAATTATATGCTGCTGCAGAAACAACAATTTCTAATACTGCTTACTACAAGCTTTTAATAAAATATACATACAACGATTCAGGAACGACTACAAACTATTGGGAAACTGTAAATGTTCTAAAATCAAATAACACAATTGATTGGTCTACAAGTAATTGGTATGACGACCCAAGAAAAATAGAGTCAGTTTTTGATGCGCCAGAACTTGATGGCGTTGAAGGTATTTTCACTATTAGCTCTTCTGATACAACTCCAATTAGTACAGACACTGTTGGAGCACAATTAAGGGAATCTTCAGATGGAAGTTTATTTATAAAAGACGGTGATAACACTTTAACCGTTACCAGTCCTGATGGGGGATATGTTGATTTTGACAGTTCTAGTTCATGGACTGATGGATCGTATGAGACTAAAGCTATCGCAGCCCAAAAGGTAGGAAGCGATTACAAAATTGTTGTTAAAGACTCTTACACTTATTCTGGAACTACAGACACAATGTATACTGTGTATACATTAAATTCCAATGCTCAAATAGATTGGAAGAATATTTTATATAGGACAGCTGAAGAACTTAATGAGAATGAGTTTGGTCAAGATATAGATGGTGATGGCAATATTAGTTCAGGCGCTATAACCAGTGCAGACAATACATATGCCGAACAAGTATCAACAACAACTGATGATGCAGAAACTTTAAGCCAGATCCAAGATACTGCCCAGTCTGATATTTATGCAATAAGTAATGCTGATACATCTTCATCAGATTCAAAAATTGAAATGTATGTTGATGGTATCGAAGGAACTGCAAAAGCAAATTACGAAGTTGATGTAAAAATAGTTCAAACTGCAAATGATTCTTTAATTGCCAAAGCTGCTGCAGATACTGGATTGGAGACTTCTGATTTTAATGCACTTACTGGGGTTATGGATTTCTCAGTAACAATCCAAGATCCAGATAATTACTACAAAATTGTTTCTATGTCTTGGGTTCTTCCTGAGGGGACAGAAAATCCGAAATACTTCAAGAAAGACGTAGTGAGCGGTGAATATTTTGATTTTGTTTATGACTCTGAAACTGGTGAAGGTACACAATGGGATGCTTCCACAAGAACCTTAAAAGTGTCTGTCAAAGATAATGGAAAATACGATTCCGACAGTACTCCTGGAATTGTAAAAGACCCTGGTTTTATATCGAGCGGTAAAGATACAACCAGCCCAACTATCAGTAAGCTATTTCCACTAGACAATGAAACTTCAGCACCCAATAATTCAAATATAATTCTTACTTTCTCTGAAAAAGTTGATAGTGAAACTGGTAATATTACAATCTACAAGAAATCTGATGATTCAGTATTTGAAGCAATAGACGTAACAAATACAACTCTTGTAAGTGGAACTGGTACAAATAAAATCACAATTAATCCTACAAATGACCTTGATTTAGGTACAGAGTACTATATCAAGATTGATGCTACTGCTTTTGATGATGCTTCAAGCAATTCGTTCGCTGGAATAACAAATTCCTCAGATTTCTCTTTTAAAACCTCATCTTCTGATTTACCTCCATCCTTAGTAGAAGCTAATCCTGCAGACGATGCTACATCAGCCTCACACTTATCAAATATAGAACTTACTTTCTCTGAAATAGTAAATGTAGGTTCCGGGAACATCACAATTTATAAGAAATCTGATGATTCGGTTGTAGAGGAAATAGATATAACTAGTTCTTTAGTAACTGGGACTGGGACAACAACAATCACTATAAATCCAAGTGCTGAACTTGAATCTGGAACGGAATATTATGTTCAGATTGCCTCCACAGCATTAGTTGATTCTTCAAGTTCTGCATATGCTGGCATATCAGATAAAGTAAGCCTATCATTTACGACATCTCCATATTTATTTACAAGTACAAGTGATGATCAAGTAATAATCAATACCGGAAAAAGTTATGCTCAATCTAATTCAGATTTGAGCATTGGATCTTTGACTTACAAAATAAGTTCTTTCGATGGAGAGATCTCAGCTGGGAAATACTACAATGTTAAATCTGTTTATACAGCCTCAATAAATGACGCAGCTGAAGATAATGTAACCCTTAATTCTCGATCACTTGATTTCCAATTAACCACACAATTATCCAACTCCATAGTAGTCTTTGATAAAGACTTAGTAGCTAATTCACTTGTCATAACAGATAGTTCAAATCAAAGAGATGAAACTATTTATTGGACATATTATTCAATATCAGATACAGGAGCTATATCCACTCTTCATTATGATCCAATCAAAGGTGCCGGTGCTAAGTTCTTTGATACAAGCGGTGATGGCATTGCGGATTCAATTCATCTTGAACTTGTTGATGGAGGTTATGGAGATAAGGATGGCTTAGTTAATGGAGTTATTAAAGACCCATCTACTGCTGGAATCGTAGCTCTCGATCCAGACTTTGCAAAAGTTGATGATACTACCATAAACGTAGTTGATGCGACGAAGTCGTCAACTCCGGCTACAGTTGTTCTTAATGCAGAACTAAATCTAACTACAAGAACTTCGACTGTTGATGAAATTGGATACGTAGCATTAAATAGTGGTGAATCTTTAACTATTGATCTTCTTAAAAATAGAGGTAAAACAGTATTCAACTCTCTTGAGAATAGTGACGTCGTATTAACTTCATCAAATAACTTATATACTCAAGAGCTATACGTAGGAAATAATCAAAATATAAGTTTTTATAAAGTTTCAGATGCCTCAATTTCTAACGTTTCTTCATTGGAAGACACAAAACTTAAATTATTCACCATCAACACACTTGGGGACGATTTAACCACTTTAAACACCACAGATGGACTTACTTTAGATTTAACCACTACATCAAAAGATCCAGGTATTGATGAGCTTATTGGAAACTTACAACATGAAGCGCCATTATTAGATTTTGCTTCAGTTCCAAATAGTCTTGGTAACATTACTGGTACTTTAGAATATGCTCGAGAAGCACTTTATGATTCAGTTTTAGGATTCTATAGAGTTGTTGACACCTCTGGAAGTGTTGTAGATCCACTTACAGGAAAAGTAATTACTACCAGTGATACAAATTACAAAACTGTAGCATTAGCAGAATCGAACCTAGTTACTGAATTGGCATCTATATCAGTTAATGATGATTCAAGTGAAATAAAGACTATTGAAATAAATGAGGATTCAATAATTGCCCCATATGCAACTTCTAATGGTGAAACTTGGTTTGCATTTGCTGATGCCAATTCAGACGGAATAGAACACTTTAAATCTTTTGGAACTAATGCAATTGGACTTGAAGATTGGAATGGAGGTGGAGATAAGGATTATGATGACTTTATTATGAAATTTGATTTTAATTCTGTTAACGCGTAATAAATTAAATTATCAGATTAACTTTCATATATTTATCAATTTTGTAAAATTTATTTTTTTACTCAATTGTTGATAAACCTTCCAGTTTTTGCTTCAATTGAGATCCAAGTGTTTTTCTACTAATATCAATTAATTTTAAGTTATCTTGATGCATTTTAAATTGTGTATCGGCTACTTGAAGGCCTTTAATTAGCTCTTTAACTTCTTCTGGAAGCGAATCTATATCATATTTTTTTCCATCAAAATCTAAAATTGCTTGTTTTTTGCTTTCATTACTTGGAGATTCTGTTTCTTTTGAACCAAACATTTTAATTAATTTTCAATTGATATCATTTTATAATTTCGTGGATAAGTCTATTTACTTAATTACATATTTATTAATAGGGAGGTAAATAAATTTAAGACTTATTTTTAAAATGAAACAAAAAAAATTTAAAGCTTGGAAATTACTATAAAGAAAAATTTATTTCCATATTAAATTTAAGAGACAAATCAACTACTTTTTTAGGTGATTATAGAAGTAAAAAATTAAAATTTTTTGCCTTAAGGGAGAACGAGTAGTTTAAGAACCTTGTCTTGAAAGATAGATTTTGTTTAAAAATAGCTGTGATTTGAAAAAAAATATGAAGAGCGGTTCCGGATCAGTTACGAAATATTTAACCATGTTTTGATATACTTAAATAGCAAAAAATTTAAAATTTTTTGCTTGGAGGGGTGGTCGAGTGGTTTAAGGCTCTAGTCTTGAAAACTAGCGTGTCTGCAAGGGCACCGTGGGTTCGAATCCCACCCCCTCCGTCCTAATAAAAATCAGCTGAGATTCAACAAAATAATATAAACGCCCTTTTTGATAGTCTTTGTTATTATGATTTTTATTTAAGCTATGAGTAAAGGCTTCGCCACAGATAATTTAATATCCAAAAAATCGAAAAAAAAAGTTATCTCAAATGAACCTCAAGGAAGACTAATATCTTGGTCTCCTTGGCCGCCCGCTAATTTTCAAACAAGATATCCTGCTTTCCCTTTTGTTCTTACAATTTTAATTATAGTAATTGGGCAATGGTATATTTCTCTATTACGGTAACCTGAAACTGATTCTTGTATTTGAATTTTGGATGTATTGAGTTTGAGTTTTTATTTTGTTTTTTTCACTCTTATTATTAGCCCATCTTCAAGCGGCAGTAATCCCATTACTATTAGGAATAAGATCGATCAATAAATTTAAACATTTAGGGAATAATAAATTGATATCTCTAGGATTTATTTTTTTAGGGTTAGCATCAATTTCAGAAATGGTAGACCATACTCAAACATCATGGATTTATGTGGATCATTCCTCTTTATTTAATTGGTTATTTTATTCTTTCCTATCCTTAGGCCTGACGTGTTTATCAATATCAGTTATAAAAAATAAATTTCTTCAAACAACTAACTTTTGCACCTCATTATGTTCAATAATCTCATATTTTTTATTTGATAAAATTATTGCTCTTCTTTTCCAAGTAATAATAAGTATCTTTTTAATAAGAAATTGGCAAAGAGTTTTTAAAGATTGGCTTTTTATCCTTTACCCAATTTTTGGTATTTTTTTTACGACTTTCTTTGGAACAAGGCTCTCAATTAGTGGAGATCAATATTGGCATGTTCTAATAGGCCCCTCTGGAACAATTAGCGTTCTTACCTTTTATTTAGTATTAAAAAGATCGGACAAAAAATTTACTTAAGATTCTTATGAAAAAATTTGTATTTGCAAGTTTTATAGTTTGCCTAGTCACAATAATTTCTCCAGTTGAAATCCTTGCTGATACGGCACTTGATGTTTATATGAATGATTTTTATTCTAAATCGAATGAAGCTAGCCAGATTCTCAAAGAAATCGAAAATAGTCTAAAAGAGGGATCAAGAAAAAAAGTATGCTCTAGGCAAAGAGAGGCAGCAAGATTAGGTCTATTAGCTAATAAATCATTAATTAAAGCCTTTGAAATAGACGGAGCCAATCCACCCATGCAAGCAATAAAGGCAAGTCAACAAAGATGGGAATCCATTCTGAATGAGTGCTGAAGAAAGTCAGTAAATCTATAAATCTTTTTAAATTTGCATTCTTACAGATTTACTAATTAAGGGAATTTCAGGTTCAACTCCATAAATACATTGAGAACTCGAATAAATAAAAATACATAGTGTAAATATAAAAATTATTGCGCCTAATTCAAATATGGGAAATATTCTCAAGAGATATGAAATTATTATCAAAGCAATATCAATAAGTAATGCTTGGCATGCGTTATATCTAACGAAATAGGGAACATTTGGATTTCTTACTAATCCAGCAAACAAAATTATAAATAATAAAAAACTACCAAAAGGCAAAGATTTTTCAATTATTGCTATCGGAAAAGTTAGTAATAATAGTATTTTTAAAAATGAATATTTATAGAACAAATAATATCCAAAAGGTATTGATGCCTTTAATGGCAAAGTATACAAAAATACTGATGAGAGTCTTTGGAATATCTGATTCAATATATTATTGAAATTTCGTATTCATATTTTAACCTAATTTTTTGAACTTAATAAAAAGACTTACTTTCGAAAAAATCAACTTTGGCAGATGTTTATTAAATATTAGATAATTGATTCAGGTTCATAAATCAAAATGCGTATCCTACATACAATGTTGAGAGTTGGAGATTTAGATAAATCCATTGATTTCTACGTCAATAGATTAGGAATGAATTTATTGCGAAAAAAGGATTACCCTCATGGAAAATTCACTTTGGCATTTGTTGGTTATGGCTCAGAAAAAGAAAACTCAGTAATTGAATTAACTTATAACTGGGACAAAAAGTCTGAAGACTATGAGCTAGGAGATAAATATGGTCATATAGCTATTGGAGTAAAAGATATTCATCTAATTTGCCAAGGATTAGAAAAAAATGGCTGTAAAATAACCACCAAACCTAAAACAATGAAAAACAGTACTACTGTCTTGGCTTTTGTTGAGGATCCTGATGGTTATAAAATTGAACTTATTGAAAGAGATTAAAAGCTCAGAAGTTTTTTATTAAATAAACAATTAACTAAAATTTAAAAAGATTGAATTATCAAATATATCGTTTTCAATTAGCGAAAAAATACTTCTAAGATCACATTGGATGGATTCTGCAGTTTAAATTATTTTAAAAGATTATTTCTATGACGAGGAATTATTTAAAATAAATTTTAAACTTTAAAGAATCTATTCTAATTCTATTTAGAATTTATAGACAATCTATGTAGATTTATATATCATATAATTATCTTATAAAACTTATGCCTAGTAATTGGTCAAAAATAAGAGATGAATGGCTTGATAGAACCGCGGTTGCGAAAGATGATGCTAAATGGGCATTAGAAGCTTTAATTAATTCTGAAGAGGAGTTATTTGAAATAGAACAAAAAATAAAGAATAAAGAGGACGCTATAAGCCAAGTAAAATTTTTGAAGAAAAAGGTTAAAGAAACTATCTCCTCTAAAGAAATTAGTCTCGATGATATTGCATTAAATACTTCAAATTCAAACAAAGTACAGATCTCAGTACCATCAAATCTTACTTATCTTTTGAAAGTTTGGGCGGCGGCAGAAGGAAGAGATCTATCAAGTGTTGCTTTTCAATGTTTAGAAACTGGTATAAGGGAAATGAAAAGCAAAGGTTCAATACCTTCAATAGCAGTAAATAGATATGACTCGGCCTGTCAAAAGAGGATTGCACTAGCAGAAGTAAACAATCTATTGGAGAAATATGAATTAGCTCAGGATGAAATCAAATAATTATGAATAACAGAAAAATCATTAAAGGATACAAAACATTAATATCATCAAGATTTAATGTAGATACTTCTATAGATAAATTCAAAGATGGAATAATTTATACTCTTTATTCTGATGAATTTAATTCACTTAAAGTTGGTTTTGCTGAAAATGATAAGATTCTAGAAAAAAATTTATCAAGTGAAGCATTGATATTATTGGATATGAAAAAAGGCAAAAAGAAAGATCTATGTTTATTAATAACCACTCTAAAAGAACTTGGCATCAAATATTCAGACAATTTTTATTTCAAATACTCAAGTTCTTTAATGAGACATTTATCTACTTTAGGTTGGCCAGTTGGAAGATCACTTTATAAACAAAGAAAGATTAAAAAAGAACTTGTATGTGCATAAATTTAAATGTAATCGCACTCTAAAGTTTCTCTAGTTTCTCTATTTGTAATTGGATTAGTTCCAGTGGCACTCTCACAAAATTTCCTAATAATATCTTTTGGCAAAAAAACATTTGTGAAGTCTGCGCCTTGTATTTTTACATTTTCAAACTGTGTACTATAAGCAAATGAATCCTCTAAGTTAGTATTTGATAAATCTGTTCCATCTAAAATAGCCGAGTCTAAAGTTACTTCTCTTAAATTGGAGTTACTTAAATTAGTATCTTTCAATTTTGCTCCATAAAGAGTAGCATTTTGGAGCTCACAATCTGAAAAATTTGCATCTTGTAAATCAGTCAAATAGAAAGTTGCTCCTTTTAAATCAGATCCAGAAAAATCAGCTCCAATTAAGGATTGTTTACCATAATCCAATGCAGCGAAGCTTCTAGAAGGGAGAGTTAAAACAATCATTAAAACAGTTAAAATTATAAATCTCATTTTTTGAGTAGTATTTCAATAAATTCTAACTTCTTAAGCTGAAATCTAAAAATTAATTATTTACTGAATGCTATATTTATTGAAATAACAAATCACTTACTAGGTTTTGGATATAAGTCCTTATGATGCAATTGTTGTTGGTTCTGGAGCTACAGGAGGAATAGCAGCACTTACATTGGCAGAACAAGGAATCAAAGTTTTAGTAATAGAAGCAGGGCCTCAAGTTAAAAGACATGAAGCTAGTAATTATGAGCCAAAAAGTACATTCAAAAGATTATCAGGAGTTTTAACAAAAAAACATGCAAATCAATGCCAACATCCTGGTTATTGGAAAAATAATCCTGACTTATATTCAAATGAATTGAAGCATCCTTATGACTTCCCAAAAAAAAAGCCATTTCTTTGGACCCAAGGTAAACAATATGGGGGGAGATCATTAACTTGGGGAGGCATAACATTAAGATTTTCCTCAGAAGACTTTCATCCCGCTAAAAAAGACGGATTCGGGCCAAACTGGCCTATTTCATACGATGAACTATCCCCACACTATGATTTCATTGAAAATTTCTGCGGCATCTATGGACGAAAAGATGACATTAAAGAAGTCCCAAACGGTAAATATATTGGAGAAATACCGCTTACAGAAAACGAAAATGTTTTTGGCAGCAAAGTAAAATCAAAATTAAACTATCCATTTATCCAATCAAGAGGATTTGACCGTAATTCATCAGTAAAAGAAAAAAAATGGCCAAAGTCCTCTAGCTTAGGAAGCTCTTTAAAAAAAGCTTTAGATACTGGAAATGTACAAATAATCTCTAATTACCTAGTGGAGTCTTTTGAGATTAACAAGGCAACAGAGCTTGCCTCAAAACTAACGATCGTAAACCTAGAAAATGGACAAAAAGAAGTATTGAATTGTGATTTAATTCTTCTCTGCGCATCAACAATTTCAACACTCAGAATACTACTGAACTCAGAATATAAAACAAATTCCTCAGGGTTTAAAGATAATTCTGGAAAATTAGGCAAATACCTCATGGATCACATATCTATCTGTAGATTTTTTTCAGTCCCAAAAACAAAAAACTCAGATAAACCAGTAGATAATCCTCCCGATCTTTCTGGAGCAGGCAGCTTCTTTATTCCATTTGGTTCAAATTTACCAGAAATTGACGACATAAATTTCCATAGAGGTTATGGAATCTGGGGGGCAATTGATCGATTAGGGATTCCTAAATTTTTGCAAAAAGACACAAACACATCCATTGGCTTTCTTATCGCCCATGGCGAAGTCCTTCCTAGAGAGAAAAACTCAGTTTCTCTCTCACGAAAAACAGATGAATGGGGTATCCCAATTCCCTACATTGAATTCGAATGGAGCAAAAATGAGTTAAATATGGCTAAACATATGGAAAACACAATCCGTAAATCAATCACAGCTGCTAACGGAGAAATAAAAAATATTAATGAACTATTGAATATCCCATTAGGGAGTCTATTCACAAAAAATTTGATCGCACTTTCAGATAGTCCCCCTCCTCCTGGATATTACATTCATGAAGTAGGGGGGGCACCAATGGGGGTAGATGAAGAAAATAGCGTAGTTGATAAATTTAATAGATTATGGAGATGCAAGAATGTACTCGTATTAGATGGAGCATGCTGGCCCACATCATCTTGGCAAAGCCCTACGCTTACAATGATGGCCTTGAGTAGAAGAGCCTGTTTAAATATTAAAAAGACTTATATGGTGTAAATAATTGATTTAAATAAATTTCTGAGACAGAATTATCTGTACATCCGTTTTGAACGAGAAAAGTAGCTAATGCTGAATTTATAAGCTTATATTGATCCCATGTTGGGTTACTTAATACGAAATCTTTCATAGTGTTATAAAGAGTTTCTGAAAGCTCTGTTTCTAAAGAGACTTTATTTTGAGAACACTCGACAACGTTCTTATCAGTTAAATTTGACTGGCTGATTTGATCCATGGATTTATATTTTCCTGCATGACTATAATGATATTTTTTTCTAAAAAAATCAAAAAAAATCTACATTTAACCTTTTCAATTTATCAAATGAGACTCATGTTATAAGTTGGTTTTTAAAAAACTTACTTTTTAAAAAAGGAAATTGAATAAATCTTAATGAAAAGTCAACAATAATGTTGATGTCCTGTTTTTTTTGAAAAATACTGGCATTTCTAATTCAATGTGGATTTGGACGTGGAAAACAACCTTTAAATTGTGGAAAATCTAACCCAAAATACTTTTAAGAAGTTACATTAAGAATACTTATATATACTGAGTCTATTAAGACTAAGTCGAGAAAGAGACAGATGATTGATTGATTTTCAACGGATTTTCTTAAGATTTAGTCTTTATTAGGCAAGCGAAGCGTGACAGGTCCTAAAGGGTGTTTTGAGTTTGGATAAATACTATGGTGATGGTGATGGTGATGGTGATTATATTCATGTTGATGAGCCTCTACATGTTCATGTTCCAAGTAATCTCCTCCTCCTGAGTTTGATTTTTCTTGATTATGAGTTGGTATTTGATTTGGTATTTCACAAGCACCATTACATTCAGGATCACATAAATCACAACTGATACCCAAGCCCTCTACATGGTCATGATGACTTTCTTGTACCATTCCAACTTCTTTTTCAAAGCCAAATAAATTTGACCTATATTTACAAGTTGAGCAATTCATAAAATTATTACGTTCGTTATTAAGAATCTCTTCAATCCTTTCTACAAAAGTGTCGACCACATAAGACTGTGACGAAAGATATTTTGCATGTATAAATGAAATATTTGGATTATTAATAGCAACTAAATCACTTTGCCTTTTTATTCTTGTGACAAGGACACCTGAGAAAAGGAAATAAGGAAAAATAATTATATTTTTATAACCAAGTCTCACAACATTTTTCAAGCCAGGTTCAACTAGAGGGAAAGTTACCCCAGAAAAAACTGTTTCCCCCCATCCTAAACCAATACCTTCTACGATCATTCTCGTAATTTTTGAAACATTGGAATTCGCATCTGGGTCAGAAGAACCTCTACCAACAACAACTAATAATGATTCTTCAGGTTTGAGTTTATTATTTTGTTTAAATACATCTTTAACTCTTTCACAAGCTGCACTAATCATTAAATTATTAATACCTAATTCTCTTCCATAAATAATTTCAATACCTGTTTTACTAGAATAATTCATAAGCAAGCTAGGTATATCATTTTTCACATGGCCAGCAGCGAAAAGCATTGCGGGTATTGCAATTACTTTTTTTATAGAAAGATCTCTTAATTTGTCTAGAGCATCAATAAGTGAAGGTTTAGCGAATTCCAAGAAACCATATTCAACCAAATAGTTTGGATATCTTTTTTGGATAAACTGAGTTAATTCTTGAAATTCAGTAATGGCTAGTTTATTTCTACTGCCATGTCCACAGATAAGTATCGCGACTTGATTATTTAACTTCGAATCTAAATTATCCAAAATCAAGTTATTACTTATACCATAATAGTAAAGAACAATATCATGTAGTGAAAAATAATAGTTTGCTTGAAGTTCCAAATATCAACTCAAAAGATGCAAAATTAAAGAAATTAATTTATGACGTTGATGAGTCCTTATTTTATGAGGATAACTATTCTAATGAAGAATTCGAGCACCTTTGCGTATGTAGTGGAGGTACAACCTCTAGCTGTGCAAAAAATGGTTTTACAACTCTTGATCTAAGAAAAAATTACAACAAAATTCACCTAGATAGAAAAACCAATTTAGTAACAATTGGAGGTGGAGTAATAATGGGGGATCTACTAAATCATTTACAAAAACATAATCGAAGTTTTCCAATCGGACTTTCTAAACTTCCTGGAGCAGGCTATATACTCACTGGTGGAGTAAGCCCGCTCAGTAGAGCCTACGGATTAGCCATTGATAATATTGAATCAATAAAAGGTTTCTTGGGAAATGGCACATTTATCTCTTTAAAAAAAAATCAAATAAATCCAGAAGAACAATTGATTTTGGAAGCAATTAAAGGCGCAGCACCCTTCTTTTCAATTATTACCGAAATAGAGCTTAAGACTATCCAATCTAATCCAATAAAGGTTATTGAAGGATTTGTAAATCTAAATGAACTTTCAGAAATAATAAAACTATCAGAGGAATTTCCAGAAAATATTAGTCTTCAATGGATTTATGCCCAAAAAATTTATATATATATTTTTGCTGAACTCAATAATTTAGAGGATAAAAGAACAGAAGAAAACTTAAAGCTTTTAGAAAAATTTCCTGCTCTAGAAAAACAATTTTATGAAAACTTTAATAAAATTAATTTTTTTCCAAAGGAATTGAATTTATATGAGCTGAATGCAAAAAACCATTCTGAGGTAATTAGTCTTCTTGGAGAAGATTTAAAAAATGATATCCCAATTTTCATAAAATGTTTGAATGAAATAATGGAAAATAAACCTAATAATTCCTGTTATATTGCTTCTCAACAATTAGGTGGCAAAACTAAGAAGTTAAATCATGGAGCAAGCTTTTTTGTTCATAGAAAAAGTACTTGGAAACCATGGATATATGCATCATGGAAAAAAAATGATCTTCAAGAAAAAGAAGTCGCTCTAGAGTGGATTTATAAATCATGGAGCAAGCTAAAAAGGTTTTATCCAAATATTCACTTAGCCCAATTGCATAATCATTTGAATTCTCATGAAGAAGAAATTACATTAGCCTTTGGAAATAGAATGAACGAATTAAAAACTTTAAAGAATATTTTTGACCCACAAGGTATTTTGCCTCCTCTATGAAGTAACTTCTTAATTATAAAGAAACTTAAAATGTCAAATTTCTCAAGATATTTATCTAAAAATTGGTTAGATGATCCAAAGTCAAATATTCTCTCTGGCTTAGTCGTTGCTTTTGCAATGATCCCAGAAGCAATTGCTTTTTCAGGTATAGCTGGTGTAGATCCTAAAGTTGGCCTTTTTGGTGCATTTTGCCTATCTATAACGATTGCCATTGTTGGAGGAAGAAGGGGGATGATCACTTCAGCCACAGGTTCAACAGCTCTTTTAATGACTGGACTTGTTGCTTATGGAGAATCACAAGCTCCTGGATTAGGAGTCCCATATCTCATTGCAGCTGGAATATTAACTGGAATCTTCCAAATTCTTTGGGGATATTTAAGGCTTGCCTACCAAATGAGATTCGTTCCAACAGGAGTATTAAGTGGATTTGTAAATGCATTGGCACTTTTAATATTTCAAGCACAACTACCTCAGTTAGGAATAGGAATTAAAGAATCAAAAGGATTAGTTGAACAAACTATCAGTCAATATCCAATTAACTCTCAGATTCCAGTAGTTTGGATTCTTGTAATCCTAGGATTAGTAATTATCTATGGGCTTCCAAAAATCACAAAAGTAGTCCCATCTCAACTTATCGCAATAGTAGTAATTACTCTTATAAGCATATTTTTTAATCTAGATGTCCCAACAGTAAGTGATTTGGGTAAATTACCTGATGGATTACCAAGTATTTCTCTTCCTTTTGGATCAATAGAAAATGGGAAAGTACCTTTTAGTCTTGAAACATTAGGGATAATTTTACCGACTTCACTTGCAATATCTCTAGTAGGTTTAATGGAAACCTTTTTAACTCAAGACATTTTAGACGATGTAACTGATACAAGTTCTAATAAAAATAAAGAAGCAAGAGGACAGGGAATCGCAAATATTGTGGCATCCTTATTTGGTGGAATGGCAGGATGTGCCTTAGTTGGGCAATCTGTTATGAATACTGAGAATGGTGGTAAATCTAGATTATCAACCCTCTCCTCAGGTATATCTCTACTGATTATGATTATACTCTTGAAGTCTTGGATTGGAGCAATCCCAATGGCTGCTTTAGTAGCAATCATGATAACGATCGCAATAAGTACAGCAGATATAAATGGATTAAAAAATATTAGAAAGATACCTAAAAGCGATACTGCAGTCATGCTTATGACTTTCTCAGTTACTATGCTTACAAAACCTCATAATCTTGCTCTTGGAGTTATTGCAGGAGTTGCATTAGCTGCAATTCTTTTCAGCAGAAAAGTTGCAAAAGTTATAACTGTCTCAAGAGCAAAAGAAAATAATTTAACTACCTATAAAGTAAAAGGACAATTATTTTTTGTAAGTAAAATTTATTTTTTACAAGGATTTGATATTCATGAACATCCAGAAAATATTGTAATTGACATGTCTTTAGCTCATATTTGGGATCAAAGTGGCGTTGTTGCACTTGAGCAAATTATTAGAAAATTCCAGAATGGTGGATCTAAAGTTGAAATTGTAGGATTAAATAAAGAAAGTCTTAACCTATTTGAAAGACTAGGTGGTTTGGAAAGCGCTCATTAAAAAAAGTTAATTAAGACTAACTTGTTGATAACAAAACCAAAGCCATTGCTGAAAAAGCAAATTCCTATGAGACCTCCAAGCGGTTTTTGAACTATTTGGATCAAAATTTTTAGGAGGAGGAACATCTCCCTTTTCTTTGTCTCTTTCAATTTCACTAATAATTCTATGCACCGTATATTCAGGATGACCTAAATGCATAAGTTGTTTTTGATCATTAGATTCAAATATTGTATATCCAACGTTTTCTCCATAAGCCAACAAATTCAATTTCCCTTCTTTTTGGGCTTTCTCCATTTCCAAATCTGGTAATCCAGCAAATCTACTTTGAGGACAAATAAATTCATCATCTTGTGTACCCATCAAAGGGTGTCCAGGAACAAGACTTTTTAAAGGGAATACCCCAAATAATTTCCTATCAAAGACTTTCTTATCGACCCCTGCCAAATAAGCGAGCGCAAAGCCTGCCCAACATAATCCAAGAGTACTCGCGCAAGAATTTCTGGCTTCATTTACAATTTTTACAAATTCATCCCAATACTTAACCTCCTCAAAGGCTAGGTGCTCAATAGGGGCTCCAGTAATAATGATTCCATCTAACGGTTCTGGATTATTTGCTTCTTCCCAGGTAATGTATAGATTATTCAGATGATTAAGATCCCATGTTTTATAAGAGTGAGTTTTAAGCTTTATCCAAACTGGCTCAATTTGAAGAGGAGATAAACCAAGTGGATGTAGTAAGTTAAATTCATACTGTTTGCCAAGAGGCATGATATTTAAAATACCAATCCTAAGAGGACGTATGTCCTGTCTTTTTGCCAATTCTGGTTCGATCCAAGATATATGATTTTTCTCAACATCACTAATCTTGTGATAGTTACTGGGAATTATTAAAGCCAATAAATCTCCTTTTCTAAGTAATTTGTGAAAGTGCTTGTTCGAAATCTGCTTTTATATCATCAATATGCTCAATTCCTACAGAAACTCTCACCATAGTGGGAGTAACACCTGCAGATAATTGTTCTTCTTCAGATAATTGCTGATGGGTTGTTGAAGCAGGATGAATAACTAATGTTTTTGAATCCCCAACGTTAGCAAGGTGGCTCGCTAATTTTAAGGAATCAATAAATTTTACTGCATTTTCATAACCCCCATTAAGAGAGAACATAAGCATGCAGCCCATTCCCCTTCCAGTGGTATATTTTTTGGCACTAGAGTAATATGGATCAGATTCTAGGCCAGGATAATTAACACTACTTACATTAGAATTAGAATCTAACCATTTTGCTAATTCAAGCGCATTAGAAGTTTGTCTCTCTATTCTTAAACTTAGAGTTTCCAAACCCTGCAATAGCAAGAAAGAATTAAAGGGACTTTGAGCTGATCCCCAGTCTCTAAGGCATTCAAGTCTTGCTCTTAACGCAAAAGCTATATTTCTGTTATCTGGTACTCCCAAAGATTTGCAGATATCACTACCGAAACCAAAAGCGTCCCAATGAACGAGCCCATGATAAGCAGCGCTTGGCTGACTCATTAGTGGGAATTTACCATTTCCCCAATCAAAGGTTCCGGCATCAACAATAACCCCACCGATGCTTGTTCCATGTCCACCAATCCATTTCGTTGCACTTTCTACAACAACATCGGCTCCAAAATCAATTGGTCTTATTAAAGCACCACCAGCACCAAGGGTATTATCCACTATTAGAGGAATTCCATTTTCCTTCGCCAAAGCAGAGAGTCCCTCAAAATCTGGAATGTTGAACCTTGGATTTCCCATTGATTCGACATATATTGCTTTTGTTTTATCGTCAATTTTATTTCTAAAACTATCGATAC
The DNA here is from genome assembly GCA_902594875.1 of uncultured Prochlorococcus sp. GTDB lineage: Bacteria > Cyanobacteriota > Cyanobacteriia > PCC-6307 > Cyanobiaceae > Prochlorococcus_A. The sequence continues at coordinate 24,801 of CACJNU010000017.1, forward strand.
TATCACCATCTGCAAATTTAACTTCTATTCCTAATCTTGGAAATTGTACTTTGAATTGATTGTAGGTCCCACCATATAGAAAAGATGTAGAGACAAAATTATCCCCTGCTGTCATGCAGTTCACGATTGCCAAGAATTGAGCAGCTTGACCTGAGGATGTTGCAAGTGCTGCCATCCCTCCCTCCAAAGCTGCCATCCTTTTTTCAAAGACATCTGTGGTGGGATTCATAAGTCGAGTATAAATATTTCCAAATTCTTTTAATCCAAAAAGATTCGCGCCATGCTCGGCATTATCAAAAACATAAGAACTAGTTTGATAAATGGGAACTGCTCTAGAATTTGTAGTTGGATCAGGTACTTGGCCTGCATGTAACTGAAGCGTCTCGAACTTTTGGTTGCTCAAAATTTTTTAAATAATCCTATTATCTATTTAACTTAAAAAAGTTAAAAAAAAAAACAAAAAAAAGATAAATATTTATAAATCCTTTTTTAATGAGGGGTAATTATCTTTCATATATAAACTCAAATCCTCTTTTATCGAAGATCTGAGTTTCTCAACATTTGAAGAATCAATTATTGGAAAAGTTTTATTAGCCTCAGGATCTTTTTCAGTAATTGATTTCCAATTCTTTCCTACATCTTTTTCAGAGTTGCTGAGAATCTCATTAAAATTGAAACACTTATCATTGTTCTTAGCATCAAATTCGCTAAAAGCTTTATTTATAAGCTCTTTTCTATTTTCAAATAAATTTTTGGCTTTTATAGTATCTGGAAGACCCATAACTGGTTGTAATTCCTTAAGAAGTTTTATTTCCTCTTCAATTAAGAGTGTCCAAACACCATATTTATTTTTTGGAAGATTAGAACTACTAAAATTATTAATTTCATCGAGGTAAAAATTTAACCATAGATAATAAGATTTTTCTTCAATAGTTTTTTTAACGGATATCTTTTTATTTTGGATCTTTGGGAGTAACTTTTCTGCCTTCTTTAAGAACTGTCTGTCTTCTCTTTCTAAATTTATTAATCCCCATCTTTGGCTGTAGTCCCATAAATCTTCGTATCTTGTTAAGTCTTCTTGATTCCAACCAAGAGCTTTAAGTTCATGAGAACGATGAGTTAATTCCTTTTTCAAAAAAAACCTTTTAAACCATAATAATTCTAACCCTGCAATCAAGATTAGTAAATAAATGGAAAAACTTAGTTTTTTTGTAAATTCAAAAAGTAATCAATTATCAAAATAATTATCAATAATTTTCAATACATTAATATAACTTGGATTTTTTTTAGGAATTTGATTACTAAAAACATTATTTTTAAAATCATTTTCCTCTTTGTCAATAAAAATTTTCTTGTAAAAGATTTCAATATCATTAAAAAGATAATGTCCTTTTAATTTTTCATTTAGTTCTAAAGATAATTCAGATTTCACAGATTCTTGGCAAAAATTAGTGATTTCTTCTGAACTAATTAAAACCTTATAAATTTCTTTTTTTTCTTCTGAATTTGCATTAAAGCACAAATAAATCAGATTTATCATCGAACAATTATTATTTTTGATTTTGAATTCTTTATAAATGTCTGGCCAAAATTTTAGAGATTTTAGACCTTCTAAACCTCCTTGACTGAGAGAGTATTTGTCACACCAATCTACGAATTCTGATACATCTTTTGGACATCTATTGAGTTGCAAAAGCATATCTGATAAAACTTGTCCTGCTTGAAAATTCCGTGTTGGTTTTCCTTCAGTTGGTAGAGTCATGCTCCCTAAGACATCAGCCTTAACAGCATTTAATTGAGAAAAAGTATAATCTCCTTTTTCACAAAATTTAGCATTAATTATTTCCTTTGCACTAATTACTTCTTCACCATAACCAAGTTCTTTTAATGAAAGATATTTATTATCTAATTTATTTTCTTTTCTGACTTGTAATGATACTGACGCGGCCTGATCTAAACATTGAGTTAATAAAATCGTATTAATAGTAGGTAGCATTCCTGGCTTATCGGAATGAAAGTTATTAACAAAACCTGCAAATATAGATGAGATGTTTTTTATTGATTTTATATATTGACATTCAATATTATGAACTCCAGGAGAAACTTGAATTTTTGGGGACAATTGATTCAAAATTCGAGCTCCTATTAAAGCAGTTAAGGCATCAGGATGGCAGAAATTTGCAGTAAAACTATCATTAGGATTTCGTAAAGCACCGTGACGATGAAATCCTGTAAAAAAAGCTAAATTAGGATATTTATTACAAAGAATAAAAGGGTTTTTACTTTTATTATCAATGCAAAAAGAACCGACTAGACAACCAAGGACCACATTTTCTCTTTTTAAAGTTTTTCTTAGTTCTAAAGCATGTTTAACATCATCTTGTATGTGATTACTATTTGAAGCAAGAATAACTATTTCGCATCCCAAGAGAAGATCTTTTAGATCAAAAGACTTTATTTTTCCCTCTGAGGAATAATTTCCCATTCTCTTAATCTTTTCAATAATCTCATTATCCATATCAGAAAGAACATCATTTGAGAAAGCACCTAACAAATCTCTATCTTCCCTAGGAGCTAAGAGAATATTATTTGAATTTCCATGCATAGCACAGTTATATGCTAATGATGCAGGATATAAACCAACACTGTAAAATCCAACTTTGCTATTTTCTATATCTTCAATTAACGAATAAAAATATTTTTTATCATTTATGTTTTCTATGAAATTATTCTTCATTTTTGGAAATTCTTGATAATTTTTTAATTTCTTACCCATACCAACATTTTTCTACATTAAAGCAATTTTTGCCATACCAAATTATTTATTTTAAATATTGAGTTTTTTAATTTATAATTTCTGAGAAAGTGGAAATTAAAAGAAAAATAATTATAAATATGGAATATATGGCAAGTAATTTAAATGAACAAAAACAATTAATTTCTTCTAAAAATATCTTATTTATTCAAGACATTGACGGAGTTTGTATCCCTCTAGTTAAAGATCCAATGACTAGAGAGTTAGAATCAAAATATATCTATGCAGTAAAAGAATTTGCCGAGGAATTCTTTGTATTAACTTGTGGTGAACATGAAGGTCCAAGAGGAGTAAACAGAATAATAGAGAGGAGTTTAGCGAGCACTACTGAGCCTAAAAACAGAAACCTATATTTAAGGGGTTTAGCGGCCTGTGGAGTAGAGTATCAAGACAGTAATGGTGAGATAAGTTTTGAAGGAGTCTCAGAAAAAGAACTAAGTTTTTTATCTAAAGTACCTAGTTTAATAAGACCAAAATTTAATTATATAGTTAAGAATATTTTTCCTGAACTTAGCCAAGAGGATATCAATTCTCACGCAGTAAAATCAATATGTGAAACACGCTTCTCGCCAACGATTAATTTCAATAGTCTATTTGATTTAGTTCATGAAGATTCTGATAAAAGAAAGCTTATTCAAATTAGTTTTGAAAAAATGATGAATGAAATCATTTCAAAAGCTGAATCCGAAGGCCTCAAAAACTCATTTTTCCTTCATATTTCACCAAATTTAGGTAATAAAAATGGTAGAGAAACAATTAAACTTTCTTCTCAAGATGATATTGGATCAACAGACATACAATTACTTATTAAAGGAGCAGTTAAAGATTCTGGAGTTTTATTTCTTTTGAATAAATTTATTGCGGATAAAACTGGTAAAGCTCCTTTTGGAAGAAATTTTAATTTTAGAGACTCTCCAAATTCTGTTACGGAAAAAATTGATTTATGCAAAAGAACTATTCAAAAAGAAGATATGCCTTTGATTGTAGGAGTTGGTGACACAGTCACATCAAAAAAAAATAATGATGAAAAAAGTTATTCAAGAGGAGGAAGTGACAGGTCTTTTCTAGAATTAATACAAATATTAGGTAATGAATTTGGGATTAAGAATAAAATAATTTTTGTAGATAGTAGTTCTGGTGAAGTTGAAAGACCCTCTACAAAAAAAACTGGTTTATTAGGGATCAGTGATGTTCATGACAATTTAAAATTTGACATAGTTTTTAAAAATGGTCCCAAAGAGTACATAAGTTGGTTTATTGAACTTGCTAATGAGAGATCAAACTTTAAAAAAAATAGTTGACTTTTTATTTTCGAATGTCAATTTTAAATAATAGATTCATGAAAGAAAAATTCCCCTCAATACATAAAGAACCTTTAGAAACATTGCAAATTAACATAGGTTATAAATGCAACCAGGCTTGTAAGCATTGTCATGTCAATTCGAGTCCCCTAAGGACTGAAAAGATGTCCAATGAATTGATATCTCTTATTCCAAAGATAATTGAAAAATACAACATCAAGACTTTAGATATTACAGGTGGTGCGCCAGAACTTCACCCAAAATTTAAAAACCTAATAACAAGCTTGAACACAAAAGAGGTTGATATTATTGATAGGTGCAATTTGACAATTTTTTTTGAAGAAGGTTATGAAGATCTTCCTCAATTCCTTGCAAAAAATAAAGTGATAATTACTGCTTCGCTACCGTGTTATGAAAAAAATAATGTTGATTTTCAAAGGGGTTTTGGCGTTTTTGAAAAAAGTATTAATGCCATAAAAATTCTTAATGATTTAGGCTATGGAAAGAAAGAAAATGGATTACAATTAAACCTTGTTTACAATCCTGTAAGCCCAATTCTGCCTCCTTCTCAGGAAATATTGGAGAAGGATTATAAAAAAATTCTATTCGAAAAATACAATATCGTTTTTAATAATTTATATACGATAACTAATATGCCAATAAATAGATATGAAGAATCTCTTAGAAGAGAAGGGAAACTAAATACTTATTACAAATTACTAAAAGAAAATTTTAATGAAAAAAATTTAGAAAATCTAATGTGTAAAAAGACAATTAGCGTAAATTGGCTAGGAGAAATTTATGATTGTGACTTTAACCAACAGATAAATTTCCGAGAGAATAAAGGACCAAAGACACTTTTTGATCTGTTGGATGAATCATTTACTTTTGACTACGGGGTAGCTGTAAAAGAACATTGTTTTGCTTGCACTGCAGGAGCAGGGTCAAGTTGTGGAGGGTCTTTAAGTTAAAACCTGCTAAATACAATTAGGACAAATTGCTCTTACATTTAAAGAGGATTCAATTAGTTTAAAACCATTAACTTTTGCTGCAACTTTGCCTGCCTCTAAAACCTCATCATTTTCGAATTCTTCTGTTCTTCCACACCTAATGCAAATCAAATGATGATGATCCGGTGTGTCGTTACTAAGCAATTCATATCTGTGTCCACCCTCACTGAGTTCTAATTCATGAAGCAAACCCATTTGCACTAAAAGTCTTAAAGTTCTATAAATTGTTGCTAGTGAAACTTTGGAGCTTGTTTTTACTAACTTTTCATGAACCTCTTCAGCACTAAGATGCTTTCCAGAGCCAATATTTTCAAATAAATTAAGAACTTTTAACCTCTGAGGAGTCAGTCTCTTCCCATCTTTATGTAATCCATCACCAAGAGGAGATGTGATTACTTTGTATTGAGAGGATAATGACAAAATTAACCCTTGGCTATTCTCAATAATAACTCTAGATGAGAGTAAAACAACTTATTTATTTAAAATGTTTACTAAAATTCTTCAAAATATTATGTTAAATGTATCTTTATATGTAAATGATGAATGATCAAGAAATCTCTTCCGATAAATTATCGTCGAAAGTAAACGCCTTGATAATTATTGATATTCAGGAAAAAATAATAAGACCTATTTTTAATAAGGATTCAATACTCAAAAACATTAAAAAGCTAATAAATGCTTACCAAATTTTAGAAGAAAACATATTTATATCTGAACAAAACCCACTCAAATTGGGAGTAACGATACCTGAATTATCACCCATAGCAGAATTTAGAAAATTTGAAAAAATGGAATTCAGCCTAGCTAAATTAGAAGATTTTTTGAAAGAACTTAAAGATAAGAAAATTACTAATTTGATAGTTTGTGGGATCGAAACGCATATTTGTATTCAACAAACAGTCTTAGATTGTTTACAAAAAGGATTTGAAGTTATTCTCATATCAGATTCCATGGGAAGTCGAAATAGGATAGATCATGAAATAGCATTACAAAGAATGACTCAGAGCGGGGCGATCTTAACAACAACTGAATCAATAATTTTTGAATTATGCAAAACTGCGGATAGAGAAGAATTTAAAGAAATTAGAAACATAATAATGAGTTAAAAAAAAATAAAGACTGGTTTGTTATTTAGAGATAATTTAAAATCTTATTAGAGATAAATTTTAAGGGTTTATTTGAATATGAAATTAGTTACTGAAAACTTCCTTCTGGCAATATCTATTTTTTTTATTGGAACTTTATTATCGATAATAATTTCAAAAGTTTCAAAAATATTTTTTAAAAAGATTTCCAAAAGAACAAAAACAAATTTCGATGATTTTATTTTTCAGGTGATCTCTGGAATTATAAAACCTATAGGTTTCCTCCTCTCATTTTATTTTTCAATTGACTATTTTTTTGCTGATGAAATAACTTTCATCTCTGTCATATTGAATATTTTGAAATTATTTATATTAATAATCATCATAAAAGCACTCAACAAAGTTTTAATAAGATCTTTAACAGAATCGACCTCGAAAATTAATGATTCCTCAATTAGTTCGATGGTATCTTCACTAACTCCATTGATAAAAGCATTAACATGGACTATTGGCTCAATTTTTTTCTTACAAAATATAGGTGTTCAAATGACTGCTATTTGGGCTTTACTAAGTGCAGGAGGTATTGGTGCAGGATTAGCTTTGAAAGATCCAGTTCAGGAGTTCTTTGAATATATAACAATTTTGCTTGATAAACCTTTTCAAAAAGGTGAGTTTATAAAATCTGATGGAGTCCTCGGAATGGTTGAGAGAGTGGGAGTACGTTCATCAAGGATAAGAAGTATTAATGGAGAAGTAATAGTAATGAGCAATAGCGCCCTAACAAATGGAATAATTTCAAATTACGCACAAATGGAAAAAAGAAGGTTAGTGCATAAATTGGGAGTTGTTTATGAAACCTCTCCAAAACTTATGAAATTGATTCCAATATTAATTAAAAAAATAGTTGAAGAGACAAAAGATGCGTCTTTTGATAGATGTCATTTCACAGATTTCGGCGACTTCAGTCTTAATTTCGAACTTGTTTATTACATCCCAACAAATAATTATCTTGCTGCAATGGAAGCTCAACAATCTATAAATTTAAGAATTATTGAGGAATTTGCGGTCAATAATATAGAGTTTGCATTCCCAACACAAACCTTAAATATTGAAAGTAACAAAGCCAAATGATCTACAAATCTCTTCACTTAAAATCCATAGTTCTGAAGCCAACTTAGAATTATTTGCCTCATCACTAACATTACTTTCAACTAATTTATGTTTTTTAAAAGATATAAGTTTATTACTTAAATGAACGTAACCAATATTATTTAAATTTGAATCAAAAACAATTTCAGAAAGTATCCTACCAGCATTTTCTATACTTTCAGAAATTCCTAAAATATTTTTTGCAGCTTTAGAAAAAATTAAATATCCAAAGAGATTGAAACGTTTACTGTATCTAAAAAAACCAAGATCATCATTTGGTATTACTAGACCAGGAGCCCAAGTAATTACAGAAATTTTACTAGAGGAAATTTTTAATTTTTTTGCAAGTTCTTTAGCAAACAAAATATTACATAACTTACTATTTTTATAAGCTTCATCAGCATTAAAATTTAAAAATTTCCCAGTTACTTTTTTTCTTAAATTAACTAGGTTATTAAGTCCCGCTTTCCTTCCTATATTGCCACCTGAACTTTTGGGGTCGTGTACATCTGATGATGTAATAATGATTCTTGATTCTTCTTTATCTCTTATAAAGTCTTTTAGGACATTTACCAAGTAAAAATGTGCAAGATGATTTACTGCAAAAGTTAGTTCTATACCTTGTTTTGATACTTTAGGGTAAAAAGAGCCTGTATATTGTAATCCTGCATTTAAAACAAGCATATCTAAAAAAATCTTTTTAGTAATAAAGTAATCTTTAATTTTTTTAATATTCTCTAGATCTGAAAGATCACAATTTTCAATAATATTTAAAAATTTATTAAGGTGATTTTTATCAAAATATTTCTCAATTTTTTTGAGAAATTCATTCTTTCTAAATTCGTTTTTTATTACAACATATAAAATATTTTGCGTCTTCAGTAAATTAATAATGGCAAAAAAACCTATTCCTGAATTACCTCCAGTAATTAAAATATTTTTATTTTTAATCATTTAAATTCCTATATTTTTTTTATGATAAAAAAAATAAATAAAGATTTTTTTATTTTGTAATCTTATAAATTATTGTTAAAACACTGAAAACTTAGTCACTAGTATTTGAGTAATTTGATTATTATTAATCTACTCTTAGTACAAATATTGGATGAAATATATAACCCTAGGTGCAGAAGTAATAATTTGTTCCATAAATTTCTTTAATAATAAGATTTATATTTAATGTCAAAAGAAAATATGCCAGATGTTCTTGTTTTGGGTGCAGGGCCTGCAGGGATGGCAATTGCCTCAGCTTTAGGGAAGGAAAAATTAGATGTTGAAGTGCTTTCTCCAAATGGACCAGATGAACCTTGGCCAAATACATATGGCATTTGGGGGAAAGAAGTTGATCAACTTGGGCTTCAGGATTTACTTGAATATAGATGGAAGAATACTGTAAGTTTTTTTGGGCATGGCGCTTTAGAAGAACAGGACGACGAGAATAAAGCTACGGAACATTCACTAGATTATGGACTATTTGATAAAAAGAAACTCCACAATTATTGGTTTAATGAATGCAATAAGTCTTTTATTAAATGGCATCAAGGCTTTGCAAACAAAATAAACTTTGAAAAATACAAAAGTACCGTAACTACAAAAGATGGTAAAACTTACTCTGCAAGATTAGTAGTAGATGCAACAGGGTATGATCCTGTTTTTCTTAAATTAAAATCGTGTGGCCCCTTAGCAGTCCAAACTTGTTATGGGATAGTAGGTAATTTTAGTAAACCTCCACTTAAGAAAGGGCAGTTTGTATTAATGGATTATAGAAATGACCATCTTAACGATGCGCAAAAAAAAGAACCGCCAACTTTTCTTTATGCCATGGATATGGGGGGTGGGAAATATTTTCTTGAAGAAACATCTCTTGGTTTAGTAAATCCTCTAACAATGGAAAATTTAAAAGAGAGACTAGAGAAGAGACTTTCTTATCGAAATATATCAATCACAAGCATGCAGCACGAAGAGCTTGGCTTATTTCTCCCTATGAATATGCCGATCCCAGACTTCAAACAACAAATACTTGGATATGGTGGTGCTGCTTCAATGGTACATCCTGCATCTGGATATTTAATTGGTAATGTTTTAAGAAGAGCTCCACTTGTCGCTAAAGCAGTCTCAGAAGCAATTAAAAACAAAAATCTAAGTACCTATCATATTGCTAGAAGAGGTTGGGAAACTTTATGGTCAAAAGAATTAATTAGGAAGAAATCACTTTATCAATTTGGATTAGAAAAACTCATGAGGTTTGACGAGAAACTATTGAGAGAATTTTTTGGCAGTTTTTTCCAACTACCTAAAAATCAATGGTATGGTTTTCTAACTGATACTCTTTCTTTAAAGGAGATTGTATATGCGATGTGCGTAATGTTTATAAAGGCTCCATGGAGTGTAAAGAAAGGTCTTATGATTATGCATGGAAGAGAATTTAAAATGTTACTTAGGATAATATTTCCAAACATATAGTTAAAAAATGAGAACCATATTAATAAGTGGAGCCAGTAGAGGTATTGGATTAAATATTGCACATAAAGAATTAAAAGAAGGCAATAGAATTAGTGTTGGCATAAGAGATTTAGAATCATTAAAAGGAAGCGTTATTGATCCAAAAAAATGGCCAGAAGGGAAAATTATAATTAACCACTATGATGCTTTAAAAAAAATTACAGCCGAAAATTGGATAAATAACACCATAGATGAATTTGGAGGATTTGATTCAGTAATAAATTGTTCTGGGGTATTATCGAAAGTTCCTTTCTTATACAAAGATGGTGATGAAGAAGATATTTTAAATACATTAAATATTAATTTTCTGTCAATTTGGCATTTATGTAGGCTCTCTTGGGATCATTTATGTACCTCTCGAAGAGGAAGAATTATTGTTTTAGTTTCAATGAGTGGCAAAAGATCCAAAGGTGATTTAGCCGCTTATTCTTCTTCAAAGTTTGCTTTGATGGGATTATGCCAAACGATGAAAAATAAAGGTTGGGATAAAAATATAAGGATTTCTGCAATTTGCCCAAGCTGGGTTAATACAAAAATGGCCGAAAATATCTCTTCTTTAGACAAATCAAGCATGACACAACCTGAAGATATTGCTGAAATATGCTCAACTATTCTTAAGTTACCTACCCAATCAGTTCCATTTGAAATCGCCTTAAATTGTAACTATGAAATTTAACCTAAATTAAAAATTAAGTAAGCCATTGAAAGCATTGCAATTGCGATAAATAAACCTTTTATTCGATTAGTTATCAATGAAAAAAGAGATAAATCTTCAGAAAAGTATCCGCCAAAACTACCTGTAATAAATAATATAAACATTGGTAGAGATGCCATTCCAAAAGAATAAGATATTGATCTTACAAATCCAAAATTTAAATAATTAAAAATAAAAGAACCTAATGAAAACAATAAAAAAGATGCAAATAGAGTTATGGAAACTTCAGCATCTAAAGTGTGAGGTAAGCTACCCTTTAATTCAAATTGCTTTTTACATTCTCTAATTTGTCTTTTAGAAAGTTTTAAATAACCAGTTTCAGGAATTCTTTGAGACTTATATTTTCTTAGTAATCTTGCTTCAAGAGTTTCTGGCTCCTTAGTCATAATTGATGTTAATAATTCATCTGGCTTTAATTTTTTAATTTTCTTTTCAAGATTATCCGTTTTCCCAATCCGATACAAGTCTCCTACTCTAATAAGGTAAACATATCCCGACATTTGCGTTGTAAAATTAATACTGTTCCTAATTAGATAATACTAAAAGAATTAGGGAAATTAAAAGTATTTACAATATGAAAAAAGATATTTTATATTCATTTCGAAGATGTCCATATGCAATTCGTGCACGATGGGCCCTGTTAATTTGCGAAATAAAAGTAGAAATAAGAGAAATTGATTTAAAAAATAAACCTTTAGATTTTTTAAATAATTCAAAGACGAAAACGGTCCCAATACTTATAAAAAAAAATAGTGAAGTTATTGAAGAAAGTCTTGAAATCATCCTGTGGGCTCTCTCAGAGTCGAAAAAGGAAAACATCAAATTAATTTATTTCCCTGAGAACAAAAAGGAAGATATTTTTGAAATAATTAATGAAAACGATAACGAATTCAAATATCATTTAGATCGATTTAAATATGCCACAAGATATAAAGATAGTGATGAAGAATTTCATTTTACAAATGCTATTAAATTTATAAAGAGATGGAACGAACTACTTGCCGAAAACAAATATTTTTTTGGAGATAGCCCCACAATCGCTGATTGGTCTGTTTGGCCTTTTGTAAGACAATTTAGAATCGCTTGTGAAAGTCAAAAAAGAACAAATTATTTAGAACCCCCAATAAAAAACTGGTTAGATTCATTTGAGAAAAAAAAAGAATTTAAATCCTTAATGTATAAATACGAATTATGGGGACCAAATTATAGAAAGAATTATTTTCCTTATAATTAACTTTCTAACAACTTCCTTTTTTCAATTATCCTTGCTAACTCCAAAAAATATCCTGCTGTCCTAAATTTTCCAATATTTTTTTCCTTAAAATCAAGATCGCTTCTAATTTCTGCAGTCTCCGCCATTAGCAAATCTAAATCATTTGATCCAAGACTATACAATTCTCCTAGCTCTATTTCCCTTCCCAGTAAATGACTCCTAAACCACTTCCCTTTATTTTCTTGAGGTGGAATATCGTAGGGAGTAAATGACATTAAAACAAAAATTAGGCTAACACCATTCTAAGGTTCTTATTGAAACTTTTTCATCTCTACTTTATTAAAAATCAACGCAATAAAAAGAATTGAGAATGTAATTAGGGCACAAATTTCTGTCCAATAATCTAACCCAATTTTAGAAATCATTAATGGTGCAAGAACTGTGAATAATCCCCCAGAAAGAATTAATTGAGCGAAAAGCTGTTTTGAAGTAAAAATTGGTAGGGTCTTAGAAATATTTTTAGGATCTGCAAGCCTTAAAAGAAGTAACCCAGAAGCTACTACACCTGTAGAATTTCCAAACTCTATCAAGCTTTTTTCAAACCAATAATCATCAAAAATAAAGTATGCGAAATAAGCAATGCAGATTAAATTCCAAAACAACCCGAAAATAGTAAACACTAAAATAAGTATCCAATTATCAAAAACAACTGCAATATCTAAACTCGCCATAGCTGTAAAAATCAATAAGTCTGTGGATAAAATACCAATCTCCCTTTGCAGAATATTTGAAATAAATTCTGTATTTCTGGTTTTCTCTAAAATATATCTAATAAGTAGCGAACCTATAAGGATAAAAGGGAATACTGGTAGTGAAAAAATAATTTCCTTTGAAAAATCACCAAAAGAAGTTGAAATATACCTTAAAAATTTAAGTAGCAAAACACCAAAAGAAATTGCCAACCCAGAGAATCCTAAATTTATTAGGAAAATTCTTAAATCTGCAAAAATTCCTGTCTTATTTTTTCCCTTTAGAGTATCTTTTTGTTCAAGAATTTCCTCAGTATCTGAAAGACCTAAAGTTCTACCAAGAAAAATAAATATACTTCCCAAGATTGAAGAGGATAAAAGACCCATTGTCGCCATAGCCAAACCAAGATCTAAACCATTCGGGAAGCCTAGTTTATTAAAACTTTCGCCGATTATCGATGCAGCACCATGACCGCCCTCAAAACCAACCTCTATTAAACATCCCATTAGGGGATTTCTATCCATAGATGGAGGAAGAAAATATCTAACAACTAAACCGCCGACAAAAAACTGTCCGAAACCTAGGGAAAGAGCTAATAGGAATTGATTAAAAATTGGTTTAACTAAACCATTAATATTAGGAATAGGTCTTCCCATCATTAAAGTTGCGAAGACTAATGATAAAAGAGGAGTAGGAAAATTACTCCATACATTGATTGTTTCTTTTGGCAAAAAGTGTATTGCTCCAAATGGTCCTATAGATATACCTAAAATTCCTGATATAACTGCAATCGGCAATCCAAATCTCTCAAGTTGAACTGCTAGTTTGAATTTCCTCCCAAAAATCAACAAAAAAAATATTATTAATAATCCAAAAAAACTTATTAAAAAAGAATTTGAAAAAATATCTTTATTCAGTAAAGAAAATATATTCAATGATTTCAAAAACATATAACTATAAATCTAAATTAATAAACAAAATTTTTCAAATAAAAAAGGCCCTATAGAGGGCCGTTAATTTAAAGATTAACTTGATAATTTAATCCTTGAGGGTAATTGTGGCACTATCAATATTACTAATAGCATTAGTAACTCTCTTAAAATCAAAGCCTAATGCTCTTAGAGCATGCCAAAGGTGACCTTGAATAAAGAAGAAACCAAAGTAGTAGTGAACATTTGCTAACCATGCCCTTGAAGTAAACTCACCATCAGGAAGATCAACAGTATCAATCCAATATGGAGAAATACTAAACTTCAACTCTAGTGGTTCACCAAAATATTCAACAGGATATACAGTTGTATTTGCTGCACTCCAGAAAGCTGCGATAATAGCCATCCAGCCTATACCTGCTAATGACCAAGATAGAACAGCTTCGGCTGATAAAAGACCTTTACCTTTGAACTTGGTAAATTCTCCTACTTGCTTAGTAGCAATATGCCATGCACCACCAGTTATCTCGACAAAAGCTAAGAATGCATGACCACCCATAACCTCTTCTAGACTATCGATAGTCAAAAAGTCTGTTTGATGATTCCAAATTTTTGCTAAGTTTAATTCGTATTCAACTTGTCTTACAGCGCCAATAGCTGGATCATAAATCCCATGGACTCTGGCCCATTCAACGAAAGCAATAACCGCAAATCCTAAGAAGAGGAGGTGATGTCCAAGAATAAATGTCAATTTGTCAGGATTATCCCATTCAATATTGAATTTTCTTGCTCTAGCAATATCTGAATCTTCTAAATTTCCAGGTAGAAGTAGAGAGTGTAAAAGTCCTCCAGCAGCTAAAACCATAGAAGAAACTAAGTGTACAATTGCTATCGCAAGTACAGGTTTAGTATCTCCCATCGCAACGCCATTCGCGTCAAACCCTATCCCTAGAGTTGCTAAGTGTGGAAGAACAATTAAAGGTTGATGACCCATAGGAACACTAGGATCAAATCGTGAAAGTTCAAAAAGGGTGAAAGCACCGGCCCAGAAAACAATTAATCCTGCATGAGCTACATGAGCAGCGATAAATTTTCCTGAGCGATTAGCTACACCTGAATTTCCAGCCCACCACCCATAGGTGGTATCTGGATTACCGTAGGTTTGCATTTAGGAAATGATTAGCTTAAACGTTTTGAGAATACTTTAATTTTCATCAAACAGTTGAATTCACAACAAAATTGTAAAAATTAGTAATCCTAAGAAAAAAAAACAATCAATTAACCAAAACGATTTACGATAAAAGAAGTTAGATTTCAACAGTAAAGTTATTGCTAGAGAATAGATTAAATATCAAATAAAAAGAGTTTTAAGTTTAACTTATTTTTATTAAATTTCTTTTTGCTGACATTAAATGATGTTTTGTTTCATTAAACCATCCTATTTATTGCCTCATTCTCAAACAATTATTAAATATGGGATAAGACATCTAATATTATGACTACTTCTCAAGAGTCTTCTAGAAAATTTTCACTAGAAATGAAATCTGAAGTTCATTACAAAAAGGCTGCAAAATCATACAGAAAATCAAAACAATACATCAATATGATCAACTTATATCCAACTTTGCAAAACACTCTAATTGAGTGTAAGGATGAGAATCTAATAGAGTAGACTTCATATATTTTCAAATCAATGAAATATATATTTGTTTTTATGCTGCAATATTATAGTTTTCTTCAGAATAAAATTTATTAATTATTTTTCTGCACATTTTTATATTGTAAAGAGCTTTGGGTTTCCAGGGTTTTTTCTGACCGAGAGGAGAG
>CACJNU010000018.1 GCA_902594875.1 uncultured Prochlorococcus sp.
CTGGATCTTTTGTTGTTGTAAAAGACTCCAATTCTATTTATAGAGGATATAAAGGGTTTGTACAGAGAGTTACAAAAAAAAGAGCAGCAGTTCTGTTTGAAGGCGGGAATTGGGATAAACTCATAACTTTTCAGTTAACAAATTTAGAAATAGTATAAAATTAGATTTTACCTATAGTAATAAATTTTTCTATCAAAACTCTAGCTGCATTTGTTTCTGCTTGTTTATGGGACTTGCCGAATGCAGATGATTCTTTTAATCCTTCGACAAATATATCGCAAGCAAATCTTTTAGGGTCCCCATTTTTCTTTGAGACTTCACTTATTTTATAGACTGGCAAATCAAAACCTTTGCTTTGACACCACTCTTGCAATACTGTTTTAGATTTGAATTTATATGGAGCTTTTAAAAATATTTCTGAATCTTTCTCCCAAATATCATCTAACCAAATATTTACTTCCTGAATGGAATTAAAGCACTTGTAAATAGCACCGATTAAAGCTTCTGTAGATTCACCAATAATAGTATTTTTAGAATTTTCATCACCAAGAGCTTTAGGTCCTTTAATTATTAATTTTTCTATATCAATTTTTTCTCCTAATTTAGTTAACCATTCATCACTTACAATTTGTGCTCTTAGCTCCGATCTTTCGCCTACACTCATTTGAGGATATTTCTTTTCAATAAAATTAGAAGCCGCTAATCTGAGCACTGCATCTCCGAAAAATTCTAGTTTTTCATAATTTAAAATTTTGTCTTCCGATGAGTGGATAAATGCTTGATTAAAATCTTGAATAATTGAAATATTTTGAGTTCTAATTATTTCAGAAAATCTTTTTGAATTAATATTTAAAGACTTTAAAAAAGTAGTTATTTGAGTAATTCTTTTTGCGTTAAGTATATTTGTCATCTGATTTGGATAATCACAATAATTAGAAAGCAGGTCATAAGCCGGGTTCTGTTCATCTTAATTAATAAGATGGGCAATCATCTATCTAGGACTAGAATTACTTCACAGTCTCAAGCGGCGCTTAAAAGTAGATTGTTTAATGGTCATAAATCTACTAAGCCTTGCTCCCAGCCGGGGTTTACCTAGCCAACACTTCTCAATGTTGCTGGTGCGCTCTTACCACACCCTTGCACCCTTGCCATACATAAGTATTAGGCGGTATGTTTCTGTGGCACTATCCTCACGGTTACCCGCACTGGGAATTACCCAGCAAGCCTGACCATGTGGGAGCCCGGACTTTCCTCAAGAAAGTTTTATTTTGTTTCCAAAATAAAACTTTCTTGCGATTGCCTCTCCTGCTTTCATTTAGCATAATGCTTAATACTCCAAAAATCATCTATTGGGGCTGTAGCTCAGCAGGATAGAGCAACGGTTTCCTAAACCGTAGGCCGTGGGTTCGACTCCCGCCAGTCCCGTAAAAATAAAAAACTATATGTAGTATGTGTGCAAACTTGCTACTCTCTAGCTAGCGTATAGTTAGTAGAAAATCTTTTATGGCTAAGTTGCATGATATGCGTTTAAAACTCTTAATTCAACAAGAGCACGAACGCATTTCTAAATCCCAACCTAATGATTTAGATCTTTCAATAGTGCAAGCAAGATGCCTTTGCTGGCTTGCTCTTTTGGCCGAAGCTCACGAAGATCAAGCAAATGATGCTGAAAAAAGAGGTGATGCAGAGCAAGCAATGGGATGGTTTGCTGATTCTATGAGACTCAGAGATGTTATTAATTTGGTTACGAGTATAGAGATACCTTTGCCGGATAGTCCAGATTCACTTGATGAAAATGACGAATTATTGGATGGCCCTACAATTTTGCCCAAATAGTGAGATGATATAGAAAGAATCATATTTTCTTTTGGCTGAAGAACCATGTCAATGCTCTGATTGTCAGAGATTTTATAAAGAGCATGATCGTCTGATTAGAGAATTTCCCACTTTTAAGCAGCAACAAGAATTGAATTGGGCCTCTATTCAATCTTTCAGAACTCTTTGTACAAAAATTACTGACGAATTGCAGAGAGAATTATCTGAAAGAGAATCAAATGAAGATTTCAGTCTAGAAGAAAAGAATACTTCTAATACAGAAATTACTGAAGCTTTAGATGAACTTGAAAGTGTTAATGCCTATTTATATTCAATTGAAGCATTAATGGAAAGAATATTTGATACAAAAATTTCCAA
Source organism: uncultured Prochlorococcus sp. (assembly GCA_902594875.1). Lineage (GTDB taxonomy): Bacteria > Cyanobacteriota > Cyanobacteriia > PCC-6307 > Cyanobiaceae > Prochlorococcus_A. The sequence goes on from CACJNU010000018.1 coordinate 2,194, forward strand.
TAATATTGAAACTAAATTTAAAGAAATTGCAAATGAATTAGCCCCAGATCCATTAAATATGGATAGATTAATTTTGAACAGATTATTTCATCAAACACCAGATTCACCAGATAAGAAAAATATTAATTAGTTAACTCTTCGACATCGCAAGTAATTTCAACTGGCATTGGATAGACTTTCCAAATAGATTTGCAGTACTCTCTAATAGATCGATCAGAAGAAAAATATCCTGATCTAGCAGTGTTTAATAATGCCATTTTATTCCAAGCTTTTTTATTATTCCAGCATTCACTGACCACATCCTGTTTATTTAGGTAGTCTTCAAAGTCAGCCATAACAAAGAATGGATCATGTCCAGTCAAGCTATTTAGTAAAGGTTTAAATAATTCTTTATCCCCATTGCTAAAGTGACCTATTTCAATTAAGCGTATAACCTCTTTAAGTTCGGGACATTGATCGATAAAAGTTTTTGGGGAATAGTTATTATTTTTTAGATCCATAATTTCGCGTTCAGTTTTGCCAAAAAGGAAGAAATTCTCTTTTTTCACAAGATCTCTTAATTCAACATTAGCTCCATCTAAGGTTCCAATAGTTAATGCTCCATTCATTGCAAATTTCATATTTCCAGTTCCAGATGCTTCTTTTCCAGCAGTTGAAATTTGTTCTGAAAGATCCGTTGCAGGATAAACTATTTCACCAAGTTTAACGTTGTAGTCTGGTAGAAAAACAACTCTTAATAGACCGTCCATGTCTGGATCTGAATTGACTACGTCAGCAATACCATTTATAAATCGAATCATCAGCTTTGCCATAAAGTAGCCTGGCGCAGCCTTACCTCCAAATATTATTGTTCTTGGTACTTCATATTTGTTTGTACCATTTTTGATTCTTAAATATTGAGCAATAATTTGGAGAGCATTTAAATGTTGCCTTTTATATTGATGTATTCTTTTTACTTGAACGTCAAATAGACTTGATGGGTCTACAAGGATTCCAGTTTTTGAATGGATAAAACTAGCTAATTTTCTTTTGCCATTTAGCTTAGTTTCCTCAAATTTTTGTAAAAAATTGTTGTCATCTTTTTTTTCTTCTAACTTCTTTAGAAGTTCCATATTTGTTATCCAATTTGGACCTACTTCTTTTTCCAGTAGGTTAGATAAAGATGGATTAGATAAGGCAACCCATCTTCTTGGAGTAACCCCATTAGTTACATTTGTAAATTTTTCAGGCCATAATGATGCGAATTCAGGCAGAAGTTGTCTTTTTATGAGATCTGAGTGAAGAGCAGCAACACCATTGATATGATGGGCTCCAATTGTGGCTAAGTGGGCCATTCGAACTGATTTGGAACCTTCTTCATCAATTATTGAAAGTTTTTGAAGGATCTTGTCATCTCCAGGATAACGAAGTCTTAATTGCTGTAGAAATCTCCAATTTATTTCATAAATAATTTCTAGATGACGAGGAAGAAGATCGTTAAATAAACCTAAATCCCACTTCTCTAAAGCTTCTGGTAGTAATGTGTGGTTGGTATAAGCAACTGAAGAGGTTGTTATAGTCCAAGCTTTATCCCAATCGATTTGATATTGATCAATAAGAAGTCGCATTAATTCTGCAACTGCAATAGCAGGGTGGGTATCATTTAATTGGACTGTCCAATGCTTAGGGAATTCTGTTATTGGTATTGATCTTTTTTCAAGGCTTCTCAACATATCTTGAAGAGAACAACTTACAAAAAAGTGTTGTTGTTTTAGTCTTAATCTTCTACCTTCGTCAGTTCCATCATTTGGATATAGAACTTTTGAAAGTGTTTCAGATGCAACTTTTTCTTCTACTGCACCATAATAATCACCGATATTGAATGCATAAAAGTCAAAACTTTCAGTGGCATCAGCTCTCCATAATCTTAGTCTGTCACATGTATTTACTCTGTATCCTAATACTGGAACATCATGAGGTACTCCAATAGCATGTTCAGAGGGAATCCATCTTGATCTATAGTTCCCTTTATCATCTCTATAACTTTCAGTTCTGCCTCCAAATCCAACGAAACATGATTCGTCTGGTTGTGGAAGTTCCCATGGCCATCCACCTTTTAACCATTTGTCAGTTACCTCAACTTGCCAACCATCCCTAATTAACTGATTGAATATTCCAAATTCATATCTGATACCATAACCAACTGCTGGAACTTGTAGAGAAGCTAATGACTCCATATAGCAGGCTGCAAGTCTGCCAAGTCCACCATTTCCTAAACCAGGCTCCTCTTCAACTTCAAGAATTGTTGCCAATGATTCAATGCCAAATCTCTTTAAGGCATATTCTGCCTGTTGAGTTATTCCAAGATTTAGAAGATTGTTACTTAATTGAGGGCCTATTAAAAATTCTGCTGATAAGTAGGCGACTGTTTTTTGTGGTTTTTTTCTTATGACTTCTTGGCTAGCTAAATATCTTGTCATTAACCTATCTTTGACTGCGTAACTCAAAGCCATATACAAGTCGTGAGGACTTGCAGAAGTTGCTAACTTTCCAAGAGTGTAGAAAAGATGGGCTGTCATTCCTTGAAAAACAGCATCTGAATCCATCCCGGCTTTCTCAGGATCTAAATAGCAACCTGGTGTAGGCAAGCGTAGATCAAAGGGTTCGTTGGAATTCATTGGATTAGCCATATAACAGACAATAGCCATTTTTAGGAAAATTTCTTTGTTGTAACTTCAGATCCACACTTGTTGAGTATTTTTGCTTTTTTCTTACATATTACTTAAAGTGGGCCCTCAATAAACTATCTTCCAATTAGGTAGTTTATTTTTTACACTTTAATGTACTCTTTACTTGCTGAATTAAGTGCACATGATTTAGAAGTTGCTGAAACATTGATCGGAGTTATAAGATTTTTATTGATCTTTTTAGCAGCAAGAGCATTAGCGGAAGTATTAGTAAGACTAAGTTTGCCAACGATTGTAGGTGAGCTTCTTGCAGGGGTTGTAATAGGAGCATCAGGATTCCATTTATTGATACCGCCCTCAGCTGGAACTGAACTAAATGAGGGACTTGTAAATGTTATTAGTTCATTAGCATCAATTCCCCCAGAAGCAGTACCTGATGTTTATTTCGAAAGTTTTCCATCCCTCCAAGCAGTAGCAACTCTCGGCTTATATGCTCTTTTATTTTTAACAGGATTAGAAAGTGAATTAGAGGAATTAGTAGCTGTCGGAGCTCAGGCTTTTACAGTTGCTATGGCTGGTGTGATTTTACCTTTTGCCTTTGGAACTTTTGGATTAATGTTTATTTTCCAGGTAGATTTAATTCCAGCAGTTTTTGCTGGAGCATCTATGACAGCTACAAGCATAGGAATTACTGCTAGTGTTTTTGGTGAGTTGGGATATTTAAAAACAAGAGAAGGACAGATTGTTATTGGTGCAGCAGTGCTAGATGATATTTTGGGAATTGTAATCTTGGCTGTTGTTGTTGCTCTTGCTGCGGGAGGTACTTTAGAAATAGCTCCAATTGTTAAATTAGTTGCTGCAGCTGTGGTATTTGTTATTGCTGCTATTGCATTAAGTAGAACAGCAGCCCCAGGGTTTGATTGGTTATTAGATAGATTAAAGGCACCAGGCGCCGTAGTAGTAGCTTCCTTTGTTATCCTTGTGCTGTGTTGTTTTGTCGCAACAGCCATTGGATTGGAAGCAGCTTTAGGTGCTTTTGCAGCTGGACTAATTCTTAGTAGTTCTAAAAACAATCACGCTATACAACAATCCGTTTTACCTTTAGTATCCTTATTTGCAACTATTTTCTTCGTATTAGTAGGAGCTGGAATGGATTTATCAGTTATCAATCCACTTGATCCAACAAGTAGGTCAGCTCTTGTAGTTGCAGGATTTTTATTAGTTGTAGCAATTGTTGGAAAAATTGCTGCTGGATGGGTCTTTTCCAGTGATAAACCTACAAATAGATTAGTTGTAGGTTTGGGTATGATGCCCAGAGGAGAGGTTGGTTTAATTTTCCTTGGGCTAGGAACAAGCGCTAAGTTGTTAACTCCTTCTCTTGAAGCAGCTATTTTATTAATGGTTATAGGAACTACATTTCTTGCACCTGTTCTCTTGAGGATTGTTCTAAAAGATAAGCCACCAAATGATGGCAATAAAATTTCAGATGATGTTGCAGCTGATCCTGTAGGTCTTCTTTAGGAAATAATTTTATTAGTATAAATTAATATAGTATTTTCAATAAATGGAAAAATCAGCTCTGATAGATAGTGATGTAAATTATGACTGGAATTTTTTAAATTACCCAATACATACTGTTTCAGCTAAGCCTGAGAAAACATCAAAAGAATACGCAATTTTATTAATACATGGTTTCGGTGCTTCTACGGATCATTGGAGATTTAATATTCCTGTTTTGAGTACAAAATACGAAGTTCATGCTTTGGATTTACTCGGTTTTGGAAAAAGTCCTAAGCCTCAAGACGTTGAATACTCAGGATCTTTATGGAAAGATCAGGTTGTCGCTTATGTAAAAGAGAAAATAAAAAAACCTACAATCGTTGTTGGAAATTCACTAGGTGGTTATGCAGCATTAGCAGCTGGTGCAGAACTAAATGAACTAAACGCAGGAGTGATATTACTTAATGCTGCTGGATATTTTAGTGAAGAAAAAACTATCAAAAAGAATATGTTGCAAACTTCAATTGAAACAGTTGCCGGTATATTTTTGAAAAATATTGTTCTTCAACGTTTGATTTTTGAAAATATGAGAAATCCAAAAAATATTAAAAAAACTTTGAATCAAGTTTATGTCGATAAAAAAAATGTTGATGATTTTTTAGTTGAGTCAATAAGGAAGCCATCGCTAGATTTCGGAGCTTTTAATGTTTTTAGAAGTGTATTTAACCCATCAGGTCCTCAGGGATTGCCGTTGGATAAGTTATTCGCAAAACTAAATGCACCATTATTACTTCTTTGGGGCGGGAAAGATCCATGGATGAACACTCCAAAAAAAAGAAATCTATACAAAAAATTTACACCAAAGAATACAAAAGAAATTATTCTTGACGCAGGACATTGTCCTCATGATGAGATACCTGAATTAGTTAATCAGCATATTTTGGATTGGGTTGATTCTCTTTAAGTAATAATTGTGAAACTTGAATTATCTAATAAAGAGCAAGGTATTTATGTCTTTCAATTAGATAAAAATAACTATATTAAATTTTGTCCTGAAAGAGGAGGAGTCATAACAAATTGGGTTTCGGATGGTAATGAAATACTTTATTTCGATGAAAAAAGATTTAAGGACAAGACAAAAAGTATTAGGGGTGGCATTCCAATCTTGTTTCCAATATGTGGAAATCTGAGTACCTCTAGTTCAGTATTTGGATATGGTTATTCGCAATTACCACAACATGGTTTCGCAAGGGATTTGCAATGGCAATTCTCCTTCAATGAAAATGAAAAATCTTTAACCTTAATTTTAAATGAATCTAAAAAAACCAAAAAATATTATCCTTTCGATTTCGAACTAACAATAGAAGTTACCTTAAAGATTAACTGTTTAGAATTTGCAATTACGATTTTTAACAAAACAGACAATGATATGCCTATAAATTTTGGATTGCATCCTTACTTTAATATTTCAGATTTTCAAAATTTAGAGTTTATTGATAATCCACTTAACTGTCAGAATCAAGAGAGAAACATTATAAGTAATACTTTGGATGAATTAAATAAATTTAATCTAGGAGTTGATCTACTTATGTATACTTCCGGTAGAAGCTCTTTTCGAGATAAAATTTTTAAAAGACAGGTAACTTTAAATCATCCATTTCCTTTCGACCTGGGAGTTATTTGGAGTGATCCTCCAAGACGAATGATATGCCTTGAACCTTGGACTAGTCCACGAAATTCTTTTATTGATGGATTCAGAAACATTATGATTCCTTCAAATGATAATCAAACGTTTGATGCCTCAATACAAATAAAATCTCTTAAGTAATTATGCAATACTTATGAAATTTGTCGTTATTGATGACGATCCTACAGGCTCTCAAACTGTTCATGATTGCTTATTACTTCTTAAGTGGGACTGCTCAACTTTAGTCAAAGGCTTTGAATCTAAATCTAATTTATTTTTTATTTTGGCAAATACAAGGTCATTATCGGAAAATGATGCAAAATTAACAATAGAGGAAATTTGCAAAAATCTTAAGAAAGTTATAGCTTCTCAAGCTTATGAAGAAGAAATTATTTTTATAAGTAGGGGAGATTCTACTCTTCGAGGACATAATTTTTTAGAGCCAAGTGCCCTAAATAGTTGCTTAGGTCCTTTTGATGCTACTTTTCATATTCCAGCTTTTATAGAGGGTAAAAGATTAACAATTAATGGATCACACTTTATTGACAAGACTCCTATTAATCAAACAATTTTTGCGAGAGATAAAATTTTTGGATATGAGACAAGTAATGTCAAGAATCTTTTATTTCAAAAGTCTAAATCGCAAATAAATATTGAAGATATTCAAAATCTTTTATTCTCAGATATCGCGATTCTAAATGATGAAGAAAATAACATCGTTTTTAAAAAACTAAAGAATTTAAATAAAAATAAACATGTAATTGTAGATATAGAAAATTATTCTCAACTGAACAAATTTACTTTAGTAATTAAAAAATTGACTAAACAAAAAAAATTTCTTTTTCGCACTGCAGCAAGTTTTATAAGTTCTATTTCCGAGAAAAAAAGCGTCCCTAAGGTTGAGACATTTTTCTCAAATTTAAGAATTAGAAATAAAGAAAAGAGTTTCCTTCCAGGACTCATAATTGTTGGATCCTATGTAGAACTCTCAACACTGCAATTGAAAAATTTATTAGAGATAAGCAATTGCAATCCAATTGAATTAGATGTTTTTGAATTCTTTAAAATTACTTCATCAGAGAATAATCATAAGCAAAGGAATTTGTTTAAAAATAAATTTTTGAAAGAAATTAGATTTTCTTTTGAGAAAGGAAAAACTCCCGTTTTTTTTACTTCAAGAAAAATTATTTCCTTAGATTATTCTGAACAATTTAATCTTTATAATCAACTTTCTTGTTTTATCGCTGAATTAGTCGCAGATTTGAAATATGAAATAGGATATTTGATTTCAAAAGGAGGAATAACAACAAATATGATTCTTAGTAATGGACTTAATGCAGATTATGTTTATCTTGAGGGACAGATTTTAACAGGTATTTCAGTTGTTACTTGCAACCTGAAAAATGACGAAAGACTTCCTATTGTTACACATCCTGGAAATATTGGCACTAAAGATTCACTGGCTAAAATTTGGAAAGTTTTCGAAAATAAAATTAATTTTTAAAATTAGAAATTCGAAATAATTTCTTCAGCAAAACTGCTGCAGGAAAGTGGTTCTACTTTCGGTTCCATTAATCGTGCTAGATCATAGGTGACTTTTTTTTGCTCTATTGCCTTACTTAAACCATTAGTAATTAAGTTAGCTGCCTCATCCCATCCAAAATATTCAAGCATCATTACACCACTAAGAATTACTGATCCTGGATTTATCTTATTTAAGCCTGCATGTTTTGGTGCAGTACCGTGCGTAGCTTCAAAAATTGCTGCATTATCTCCAATATTTGCACCAGGAGCCATACCTAAGCCACCAACAATTGCTGCAGCTGCATCAGAAACATAGTCTCCATTGAGGTTTAAGGTTGCAAGGATTGAATATTCTTGAGGTCTAGTTTGAATTTGTTGAAATATACTATCTGCTATCCGATCATCAACAAGAATAAGTTCTCTCCATTTTCCATCTCCGTGAGAATTTGATATTGATGCAATAACTTCTTTAATTTCTTCGCAAATGAATGCTTTTTTGTTATTTGTAAGCTTGTCAAAACCTGGTTCAATTTTTCGAGCATTATTTTCAATTGTAATTTCTGGATTTTTTTGAATATTATCTAAAATCCAGCTTTCTCTTTCTGTAATGCAATCTTTTCTAAATTCATTTACTGCTAATTCATATCCCCAATCTCTAAATGCACCTTCTGTATATTTCATAATATTCCCTTTATGTACAAGAGTTACATGCCTTTTATGTCCTGATAATCTTTTAGCATGTTCAATGGCTTTTCTAATATGCCTTTGGCTACCAGATTTACTCACCGGTTTTATTCCAATACCTGATCCGTCTGGTATGGATCTATTTTTTAAATTTTTACTTTTTGGTATGACAACGTTATTTAAGTGATTAATTAATTCAAGACAATTATTATCCTCCGCTTCCCATTCAATTCCCATGTAGATATCCTCAGTATTTTCTCTGTAAACAATAACGTCTAAATTTTGAGGATTTTTGTGAGGGCTTGGAGTCCCTGAATAATATTTGCATGGTCTAACACAGCTATATAAATCAAATATTTGCCTTAATGCAACATTAAGAGATCTAATACCTCCACCGATGGGAGTCGTTAAAGGACCTTTTATCGCTACACCAAAGTGTTTGATTGCTTCAATAGTATCTTGAGGGAGGTAGTTATATGTTCCATAGAGTTCACAAGCTTCATCGCCTGCATAGACTTTAAACCAATTAATTTTTCTTTCATTTCCATAGCTTTTTTTAATAGCTGAATCAAGAACAATTTGAGTTGCAGGCCAAATATCAACTCCAGTACCATCACCTCTAATAAATGGGACAATTGGATTATTAGGAACATTAGGTTTTCCTTGATTAAAAGTTATTATCTCGCCTTCATTAGGTAAAGTTAATTTTTCAAATTTTGGCATAGTCTTGAATTAATAAAAGTTAATCATTGAAGTTCCTCGTATTGTAATTTGCGATGAGTTATTTTCTTTAAAACCTAGAAATTTATTATTTAAATGTGAATAGAGAATAGTTTAATGATCAGCATTTCAACATCTTTATTAAAAGAAAAAGTAGTTAATAAGCAAGTTAATGCAAATTATGTCATTTTCAAAAAAACACTCAGCTACTTATGAATGCGAGTTCAAATGTAAGTAATGTTGAAATAGCTAATAAAATTGCTTCCACTGCGGCTTTGTTTCGGAAATATTTTCCAGATGCAAGCGTAAACTTTAGTCCCTGGGACAATTCAAATAATGAATACATGCAAGATACTATTGATTTTGCGTTTCATTTCCCTGGTTGGAGTCCTCTTATTGAATGTAGAGCAATACTCTTACAATTAAGAATTGAAAATAATAATGGCAGAGTTCCGAAATTGTTGGGAATAATAATGCGAGGTATGATTGTGCCCTCCGAGAGATGGAGAGTGGCTACTATCGGTGATTGGGAAATGACTGGTACTCATTTACCGAAAAAGGAACAAAAAGATAATCTTTTTTTGGTTTGTAAAGAACTTCATAAGCTATTCTCTACAACATCCTCTGGTAACAAAAATTAGCTGTTTTATGTATTTTCCTTGTAGATTAAATACACTTACAAAAATAATCCTAAATATATGGCAGTTGCTCTTGCAGGACAATTAAGAGAAGGGACAAAAAAATCCCATACTATGGCAGAAAATACTGGCTTTGTGGCTTGTTTTTTAAAAGGAGTTGTTGAAAAAAAATCTTATAGAAAATTAATTAGTGATTTATATTTTGTTTATGAAGCTATGGAAGAAGAAATTGAAAGATTGGTCAATGAGGAACATCCCGTAATAAAACCTATAGGTTTTAAATCATTATTCAGGAAAGCAACTCTTGTAAATGATCTTAAATTTTATTTTGGTGAAAACTGGAAGAATGAAATTAATATTTCTCACTCAGCAAAAGAATATGTTGAAAGAATCCGAGAGGTCGCAAAGAATTCACCAGAGCTCTTAGTTGGTCACCACTACACTCGCTATATAGGAGATCTATCTGGGGGACAAATCTTGAAAAGGATCGCAAAAAAAGCATTAAATTTGCAGGGAAATGATGGTTTGAATTTTTATGAGTTTGAATTAATTGCTGATGAAAAGAAATTCAAGGAAGAATATTCTCTTACTTTGAATCAACTTCCGATAAATCAAAAGACGGCTGATAAAATTATTGATGAAGCTAATCAAGCTTTTACTTACAATATGAAAATGTTTAAGGAGCTTGAAGGGAATTTGATTGCTGTTTTAGGCAAGATTGTATTCAATTACATTACAAAAAAAGTTAGGAAAGGAAGTACCGAGACCTAATTTTATGTTTGATTCATTAGTAGATTTCCTTAAAACCAATATTGATGAATTAAATGGAAAAGAAGTACAAATATCTAGTGAATTCAAAGAACATAAAAATGAAGACTCAAAATATATTATTAAAAATTGGCTTTTTTCATCTCCCGAATATAGAAAGTGGCGAATAACAAGATTAGATGGTGGCAAAAAACTACAAGTGTTTAATACGGTCGCATATCCTAATTTTGATAAAGAATTACCTATTTTAGGAGCTGATATTTTATGGTTTGGAACTTCTCAAAAGTTATTAACAATACTTGATTATCAACCTTTAATTCAAGAAACCAAATATCTTGAAAAATATTGTTCAAGTTTGGGTAGTATTAAGAAAAAATATTCTGCATTTGATAATAATAAAATGAAGAATATATACGATTCAAAAAAGTATTTTTCCCCATGGGTGATTATATGTAGAGGAAATAAATTAAATCTTGATAGAGATTTAAATAATATATTCCATTCATTTGTAAATAATTATTTGAACATTTATAAATTGAATCCTGTCAATCAATTTTTAAATGCAGAAGAAATAAAGATTAATCAAATTAAATATGATAAGTACAGTTTTGAAAAAGACCCGGCAGATAAATTGTTTAAATCTTTTTTTGGAGAAAAATGGACAAATAAATTTGTCAATAAATTTCTTTTTACATTAAATAATGAGATTATTCATTGAATGTTAATACGAGATACTATTTTTTACAGGCCAGATTGGAGATGGCATAATTTTTTAAAATATTTAACAAATAATTTAAGTAAATATAACTGTTTAGAAAAAACAATACCCCCGGAATATTCTTATAAAGATTCAACTTATGGTTCAAAAAAATCAAAAAAAAATGTAAATCTATTTACTTGGGGTGTAACGCATAAAGAAAGAATTCAATTCGCAAGGGCAGTTTGTATTAATAGTCCAAATTACTCTGTTTTAAATTTTTTAATTATTCCTAATACTATTTATAATGTTCCATTTTTTGGAGTAGATTTTGTTTCTCTACCTAATAGTTATTTATTAGTGTTGGATTTTCAGCCTTCATTAAAAATACAAAATCAATACAATAATGAGTTATTAGAAAAACTTATAAAACTCAAAAATCATTGTCATTCATCACTCCCATTAGCTGAAAAAATGTCTGCGGATGTAGCTAGATTTTTTTCTCCAGGAGTAATATGGTCAAAATTACCAAAAGAAGAAAGAAGTGATTTTTTAATTACTAATCAGCTTTATAACTCATTTAAGGAATATCTTGATTTGTATTTGGAAACTCTTTTCGAAAGCAAAGAAATCAATGTTGAACTGCAAAAAGAATTAATAAACGGTCAAAATAATTATTTGAATTATAGAAGAGATAACGATCCAGCAAAGCCAATGTTGTCTAGTTTGTTTGGTAAAGAATTTACTGAATCTTTAATTGAAGAAGTTTTATTTACTACTTAAAAGTCTTATAATTTATTGGAATTTGAAATCATATGAAAAATATTGCTGTTCTTTTTGTATGTTTGGGAAATATTTGTAGGTCTCCTGCAGCAGAGGCTATCTTTATTGGTCTTCTTGAAAAGAAGGGATTAAGCGATCGCTTTATTGTAGATTCTGCTGGAACTGGAAGTTGGCATATTGGGAAAAAAGCTGACTCTAGGATGAGAATTGCGGCAGAAAGAAGAGATATAAATATTCTAAGCAGGGCTCGTCAAATTACTAGCAAAGATTTTGACAAATTTAACTATATTATTGCGATGGACGATTCAAATTTTAGAAATATTCAAGATCTTAAAAATAGAACAGCTTCAACTGGTTTTGCATCAATAAAAAAAATACAAGATTTTAGAACAGTTTTTAATGAGCAAGAAGTTCCTGACCCATATTTTGGAGGGGATGAGGCCTTCGATTATGTCCTTGATATTTTAGAAGACTCTGTAAAGGGTTTTTTAGAAAGTATTTCTTGAATTTATTTGATCCCAGTCTCTTTAGGAATCTTGTCATTATAAAGGTCAATAATTTTGTCCACTACCTCATTTATCGTATAACCGTCAGTAATAATTTCTATTGCGTCATTCGCCTTTATTAGAGGTGAAATTTCTCTATTGGAATCTTCAAAATCTCTTTTTTTTATAAGTTCTTTTAAGGTATGAAGGTCTATTTCTTGTGATTCTTTACTATTTTTATCAGATTTTCTTCTTTTTGCTCTTTCATCGATGCTCGCAGTTAAAAATATTTTAAGTTCTGCATGAGGAAAAACAGTAGTTCCTATATCTCTGCCCTCAGCTACAAGTCCGCCTGATTCTCCAATTTTTCTTTGTTCTTCTACTAAGAATTTTCTTACTTCTTTTAATGAGGAAATTTGTGAAACGATGGAAGTTATCTTTTGCGACCTAATTTCTTCAGTAACACAGTAGTTATTAACATAAACATCCTGATGTGAATTTGTATTCGACTTGAAAACTATAGATATATCTTTAAAAATATTCTGTAATTTTTTTTCTTTTTTATAATCAATATTTTCTTTTAGTATAAGCCAACTCAATGCCCTATACATTGCGCCAGTATCTAAATATAAAAGTTTAAGTTTCTTCGCTATTAACTTTGTTACTGTACTTTTACCTGAACCTGCAGGACCATCAATTGCAATAATCGGATTTCTTTTCATTAGAAAAACGTGATCAATTAATCTTGTCTCTCCACATCTTATCGCACCAGCCAATAACGAAATATTATCTTCAAGTCTTGCTTTTTGGAGTGTATGAGGGTGTAAATGTTCTAAATATTCAATTGAAATTTTTTTTGCTGATAGCTTCTTAATTATTTGGTTTAAATTTATCTTTTTATCTTGTTGAAAATTTTTTTTTGCTTCTAATAACTCACTTGAAAAAAACCTAATCAATTTTCTTTCGTTTTTTGATAAATGTACATTACGTGAACTTAAAGGAATTCCATCAAAATCTCTTTGTGTAGGAATGGATTTAATAGCAACATTTAATTTCTTTCTGAGGACGAGATTTTTTAAAATTAAAAGTTGTTGCCAATCTTTTTCTCCCAAGTAAAGATTTTTTGGCTTGATGAGATTAAGTAATCTATAAACTACTGTACAAACGCCATCAAAATGTCCAATTCGATTTAATCCACATAATGCAGAAGATAATTCTTTTGGAGCTTTTAAGAATTTAATATTTTGATTATTTGGTGGATATATATCTTCATTACTAGGGATGAAGATAGCATCTGCGCCATTTGAAAATGAGATTTTTATATCATTATCAATTGTCTTAGGGTAATTCTCTAAATCTAACTTGTTATCAAATTGAAGTGGATTAATAAAAATACTTACTAAATTAACATAAGAATTTTCATTTTTTGCTGTTGATATTAGTTTAATATGACCATCATGAAGATTACCCATTGTTGGGATGAAGTTAATTTCACTATTTATATTTCTCCTCCAATTTTCTATTTCTTCAGTTTTCCTTATGATTACTTTCTTCACTTTGTTTTTAAAAAATAAATCTATTTGATAAATAATTACTGGACAAAAGCAATCTTAGGAGGAATATCTATATAGGGAAAGTCTATCATTTTTATTTCATGGATTACAAAACATCAGGTGTTGATATAGAAGCTGGGCGAGAATTTGTTTCCGAAATTAAACAGGCAGTTGAAGGAACTCATACATCTAATGTGATTGAGGGTATCGGCGGGTTTGGAGGTTTGTTTAGAGTTCCTATCGATAGATTTAAAAAACCAGTTCTTGTTTCAGGGACTGATGGTGTTGGAACAAAATTAGAATTAGCCCAAATTAAAAACTTTCACTTTGAGGTTGGTATTGATTTAGTTGCTATGTGCATGAACGATATCATTACTAGTGGTGCAAAACCTTTATTTTTTCTAGATTATATTGCTACCGGTAAGCTTGATAAGAAACAATTATTGAGGGTTGTTCAGGGAATTTCATATGGATGCGGAGAAAATAACTGTTCATTACTTGGCGGAGAAACTGCTGAAATGCCTGGATTTTATTCAAAAAATAAGTATGATCTTGCAGGATTTTGTGTTGGAATAGTTGATGAGGATAAGCTTATTAATGGTAAAACAGTCTCTGAAAATGACTTAATAATTGCTTTAAAAAGTAATGGAGTTCATAGTAACGGCTTTAGTTTAGTAAGAAAAATTATTCAAAACAATAAGCAAATAGATAAAGAATTTGAAAAAGTTTATCACTTAAATTTTTATGATGAGTTATTGAAACCTACAAAAATTTACAATAATGTGATTAACCAAATGTTATCTGAAGATATAGAAATTAAAGCAATGTCTCATATAACTGGAGGAGGAATTCCAGAAAATTTACCAAGATGTATTCCTTCTGATTTTATTCCTTATATCAATACCAGTTCTTGGCAAATACCTACTTTATTTAAATTCCTTAAAGAGAAAGGATCTATTCCTGAAAAAGATTTTTGGAATACTTTCAATCTCGGAGTGGGATTTTGTTTAATTATTGATAAACAATTTAAGGACGCGATATTTAGTATCTGTGAAGATTTTGAAATAGATAGTTGGGAAATTGGAAAGATAGTTCGAAAAAATGATTCAACAATTAGTAAATTTTTGCCAGAAATATTAACTTAAATTTTTTTATCTTTTTTAAATGAGTTTTAAAAAATTATTTTTTATACCCAAATGAAAAAGTTAAGTGTAATATAATAAAATTACAGCCGAATTATATCGGAAGTTTAAGTATTAAGATTTAACCTTTATTCAATGCCCTTTGCAAATAATCAAAGAATTACACGTAGACGTAGTTCAGCTGGTCCTACACCTCCAAAAAGACCAATAGGTAATAATTCTGAATCAATTGGTAGACAGGCGCAAGGCCCAAGGCCAACTTTCTTGACACTAAGGGATCATGGGAAAGTTTTTGTCGCTGATTTACCTAATTTATCCGATGGTCAATTAGCGCATATTAGTAAAGAAGCTAATGAAGTTTTGAATAGTTTGGAAAAAAGACTTAGTGATCTTGAAAATGAACCTAATGTTAGTAATCCGGAAAACGATACGCTGATAAAAGCTTCTACGAAAAGAGATGTCACACTGAGGTTTATTAAATCAATAGAAGAAGAACAAGAACATAGAAAGAATAATCCTGCTTTACGAGATGCTGCATCTGAATCGTTACCTAGAACTTTTCTTGAGGTTGCAAGACATAGATTGCCTGGAGCAACTTTTGATTCACTTCTTCGAGAAGCTCTTGAAGCTTGTGCAGTTGATGAAAGTACTGAAGAAAATCAAGTTATTGATGAGCCTAAAGAAACTGTAAAAATTATGGATATACCTTCTTCCAACACTAATGCTTCACTTGTTGTTAGTATCGATTCAAGTGATGATTCCAAGAATGACACTATTTGATTCAACACAAGAGATAATAAATATTAAAGACAAAAATAATTCAAAAATTAACCTTAATTCAGAGAAAGATCCCATTTTATGTATTCATTGCAAAAGGACAGCATCAAATGGTGTTAGATGTTTAGGAATGTGTGTAGCAGATAATGATTATTAAAACAATTCAAATTCTTATATAAATAATCTGATGGAAATAATTAATAAATCAACTAAATTTTTATTTATTAATGGATATCAGTTATTATTAAAAAAATAAAGAAAAGATTATTTTTCTACATATCAATAAGTAATTGAAAGTTTATACCGTTTATTTGAAATTGAAGTTCTTAGAAAACTTCATAATTAAATGCGTAAAAAAATTAAATAAGGCGGCACCCAGATTCGAAGAGGGTGACATATACCAAAAACCGTGTTATAATGGGCATATTGGGGGATAATTAGGGTTCTTACCGTCTGCTTACCGTCCAAGAATTGATTATATTACTGCTTGATTTTAGTTAATGAAAACCGAAAAATTAAATGTTAAAGACGGCAACTTAAGTGATAAGAAATGGATCAATATTGCTGATCACCGTCAAGAATTACAACTCGGAAAAAAAGTAAGTTTTCCGATAAATTTATGTATTAGGAAGCGAAGTAATTCTCCGTTTTTCTACGGTGTATGGATGCCTGACGAGGATGAAGACTTTAGGGTTACAAATACTAAGCGAAGACCGTTTGAAGTCTCTACGAAGACTACAGATCCAAGACAAGCATCTTTATATGCCATTACTTGGGTAAAAGAAAAGCAAATAGAATTAGCAGAAAAATCTATTGAGGCATCTACCGTTAAAACTAAGTGTCTTGAACATTATTGGGATCAGTTTTTTGAATCGAAACAGGCCGCTTGGGATGGAAGAAAAAGTAGAACAAAACTCATCAGAGATGAAAAATTAAAGTGGCATTCTGATCGATATGGTATCGCCAAAGAAGAGTTCTCAAAGATAAGTGCAGATAAGATCAGTCGACAACATCTTGTCGATTACTTTGCCACTTTGTCTGATGGAATGAAGTCTCAGCAAAAAACAGTTTTAAAAGGATTATTCCAACTTGCTGAAAATGATTTCATTGGTCATACATTTCCAACTTTTCCAACAATTACCAAACCACAAGCAAAACAAGTTCAACATTTTGAATTAGATCAATGGGAAATTTTGCTGAATACAGTTAATGAGTTGTCTCGCAATATTGCTAGAACTGATATTCCATATGAAGCATATATGGAACTTGAGACCAATCCATTCAATAGACAAAATCAAAGAAATTGGGTCGATTTATATGATGCATTGTATGTAAATTATTTTTGGTTTTTGAGATCCCAAGATACCCAAAGATTGAGAATCGAATGGTTCAAAGAAGATAAGAAAAATAAAGAGTTTATCTGTAGAAATGAAGAACCAAAGAGTGATCGAAGAATTGAAAATACCATTTCTTTGATGGATGGATCATATGATTTTTTAAAAAGATTATTGAATCGTAGGCAGCCTCACAAGGGTTGGTTAATAATGCCAAATACCAAGAGAGAATCTGAAGGTGGTCAAGAAAATAAAGTAAGGGATGATCTTAATTTTCTACTCAAAAAGGCAGTTCAAAAGTGCCTACCTGAATTTGATATGAAAGAGTGCGACTTCACTACTATCAGACATACAACTTTCAGACATCATCTTGAAGCGGATCCATCTTTAGGTGATGCTACTAGGATTCAAGGTTTTGCCAATAATGGTTTAACTTCACCAGATATGTTGAGAAAGACTTATATCAAATACATCAGTAGAGAAAGTGATTTAAGAAAATCAAAGAAGAAGATCAAACCACAATTTGCTTTGATCAAGAGAGCATCTTTTTAGTTGCGAGTTATATTACCGCCAAGTTGTTGCAGT
Source organism: uncultured Prochlorococcus sp. (assembly GCA_902594875.1). Classification (GTDB taxonomy): domain Bacteria; phylum Cyanobacteriota; class Cyanobacteriia; order PCC-6307; family Cyanobiaceae; genus Prochlorococcus_A. Next base: position 19,737 of record CACJNU010000018.1, read on the forward strand.
TCTTTTTCACATACACCCATTCGATTTCTTAAAGTTCCTAATTCATCTCCAAGAACTTCTTCTTTAATAAATTTCATTTGATTGTCGTTTAGGTATGCTGTATTTCTCTCTACTTCATCAAGTCTGCTGAGAATATTTTTAATTACTTTTTTATCATTATCATCAATAAAATTTCTTGGTTCATTTGAACCTGATGCAGCCGCTTGCAAATTAACATCACCATTTTCTAGTGCAGTATCAATCCACTTACGCATCACATTTGCAGCAGACACATCTAAGGTTGTGCAGAGCGTCTGGAACTGCTCTCTAACCACTTCATCTATGCAGAATGTTATCTGCTTTTCGTTTGCTCTCTTGCCCAATGCTGTAACGGTGCTGTAACAGTACCATATTAGCATTTAATAATTGAATTGCATTTCTAAAAATGATTGATTATATGATGGAAAAAAATTTGAATATTTTGCCAATAAATCCGAAATATATAAAACTTGTTTCTGATGAAATAGATGATCGAAAGAGATATCCGATTGTCTTAGATATTGCCGATACCATATACATCACAAATTATATTCTTGGTTATTATTCATCCTCTAAAAATGCAAATGAGATAATGCAGTTTCAGAAATTTGAGGATCTTAAAAAGAAAAAATTATTAGGTGAATATCAACTCCCTTTTAAAAAAAATGAAGTTATCAATGGTGATGATTTTGGAATCAATGTTTATTTTATGGGTCAACCAAATGATGCAAGAAAGAGACAACCCGATTACATAAAATTATTAGATCTAACTAGCAGTCATATTAATTTTGGTGGATGGTCTTGTTGTGATTTTGTTTGCACTTTAACCAGCCTACACAAGTCTATAAAATTGATTTCTGAGCAAGGGCAAATGCCAAATGATGAATATGTTATTGGATGGATAAGAGTCGATAGTTCGAACCTTAATAACAAACCATTGCAAGAGTATTTGGGTCAAAGAAAATTGATGCCTGATTTTATAAATGCCCATATTCTTAATGCCAAAGTTATAGTTCCAACTGCACCATTTTCAAGATATTTCAGAGGTGGTAAATTACTTGCTTTGATATCTCAATCAAATGAAATTAGAAATTTTTTTAATGAAAAGCACGGAAGAAATATTGTTCTCTGGTACACAATGAGTCTTTGGGGTTCAAGCAAAAGTAGTAGTCAATATGATCAACTTGATAGGTATATAAAATTCATTGGTAATACAGAAAGTGATCACCTTCTAAGGATGAAAAATCCACACTTAGATTTGATATTAAATTGGTTAGATCGAAGAGGAATTGATAAATCTAATTTTGTTTTTTCTAGTTCATCTAAATCAGATCGTAAGTTTAAATCGTTAGTAAATTTTGTAAAACATTGCCTTTGGTATAACAAGAAAGATCCAACTGTTAAAGAACTCAAGAATCAATTTGATAACAAAGTGAGCAGCCTCGAAAGTATGACTGAAGCAAAAAGAGTTTATGTCTCAACTTATGGAATGGATAGTTGGGATGACAATTTAATTAATGTAGAAAGAGTTGAAAAAGAAGAAAATAATTTAGAAAATTTATTCAAATATTGGAAGAATAAAGTCTTCAAAAAGATGGATTGGGGTATGCGTAAAAATAAAGAATTATTGAATAATCCTGTGAATTTAGAGTATGAGTTATTAAATGAAGAAATGGATAATTTTGTGCGATAGATGTTTTCGAAAGATCCAGAATTAGATCATCTAGCAAGATTGGTTCATAGTGCTTTAATTGAGTTTCACGAGATAGAACAAAAGAAGAGTAATCCTTTTGAGGGTATGTGTTATTGTGCCTCAGTATGTTTGAAAAAACTTGTTGGTAATAAGGTAATACTATGGAAAACAAGAGATCACAATAATCAATTTCATTGGTGGTGTGAGACTCCTGATGGTGAAATTATTGATCTAACTTCTGAGCAATATACTATTCATAATTTGCCTGTTCCCTCAACTGGTAGAGCATCAAAATTAAAAGAACAAGGCAGAGTTATGGGGTTCAAATCTTATCAGAAAAAGATTGATAAATTGATGGAAATAATCGACAAAATATATTCCGACAGGCCGCTTACAGATTTAGGTATAGAGAAAAGATAGATCAATATCGTCATCATTATCATCATCTTTCTTATCTTCCCATTTATATTTCATCCTTCTTTTTACTGCTTTAAATTCTTCCCAACCTCCCTTCAATATTTTGATATTATTTTTATCTCTTTCATCAGCATCCTCTACAACTTTGGCATAAAAATCTACATCTTCTTTAGACCAATTTTTATACAGTTTCCCATAAACAGATCCTTGTGCTTCATCTAAATTTTCAGCACCCCAAAACTCCATATATTCTTCATAAGAATGAAAAACATCATCACAAAAATGTTCATCTTGTTCTTCCATTACTTCTTGAACCCAAGTATCTTTATACCTATCAAATAAGGCATATCCTTCTCCTCTTTCTCCTTTAGGAATACCAATTTGATCTCCAACTAAAACAATTCTTTGTGGCATTTACTAAAAATAAATTTCGGAAATAATATCATAATTTTTAAAATTATTTTGTATCTCAACAGGCCTCTTGCAAAGACAAAAAAAAGCACCAGAGTGTCAAAACTGATGCGGGTTAACTTGAGAGTTTGGTAATCGAAAGAGTCTGTCCGTGATCAAGATCAATTCTTAAATCAACTCTTTCACTTATTATTTATTTCACCTTTTTGAAGCATCTCAAAATATTTTTTGCTTGCAATCGAATGTTTGTAAGCGGGATTTTGCTTTCGATAATGACTAATTGCCATATAGGTTGGAAACCCACTTTCTGAGTAATACCATATGGTTTTTGAATCGTTGTCAACGAAGGTTTGCATTGATTTCTCCGATACCACTTTCACTATAATTTATAAAAACCCTTTGGTGAATTTTTACTGGCGAAAAAAATTTTGGATTCAATAGTATATGGATTCCGATATTGCATTTGTAGACTAACAACCATACCCTTTTTTAAATCAGGATCTGTTGTTTCACGAACCAATCAAACTTTCTTAATAACCTTACTTTTGATAAGTGAATCAATATAGTGATTAATCGCTTCAGACACAAATTTCTGCTTATCTGGTCTCACCATTGAATTGAAATGTGAAAGTGCTTTTTGCATTCTTGCTTCAGTATTTCGATCATTGAAATTAATGCTCATTTGTCTACCTCTAATAATGTTTTATTGTTCTTGTTTTGCAGCCTGTTGCGAATCAAATAGTAGTTGTATTCCTTCTTTAATTGATCAATAAAAAAAGTTCTAATTTCGTGTTTGGTTAAAGGAACTCTTCGACTTTTTAATACAACTTCTAGTTTCTGTAGATCTTTTTCACTTAGTTTAAATTCGATCATTAGTAAAAGTCTCCGTTATGAAGAGGTTGAGATCTCATAACTGCTGACATTATTGAAGGATGAAATTTTTCCATCTCTGGTGTTGGTTCAGCGTGATGGAAATTTGAAACTGCGGGTGTGATTTTATTGGCAAAAGGATTCCATCTCATATAGTAAGTTCTGATCATTCCTTGAAAATCTCCTTCACCTTCTTCGTAGAAAGTTTTGCCAATCAATCTATTCATTTTCTTTAAATCATTGAAATTTCTTTGACCGTACATTTACATCACCTCGCTAGGAATTTGACTCTTAATAAGACCCGATCTAAGGGCATCTTCACCAATTAATTTTCTAATATATTGAGACTTATTTAATTGATTTCTCTTGGCAAGAGTTTCCCAATATTCCACTAATTTCATTCTATGGAAAGGAATCGTGATAGTTTCTCTGTGAGTAGTATCGATTCGATATCCGCCTCTTTTATTTTGTTTAGTTTGTGAATACATAGTCGTTTTTCTTCTTGGATAAATGGTTTCATCCCATACCAGTAGGGATCATCAATTAGTTCGCTGTAATGATTTATAAGATCTTTGAAATAATCTCTTGAATCTAATGATTTCATTTCAACTCAAGCAGCCTCTGGCAATACATTTTTGCTGTAAAAAATGTAGTTAAATGGATATCTAATTTTGGTATCTTGTTTGTTGGATTTTGCCATATAACTGATTAAATTTTCTTCGTGAGGATGCGTTGTATGACGCTGAATGTATTCATAAAAATCTGAAGGTGCAATCTTATCTTGATAGTGTTTATAAGTTCCTACTGGTCTTATATCAACTGAATTATTTCTAATCTTTCCAACATAATCTCTCTTACTTAAAAAATGAATCATCTTATTAATTGCATCTTTTAATTCAAGATTGGTCTTTGGTAAATGATGGTGAATGTTATAAACCAAAAAGTGAGAATGATTATAGATTCTTAAGTTGTCATCTGGATGAGGATTATCGTGACAGGCTGCAACAAGTACTGGAATCTTATTAACTACAGCATCCATTATTGTTTTTCTTGTTGGTAACATACTTCTTTTTGATATATCTTCTCTACTAACTTTGATCCCTAAACTCCTAAGTATTGATTGGTATTGTCTCTTGTAATTCTTTATAAGTTCTTCTTGATAAAATTTATAATTATTGAAACTAATGAACATTCCATTTTCATATGGATGTTTTGAATCTTCTTGAGTTACAGCACTAAAAGTTCTTTTTACCTTTTCTGAATAAAGTAAGTCTTCAATAATGCTATTTTTCTGTTGATTAATCACTTTCATCTTTGAGTTAATAATTTAGTATTTGTTGGATTAATTGTTCCTGTGTGTCATAGAGAACTCCTAGTGAAATCAAGCATTATGACTTCACTTATGGAGTTATCTGCAATCAATTCTTTTTGGTTCGGGAATGTCCGAATTACTTTAAATTGATCTATTTGGGTAGAAAAAATTAAACAAAAAACAAGTAAATAAACGAATATTTTTTTTGACGGTAAATTATAAAAATTTTGTTTCTTCGTAAGTCTGCTCGCTTACATTGAAACCCCAACCACAATAAAAAACATATTCTTTCATACGAGATTCATATGTTATTTATACAAAGTTCATATTTCAGAGTGATTTTTCCTATAAAAGTGGTGAAATACTCACTATTTGAGTCTTAGGAAACCTTGCTGTTGCAGTTAGTTTGGCATTATCTCTAGTCTGTGCAGGTATTATCTCTGTATGAACTTTACCTGCGATATAGATCTTTACTCTCCAATTCAATTAACTTACCTCCAAATATTTGGTGGCATATTTTTGAACTTGAGCAGCCCTAAACTTTGCACCTCTAGGAGTGCCAATACCAACTACATTCAATCGATTAGCGATCTCTGTATATGAAAATCCTTGATTCCTGAGAGGAAGGATAATTGGTTTGATCTGGTTCGCAAATTCTTGTGCTTTTCTGATTTTTACATCATTCGCTTTCTTTATATTCTTCGATCCAGCAACACCTAATTTAACTCCTCTCTTCCTTGCTTCACGCAATGCAGACTTAGTTCTTCGGGCAATTTCCTGACGATCTTTCATCACCATTGCTGCGTAGATACTGATCATAAAATTATCGGCATTTGGTTGAGTTGCTATACGAAACTTCAACTTTGTATTCTTCATAAACGCTGCCCAATACTCAAGATCTCTTGAAAGTCGACATATTCTTGAAATTAGGATTGTCGAATTGGTTTTAATCGCAGTATCGATTGCTTTTTGAAGAATTGGACGATTCTTGTGATCCTTGCCTGATGCTATTTCTGTAAAATCATCAATGATTTTGTAATCCGTCAGGCCGTTTAAGTAGGAATCAATCTCTGTTGATTGAACATCTAATCCATATCCGCTTTTAATTTGATTTAATCCGCCTGAAACTCTTCTGTAAATGACAAATTTATCCATAATAATGTTCTTAATTGTGCGATTAGTTTATGAAACCTAGTATTATGGTAGCACGGTTACAGCACAGTTACAGTACTATTATCAAATTCGAATATTTTTTAAATAAAACTCATTTTTTCACCTCCTCTTTTATTGCTTCGATAGACAAGTAACTTTCATACTGTGGAATCTCTCGCTGAGAAAATTCATAAACAAGAACTTTTCCGCAATGACTACAAGTTGAGACCTTCCAGTTGTAATTTGCATCAAAATAATCAAATCTTCCTTGATCATCATCAGTTGTGCAGTCTCTTCGGATCAAACTTTGCAGTTCTAATCGATCCTTTTCCGCAAACCATTGAACAGAATGCGGAATATTATCTCCAAAAGTTTTCATTAGGCATTCACCTCATTAAATTCTTCGAAGGTTTTGATGTTTTTGTAGAAATCATCTACTTCTTCTTCAATGATTTCTTCAAATGGATGGTCTTGAATGACTTCTCCTAGCATTGAAAACCAATGATTTTCAATTCTTTCCTTTATGGATTCGAATCCTTTGTCTCCAATTACAGTTCGCAGAGTAGATTCATTCTTGAACTTAACCCAGTTCCCATAATCGAAGTTATCACTAAGATATCTGGTGATAATTGCTCTGTGATGATGGTTAAATTTAGTCTTTTCCATTACGCTCCAACTCCATCATCAAGGATTTCAAGATCATCTCCCCACTTTTCTTGAAGTGCATCAACGATTCTTGGTCTTAGATCTGCAAGATATCCATCTAGATCTAATGGATCATCAGAATCCATATCGTCTTCGTATATCAAGTCATCAGAGATTGCGTCAGCAATGATATTTCCAAATAACTCTAACTTTCTCTGATAAGTTGTTCTCGCTAACATCATTATTTCTTACCTCCGTTTGCTGCATTGTGAGAGGCCGCTTCACTTTGTGTTTTCCCTGCTCTAATGAGAGGCAACTTTGCCCAATCAAGATACTTTACGGATAGATCTTCATATAGATATGACTGCATAACATCTGGATCCACATCTTCTTCATTTCCAAATTTCTCTCTAAACGCTTTTTTCTTGTGCAGATCTCCTTCTGGGAAAGTACCGAAATTCATTAATCCTTTACCAAAGACTTGTTCAACACATCCTTCGATATCTGCTCTATTGAGAACTTTCTTATGCTTGCTGAGTGTTTCTATTAACTCAACTCTTGCATAAATTGTCTGAGGATCTATGTAGATTTCATCTAAGTCTTTGATGACTTTCTTTTGCGTGTGGATTGCTGAAGTGAGACCTCCGATCTCTTCTTTAACATTGCCACTCGTTTGACTTGTGTAGTAAAACGACTCTTTATCGTCTGGATTTTCAAGGAAGTGTTCGATCTTTGCTTCCAATTCAGCGATAACATTCACTTTCTCCTCCTTAAGAGGATAACCATTTGCGGTTTTCATAATTAGTTAAAATACTAGGTGGACATTGAGATAGGTGACTCTCTTAATTACACTTATCTCTTCTTTTTTCAGAGTCTCAATAACATTGAGGGGTTTTAAATATCAGTCTCTGGTTGATACCTTACGGCGTAGTTGCTAACTGTTGCCTTTTCGTTATACAAATTCTAGCACGGATCTTTGAGTTATGGGTCTAAATGTTTACATATAGTAACAAAAAACTTAATGATACCAATAGGTTTACTCACTTTATAGACGCTCACTAGGATATCAATTCTTATTACTTTATACCTACTAATTTAAGTTAATTTGTAATACTTATTACCATTAAATATGATTTAATTCTTATTAATAATTCAATTTTTTGAAAAGTATATGGCAAGCAGCCTGTCGAGTTATAACTTAAATATTCTTTTTCTTTGTCTTATTTCTTAATTAAGGATGAAAATAATTTTGGTCAATTTTGCAAATGTAGACGGTAATCTAAGATGTTATAAGTTAAGTAATAATTAGTGCAGCAATTAAGGTCGAAGTTGCCGTCCACTTACCGTCCATCTAAACACAGGTAAAAATGTATCAGCGATATACTAAAATCAAGTGTTTAGAACGCTTTATAGCAAAATATACTACAAAATTAAAGAAGGCGGCACCCAGATTCGAACTGGGGATAAAGGATTTGCAATCCTCTGCCTTACCACTTGGCCATGCCGCCGAAAAAGATTCGATTGAGTCTTTTTATGATCTTAACAGTAAGGTGTCTCATTCTCTATTATTTATATGCAATGGTCATGGAGAAGATGTAATCGCATCGGAGATAATAAAAAGATTACTAAAAAAAATAAAAAACATAAAAATTGAAGTTTTGCCTTTAGTAGGAAATGGTGATTTATTTAATTCCATAAAATCAAAGAATTTTCGTAAAATAGGATATTTAAAAGAGCTGCCTAGTGGAGGTTTTAGTAATCAAAGTCTGAAGGGATTTGTGCATGATTTGTTTGCAGGATTTTTAATCGATAATTTAAGAAATTTTCTACTTGTAAAAAAGAAGTCAAAACATAACTGCAAAATTATCGCAGTAGGCGATTTCTTGCCATTACTCTACGCTTGGAGTTCAGAATGCGACTTTAGTTTCATTGGAACTCCCAAAAGTGATCATACTTGGAGTAGTGGGCCAGGTTGGGATTTAAGCGATTTTTATCATAAGTTGAAAGGTTCTGAATGGGATCCATGGGAAATGTTTTTAATGAAATCTCCAAGATGTAAAAATTTAATTATGAGAGATAAAATTACAGCTAATAATTTGTATAAAAAAAATATTGATGCAAAATACTTGGGTAATCCAATGATGGATTTTGTTAATTTAACAAATGATAGGATATCAAATATTATTTCTTTTAAAAGGATTATTTTATTAGTTGGAAGTAGATACCCTGAAGCTCTTAAAAATCTTGATAATTTTCTAAATTGTTTGCAAGATTTTGATTTATCAAAGGATTTGTTAATACTTTTGCCTTTGAGCATTAATGCGAATGTGATTCAAATTCAAAATTATTTAAATAAATATGGTTTTAAAAAACAGAGTAAATTTAAAGTACTAATTAAAGAAGATTCAGTATGGAAAAAGAAAAATCAATATGTCGTGATTGGAAAAGGTAAATTCAATTCATGGGCCAATATGGCAGAAGTTGGCTTGTCTAATGCAGGAACTGCTACAGAGCAAATTGCTGGCCTTGGAATTCCATCTCTTTCTCTACCAGGACCTGGACCACAATTTACAAAATCATTTGCAAAAAGGCAATCAAGATTATTGGGAGGTAGTGTTTTAGTTTGCCATAACAAAAAAATTCTTTTAAAACGTTTAAGTTTACTTTTGAAAGGAAAAGTTGATAGGTTAGAACAAGCAAAAATTGGAAAAAAAAGAATGGGGGGATCCGGAGCAAGTAAGAAAATCGTAGATGCCATAAACCTTTATTTGTTATCTTAGTGAATGGCACCAGCTTATTAATTATTTTATGTATCCAATAAATGATCGGCAATATCTAAAAATTTGTGCAGAGATTGCAAAACTTATGAGTATAAGCTTATCTTCTGCTAAAAAGAAAGTAGAAATTCAAATTGCAAAAGAAGGCTCGAAAACTATTCAAGAAAAAATACAAGTTGCGCAAAATGTTTTAAAAATTTGTGAAAAAAATGATAGAGATAAATTAAGTTCTTCAAGGATACTTGATAAGCTTATGGAAACTCTTGATGGTGAAGATAATTTTTTAACTGAAGATTGATTCTTAATGTTCAAATATATTTGAGAATTTTAGTATGTCTAAATCAGCATGTACAGAAACTGTTTCAAAACATTTTTGAGCTAATTCATATCTATTCTCTCTTTTTAAGATAACTTTTAATTTATGCATAGCTTCAATTAAATATCTAACATCATTTGCTGCATAATCTAATTGATCTTTTGTTAAATCTTCGTTGCTACCCCAATCACTACTTTGCGAGCTTTTGTCTAGTTCTATACCTAACAATTCATTAATTAAATCCTTTAAACCGTGTTTATTTGTATAAGTTCTTGCCAACTTACTAGCAATTTTTGTACAAAAAATATTTTTTGAATTAATTTCAAGATTGCATTTTAAGGCTGCTACATCAAATCTCGCATAGTGAAATATTTTAGTAATTTTTTCATCTTCAAGAAGTTTTTTTAAATAAGGTGAAGAAGATGTATTAAGTTCGATTTTAATGCAGGATGTTCTTTTAAATTCATTGCATATTTGTACTAAACAGAGTCTATCTCTTCCATGAATTAAACCCATTGCTTCAGTGTCAATAGCTAGGTAGGATGATTTTTTATAAAGGTTATATAAGTCTACTGTTAAATCGTTATAAAGAAGATCAATATTTTTATTTTCATTAGTCATTTTTAATAAGTATTAAAGGTAATTTAAGATGTAGAATATTACTTAAGATTTTATTTAATTAAGAATTTTTATCTAATAAGAATATTTTACAGAATAATTTTAAAAAATTATAATATGATGTAACTTTAATTTTTATTCTCTCTAGTTAACAGAAAAAATTATTTAATGTCATATTCCTTAAATTCAACATTATTGCTGACAATTCTCTTATCCATAGGATTATTTTTTTTTCTTAGGGCTTCTAGTAAAGATAGAACAACCATCGTTGAGATTTCATCTTCTCAAAAACCAATTAAGGTTTTAAATGGTTTATGTGAATGGCTTAATTTGAGGGGATGGAAGCAAACAGGAGGAGATTTTGAACAAAGAATTTTAATATTTAAGGGTCAAGTTGTTTCAAGTAAATTTTTGGCAATTTTTTTAGGTTTTCTTGGTGGTTTTGGTTCTTGTGCTTTGGGATTAGTAATTATTCAAATATATCCTGAATTAGGTTGGTGGCCTATTCTTTTGGGATTAATTGGTGGCCCTTTGTCTGGAATTGTTTATTTTAAAAAATCAGCAAGGGAGGAGAAATTTGAATTAAGGTTGATCAACGAAAATGAAAATGATTTAACTTTTATGAGACTTAGAGCCCATAGGGATGAATTAATCTCTTTAGAAAATGAATTAGGAGAAAAACTTCAATTGAAAAGTGACGGTTCTTTATTTAAAACACCTATTTAAGATACTTTAAAATTTTATTCGATAATTTTTAATCAAAAATATAATTCTCCCTACAGAATTTCTCTAACTCTTTATCATTTAACCAATCTTGGGGTTTTGTAAAAATTGATGTGAGAAATTCCTCTCGAGAATTTTTTTTAGCTTTATATCCATATTCCCATCTAGCTAAAGGGGGCAAAGACATTAATATAGATTCTGTTCTGCCATTTGTTTGTAGTCCAAAAATCGTCCCTCTATCCCAAACTAAATTGAATTCGACATATCTACCTCTTCGATACAGCTGGAATTCTCTTTCTTTTGATGAATATGTTTGAGAAGCTCTTTTTTCAATAATGGGCAAATATGAAGGGAGGAATGCCTGCCCACAGCTTTCCGCTAAAGAAAATAAATTTTCCCAATTTAAATTTAATTTGCCAATATTTTGTGAAGCTTTTGATGCTTCTCCATTTTGATTACTTCCTTTATAGATAATGCCTGAACCATCTTGATAATCATAAAAAATACCTCCTATGCCTCGAGATTCATTTCTATGCTTTAAGAAGAAATATTCATCACACCATGGTTTGAAAACTTTATGCAAATCTTGATCAACTTTCTCACAAGCTTTTTTATGCTCATTATGAAAATTCCTTATATCAGAAAGATAAGGATAAAAAGGGGTTAAGTCTGCACCTCCCCCAAACCACCAAACAGGACCAGCTTCGAAATATCGATAATTCAAATGAACTGTTGGAATATAGGGATTCTTAGGATGTAAAACCATAGAAGTTCCCGTAGCAAACCATTCATGACCTTTTGCTTCGGGCCTTTGAGAGATTATAGATTGAGGTAATTCTTTGCCCTGTACTTCCGAGAAATTTACGCCTGCTTGCTCAAAAATAGAACCATTTTTCAATACTCTTGATCTTCCACCGCCACCTTCATCTCTTAGCCAGGATTCCTCTGTAAATTTCCCTTTGCCATCAATATTTTCAAGCCCTGAACAAATTTTGTCTTGTAGAGTTAATAAGAGATTTTTAGTTTTTTCTCTCGAGTTTTTAGGAGGTTCTTTCAACATGTATTTAGTAAATCTTGAAGAAAAAAAATTTTTTGGTTAATTATAAGTTTCTCTTTATAATTTCTCTTAGGGGGTCCTTATTGCCTATTATTTGATAGTTCGACATAGTTCTTAATCTTTTAAACAGTCGACTACCTTGTCAAAATATTTAAAAATTTAATGACTACAATAGAAGATGCGAATTTTGCTTTACAAAAAGTTCTAGATGCTGGATCACAGAAAAATGTAGTTGAATTAGCTTGGATTAAAAATGTAAGAGTAACTATACCGAGAGTAATCGTAACATTATCATTACCATCGTTTGCAAATTCTCAGAGAGATAGAATTGTTCAAGAGGTTAGAAACATACTACTGGATTTTGAAGATATTGATGATGTTCAAATAGAGATAGATAATAATCCTTCCAAAAATGACTCTCAAAATCAAAGTAATGCTCCTGAGTTGCAGAAGATTGATGGGATTCGGCATATCATAGCTGTTAGCAGTGGTAAAGGTGGAGTTGGAAAAAGTACCATTGCAGTCAATCTCGCTTGTTCTCTAGCTAAATTAGGCTTAAAAACTGGGTTGCTGGATGCGGATATATATGGACCTAATACTCCCTCAATGATGGGAGTTGCCGAACAGAATCCAAAGGTTACAGAAGGTAGTGGCAGTGATCAAAGGTTAATCCCAATCCATAAATATGGAATTTCATTGGTATCAATGGGTTTCCTCATAGAAGAAGGTCAGCCAGTTATATGGAGAGGACCAATGCTTAATAGTATTATCCGACAATTTTTGTACCAAGTTGAATGGAATAATCTTGATTTTTTGGTTATTGACTTGCCTCCAGGAACAGGAGATGCTCAAATATCCCTTTCTCAATCTGTGCCTATTTCTGGAGCTATAGTCGTTACTACTCCTCAACAAGTATCTTTGCAAGATGCAAGGAGGGGATTAGCAATGTTTAAACAACTTGGAGTACCTTTACTTGGAATTGTAGAAAATATGTCATTCTTTATTCCGCCAGATATGCCAGGTAAAAAATATGAAATTTTTGGTAAAGGTGGTGGACAAACATTAGCTAAAGAAAATGACTTACCATTATTAGCTCAAATTCCTATTGAAATCCCTCTCGTTGATGATAGTAATAAAGGTGTACCAATCTCAATAAGCCAGCCCAATAAAGAAAGTTCTGTTTTATTTGGTAATTTAGCGCAATTAATTAAGAATCAATTTGTATATATTTAATTGATGTTTAAGAGAATTTCTTTATTAAATAACAGAGGATTTGTACAAAAAAAAGACAACTTTAATAGAGGTTTTTTATTATCTCCACTACTTATAATTCCCCTGTTTTTAGTAATTATTTCGGGCTTATTAATAAAAAGTATTCAAGGTGATCTTTTAGTATCGAACTATTTAGCTCATATCGTAACTGGTTTGTTAGGTTATTTTTTAGCATTTTTTATTTCTTATATACCTTTAGAGAGACTTAGAAAGTATGTGGTTCCATTTTATTTGTGTACTTTAATATGCTTATTACTAATTTATTTTTTTGGGATTTCAGTTTCTGGAGCCCAAAGATGGATAAACTTGGGGATTTTTTCTTTTCAGCCTTCAGAAGTAGCTAAACTTAGCACGATATTAACTCTTGCTTTAGTCCTCGACAAAAAAATAATTCTAACAATAAGAGATTTAGTTTTGCCCTCATTAGTAGTAGTTATTCCTTGGTTATTAGTTTTCTTTCAACCTGACTTAGGTACCTCTTTAGTTTTACTTGTTTTGACAAGTGTGATGCTCTATTGGTCGCAAATGCCCATAGAGTGGCTTTTGATATTAGTGTTTTGTATTATCACATCTATATTTTATTTAACCTTACCAACTCTTCTTATTTTCTGGATTCCAGTTATAGGATATCTTGCTTATAGATCTTCAAAAAAGAAAATTATTTTTTCTGCTCTCGCTATTTCGTTCCATTTATTAGTGGCAAAATTGACACCAATTTTGTGGCAATATGGCTTAAAAGAATATCAAAAAGATAGATTAGTTTTATTTTTAGATCCAAATAGAGATCCATTAGGTGGCGGATATCATTTGATACAGAGTCAAATTGCAATTGGTTCTGGAGGATTATTTGGGACGGGTTTGCTACAAGGTAAGCTGACTAATTTGCAATTTATACCTGAACAACATACTGATTTTATATTCAGTGCTCTAGGGGAAGAATTGGGTTTTGTGGGGTGCACTATAGTTTTATTTCTTCTCTTTTTTTTGATTAAAAAACTTATTAATACTGCATCAATTGCAAGGACTAACTTTGAATCTCTAATTGTTATTGGAATTGCTACAACTTTTTTATTTCAAATAATTATTAACTTGTTTATGACTATTGGATTAGGACCAGTGACTGGGATTCCTCTTCCTTTTATGAGCTATGGTCGAACGTCATTGGTGACTAATTTTATATGTATTGGATTTGTTTTATCTATATTGAAACGTTCTAGATCACTAAGAAATTGATGAAATCAAAAATAACTATAAAAAATATTCAAGAACTTTTGATTAAAGGAGTTCAAACTATACATGTGGATGATGATTCATCCAGAAGAATGTGGTGGGCTTCTTTAGAAGTTATTCAAAAAGATTTCTTATCTCAGAATTATAAAAATGGGGGAATTTGGGTTGCCTCACCTTTGCCTGCATTTAATGATAAAAAACTTTTAAATCAATTTTATGGATGGCTTTGGTCTCCTGAGGGGTTTCCATATTTTCAGAGTGAGAATGCAGGTTTTTTACCAGTCAATAATTCAGACAAGACAAAAAAAGATTTCGATTTGGCTAGTAATTATAAAGTTTTAAATCTTAGTAAAGAAGATGGTTACGAACCTTTTCTGATGATAATCGCCCCAAATTTTCAATGCATATTATCAATTGTAGGAAAAAAAGATAAGAAAATCCTATTAATGAAGTGTGATGAAGAAAGCCTTAAACTTTCAATTGAATTAATGCATGCAAAATTAAACCAAGAAAATTATGAGGAAGGAATAAAATTTCGTAATGCAATCAATAATTTAGGTGACCTTAATATTAATAATCAATTTGAAAAATTATTTTGGCCAACATTATCGGCAAAATTAGCAAATATTTCTCCAAACCATACTATAAAGAATTCAGTAAAAAACGATGAAAAAAATGTGCAAATAACTGAAGCAAAATTATTACGTGCAATATCTCATGAAGTAAGAACGCCTTTGGCAACAATAAGAACCCTTATAAGTTCTACTTTAAAAAAATATAAGATGGACGAATCAATGAAAAATCGTTTAATTCAAATAGATAATGAATGTAATGAACAAATTGATAGGTTTGGTCTAATCTTTAATGCAGCAGAATTAGTGAGTAATGAAGTTCCGTCATTAAATAACTTGGCAAGGATTAATTTAGCCGAAATTTTTAAAAAGCTTGCTCCTTTATGGGAAAAACAATTAAATCGACGCGGGATTTCTTTAAAGATTGATATTCCCAATCAACTTCCGCAAATTTTGAGTGATTCTGAAAAATTGGAATTAATGTTAAGTGGATTAATTAATAAAAATACTAGAGGATTAAAAGAAGGCAGTACATTAATTTTAGAATTAAGACCAGCTGGTCAAAAACTTAAACTTCAATTAAAATTCCAAAAACTAGAAAGTAATCAAAAAGAAATTCTAAAAAAAGATAACGGTTCTGATATTGGTCCTGTTTTAAATTGGAACCCTCAAACAGGTAGTTTACAACTAAGTCAAAATGCTACTCAAAAGTTATTAGCTAGCTTAGGAGGGCATGTCACAAAAAGGCGAGATACAGGATTAACAGTATTTTTTCCGATTTCAGATTCAAAATAAAACTAGAAACAAATTTTCCATATATTAAATAATGTAGAAAATTTCTTCTAAATCTAGAATTTTGCAAAATATGAATGCTAATTTCTTATAAGAAATAACTCAAAATCAAGGATGACTGAAACTTTAGTTGGTCAATTTCCAAAGCATATAGGAAGTACTGGGGGTTTATTAAACTCAGCAGAAACCGAAGAAAAATATGCAATTGTATGGAAAAGTTCTAAGGAACAAGCATTTGAATTGCCCACCGGTGGAGCCGCTATTATGCATGAAGGTGATAATCTAATGTACTTTGCAAGAAAAGAACAATGCCTTGCATTAGGGACACAATTAAGAGCCTTTAAACCAAGAATTGAAGATTTTAAGATCTACCGAATTTTCCCTGGTGGCGATATTGAATTTTTGCACCCAAAAGATGGTGTTTTCCCTGAAAAAGTAAATGAAGGCAGAGAGAAAGTTGGTCACAATCCTAGAAGAATAGGTGAGAATCCTAATCCAGCTGGTTTGAAATTTACAACTAAGAATACTTTTGATTAACTTCCTTAAAGTTGATATAAAAGAAGAAAATAATTATAATTTGGGCTGACATTATTAATATGATCAGCTCACAGAAAGATAGTTTTTTAAATGCTTACGAAGAAGGTAAAAATTTTATACCTATCGTTGAAACTTGGCCAGCAGATTTAGAGACTCCATTATCTACTTGGTTAAAATTGTCTTCAAAAGATGACCATGGTGTTTTTCTTGAATCTGTTGAAGGGGGGGAGAATTTGGGTAGGTGGAGTATTATCGCTACTAAACCTCTTTGGGAAGCAGTTTGTTATGGAGAAGAAATAATTAAAACTTGGAATA
Organism: uncultured Prochlorococcus sp.; assembly: GCA_902594875.1. Taxonomy (GTDB): domain Bacteria; phylum Cyanobacteriota; class Cyanobacteriia; order PCC-6307; family Cyanobiaceae; genus Prochlorococcus_A. The sequence continues at coordinate 36,464 of CACJNU010000018.1, forward strand.
ATGGCAAAACTGAAACACATAAAGGTGATCCTTTTGATCTTTTAAAAAGTTGGACAAAAGAATATAAGTCAACAATGCTAGATGACTTACCATCAATTGGACAATTATATGGCTCTTGGGGTTATGAATTAATAAATCGAATAGAACCAAGCGTTCCAATAAATGAAATTCCAGAAAACAATATCCCCTATGGGTCCTGGATGTTTTTTGATCAGTTAGTTGTTTTTGATCAAATAAAAAGATGTATTACTGCAGTGGTTTATGCAGATACAACTTTTTCAAAAGAGTGCTCAATTGAAGAATTGTATCTAAACTCAATTTCTAAAATTCAGAAAACTAGAAATTTAATGAGAGTTCCTCTAAAAGAAAATGAGTTTTTAGATTGGAATGAAAATGAGAATTTGAATTTAGATCTAGCAAGTAATTGGGAGAAAAAAGATTTTGAGGATGCAGTTCTCTCTGCAAAAGAATACATAAGAAAGGGAGATATCTTCCAAATAGTTATAAGTCAGAGATTCCAAACTAAAGTCAAAAATGAACCCTTTAATTTATACAGAAGTTTGAGGATGGTTAATCCATCTCCATACATGTCATTTTTTAATTTCGGCTCGTGGTATCTGATAGGTTCAAGTCCTGAAGTAATGGTTAAAGCAGAAAAAAATAAAAATAGTCAGATTGTTGCAAGCTTAAGACCAATAGCTGGCACAAGACCTAGAGGTATCGATAATCAAAAAGACTTGGAATTAGAAAAGGAATTATTAAAAGATCCAAAAGAGATAGCTGAGCATGTAATGCTAATTGATCTTGGGAGAAATGATCTTGGAAGAGTTTGTGAAATTGGGACTGTTAAGGTCAAGGATTTAATGGTTATTGAGAAATATTCACATGTTATGCATATAGTTAGTCAAGTTGAGGGTATCTTAAAAAATAATGCTGATGTATGGGATTTGCTCAAAGCA
>CACJNU010000019.1 GCA_902594875.1 uncultured Prochlorococcus sp.
CTGATTTGACTTCTAGAATTGTATTTTCTTTAAATACTATATTTTGCTTTTCAGGAATTATCATATTTATTTCTTAAATTCAATCACCCTAAATTTATAAAGTTAAAAATAAATTAAAAATTATTTAATTCCCAAATAAATCTGATTAAAAATTGAGTAACTCAAAATAAAACACTTAATCAGAATTTAAACTCTTTTTGCGAAAAAGTTAATCTCTTTAGAGCAAGTTAATAATGAAGAATAAATTCAACACTAATGAGAAATTTTTTAAAGATAGTCTTAGGGCTATCAATAATCAGCGCAAGCATTTCAAGTTGTGGAAATAAATCAAATAATTTAATTGGAGATTTAGATTTATCTGATTGCAATCCAAATAATACTGTTGACAGCAAATATTGTGATCGAGATGGAGATTTTCTCGCAGATCTACCCCTTGCTGAAGATGAATGGATAGATCCTGAAACTATTGTGTTCTCATATACACCTGTTGAAGACCCCTCCGTTTATGCAAAAGTTTGGGAAGATTTTGTAACACATATGTCTAAGGTGACTGGTAAAAAAGTCACTTTCTTACCAGTTCAATCTTATGCTGCTCAAGTTGAGGCAATGAGATCTGGACGTCTTCATGTAGCAGGAATTAATACTGGAAGCAATACAGTGGCAGCAGCATGTGCAGGAGCAGTTCCATTTGGAATGATGGCTAAAAAAGATTTATCTTACGGTTATGAAATGGAAATTATTGTTCCTTCTGATAGTCCAATTAATTCTCCTGCAGATTTAAAAGGTAAAAAAGTTACATTTACATCTAAGACATCTAATTCAGGATTTAAAGCACCATCGGCCATTCTTAAAGGAGAATTTGGTCTTGAGGCAAATAAAGATTTCACCCCAGTCTTTTCTGGCAAGCATCAAAATTCAATAATGGGTGTTGCAAACAAAGATTATGAAGTAGCACCAATTGCTAACTCAGTTCTTACAAGAATGGATGCAAGAGGTGTTGTTGATTCTTCTAAAATAAGAACTATTTATAAATCCCAAACCTTCCCAACGACAGGTTATGCTCATGCTCATAATTTACATCCAGCTGTAGTTGCAAAAGTAAAGCAAGCTTTTTACACCTATAACTGGGATAATTCAACATTAGATAAAGAATTTAAAAAGGCTGATAGATTCATTTCAATAAGTCACAAGCACGATTGGGATGTTATTAGAAAAATAGATAAGGCTAATGGTGTTGTTTATGATTGCAAATAAAAATTATAAATCATAAATAAAATCAGACTTAATGCTTAAAACAATAAACCTCAAAAAGGTTTATCCAAATGGAGAAGAGTCGCTTAAAGGAATAAACCTAGAAATTCCTAATGGGCAAGTAGTTGCTATTATCGGTCCTTCAGGTGCTGGTAAAAGTACGTTTATTAGAACAATAAATAGATTAGTTGAGCCCACTTCAGGGAAAGTTTATTTCGCTAATAAAAAAAATGATATTACCTCCTTAAATAAATCTAAATTAAGAAAAATAAGAAGACAAATTGGAATGATTTTCCAGGAATTTGCTTTGGTAGAAAGATTAAGTGTAATGGAAAATGTTCTTTCCGGCAGATTAGGTTATGTAGGATTTTGGAATAGTTTTTTCAGGAAATTTCCTCAAAAAGATATTGAAGAAGCATTCCGTCTGCTTCAAAGAATTGGACTAGAGCATATGCTTGATAAAAGAGCCGATGAATTGTCAGGAGGGCAGAGGCAAAGAGTAGGAATTGCTAGAGCTTTGATACAAAATCCAATGTTACTTTTAGTAGATGAACCTACAGCGAGTTTAGATCCCAAAAATTCCAGGCAAATTATGCGATTAATATGCGAGTTATGTAAGGAAAGAAATCTTGCTGCGATTATAAATATTCATGATGTTTTTCTTGCTCAGAATTTTGCAGAAAGAATAATAGGTTTAAAAAATGGAGAAATTGTTTACGATGGCAAGCCAAGTGGCTTATCAGAGATAATACTTACAAAAATATATGGAGAAGAAGACTGGTCTAAAACTGTAGCAAATTAGGAATATATTAAATGAATGATAAGAAAGTAATTTGGAAAAGAAAACCGTTAATAAAAAATAGGTTATTAAGAATTGGATTAATTTTGCTAATTAGTACTTACTTATTATCTGTTTTCCTAACTACCGAAATTGATTGGCAAAGAATTCTTGAAGGGATCCCAAGGGGTAAAAATTTTATATTTGCTTTTTTCCCTCCAGATTTTATAACTAGATCTGATGAGATTTTGGCAGGTATTTTTGAAAGTCTATGGATGACTATTGTTGCAACTATTGTGGGGATACTTATTTCTATACCTGTATCCTTAGGGGCAGCTAAAAACATAGCCCCTAAATTTGTTTATTTCTTATCAAGAGGAGTTATCACATTATCGAGGAGTTTTCAGGAAGTTATCCTAGCAATATTTTTTGTTAAGTTAATGGGTTTTGGACCTTTTGCTGGGATGGTAACTCTGAGTTTATCGACAATAGGGTTTTTCGCTAAATTATTATCTGAAGATATTGAAGACATAAATAAATCCCAAGCTGAAGCAATCAAATCTACTGGCAGCAGTTGGTTTCAATGGGTTAATTATGGTGTCCAGCCTCAAGTTATGCCACGATTTATTGGATTATCTTTATACAGATTGGATATTAATTTTAGAGAGTCAGCGGTAATTGGAATAGTTGGGGGAGGAGGTATTGGTTCTACCTTAAATACAGCTTTTGATAGATATGAATTTGAGACTGCAGCGGCTGTTCTTATCGTAATTATTTCTATCGTGATGATTGTTGAATATACATCTAGTCATCTCAGGAAATTAATAAAGTAATGCCAATAATAAAACAAAAGGATTACAAAACCTGGAAAAAATTTGATCGAAAAAGAGATTTACAAAACTGGCTTTGTTGGTTCTTAGGTACTTTAATTTTTAGCTTTTGTTTCGGTCTGATTAGTAGTAAAACAATCTGGTTTTATGTTTTTGATTCACATAATGAGGCTTTAGATCTTTTAGGTAGGATGTTTCCTCCAGAAACTAATTATTTCTTCACTTTAATAAAACCTATTTGGGATACTTTAAATATCGCGACTATTGGTACAACGATTGGAACTTTAATTGCAATACCATTAGCTTTTTTATCCGCAAACAATACTACCCCGAGTAAAAAGTTTATAAGACCTTTAGCCTTATTTTGCATAGTTTCAAGCAGATCAATTAATTCAGTAATCTGGGCATTACTTCTGGTTGCAGTTGTCGGTCCGGGAGTCTTGGCTGGCATAATTGCTATCGGATTAAGATCGATAGGATTTTGTGGAAAATTACTTTATGAAGCTATAGAGGAAATTGATGAAAACCAAATTGAAGCTATTGAGGCAACAGGGGCAAATAAAGCACAAATTATGACCTTTGGCATAGTGCCTCAAATTCTCCCAGCATTTACAAGTATTTCTATTTATAGGTGGGATATAAATATTAGAGAAGCAACTGTTGTTGGCTTAGTTGGAGCAGGAGGTATAGGGATAGAATTAGATGCTCAAATAGGAGACTTAGCTTGGGCTAAGGTATCAGTTATTTTATTAGCAATAGTAGTGGCGGTAGTTTTTAGTGAATGGATTACAGCAAAAATAAGAAAGGCTATTATTTAGATTAAATAAAATACTAGGATGAAAAGTTAAGTAAAGATAAATTAAATGCAATTTTCTGATAGATATCTAAGTATTTGGGTTTTCTTAGCAATGTGTATTGGATCTTTATCCGGTTATTTATTTCCTAATTTATCTCAATTTATAGGCGGATTAGAACTCTCAAGAATAAATCTTCCAATAGCAATTCTTATCTGGGGAATGATTTTCCCAATGATGTTATCAATAGATTTCAAGTCAATAATAAATTTGAAATATAAGATTAAAGGATTTTCTATTGTCCTTTTTATTAATTGGTTAATAAAACCAGTTTCAATGGCAATCATTGCAGCCTCTTTTTTATATTTTTTATATGGTAATTTTATAGATCCTGTACTTGCTAAAGAATATGTTTCTGGAATGATTCTATTAGGAATAGCACCATGTACAGCAATGGTTTTTGTCTGGAGTAATCTTGCTAAAGGCGATCCTTTATTTACTTTAATACAAGTAGCTATTAATGATCTAATATTAATTTTAGCTTTTCCATTTTTGTCAAAAATTCTTTTAGGATTTAACAGTATAGATATCCCTTTAGATACTGTTTTCGGTTCTGTAATAATCTTTATTTTGGTACCACTTTTTCTAGCAATATTTTTAAAAAATAAAATCAATAGCGAAAAAAGAATAAAAAGTATTTTGAATAAAAGTAAAAGTTATTCGTTATTTTTTTTAATTCTTACTGTCTTTTTATTATTCTTTGTTCAATCAAAATCTACATTACAAAATCCTATTCATATAATCTTAATTTCAATTCCATTAATAATACAGACTCTTTTTATTTTTTATTTAACTGCTTTTTCAATGAAGTTTTTTAGGCAAAAGTATTCTATTTCCTGTCCAGGCTCGATGATAGCCGCTTCAAACTTTTTTGAACTTGCAGTAGCTGTATCGATAACTCTTTTTGGTATTAATTCAGGAGCTGCTTTGGCTACTATAGTTGGGGTACTAGTAGAAGTTCCTTTGATGCTTTATTTAGTAAATATTTCTAAGTCTTCCAAAATATTATTTATAAAGTAATATTTTCTTCTTCAAGTTTTTTCTTTAGTTCTAGTGGCATATAAGTAATATCTTTTTTAACTGCATCTATCGCATCTTTATACTTTTCAGGATTAGATAAAAGCGTTTTTATCAAGTTGTATTGACTTTCTATTTCCTGAGAGGAAAATTTACTCATTTATAAAAACTTATTACTTTTTTTATTTTAGATTGACTGTCAATTTAATCTGTCTTTAAATATCAACTCCTAAAATAAATTTAATTTTTAAATTATTTTGGGTTACTTAAAAAAAGAATTTATTAAATCACTTAAAGTTAAAGGGTCCATATTTTTAATTGTGTTAATTATTGGATTTATTTACTCAAGTCCAAAATCAAAAGTAATTATTGCAAATTCTTTGACTTCTTCCGCTAAATTTTTAAACGAAACTGTAGAAATAACAGATAAAGATAGTTGGTTTTCTGAACCTGATTTCATTTTTAGTCTTAGGTTAAAATTACGAGAATTATTGAGAGGAACTCAAAGAGGTTGAGAAGGAGCTAAATGCTAATTATGGTAGATCGACTGTCAATCGTGATATCCAACTTTAGAAACAATATTTCCTGAAACAGGGTCAGTAACTTCAAGTTCTGGAGACAACTCTTCCATAAATCCTCTAACCACATCAAGGTGAGCAATCATAGCTGGTCTTTGAGCTGAAATAGCTTCTGCACTTTTCCAGATCCCAACAAAACAGTAATCATAATCTCCAGTTTTAGCGATATATCTTTGAGTCATTCCCTCAAAACTTGTTTTATCTATTACTTCGAAATACTTATCTACACAATCAGATTTTAATTTAAATCGAACAACATTCATAAAATTTTGAGCAGTCATAAAAAAAGAGAGTTTTATCCCTCTCAGTTTAGATCGACTGTCAATCAATAAGCAGTTCCTCCTAATTTCTCAAGTAATTCATACTTATCTCTTTTCTCATACCACTTATTTAAATCTTCTTCACTTACTGTTTTAAATAAAAATAAGGATATCTTTTCTAAATAATCAGCAATATAAATTCTTGAAATTGGATTTAGAGAAACATAAATTATGGTAATTAAAACTAATAAAAGCTCAACTAGGAGTATGCGTTTCATTCAGAAATTTAAATTGAAGTTCCTTTTTTGAGCTTTGACGAGGAATCATTTTCTGGAAAAATCTGTTTTATATTTTCTGGAAAGAAAAACTCTAATTGCCTCCTTAAATCACCTTCATATAAATAGTCTTTTGTTGAGACTTTAAAAGTATCTCTTACTAATCGAACATTTATTTTTTCCTTTTTACCTGCCTCATTAATTCTTGATAAAACTAATTTAATTGGCTTATCTTTTGGTCCTTTTATGAGAGAAACAGCTTCATTTATACCCATTCCTTTAGTTGATTTGCCATCTATTTTTATGATTACATCATTTGGTTTAATGTCAGCTGAAGCAGCAGGTGAATCATTTATTACAGATTGAATAGTTAATTCAGCAGTGTCACTATTGAGAAAAAGCCTTATTCCAATCCCTGATATTTCCTTATCTTTTTTATGAGATAGTTTTTTATTAGTTTTCACACATCCTGCATAATCTCGTGCTTCTAAACATTTTTTATGTAATTCATCAGATATTTCAGCATTAACAGCAGTTGGTAAAGCGAGGGCAGCTAGTAATGGGAGTAATAAGCGTTTCATGGTTGTATTAGAGAGTTGTTTTGCAGACCCATCCACTTGGTAAAGATATTGGACAACCGCTGATATTGCTTGCAGTATTATCTCTAAGGTTGGCACCACTCAAGTCGGCACTTCTAAGGTTTATAAAACTCAGGTTGGCATCACTCAGGTCGGCACCACTCAGACTGGCACGAAAGAGGTTTGTATGAGCCAAGTTCCCACCTGGTCTTATCTCACTTTCTTTAGGCTCTAGATGATCAGCAAAAGATACTGTTGGTGTAATTGTAAGAGCAAGTCCGCCCGCGATTGCTAATGCTTTTTTCATTAATATTTACCTGCTAATCCCATAATGACAAATCTGAATCTTTGAAAAAATAATTAACCTGTGAATCCCATTTTCTGTTCTGCTGCCATTAATGATCCAACAAGCTTATGCTCAGCAACTTTTTCATCGTCAGTCATAACTGGCTTGATATCAAAATCTATATCAAACTTAACTTTCCAAGGAGCAAAGTGTTCTGTCATTTTTATACCTGCTGAAGCCTGGACAATAATATAAACATTATTTGAGTAAGAGGCATGATACCTGCCCAAAACTTTAAATCCTTCAAACTCATCATTCAAAGTTCCATCTTCAAAAACCTTTAAAAAAAGATCGTAAGCTGCACCCATGAGAGCAACATTTTTAAAAGTTGCAGTTACAAAATAAGTATTCATTTAATTAATAAATCTAAAATTATTTCTAGGATATATTATTTAAAATTGAGTTAAGGATCTTTAATTGAATACTTGTACTATGGAACTTTTAAAATCGACAATTAATCATGATAACCAACTTTAGAAACAATATTTCCTGAAACAGGGTCAGTAACTCCAAGTTCTGGAGACAACTCTTCCATAAATCCTCTAACCTCATCAAGGTGAGCAATCATAGCTGGTCTTTGAGCTGCAATAGCTTCTGCACTTTTCCAGATCCCAACAAAACAGTAATCATAATCTCCAGTTTTAGCGATATATCTTTGAGTCATCCCCTCAAAACTTGTTTTATCTATTACTTCGAAATACTTATCTACATAATCAGACTTTAATTTAAATCGAACAACATTCATAAAATTTTGAGCAGTCATAAAAAAAGAGGGTTTTTATACCCTCCAATTTTAGATCGACTGTCAATCAATTAAATTATCCCATCGCTGCTACTTCTTCAGCAAGTTGTTTATTTCTTAGAATAACTTCTTCATCATTAAAAACAGGAAGTACATTCCATTCAACGCCAAATTTTGCTCTCCAAATACCAAAATGTTCAGCCATTTTAAGATGACTGTCAGCTTTGCATATTACGAAAACTTCTCCGGTTTGAGGAGCATGGACTCTACTTATCAATTCAAAGCCGTCAAAATTATCCTTAGGTGCGCCGGAAGCAATATATTGTTCAAAGAGTTTGTACCCTTCAGATTGCGAAAGAGTATTTGGGATAACTCCATGAACGTGATAGTAAGCCATAATTAAAATTCAATAGCGTAATTTCAATCTAAAAACGATAATTTAAAAAGTATTTAATTTATCTTTAAATTTAGATTTTTATATCGACAGTCAATCATCTATTTACTGATTGATATCTCTCTCTCGACTTTATCTCTAATAATTTATGATTGGCTTGTCTCGCCATTTACAAGCCATCCTTGCCCAAAATTAGTGCGAACAGAATCTCTTAAGTCTGTTTCCCAAGAACCATTACTACTACTGGCCATTTAATTAGTGCTATTAGTGCGAATATTAGTGCGATTTACCCAATATGTCCATATATTCACTTATAAGTACTTGAAGTGGAGTGTATATTTTCTTCTCTCTAAATTCTTTAAAACCCTTGCGGTAGTTAGGCTTTTGGGTATGCCCTCGTCGGGACTTGAACCCGAGACCTCTCCCTTACCAAGGGAGTGCTCTACCGCTGAGCTACAAGGGCAATTTTAAAGTGGGCCGGGTTGGATTTGAACCAACGTAGGCAGAGCCAGCGGATTTACAGTCCGCCCCCTTTAACCACTCGGGCACCGACCCCCACTATTTGAACTTATCAGTTAATGGACACTTTGTGTGAAATTGTTTTGGTTTTTTTGTTTCTTTCTAGATAGCATTTGTAAAGAAAAGACTTTATTGATGATGAATATTTTATTGATAAATGGACCAAATCTAAATCTTTTGGGCACTAGAGAACCTGAAATATATGGTAATAAAACATTGAGTGATATAGAAAAAGATTTAACTAAAGTTGCTAAAGAAAAAAGTATTAATCTTGAATGTTTTCAAAGTAATCACGAAGGAGAAATAGTGGATAAAATTCATGAGTCTGTAAAAAGTATCCAAGGTATTCTTATAAACGCTGGTGCTTTTACTCATACTTCGATTTCTATTCGTGATGCTTTAATTGGATCGAAAATTCCTTTTGTAGAGTTACATATTTCAAATATTTTCAGTAGAGAAGATTTTCGTAAAGAATCTTTTCTTACAGATAAAGCTATAGGAATTATTAGTGGATTCGGCATATCAAGTTATTCCTTAGCACTTGAAGGAATCATTGGATATTTGAGTATTAAAGATTAAATGCTAGTCGATTTTAAAAGGCCCACTTCTCATATTAAATATTTATCGTCATTTACCTCAGATGAGTGGATCAAACTCGCATTATCTAATCCAATAGATATTCTTATTGACCATGCTCATTGTGAAAGAAAAGCAGCAGGAGTAGCTATTCAATTGATGTTTAGATATCCATCAGAACCAAAACTGGCAGAAGTTCTTAGTCCAATAGCGAGAGAGGAATTAGAGCATTTTGAAAAAATACTTTATTTTTTAAAAGATCTTGGACATTCTCTTAAGTCCTTAAAACCGCCTCCATATGGAGCTGAATTGTCCAAGCATATAAGAAAGGAAGAACCCAATAGAATGCTTGATAGTTTCTTAATAGCAGGACTTATTGAAGCAAGAAGTCATGAAAGATTAAGCTTGCTTGCTCTGAATTCTGAAGATAAGTCGTTTAAATCCCTTTATGAATCTCTGCTTGAGAGTGAGGCAAGACATTTTGGAGTTTACTGGAAGCTAGCGCAAACTAAATTCTCTAAAAATCAAACTTTCAAAAGGTTAGAGGAATTGTCTGAAATTGAGTCAGTAATACTAGCTGAAACTTTTATGATGCCAAGGGTACATAGCTAAAGTTAATAAAATAAAAATGATAATAAACAAGTTCTTAAGTTTACTTAATCGATATAACACTGATTTACCAACATTCACCATCGTTGGTGTTGGGCCCGGAGATCCATCGCTTTTAACAATTGCTGCTGTAGATGCTATAAAAAAAGCGAAAGTTATAGTTTTTCCAATATCAGATGATAATAAAAAGAGTTTCGCTGCAGAAATAGTAAAGAAACATACCAAATTTAAAAAAAATATACCTTTTATCTTTCCAATGGCTAGAAGGGATTTAGATCCTGATGAAATATGGTCTAACGCAGTAGAAAAAATTGTGAAATTTATAAAAAATGGTGAATCAGTTGTTTTACTTTGTCTAGGAGATACCTCAATATTTGCAAGTTCTTCTAATATTTTGAGGATAATAAAGCATAATTATCCAGAAATCACTACCAAAATCATACCTGGTATTTCTTCTCTATCAGCAACAGCAGCTTTTAATGATTTTGATTTAGTTAAAAAAGGTGAGACTTTAATAATCAAAGAGTGCCCCTCCTCTAATTCAGAATTGACATCACTAATTAAGGAAAGTAGAGAAAATAAAACGGTCTTAGCCATTATGAAAATTGGGAAACGATGGAATTTAGTTAGGGAAACTTTAAAAAAAGAGGATATTATCAAAAAATCATTAATTGCTTTGAGTGTTGGTACTCCAGATCAAATTATTCAATATGCATCCGAATATAATAAAGACTTTATGCCTTATTTTTCTTTGATTTTGATAAGGTTCGATTAATGCATAAAAAAGAAAAATTCGTTGAAAATCAATTTACATGGCCAATATGTAAAAGACTATTATTTTTTATTCTTGAAGATAAGTTAAGTGACGTATTTGTTTGTGAGTTAGTTTGGGAAAGACTTTTTTATACTAAAGAAGTATCTACAAATGATTGGGCCTCTAGCGCATTAACGCCTTCTTATTGGTCAGAAAAATTTGAAAAGGCTCCTCAAATCATTTCAGAGCGACCAGCCTCAGTACATTTGACTCGATCAATTCCAAAAGACTATAAACAGGGATTGAAAGATGTTCTTAATTTTAAAGGTTATAAGATAAATGAACTCTATCCAAGAAGAACTAGAAGAGCTACGGCAGTAAATTGGCTGCTTTATTGGGCGATTGAAAATGATTGTTTTTCTAAAGATAATGAATTAATGCCAAGTCTTAGTTCACCACCTGGTAATCCAGTTAAAGGACATCTTGGCGATCCAGAAATTAAATAAGTTTTTTTGAATAAGGTAAATGATTCTATTAAAGGTATAGTTGTAATGGATACTACTTTCTTAGGAGAGAAGAATTGATTCTTCCTACAATAGCAATTATCGGAAGACCTAATGTTGGTAAATCCACCTTAGTTAATCGTCTTTGCCAAAGTAATGATGCAATAGTATTTGATAAGCCTGGTGTTACAAGAGATAGAACTTATCAAAATGCTTCATGGGGAGGTAAGGAATTTCAAATAGTTGATACTGGAGGGTTAGTTTTTGATGATGATAGTGAATTTCTCCCAGAGATAAGGACACAAGTCTTCTTGGCTCTAGAAGAGGCTTCAATTGCGTTACTGGTGGTAGATGGAAATCAAGGCGTTACTGATGGTGATTTATCAATAGCAAAATGGTTAAGAAATTCAAGCTGTAAAACAATTGTTGCTGTTAATAAATGCGAATCGACTACTTTAGGAATATCCCTAGCTTCAGAGTTCTGGAAATTAGGATTGGGTGAACCTAACCCGGTTTCAGCTATTCATGGTTCAGGTACTGGAGATCTTTTAGATCTCGTTATTGGCGAACTTCCTGAAAATAATATCCAGGATGATGAAGAAAAGATAATGATGTCAATTATTGGTAGGCCTAATGTTGGTAAATCTAGTTTGTTAAATTCAATCTGTGGAGAAAAAAGAGCAATAGTTAGTGATATTAGTGGTACGACAACTGATTCAATAGATACGCTTATTAAAAAAGGTGATAATCATTGGAAAATTATTGATACTGCAGGGATTAGAAGAAAGAAAAATGTTAAATATGGCACTGAATTCTTTGGTATTAATAGGGCTTTTAAATCTATAGATAGAAGCGATGTTTGTGTTTTAGTTATAGATGCTGTCGATGGAGTAACTGATCAAGACCAGAAGCTAGCTGGGCGCATAGAAGAACAAGGCAGGGCTTGTATAATTGTTGTTAATAAATGGGATCTTGTAGAAAAAAATAGTTCAACAATTTATCAAGTAGAAAAAGAACTTAGATCTAAACTTTATTTTTTACACTGGTCAAAAATGATTTTTATATCTGCCCTAACTGGTCAAAGAGTTGATAATATTTTTGGGCATGCTCTTAATGCTGTAAATCAACATAGAAGAAGAGTTACAACATCTGTAGTTAATGAAGTACTAAAAGAATCAATCAGTTGGAAAAGTCCTCCAACTAAGAGAAGCGGCAAGCAAGGTAGGCTTTATTACGGAACTCAAGTAAAGAACAAACCTCCCACTTTTACTCTTTTTGTAAATGACCCTAAATTATTCGGAATAACTTATAGAAGATATATTGAAAAACAAATTAGAGTAAATTTAGGCTTTGAAGGAACGCCCCTCATTTTACTTTGGAGAGGAAAACAGCAAAGAGCATTAAATAAAGAAGTGGAAAGAGAAAATATTGAGTTAATTCAAAAAGATTAATGAATTTGCTAACCAAATTTTCTGTTGGTCAATACGTTCATGGAAATAGAAGTTGGCTAAGAATTATAGATAGTAGATTAAAAATAATTATCGTAATGATATTTTTAATCACTCCAATCTGGGCAGGTCCAGTATGGAGATTGTGTTTAGTTGGTTTTTTACTATTAATTACTTTTTTAAGTTTATTGCCATCAAGAGTATGGTGGCGATCATTATTTTTTCTCTCATGTTTGTCACTATTAATTGGATGTATATCAATACTTGCCTCTTCTGATATTCAATCTCTTGATGGCTACTTGAGAAATCCCAATGAGTTGCAAGTAGTACTGGAAAGCCAAAAAGAATGGAATATTTTGCAAATTCCTTCGCAGAAGTTATGGTTTATTAATTTTGGTCCCTTTAACGTATCAAGAAAAGCCTTTGAACTAGGAATAAAAACCTCCACTTTGATATTTACTGTTATTCATAGTGTGAATTTGATGCTTTTAACTACATTGCAGGAAGACATTGTATGGGGATTAAGTTGGTTTATGTATCCATTAAGAAAGATTGGATTGCCAACTAGTAAGTGGCTTTTTCAGTTGTTAATCGCATTACGTTTTATTCCTCTAGTGCAGGAAGAACTTCAAAATATCATTAAATCAGTGTCAGTTAGATCAATAAATTTTCGAAATTTAGGACTAAAGAAATCTTTCAATGTTTTATTAATCTTGGTGGAAAGGTTATTTCAAAATATATTTCTGAGAATTGATCATGGAGCAGAATCATTACTCTCAAAGAAAAAAATTATTATAAAAACCAACAGATTTAGAACTCTTTATCCTTCAAAATCTCTCAATGTAATTGTTAATACATTATCGATTTGTTTTATTTGCATAGCAATTTTTCTTAGAAAACTGTATGGTGCATTATAAATAACACAATATTTTAGGTTTGAGTTCTGAGCGTTATTTAAACCATCCAACATTTGGCATGTTGTACCAAGTTTCTCCTGGAAATGATGGGAGAGATATTTATGCGACTTTATACGCTCAAAAAATGTTTTTCTTGGTAGAAGTTCGCCAGAGAGAAGTTTTTTTTGAAGTTATACCTTATTTAGATGCACGTAATCAGGCCGAATTAAACCTCCAAAAAGCTAGAAGAAAAGGTTCTGAAGAGCTATCTAAATGGGATAATTTATTTACGCAAACTTTCTTATAAAAGGTGAACCCTGCAAATTTTTTAAAAATAAAAAATAAAATACCATCAAATGTAAATATTCTTGCTGTAAGTAAAGGATTTAAAAGTCAAGAAATCAAGACTATTCAAAATATAGGTCAGAACGACTTTGGTGAAAGTAAGGTTCAAGAGGCGTTTGAAAAACAATTAACCTTAAAAAACCTTAAACAAATAAATTGGCATTTTATTGGAAGAATACAAAGTAATAAAATAAGAAAAATAGTTCAAAATTTTAAATATATCCATTCAGTAGATTCATTTGAAAAGTTGCAAAAGATCTCTAATATTTCACGCGAAGAGAATAAAAATCCATTAATAATGTTGCAGGTTAAGTTTAGTGATGACCCTACTAAAGGCGGCTTTAATCCTGAATTTTTAATTTTGAAATGGAAAGAAATTCAAGAGTTGAAAAATATTTCATTAACCGGTTTGATGACTATCAATCCTAAAGGACTTAGCTCTGAAGAAAATTCAGGGTTGTTCAAAAAATGTCGTGCTCTTGCTGATTCACTGCAACTACCAGATTGTTCAATGGGGATGTCAGGTGATTGGGAGGAAGCTATTGACGCTGGATCAACTTGGTTAAGATTAGGATCATTGATTTTTGGAGAAAGATCTTAATTAGTTATTTTTTTATAAAAATCTTATCCATAAACTTGCAGTAAAGTTCAACTAACGTTATTTAAGTATAGGTAGTTTATTCATTTAAAAAATGAATCTATTACTTAAGGTTCTTAAACCTTAGTAATCAATTTCAAGAGGATTTAAAAAGGTGTCACTTATTTCTAGATTAAAGGCAGTAGTTGCAGGGGATGAGTATCTCGATGATGATTTTGATGAGTTGGACTATGAATCAGAAGATGAATTAAATGATATTAATAATTTCAAACAAAATTCAAAGAATGCAAATGCCCTTGCAAATTCAAATCCATTTGATTTTATGAATAACAACAGATCATCAAAAGTAGTTGGTATGCCTGGGATCTCAAATTCATCCTCAGAAGTAAGCTTAATGGAACCAAGAAGTTTTGATGAGATGCCTCAAGCTATACAAGCATTAAGAGAGAGAAAAACTGTAATTCTCAATTTAACTATGATGGATCCTGATCAAGCTCAAAGAGCGGTTGATTTTATTGCTGGGGGCACATATGCAATTGATGGACATCAAGAGAGAGTCGGTGAAAGTATTTTTCTTTTTGCTCCAAGTTGTGTAAATGTAACTAGTTCTTCCTCAGAAGAAGCTTCTCCTTCTTCTGTGTCTACAGAAAACACACCACAATATAGTTTGGGCAAAAATACTACTCCTGAACCAGCATGGGGTAATTCTAAATTAAGTGCTTACTCATGATTAATCTGTGACTGATAAAATTGCGATTATTGGTTTTGGAAATATTGCAAGTGCTATAGTTACCCCTCTATTAGATAAGAAATTAATTCAGCCAGAGAATGTTTTTTGTGTCGTAAATACAGAAAAAAGTTTAGAAAACATAAAAAAAAATTATAAACATAATATAAATGTTTATAAATCAGGTTCTGAAGAGTCAAGAATAATTTGGGATTGTCAATTTAAGCTTCTTTCGATAAAACCCCAACAATTAAATGATATAAAAGAGGCTAATTATATAAAAAATAAGGATAATTTAATAGTTTCAATTCTTGCCGGGGTTTCAATAAATAGACTTACTCAAAAGTTTCCTAATCATAAATGCGTTAGGGTGGTTACAAATATTCCAATAACTATTGGAAAAGGTATAACAGGGATTTCTTGGGGAGAAGAAATTAAAAAAGATCAGAAGCAATTTACAAAAAAATTATTTGAAAATACTAGTAAAATTTATGAATTTCCTGAAGATTACCTTGATATATTTTTAGCTTTAACTTCATCAGGTCCTGCAATTATTGCTTTAATTATAGAAGCATTAAGTGATGGAGGATTAAGCGGGGGATTACCAAAAATAATTTCAGAGGAACTTGTTATGGAAATGATACTAGGGACTATTTGTCTAATAAAGGAAAATAAACTTACTACCTCTGAGCTCAAAAATTTAGTAACCTCTCCAGGTGGAACAACTATTTCTGCTTTAAGGGTTTTAGAAAAAAAGAGTGTAAGGTCAGCTTTAATTGAATCTATAGTTTCAGCAAGTAATAGAAGTAAAGAGTTTCGTTAGGTTTTTCAATTATCTTTTAAGTTCATATAAACTTTTTCAAGTGAATTTATATTTTTAGCAATTGTATATCTCTCAAGTATACGTTCTCTAGCTTTTTCTCCAAGATCTTTTGTAAATGAAGGGTGTTCTACAAGAATTGGGATTATAGTTTTTAATTGTGCAGCCACATTCTCAGTTGAAATCACTATTCCTGCTCCGCTATCTAAAACTTCACCATCAGCTCCCGCATCTGTAGCTACACAAGCAGTACCTGCGGACATTGCCTCTAAAAGTGATAATGATAAACCTTCTACTAAGCTTGGTAAGAAAAATACTTCTGCTATTTGCATTATTGCTATCCTAGTTTCTAAATCTAATTCAGCACCCCACCAAATTAATTTCTCATTACCAAGGTTAGAAAAACTATTTTCAAGTGTTGGTTTCAATGGGCCATCCCCAACAATAATTAATTTGCAATTGTGAGTTTTTGTTTGGCGCCAAGAACGTAAAAGTGCCTCGATATTTTTCTCATTTGCAATCCTTCCCATATATAAAAAGATTCTTGCATTCCCAAGTTTGTTTTTCACCTGATCATATTTTTTACTTTTTTCAGAAAAAGGTTTCCAAATATTTTCATCAACGCCATTTGGAATAATTATTTGTTTTTCTTTAGGTACTCCTAATTTCTCAAGAACATTTTTTTGAGGTTCAGAAAAAATAATTATTTTATCGAACTTTGCTAAAGAGGGAGCATAAAGTTGATATGTTAATTGTTGAGTGCTCGCAGTTAGATTTCTATTTTTTGCATCAAATGGTGGATGAAATGTTCCTATAAGAGGAACATTAATTTCATTACAAAGCTCTGGAAGTCTAAAGTCTAAAGGAGATAAAGTTAGGCTTGCATGTACTATGTCAGGTTTTAATCTTTCCAATGATATCCTTAGCTCTTTTTCTGCCCTTGGCGAGGGGATTGTATAAACTTGAGACTTAATTAAATATGGGAGACTTACATCAGGATCATTTGCAAGAAATAATGGGTTTGATGAATTTGAACTAGAGGGATTGTCGAAATGAATAAAACTAATTTTATGCCCTCTGGCTTTTAATTCCTTAGTAGTTGAATTCCCGTAAGTTACATTTCCACAAAAAGGGGATTTTTTTCCCAACCAGGCAATGTGAACCACATTAATTGACTTAACTATATATTAAGTTAACAGGCAAAGAAGCTATGATCATATTTTTTAGATTTTTTAATACTTCATGAAAATGCTAACTATATATTTCTCTCAACATTTTTAGTGAAGATAGATCCTTCTCTAATTGAGTAGAGATCCATGTCTCAATAATGAATAATATTTTAAGCCAGACTTTTTTTGGGCCCAACAACTCTCCATTAGATTTTATTGGTAATTCTGGGAAAAGAAGTCTCTGTAATAGAGCAACTTCAGATGCATTTATTTTTAGATTACTTTGAGGATCTTCTATGGATGAAAACCCTTCACTTGGCAAATAATAACAACTCCATTCCCAATTTCCTAAAGGTGGAATAATAGGTTCTCCAGTTTTACAACAATGATGAATTGGTAAATTAATACCTCCAATGGCTAATAAATGGATTAAAGATTGAATACTCATTGACAGCACTTTAATATCTTCTTCTTGAGACTCTCTATATAAATAAAGCCTATCAAGATGTGCAAGAACGCAAGTTAGATAGTCTTGTTGCTTATCATTATTACCTACTAATAGAAATGTTAATTCAGTTATTGCTTGTGCGGCTGCAAGACATTCAATATTTTTTCCTAGACCAGAATAGCTTTTTAATATTTTAATTTGACGAACAGATTTAAGATTTCTTTTCCCAAAAATCTGCAGACTTAAATATGTTAGAGGAGTAGCTGCGGCAAGACTACTTTTAGGACGCCTAGCACCAGGTACCGCTAATCTAACAATCCCTTGCTCATCAGTAAGAATAGTTATTAATCTATCATTCTCGCCTAATGGAGAAGCTTTAATACAGAGACCTTTAAGTCTGCACTCACCAGAACCAGACATTTAAATAACGTTTACTTCTTGAAAAATTTTGCAAAAATTGGAAGTTCCAACGCAACTGATTCCCTTATCAAACAAATCAATAACTTGTGTAAGTTTTTTTATACCACCTACAACTTTGATTTGATTTTGGGAGCCTATTATTTTTAGTATTTCCGTTACATCATTTGATGTAATGGGAGGCCCAAAACCGTCCCCGAATTGAAAATTTTTTATTCCTAATTCCAAAGATATTTCTATCGCATTAGAAAAAACTTCTTTTTGTAGTTTTGATTTATTTATGATTATTGAAACAGGTAATCCAGATAATTTAACTTGCTCAATTTCAGCAGCGAAAGTTTCTAAATTTCTTTTGGACAAATTGATAAAGTTTGGGATATATTCAATTCCTTTTGCACCCTTATCTTTTGCAAAACAAACTAATTCT
>CACJNU010000020.1 GCA_902594875.1 uncultured Prochlorococcus sp.
ATTTAGAATTTTATTACTAAGTACTTCAAGCTCATTAATATCATTAATTGATTTTCCAATAACATCTTTATATTTGATAACCCTAATAAGAGATAAAGCTTTCTGATTGATAAATTTTATTGTTAGATCAGATGATAAGATTATCCACCCTTGCGATGAATAATCTAACCAAGACAACACTTCTTGAGGTCTAATTTTATCAAATGGAAAATCAATAGTTTTTTTATACTTATTTTTATCAACTTCAAATATTTTTTCTTTTGATTGAGAAAAATGCTTGACTTTTATTTTCCACTTCTGATGTAAAAAAAATAATACTTCTTGTAGTGTTTTCATTTTCATCCAAACTTATATCCAAAACCTCTTACAGTTTTAAGAAACTTTGGAACTGAGGGATCTTCTTCTAATTTCTCTCTGAGCCACCTAACATGAACATCTACAGTTTTAGTATCACCAATAAAGTCAATTTCCCAAATTTTTTCAAGTATTAAATCTCTTGACCATACCCTTTTGGGATTTTTCATAAATAACTCTAATAATTTAAATTCTTTTGGAGATAATGTTATTTCTCTATCAAAAGAAGTTACCCTACATTCTTCAAGAAACATTTTTATGTGATTAAACTCGATGACAGTTTGTGATTTTTCTATATTTTTTTTATTACGTTTAGACCTTCTTATTAAGGCTCTTGATCTAGCAATTAATTCATTTAAACCAAAAGGTTTTGTTAAATAATCATCTGCACCAACCTCTAAACCAAGAACCCTGTCTGATTCATTATCTTTAGCACTCAAAATTAGTATGGGTGTATAATTTTCTTCATTTCTTATTTTTCTACATAACTCTAATCCATTTAATCCTGGCAACATTAAATCGAGAATTATTAGGTCAACATCATTTTTAAAATCATTAGTAATAAAATCTAAAGCACTTAAACCATCTTTGAAACTTGATACTAAAAAACCTTCGCTAATCAATGTTTCACTGACTGTCAGCCTAATACTCTTATCATCCTCTACAAGAAGAATTTTTGAGCCCTGCAAACTTTTATGATCTTTAATAGTCATTTGAAAATCCAACAAATTAATTTTATATAATCAAAATTATTTGATCTAATTATTTCATAATTAATTTACATTGAATTATTATTTTTTTCATTTAATCTTATTTCCTTTTTAATTTTCCCTTAAACCCTTTTATCTATATTTAGATTGTCTCTTTAATATTCCTCACACAAAATTTTAAAGAGACATATTTATTGAATTTAATAATAGATATTAAGACTAATATCCCGTCGAAGCATAATAATAATCGTCATCTTCATCTATATTTGTCACTACCCATTCTGGCGGAAAGTCACCAATTTTTACATATTGATAAAGCTTATCAACATCTGGATCGTAATAAGTGTCATTGATTATTGGATGTTTGATTACTTTGTTTGGATGCATAATAAAAATTACTTCTACTATGTCTTCTAGGAAATTTAGTTTAACTTATATTTAAAATCCATTTAAAAGTTCCTTACAAAGAAAAAATATAAATTTTTTTTTTTCAAAAGCAAGCCTTTATTTAGAATTTAATTTTTGTTGTTACTCTGTTTTTATTTTGAGATTTTAATTCAAAAATTCCTGTATCAGTAAATATTGTCAATTCATCTCCAGATGTTTCTTCAATTGATAATCCCTCTGATTCTAAGTTTTTAATAAATACATTTCCAAATAGTTTTAAAGTTTTCGAATCATTATCGTAAGTAAGCTTATCTGAGAAGGCTTCAAAATCATCCTTAGTCCTTTTAACAACTACATTTCCAATGGCCTCTAAATCACCTTTTAAAGTATTTTTTTGAGAATCAGATATAATTGTGTAATTAGTTAATGACTCAGCAGAAGAAAAATCAGCGAATAGAAATAAAAGAGATGCAAAAAGTAAGCTCCTCATCTACTCCCAACCCTCTTGCGCATTTTGAATAATCCATTGTGCAAGAATCTTATCCTCATCATCTTTTAATTTATTTTTATAACCTTTCATAAAACCTATCCCATCATTAGCAATTTTTGTTATTGAATTTACATCTGCTATTCCTCTTTTTTCAAGATCGGAAAGTTTTAATGATTTGGATCCTTTAAGAACAACTGATCCCCCTCTTACATGGCAGCCTGCACAAACATTTCTAAAAATCGTTTCTCCATCTCTAATTTCAGAAGCCATTAGATATCTATTTTGCAAAGAGGTTTGAAAAGCAATTATTAAAGTTATTACAGGAATTACAAGTAGAAATTTAAATATTCTCATTTGATCTAGTTGAATAAAGACTAATTTAACTTGTAATTAGTCTTGATTGTTTTAATTACCGATTTTTTAGGATCTTTATTTGGATAACAATTAACAATCCTATATTTACCACCTTTTCTATCTGTCTCAACAAGAGTAAATTGAACAAATTTTTCTTTTTCAACATTTGAAAAATCCTTTACTTCTATTTTGATTATTTCTTCATTTTCACTTTCAATTATTTTGGATTTTCCTCCACAAAGACGAACAGCAGTTTCTTTCGTTACATAAAATAATTTTTTTTCATCATTAATAGATGATTTACTTTTTGTAATCGAAATTTCATCCTTTGTAATGGATAATTCATCTTGGGTAATGGATAATTCATCTTGGGTAATGGATAATTCATCTTTTGTACTGCAAGAAGTAAGAATAAGAATAAATACAACCAGTAGCTTTTTCATATTTTTTTTAAATGATAAATTCACTTGTAATTGCTTTTAATTGTTTTTTATTTAGTTGAATAAGATAGCTATAAATTTCTTTTCTACATAATCTGTCTTCAACTCTTTTACTTTCAAGAATTGAAAAAGTAATAAAATTAACAAGTTGAATCTTATTCATATTTACTTTTTAAGTGTCTATTGTTAACCCTGAGTTAAATTCTTATTAAATCAACTTTGACTATTAGAAAAATATTTAGTTTAGAAATTTAGAAGTTTTTTAAACAAATTTATTTTCTGCTTAATAACTTCTTAATCTAATAATTTTAAATTTTAAATGTCTTCTATATTTTTAAGCCTTGAATATTGAAGACATTAAATCAAAAATAACAATAAGAAATGAGTTTAAATAATTTACCTTCTACCAAAAGATCAAATCAAGCAAAAAATACGGAGCAAATCAAACATTCTTATAAAGAAAGTTTTAAAATAGAGAATGAATCTTTTTTAGATGATTCTTCATTTATTGAAAATTACAATAATGCCCTTAAATCACCTCAATCAAGGAGACTATATAAAATAATAGAGAATGAAGTTCATACAGAAACAACTTTAGCCATTAATTCTGAATCTTGATATATCTACTTTAATAGCTCTACTGCTACAACAAGATTACCCAACAAACCATTCAAAATATTTAGCTGTTCTTTACTGCCAAAGGCAATTAATACCTGACCTGGTTGAAGTATGAAATTACCTCCTGGATTAGTGAACAACTTTTCATTTTCTTTAATAGCTAAAATTTTTGCACCGCTTTTTTTACCTATTCCAAGTTCAGAAAGTGATCTTTTCTCTGCTGTTTCAAAAAGACTAATATCATTACTTAATTCAAATTCTTCAATCTCACATTCACTTCCGGCGAGAAGATCTAGAAAGTCAATAGCTATTGGTCTTAATGCCATTGATGCCATTGCTCTTCCTGCAGCAATATAAGGGCTTACAACTATACTTGCACCAGCTAATCTCAACTTACTTGCAGCTTCTTCAGTTCCAGCTCTTGCAATTACTCTTATAGAACTTCTTATTCCTTTAGCGCTTAAAACCACATATAAATTTGCAGCGTCATTAGGTAAGGTAACAACCAAACTTTTGCATTTTTCTAATCCTGCCAGTTTTAAAGTCTCATCAAGAGTTGCATCAGCACAAAGAACTTCTAAACCATTTTCTTCAGCAATCTTTTTTCTATCTTCATCACTCTCAACGACGATAATTGGAATATTTTGCGTTTTAATTTGATTAGATATTTCCTGACCTACCCTCCCATATCCGCACAAAATTACATGATTTTCCATTTTTCTAAGAAGTCTTTTAAAACGTAATTCGTTTACTCTTTGAAAATAGCCGGATTCGAATAATCTAACAGCTTTTTGAAAGGTAAATTGAATAAAGATCAATCCGCCAACGATTACTAAAACAGTTACGATTCTGCCTTCAGGACTTAAAGGTTGAACTTCTCCAAAACCAATAGTGGTTATTGTGATTAGAACCATCCATAAGCAATCACTCCATTCCCATCCTTCTGTTATTCGATAGCCAATTGCACCTAAAAAAAACAGAAAGAATAAAGAATAAATAAGACCAAACCAAGGCCTTAAATAGTCTTTAACAAAATAGAACTCAAATAATCTAAGCTTCATATTCCTTATTATCGTTAACTATTCAAAAATTTCAAAAAAATTTTCTATTATGTTCCTAAAACTATTTATTTGTTTAAGTGAAATATATATTAAGCAGAATAATCATATTTATTTTCGTGGCTCTATGCATTAAACAAATGATTACTGTCTCAGGTCTTATTTAATGCTTCATTAAAAATTAGTTCAAGGTTTTACTTGTACCGATTCAATAAGAAAATCAGAAGCTGCTTTTAACCAATCAGCGATTGTAAGACGAAGGTCAGGTTGAGAATATACAAGAGCGATAATAATTCCAACTAAGATTATCTTCACCATGGCAATTCATACATTCTTATGAATTAAAGCACAACTATTTAGTAAAAAGAACCTTAAATCTATAAAAAACAGATTAATTAAAATTTCTCTAATTGATTAAATAAATATTCCACTCTTCTAAGATTAACCCCTAAATCTGATTGACCTAATCTTGCCGCAGATCTTATTTGAATGATTCCTTTAGATCTATCTACATAACTTCTTACATCGAGCTTTAAAATTTCGAGGTCATCTGGAAATCTAAAAATCAAACTTCTACAAACACCTCTCCAATAATTCCTTCCACTTTCAATAACTTCTGTACGAGGTAAACCTTCTGCTAGAGAAACAAGTTGAATGAACTTTTGATCAACATTTATTAGTTTCTTTTCAATTAATACACTATTTAAAGGATTAGTTATTGGAGCAAGACCTTGAATGGAGGAAACCATATTTTTAAAAAAGATATAGATGTTCTAACCGATTTCATACACAAAGTGAGAGAAAAAAGTGAAGAATTTTCCAAATAATTTGATCTCTGCATCAAGATTCCTCATTTTGTGATAAAAATTCTAAAATTTGAGATTTTTAATTGTTTTTTTTGATAGAGATGGTTGCCTACCTTTTTTACTAGTTAGTTCCCTAACCCATAAAAAAACTCCCACAAACAAAAATATTTCAACAATAATTCCAATCTTTATTAAACTCATTTTTTATCCTCTTTTTTCTTGTTGGTGCCCTCTATATATGGCACCAGGATATTTAATAACCATTTTTCAAATGAACTTAACGGTTTCATAATCTATTTACTTGCCTTTTCTCCACATACTCCTCCCTTTAATGAGATCCTCTACATTTGGCCAAGCTGCTAATAATTCTTTAAGTGCCTTTCTATTGGGAGTATAGAAAACACATGACAATGCACTTATTACATAAAGTATGAACCATAATTTACTTTCTGAATAAGCTAAAAACAAAGAGAAAAGAAAACTTCCAATAAAGAATAAGAAAAATGACCTATTTAATATTTCTAATGGACTTCTTTTAAGTCTGTAAAATTTAGTCTTTTTTTTGTCTGGTTCAGTATCTTTCAGAAATTTACTTTCGTATGAATTAATTATTTCTTCTTCTAGAACTTTTTCATACTCTAAATTATCAATTGGATCGCTTTGATCCTTTTTATTTATCATTAGTATCTATACAGTACAAATATGGTAACTAATTTAGGGTATTTTAAAAAGTATCAAATTTTATCTGTTAACTATTGCTATACGAACAGATCATGGTTTTGAAAATACTTCAAGATTGTCTTATTTATAAAAGAGAAATTAGTCAATATATTCTTTTTGATTTTCACAAATCTTTCGGTCATTTAAAAAAATCGCTTCTATAAACTTCATAGCATTAATTAAATTGGGAGGCAATATCTAAATCTAGAGTTAAAATAGTTTAGAGATTTTAATAATAATCTATATGCAAAGGTATTTGATTTCCTACGAATTTACTGATGGCGAGGATCAAGAAGAAGGGGCAGAAATGCTAATTAATTGGTATGAATCAGGTGGTCCCCAAAACAGACCTGAAAACTATGAGGTTCATTCTTGGATTTTTATGGTTCAAAATGGGATTGGACATTCTGTAGTAAGTGCAGATTCTCTTGAGACAATTTGGAAGCAATGGCATCCCTGGAGAAGGTTAATGGATATAAGTATTCAGCCGTGTATGGATCTTGATGAGACAGTCGGATTATTCAAAAAACAAAAAATGAATACACGGATAGTCTAAAAATATTTTCAAGTATAAATTTCTTTTTAGTAGCACCTAATACTACATAGATATTTGACTGCGTTAAAAAGGGTAAGATTAATTTTCCATGATGAATGATTCTTATCACATTTACTTCAAAGGAGAAATTCTTTTCAAAAATTTAAGTAAAGATGAATTTGAATTTGTTTGGGGAAAACTTTATACATCTTATATAAATGCCCTAAATAAAGAGCTAACTTACGAATTAATTAGCGAAAATAATATTATGGAGCCGGCCTTTAACCTTGAGCCATCTTACTAAATCAAGAACTTAGTCCTAAATTATGAATAAAATAAGAAAAGCTGTCTCTCTTTTATTTTGAGGTACTCTTTCTCTTCTTTAGTTATATCTAAAGCAATTTTATTTGCCTCAATTTCGACATTCGAACTATAAGTTTCAAAGTTTTCCTCTCTTTTAAATAGGGCAACAATGCCAATATCTGTTATGAACCAAATAAAATGATCAGTTTCTCCAATTGGCTCATCTTTTAAAGATTCAATAATCAAATCACAGGTTGAATCCATTAAATTAATCTTAGAGGAATTTTAATTGCCCCCATTGCAATACCTTACGGCCTCAGAGTTGGTGCCACCATCTTCAATAATTTCTGCAACACATTTATTAAAAAGTTTAGATTCCTTTTTTACTGAACAGAATCCAAAAGCGATTGCAGCTAAAGCTATTGCCGATACGAAACTAGAACCAAGTTGTATTAAGCCATAGGCAAACATAATGTTTTTCTTTCCAGAACATTTTTTTGAATCCTTTTTTTCTTCAGTCATTTTGAGTGATTAGCTTAACTTAATTTATTTGATTAATTTTAGGTTTGAGAAATATTTGCATAGAGAAAACCGAATTAAACAAATCCCTTTTAAGACAAAAATTAAAAATTTCAAGTTTAGATTGATTTTTCTTCACTTTAATTTTCAATTAGATACATGATGAAGAAAAAACTTTTTAAATTTTTTATCAACATGAGCTTCTGGTATAGAAAATTTATCTTTTTTAAAAAGTAATGATCCCACTGTTATAACAAGAGATTATGTTACTTTTTAAACTATATTTTATTTTTTTTGATGAAGTATTAATACTTAAAAATTTTTCCATAAAAGCTTGTTTTGATAATGCTCCCGAAGAGTTATCCACTTTTTGTGCGTTTTTCAACAGGGTTTTCCACAATATGTTGATTAAATTTGAATTTCTATGTGCAAAATAAAATATTATCTTCTTTTAAGAAAAAACTATCCACAAATTTTTTTTGGGATCACTATGATCTCTATTGTCTTTTAAATAAATTTAAGAACAAATCTCGTGAATCTAAATGAGACTAAAAAGGAATTTAACCCCGAAATCAAGAAGGAGTTGGAAAAATCTAAGCTCAAAGTTCTTACTAATGAAAATGATTTTTTAGTAAAAAATCTCAAAAAGGCTGGATGATTTAGAGCTTAAAAATATTTTTAAACAATAAAATTTTCAAAAATTCCTACCAAGGCGAAATAATGATTTCTTAAATGATCATCTAAATACTGAATTTGCCAAATATAAAATTTCTATTAAATATACAAACAAATACTCTTTAAACCAAACGTATAAAACAAATCTTAGTTATATTATCCAGATCTCAGTTAGAGATCAGATTAGAAATATAAACGGGAAATTTAGGTTTTAATTTATTAAAAATTTAGATTCCTGTATCTCAATCATATTTTCAATAAAGATGAATATTCAAGAACTTAAAGTCAACTACAAAAAGCTTTTAAACAAAGCTGCCAAGGCAAATGGTCGTAAAGAAACTGTTTCTTACTTAAATCGTGCTGCTAAAATTAAATCAAAAATCCATTCAAACACTAAAGTAAATTGTTTTAGATGTAATGGAGCAGGGTTTCTAAGAATTTCTTTAGATGAAACTAAGACATGTCTATCTTGCTACGGGAAGGGGTTTTTGATTAAAGAAATTCAACAGGTTTAAAAAATTTGATTGTTCATGAAAGATCTCATTCAAGCTCATAAAAAATTAATTAAAACAGTAAAAGAACAAATGGGATTTTCTGATTATGGGATGTACTGGTTGGCTTTCCTGGAAGGGGGTTTAACTATATGGTTACTGGATAGAATATTTTTCCACTGGTTGAAGTTTTGATTTTTATTTATGTCAAAAAATTCTGCGTGCATTAATTAAATTAATTTATCGAAACGATTTAAAAAGTTGTAGCATAGTAAAAAAAATAATATGCAACTACTTGGATTAATTCTTCTTCTAGCGAGTAGCTGGTACTTATGGAAATTAACATCAAACTTCCTTGATGAACCAACAAAAAAAGAACTGACTAATAGTTTAAACAACCTCAAAAATAAATTGTCTGAGGGAAAACAAAATTTCTCTAAAGCAAAAATAAGCGAAGCTTGGGAAAAATACAAAAAAGAAGGTGGTGCCTTATCTAGTAAAGAAAAAAGCTAGTGGACTTTTTTATTGTTACGAGTCTCACTAAAGATATTTCTAGAATTGATCTAATTGGTATTTTGTTTGGTCATTTAGTTTTTGGTGTTGCATTGACACAGCTTTTAGATTGGACGTGGTTAAAGAACCTTATGAGTGAAGAAGATAAAACAAGGATGCTTAAAAGTTATACATGGAAAGACTTATTAGTAGATGGAGCAATTGTTACGGTAGTTCTAGGAATAATCTTTTTGATAATTAGCATTTTTTTATAAATGAACGTAACTTACATCCTTTTAGTTTTTTTAATGATATCAATTGTGATTTTCACTCAAATAATCAATTCCTCCGATAAATCAAAATAAATGAACGAAGTAACTAGCAACTCCTCAACAGGGTGGTACTTAATCGCGTTGGTAAGCACTTTATCTTTTTTAGCTTTAATTTACTTTGGCCAAAAAAGATAGAGCAAATTTTGAAAGATTATTTAAATTCATAAAAAAGCCCCACAACTTAATAAGATGCAGGGCTTTTAATTATTAAGTAACTGATTTATATAAATCTATTGATTATAAAACCT
Organism: uncultured Prochlorococcus sp.; assembly: GCA_902594875.1. Classification (GTDB taxonomy): domain Bacteria; phylum Cyanobacteriota; class Cyanobacteriia; order PCC-6307; family Cyanobiaceae; genus Prochlorococcus_A. The sequence continues at coordinate 9,533 of CACJNU010000020.1, forward strand.
TTTTTCTTAATCAAAGAAAAAGAGACCGATGAATGTGATGAAGATACTGAATTCACGGCCCCTTTAATAACCGCATTTTTCGGTAGATACGACAATGAATCACCTCCTTTACTAATGTTTTCTTAAAGATAACTAAAAGAATGAAACAAGGAAAGAAATTCCTTAAAAATTTAAAAGTTTTTTAACAAATTAACGATTTAAATCTCTTAAAAATAAAAATATAGATATTACCAAGGTAAAACTTCTCCGTTGGCATGCCAAAACGTACCCGAGTTATTTTTATTTAAAGAATCAATACGTTTTAAAAGGCCATTTGCTGATTCTTCAGGACTAATTCCATTTCTTATAAAGCCAGTCATTCTTGTACTCACTAACCCAGGATGCAAAATAGCTACATAAATATCATCTCTTGATAAATCTATAGAAAGTGATTTTGCTGCCATTGACAAGGCTACCTTAGACATCCTGTAACCATAAGAACTTCCAGATGAATTATCTTCAATAGATCCCATTCTACTTGTGATAAAAGCAACTTTAGAAGATCTTTTTAAAAGGTGTTTAAGTGATTGGGTCATACATATTGGGCTCAATGCATTAACTTCAAATTGCCGCAAAATACTTTTTTTATCTAAGTTTTCAAAAGAATTAAATTCATAAATTCCTGCATTATGAATTAAGCAATCTAAATTAACTCCAGATAGTTTTTTACGCAAATTTGTTATCGACTCATCAGAAGAAATTTCTATATTCTCTTCAATTCTCACTCCTAAATCGCTAAGTTCTTTTGAAGCTTTCCTGCACGTTGCAATTACATTATCTCCCCTCTTATGAATTTGCCTACATAGTTCTAATCCAATACCCCTATTTGATCCTGTAATTAGATAAGTAGACATTTTTAAACTAAAAAATAAAAAATTAATCTAAATCCAAATATAAAAGAAAACAAACTAGAAAAAGAAAAAATTTATAAAATTCCTTATTAGATTTTTTAAGGTTATGATGGGTTTGGATTTTTAAAAGATTTTATAAAAGAAAGCAAAGATATTTTTATCATCAAAATTCAATCTATGGAAATTTTCAATCAAGAATATATACAAGAGATTATTAGGTTAACGTGGAGAAATCCTGCTTTCATGGCTATAGCTATTGCGTTAGTTTGGCTTATCCCACAATTATTTATTAGAAAAATAATGGCAAAAAAATATGAAAGAAGAAAAATAGAAATTCAAAAAAATAAAATTCAGAAGCTTTACCCAACTAATACTCCTAAATAAGATTTTTATTAATAAGATGATCTAATGAATCAAAAAAAATACTTTTTGCATCTAAGTAAAATATGACGTACAAAATAATTAGAATTGATGGGAAAGAAGACGAATTAACAGCTCAAAGTTTTGATAAGTATTCAGATGCTTACGATTTGTTAGAGGAACTATATGGAGATTTATGTTGTTCAGATGCTGATTATGGAGACATAACCTATTACGATATTGTGGAAAATAATTTAAAAAATATTAATGGAGAATAAAAAATGGGCTCCCTCCCAAGAAGATAATTTAGGGATAATAACTAATGTATATGAATTCATTAAAGAAGAAATTTCAGAACTTCAAAAAAAAACTGGATGTCCCGATTCATTTATTTATGATTTTATTGGCAAAATTCAGAATGAATGGCATCCTGAATCTTGCCACTCCATAGTTAGAAATAAAAAAAGGAAAAATTAGAAATTATTAAATCTTCAACGCAAATTTATAAAATTTCTCTAATATAATCTGAATTTTAAAAATATTAAATCATGCTTATTAGAATACTTGGTATTATACTTATCCTTGGTACGATTGCATATTATGGTTTAGTGTTAACTGGGCAAAGCAACCTTTAGTTTTTAAACTTTTAAAATATCTCATGAAATGGCCTCCTACTTTGTGTTGGACAGCATCAAAAACAATTAATGGTAATAGGCATTTTCAAGTTAAAGCTTATGGTGGGAAAAATGAAGATAGATGGGTTGATATTTTTCCTACCAAAAATAAAAAAGATATTAAAAGAATCTCATGGGCAAAACTAAAATCAGAATGGACTACTGGATGGTTAAGGCTCCCAAAAGATAAAGATTAATTTGTCTATGTAAACAAATATTATTAACCAGAAAACTGTAAAAAATAATACCTAACTCAAAAAAAATAACTTCTAAAATTTTTTAAATTGCTGTTTAATATGAAGTCAGAACCGAAGAAAAAACTCCCCAATAAAAAAGTTATAAGTTCAGCAAAATTTGAGGCTAAAGAACAATTCACAAAATCTGCATTAGAAAATTTAAAAACAGAAAATGAAAGACTTGTTAATTCACTAAAAAAATCTGGGGAGATTAAAGAATCAAAAAGAAAATAGACTTACAGTATTTAAAAAATTTTATTATTATAGAAATTTATAGATTGATAAATGATTGAAAAAATCTCTTTAGCAAATTCTCATTTACCTCAACTTATTGGGTTCGTTCTAATGTCAATTGGTTACACATTAGGCAATAAATTCTACCTTCCTGAAATCAAACAAAAATAATAATTTCTAGTTATTAAAAACATTTTAAATAAATAACATTGAAAATATATTCCTTATAAATTTATCAATATTTTATCTGATCTAAAGTAAAAACTTTAAAGCTTATTCTGTAATTCAATTAAGTCTAGTCCAGGGATGTTGCTGACACATAAATGTAACGGAAAAGTACTTAAAAATGTTAAATCCAAAGAAAAAGTAAGAATTCATACTAATTATTTTTATATATGTTACATTCTTTAATAATTCAAGTTAAGGTTTCCTCTGTCAATAAAGAAGAAATGAGGAAATGTTTGATATACACAAATGTCATTTACTCTTTGGCTTACTAATTGATCACACATGAAATCTAAAAATGGATGCTCTTACTAGTTTTATAGTCGTTATCGTCGCAATTACAATTCAATTCTCCTTATACGCCATCAAAAGGTTACAGGAACCTTTAGAACCAAATTATTTTATAGATCAAAATTCGAAAAGAAATAAAAACTATATGGGTAAATTTTGGAAAAATGCCGAAATAACGAATGGGAGATTTGCTATGATAGGTTTTTTAGCTTTAATAATAAACTACGGTTTTTTTGGTTGGATAATACCTGGTTTTATTTAAACTATTAATACATTAAGGTGTCTTAAAGAAAAAAATAAATCTCTCATTCAAAACAAACTCTCCTTTTAAAAAAAAAATTTTTATTATAAAAAGAAAAAAGCAATTGAGTAATTCTGATTTTGATAAAAATGGATTGGACAGCTATGGAATACATTGGCTTCAATATGCTGCTTTTGCTGTCTCTGGTTTTGCTATATTTACAACCTGGGCATTTTTTTATGATGAAAGATTCCACATCTTTGTAATGAATATTTTCAGGGTTATAAACTGCAGTGGGTTCAACTGTAATGGAGCATCTTAAAATTCTATGGCTAATCCAGATCAAAAAACAATATTAATTGATAATGCTTTTGAGGAAATAAAAAACATTTGTATAAATCTTCAAAAAGATACTGATGCTTCGAATTCAGAACTTAAAAGTTTATTGAAACTAATTATTAATGAATGGGAAGAAAAAGAAGAACAAAAAACTGGATTTGGATTCAGGTAAAGTTAGCCACTATCTAAGAAGAGATTTAGGCCTCAAATCATTTTAATATGAACAGATTTTTTACTTTTAACATTTAATGTTTTTAAAATATATTTTCTAGAAAGAAATTAAAAAGGAATGAATCTCAAATATAAGATTCATTCCAAATTTAGCATTAGTTTTATCTAGATTTAAATTTTATAATTTAACTTCTCTGGTGGACTGTCAATCATTAGATCCCTCCTATTCAACCATTTAAACCTAAGCCTTAATGATTAAGAAAGTAAATCAGTAAAAATGCTGATTTATTATTTTCTAAAATGTTTGAATTAAAGATGCCAATTCTGGTGCATCTAATAAAAGTGCAAAAAATGTAAGCACAACTAATAAAAATATAGAAAAGTAGAATTGAATCATGACTCAAAATTACTTAAAAAAAATTTCTTAAGTTGTATAAAATAATGCTTTGTTTACATAATTAAATATCTCTACCTAGAGAAGTTTAATTAAGAATAATTAGGATGCTTCAGGAGAAAATATCGTCCTATTTTTTTGCCAATACTCACACCCTTTAAGTAAATGATCACCCTGTGGTATGCGTTTTTCGTATTTTGGACAGATCAAGATAGTAGCAAAAGTTTCTGTAGTGCTGTAGCGAAAGTGATTGCATGTAATACAAATCTTTGTTCGTTTTCGTATTAGGGTAGATTCTTTTAGATATTCCCATTCAGAAGGATTTACTTTGATCATAATTACTGGAATTTATTAGTAACAATTTGCCAGCCTCCTGAAATTAATTCATTCCATGTTTCACAAGCACACTCAATAGAATGAAGTCTTGAATTTTTAATTTGTGCTGGTTCACCTAATTCATTTGCATAGAAAAGATGAGTATATACTTTTAAGTTATTAGATACAGATTTCTTATAATTCTCAAAAAAAATTAATAAACCACTTTTTTTGTTAAACAACCAGCCAGTTGGGGGGTCAATAAGGCTGCCACGATAAAAATAAGTCCGAACATTAGCGACTCCTGAAGTCATAAAAATAATACACTTGTACTATTAATATAAATGTACTACTCGTAGGCGTCAAGTATCCCTCTAGAAATTTTTTAAATACTAAAATTACTTTCCAGAAATAATCAGCTGTAAACTTCTTATTTTGTAATAGTGAATACAAGTAACTTCTTGAAAAGGAAAATATCATTTAAAGAGTATGTCCAAAAGAATGCAATGTATCGAAATCCCTTCTATTTAGGATGGAACAAAGGTTGGTCTTTTTTATTTTTTTTAGAGGGTGGCATTGCAAAAATTGAAGCAAAAGGCTTTGGTATTTCTATTACAACAAAAATTGAGAAAGGAGAATCACCCCTAGAATCTGCTGATAGATTAGTCTCAAAAGAGCAAAGGATTAGAAAATCAAGATATTATTCTTGGGTTAAATCTATTAATGAAAAATAAATAAATTAACCAATCCTTAAATTTCTAAAGTAATTTGTTGACAGTCAATTTAAAATAGAAATTAGTCATTTATTTTTCGTGTCCAATAAATTTTATGAATGGTGGAAAAACCATAGAAAAGTTGTAACCTATGGGGCTTTTATCCTCTTGTTTGGTTTTTATTTATCTCCTGTTGTCAAAGAAGCAAAATACAAAAACCAATGTATTAAGTACTCTACAAAAGGTGCTTTAACTAAATTTAATAAGGACGATATAGGAGAAACTTTACTAGAAGAAACAGGTTTGAATATTGATAAAATAGCAAAGATTGAAGGTTATAAGAATTGCATTAATTAAAAAGTTCGCAAAAATTACTCTAATTTTTTAAATGATTAAAGTTATCTTTAAACTTATTTTATTAATAATTTTTGGATTTATATCAATAAGTCCAAAAACAAGATATTTGATTGGCATAACTCTAAAAGAAACTTCTTCATTTCTTTTTTGGACTGTTAAATATGAAGATAGAGAAAAATGGATTATTGATAAACCAAGTTGGATACCTGACCAAAAACTTAAGCCATCGTATTAAATGAAGACTTATTTAGAAGAACGAATTGAATGGTATGACGATAATTATAGAAATGGTAATGCTTTAATCTCTGATAAGCAGTTCGACCAACTTGAAAAAAATTTATTAAGAACAAACCCCAATTGTGATTACTTTAAAAAGAAAAATAAACTAGTTTTACCTTCATTAGAAAAGGATTCAATAGATGAATTTTTGAAAGGATTATTAGTAGATACCAAATTATTAATTGAACCAAAAATTGATGGTTGTGCTGTTGCTTTGCAATATAGGGATGGAACTTTGGAGAAAGCAATTTCAAGAAAAGGGTCAGACGTTACTAGAAACCTTATTAAAGTCCAAGACATTCCCAATAATTTCCCTTTACGAGGGGTTCTTCAAGTTAGAGGTGAATTATATGCACCCAACCAAAATCCAAATATCTCCCAGAGAATCGCTTCTGGATTTCTAAGAGCTAAAGAAGGATTTTCTGAAAGTCTTAGCTTCTGCGCATTTCAAATACTTAATTCAACACTTAACCAATATGAGTCCAAAAAGAGTCTTTCAAAACTTGGCTTCACGATCCCTCAGGATATTTCATGCAACTTTACGAGCCAAGTTGAAGTATTTAGAAAACAATGGCTTGAAGGGAAACTTTTTAATAAATATCCAACAGATGGAATAGTAGTAAAAATTAATTCTAGAAAATTACAATTGATTAGAGAAAAATCAAATTTAGATTATCCTTATTGGCAAGTGGCAATAAAACGTTAATGGAATTAATACACCAGATTTTTCCTACTTGGCATATTTACTTGGATATGTTTTTGGTTGGCTTTGCAACTTACAGTTTTCTGAGAATTAAGAAAAAAATAAAAACTAAATAAATAATGCATAAATAAAATTTTTAAATCATCCGTGGTCCTTAAGAATGGATTTAAGTTGTTCGGTATCTAATTGTTCAAGATAATTTCTCATTACCAACCAAGATCTTCTGCTTTCTAACTTTCCACTTTGTTTAAATAAATTTGCGGAAACTTGATCTATCAATTCTTTATGAGTCATATTCATATTCTTCGTCAAGTTCAATGACAACACCATTAAAAAATTCTGCTAATAATTTTGATGGGTCTTGCATAGATATCTTTCTATCTACTTTTGATAATTTCTTTTTGATTGGATTTAAGTTAGTCATACAGATTCAGGTAATTCAAGTTCTTCAAAAGTCCAACCTTCTAATTGAAGGTCATGCCATTTATCCCATGCATTATCCAAATACATTTGAGTAGATGATTTAATTGCCATTGGCTCACCAAGATCATTTGCATAATATGTATGAGCAAAAATTCTCATACTATTTCTTGGAGATTTTTTATTCCTTATAAATAAAATTAATTTGCTGCGGTCTGGGCTAAGCAACCAGCCACTTGGGGACTCATTACGATAACCGTAAGAAAAATTAGTCCAAACATTAGCTCCTCCTAAAGTCATTAGCTGGTAATACATGTGTACTATTAATATAAATACATTGGAAATGGATCGTCAAGTATTTTTTGAAAAAAATTATTTACACTCATCAAAAGAAGTAATTTCATAGGCAATCAATCCTACTAAAACAAAGAAAAATATAAAGACTCAGAATGCCGTTATAGCAGCAGTTCTAAGCCTTTTACCGGATCTCCGTCAGTTCTCTGCTGCATCGACCTGGAAATGCCAGAAGAGGATTCAAAGTGGGCTTTCGTTTCCGATTACAAGATCGGTTTACTACCGCGTCACGACAGTCTCCTCACGTCGAAAGAGAGTCAGATCAGAGCACATAAAGAAGAACTTAACCAAAGATCCAGTAATCTAACTCTAACTTATTTTTTTATGCATTTGGAAATGGCCAAATGTCTCTTACCATAGTTAATAAAATTTGAGCCTCATCATATCTTTCTGAATGCGTTTTACCATTTAATAAAAATGTAATGTGAGCCATTTTTCTTCCCAGAATTTCTCGAGATTTGCCATAACAATGAATATTAGAACCCTCAATTTCAGATAACATTTCAATTCTTGTTTCCATTGAGATTGGGAAATTCTTTTTCAACCCCAGTAAATTTATCATAATTGCCCCTTCACAGTTCATTTTGATCTCTGGTGGCATTATCCCAGAAGAGATGCAAACATATTGATCAAACTGACTTGAAGTGCAAGCTTCAATAGAGAAATGAGCTGAGTTATGTGTTCTAGGAGCTATTTCATTAATTAAAAGACCATTATCTCCATAGAAGAATTCAATGGCTAAAACTCCAACGTAATTGAGTTCATTGACTA
>CACJNU010000021.1 GCA_902594875.1 uncultured Prochlorococcus sp.
TTTTCGAAATTGATGAAATAAAAAATGAAGGGATTTGGAACAACGACTGGGATTTAAGTTTAGAACTAATAAAAAGACACATAGTAAGAAATCGATTAACTATTACACCTCCAACAAGGAAAGAATTAGTTTGCCATTTTGAAAATTTATATTTTGGTTTGAAATCACCCTTAGAAGCAGAAATTTGGACAGGATTTATAAAAAACGAAAAAATTCTTATCGAGAAAAATATTTTTAGCGAACTAACTCAAAATAGTATTTTGTGGGGTTTTGTAAGTGGAGCAGAAAGGGCATCAGCTGAATATATATTAAAGAATAAATTAAAACTTCTGAATCCTCCGCTAGTCGCGATGGGAGAAGCTCCAGATAAACCTGATCCTAAAGGTTTCATTTATTTATCTAAAAAATTACTTAATCAAGAGCTTGGAAGATCAGCTCCTCCCATAGCATATATTGGAGATACGGTAGCAGATGTTAAAACAATTATTAATTCAAGAAAAATAATTCCAGAGCAGAAATTCATAAGTCTTGCTGTCGCTCCACCACATTTGCATTTAAAAAACAGTTTAAAAGCGAGAGAAATATATGAATCCAAACTAAAGATTGCAGGAGCAGATTTCATACTGAATTCAGTAAATGATATAAAAAATATTTTTAAAAATTTATTTTTTTAAAATAAATTAGTATTTAGATTAAATCATAAACTTTAAAAAAAAAGGCTATCGTAGCTGAATCTTTTATTACTCCAGAGTAAATTAAATCTCTGATTTTCTCTTTACTAAAAAATAAAACTTCGATTTCCTCATCATCATCCTTATCTAATAAATTAGACTCTTTAAAAATATTGTTAGCTAAAAACAAATGTATTCTTTCATTAGAATAAGATGGCGACTCAAAGATTTCTCCGAAATATTTGAAACTTTTTGAAGAATAGCCAGTCTCTTCTATGAGTTCTCTTCTTATAGTCGATATTGGCTTTTCATTATTTTTAATAGTACCTGATGGGAATTCTAAAATATATTCTTCAACTGGAAATCTATATTGATTTAAAACAATTATCTTTTCTTGTTCATTCTTAGCTATCACCATTGTTGATCCATTATGGTCAATAGAACCATATCTCCCTATGGAGGAATTATTTAGCTTTAAATGTTCGATTTTTAAATTTACATTTTTAGTGGTTTCAAAAATTTCTCTCTTAAAAAAAATATGATTTTTTCTGGATTCAGAATCTGATTTCATTATTTCATATTATATAAATTATTAACCTTTATTTTAATAAGATATATTTTAAGGAAATGGCACATCTTAATTTGATGAAAAATATAAATTTAAAGGATAAAAAAGAATTCTTTAGAATGATTAATTATTTATTTTCTCAGAAAGGTAAAGAACATTATGCAGGTGAGGAAATAACAGTCTCAGATCATATGCTTCAATCCGCTACTCATGCGGTAAATAACGGTTTATCAGATGAAATCATTATCGCATCCCTTTTTCACGATGTAGGTCATTTACTTCTTGATCAAGAAATCTATTCTAAATATAATGATCATGAAAAAATAGGTGCAGAATTTATTAAGGACTTTTTCTCAGATAAAATTTTTAATTGCGTAAGAATGCATGTTGATGCCAAAAGATACCTATGTACAAAAGATTCTTCTTATTTTGCAAAACTTTCATCAGCTTCAGTAGCATCATTGAAGGTTCAGGGAGGTGAAATGAATAAGGAAGAAATAAAAAGTTTTGAAAAAAATCAGTTTTTTAATGAAATTTTATTGGTTAGAGAATTAGATGAAAAGGCAAAAGATACTAATTTTAAAAACCTAGAATTGGAATTTTTTATTACAAAAATTGAAAGTATTTTTTTAAGCTAAAAATTTAAATATTCTTCAGCTATTTCTTCTGCGAGTCCAAATGATTGGGTCATTCCAGCACCACCCAAACAATTGACTATTAGGATTGAATCATCAACTTCTTTTATTAACTCAGTTCCTCCTATTAACTTAGGATATATTCCGTTCCATCTTGAGGCTATCTCAATTGAAGGAAGACTTATAAAACTCTTAACTTGATCGACAATAAATTTATTTATTTCTTCATTATTAAAAGGATCAAAAGTTAATCCATACTCATGAGAATCTCCCAAAATAATTTCACCTAATCCATTTTGAGAAATCATAATATGTATTCCGTTTTCAATTGCAAAAGGGAACTCTTTTTTATATCTATCTTTTAAAGAATTAATTGATGAGCATTCAGCAAAAGAATCATAATGCGTTAATGTAAAACCTGAACAAAGTGCAGGTCCTAACTTAAAGTTTTTAGGTTGACTAATTGTTCTTAACATTTGAAGCTTACTTTTGGTTGTATGAAATTTCTTATATTCTTGAGGAAATAATGATTCAAAATCGGCTCCTGAACAAATTATACTTTTTTTTGTATTAATCTTATTACCATCACTTGTAACTACTAAATTTGGCTCAACACTTGAAACTGTTGTACGAAAATTAAATTCAACTCCATATTTTTTCTTTAATAAAATTGTAATCTTTTTAATTGCCTCTCTAGGATCAACAATCATTTCAGTAGGACTCCACAATCCTCCAATTAATCCTTTACTTAAAACATAAGGGCTAAGATTAAAGATTTGCTTTATTGAAAGTAATTCTGCACTTGAATTTTTAAACTTAGACAAATCACAATATTCTTTCATAACCTGATATTCATCTTCTTTATATGCCAAAATAATTGAACCAACTTGATCTAAAAAAAAGTCGCTGCTTTTGGCTGTCTCAATCCATATTTTTCTAGAATTAAGAGCTCTACTATATAGCTTTCCAAAAGGTTGACCAATTGGCCATATCATTCCAAAGTTTCTTATTGAAGCTCCAATAGCTTTTTCTTCTCTCTCAAAAACTTTTACACTAAAACCTCTTTTTGAAGCTGACAATGCATGAGCAAGACCTACAATACCTGCTCCAATAATAGCTATATCAGTTTTACAATTTTTAGACATCAACAAATTGATTTAAGTAAGATGAAAATTCATTTAAGGAAGAAAAAAGTCCATCATTTTTATAAGCCTCAAGCTGTTCTTTTGAATGAGTTCCATTTGTGACTGCAAAAGATTTTAAACAGCCTGCACTTACTCCTGATTTCAAATCAGATGGGGTATCACCTATAACAACTACTGATTTAGGATCATCAATTCCTAAAACATACATTGCCTTTTGAATCATATATGGAGAAGGACGGCCTTCGTTATTATAAATTTCTGAAGGGGTTACTGATACATCAATAATTGAAGATGAGCCTCCCACATAATTATCATTAAGTCCTAAATCCCATCCAAGATTTTTAAGTATTATGTTTGTTACTTTTCTATAAAAACCTGTGTTTAATCCAATAAAAATATTTTTTGTTTTTAAGGATCTAAATAACTCAAGACAGCCTTCTGTTGGTTCAATATCAGTAGATAAATAGTGACTTTCTAAGATATCCTTAAAAGTTTCAAAAGATTTATTCACATAAGTTTCAAATTTATTACTACCTTTACCGATTCTCTCTTCCCATAATAATTGAAAGACCTTCTTTTTTGGAATGCCATGTAATCGATCAACTTCATTTTTATTAGTATTTAAACCTGTTCTTGAGGCGGCCTCTAAAAAACATCCAGTGACTTCATTTTTATCCTTCACAGTAGTGCCAGCCATATCAAAAATAACAAGTTTTATTTTCATATTTTTTTCTTCATATTATTGAGTTTATTCATTTAAGTTTAAGTTGTGTTTAAGTTTCTAATGGATTAATCCAAACAGAAGATTTTTTCGAAACATTCCTAGAAGTAAATTCATAAATTAACCTTACGAATAGACTTGTTAAAACGATAAGAGTAGACATTGCAGCCGCTGATGCTGTATCTCCTGCATCATCCATGTTTACAATTGAAACAGATGAAACTGGTATTTTTGCTGGGTAGAGAAAAATAATAGCTGATACAGTTATCATTGAATTAACAAAATAATAACTTCCTATCTCTAAGATTGTTGGGAGTGATAATGGTATCGTTATTCTTAAAAAGGTTTTATAAAAAGGAACTTTTAAAGACTCTGATACCTCTTCAAATTCTTTATCAATTTGTTTTAAAGTTGTTGTTGCTGATATAAAACACACTGTGAAAAAATGTATGATATTAGCTAATACAAGGATTCCCATTGTTCCATAAAGTAATGAGAAAGGATTAAATATTTGAAAATCTAAAAAGGGTACAGAGAAAGAAGGTTTATTAAAAAAAAGAATATAGGATAAGCCAAGTACTAAGCCAGGAATTGCAATTGGTAATGTTGAAAAAAAGTATATTAGCATTCTTATTTTTTTTAATGGTTTAAATTTTTCTACTAAATAAGCTGTAAAAAATACAAATATAGTCCCAAATATTGCAGTATAAATTGACATGAAAACAGTATTAAAATAAGGTTCATAACCATTTCCAGCTACATTAGAAAATCTAAAGTTTTGTAATGATAGAGAAATATCGTATGGCCATATTTTTATCAGCGAGGCTAATACTATAGATGAAAAGACCCCAATTACTAAAATCAAAATTAAACTGCAAAAAATAAACATTATTGAATCAACTATCAGATTCTTCCTTGGTTTAAACGGTATAGATTTTCCCGAAATTAGAGATGCTTCATTCTTTTGGAAATTTTTATCAATTAGAAAAGCCAAAATTGAGGGTACTAAAAGATAGATACTAATAGTTGCTCCCATGGCAAAGTTTTGTTGACCAACAACTTGTTTATAAATATCTGTAGCAAGTACATTAAAGTTCCCCCCAACAACTTTAGGAACTCCAAAATCCGTAAAAGATAAAATAAAACATATAAAAAATGAATTCATCAGTCCATATTTGATATTGGGTAAAGTAATAGTTAAGAATTTTCTAAGTGGAGATGCTTTCAGAGATTCTGCTGCTTCATATAATCTTTGATCACTAAGATTTAATGCTGACACAAGAATAATTAGAGCTTGAGGAAAGCAGTAAAAAATTTCACCTATAATTATTCCATTAAAACCATATAGATTTATATCAAATCCAGGAATAGTCCCAAAAAATCCTTGAGTAATTAAACCTTGTTTTCCAAAAATATAAATTAAACCTATGGCAACAGCCAGGGGTGGAATATATAAAGAAAATAAGCTAAAAGTATTGAAAAATTTTTTAAATGGTAATCTTGTCCTCGTGAGAGCATAAGCATAAATAAATCCAATTAATACAGAAAAAAAAGTCGTAGTAAGTGCCACCTTTAAGCTATTTATAAAGGATTGCGTTAAGGATGGATTTTGAATATAGTTTGTAAAATTTTCTAATCCTATAAAATTATTTTTGTTATCACTAAAGCTTTTTAAGAATAATGGAAGTAAAGGAATTATGATAAAAAAGCTAACTAATATAAATACAAAAATAATTAAAATTTTTAATAATAAGATGTTAAAACTTTTGTTAAGATTTTTTTTAAAATACATTGACTTATAAATTACTTTCAAATAATTTAATTTTTTCTTTTTTTAATTTAATATCTATAAAATCTCCAATTTTTAAATTATTAGAGATCACTTGATTAGAAATAACGTCTACAAAAATATTTTCTTCTAGCTTAGATTCTAAAACTACTGTTAATCTAAAAATCGTTCCTAAATAAGTAATTTCTTTTATTTTTACTCTAAGAATATTTTCTTCCTTTTCTATATTTTTTCTGAACTTAATAATTTCAATATCTTCAGGTCTAATACCAAGCAAGCAGTTTTCTAAAAATGAATATTCTTTATTCTGTGAAATTAAAAATCTATTATTAAGATAATAAAAAACACAATTTTTCTTATCATATTTACCTTTTAACAAATTCATCTTCCCTATGAAATCAGCAACAAAAGGTGTAATTGGATTTTCATATAATTCAAAAGGTGTTCCAATTTGAGCAATATGACCTCTTTCCATGACTACAACTCTATCTGCCATAGATAAAGCTTCAGTTTGATCATGGGTAACCATGATAGTAGTTAAATTAAGTTTCTTTTGTATTAGTTTAATTTCATTTCTTAATTTTGATCTAACTTGAGCATCTAGTGCTGAAAGAGGTTCATCTAATAAAAGTAAACCAGGAGATAATGCCATGGCTCTCGCCAAAGCCACTCTTTGTTGTTGACCTCCAGATAATTGAGATGGAAATTGGTCAGAATTTTTTTCTAATCCAACCAAACGAATTAAATTATTAGTTCTTTTTTCAATTTCTTTTTTATTTATTTTTTTATTTTCAAGACCATAAGCTATATTTTGTTTTGCATTAAGGTTTGGAAATAATGCATATGACTGAAAAACAATTCCAAAGTCTCTTTTCTCAGTGGGGGAATTAGAAATTAAAAGCCCATCTTGAACAATATCGCCATTTGTTTGTCTCTCTAAGCCAGAAATTATTCTTAGCAGAGTTGTTTTTCCACAACCACTTGGTCCTAATAAACATAAAAATTCTCCCTTAAAAACATCCAAGTGAATATTTTTCAAAACGAATGTTTCCCCAAAGTTTTTACTGATATTTTTGATTTCTAAATATTTAAAACTTCCTTCTTTTTTAATCATTAAATTTAAAATAATTATTCATCTAGATGATAAATTCCATGAATTAGCAATTCATGGAATTTATTTATATGCTTTTAATTTTTACTTAGGAGCAGATTTGCCATCATAGCGTTTTGCCCACTCTGCTAGTATTCTCTCCCTATTTACCGCAGCCCATTGTAAGTCATTTTTTGCAAGCTGTTTCTCTGGATTGGAAGGGAAACCTTTAGGAAGCGGAACATCAGTTTCAACAGCTGTTATTGCAAAACTTTTTGCATATTCTCTTGAGACTTCAGGAGAAATTGCCCAATCAAGAAAAGTCTTAGCAGCAGGTTTTATTTTGTCTTTTTTGATAAGGGCATTAGCTTCTACATCCCATCCAGAACCTTCCTTAGGAAAAACAGCCTCAATTGGTTGTCCCATATTTACCTGTTTTACAGCTCTGTAACCAAATGAAACCCCTATTGGATACTCTCCTTTACCTGCAGCCTTACAAGGCTTAGATCCAGAATGCATATACTGAGCAATATTTGTATGAAGAGCGTCAAGGTAATTCCAACCATCCTCTTCAGAAGGTAAATTTTGTAATCTTGAAGCTACTGACAAATAACCTGTTCCAGAGGATGCAGGGTTAGACATAACTATGTGACCTTTGTATTCTGGTTTTGTTAAATCTGCCCAAGATTTAGGTATTGATAGCCCTTTTTTTTGGGCCTCAATTTTATTAACACAAAAAGCAGAAATCCAAGAATCAATTCCAACCCATGAAGGTTTTTTTGCAGGATCCCTAAAGCTTGGTTTAACATTCGAAAGGCCTTTTGGAGCATAACCTTGAATCAAACCTCTATCATTAGCTACTAATAAACTTGAAGCAGCTAAACCCCAAACCACATCTGCCTGTGGGTTTTCAGCCTCAGCCAATAATTTCGCAGTAACTATACCTGTTGAGTCCCTAACAATATTAACTTCTATATTCGGGTAATCTCTCTCAAAGGATTTTAGATAATTTGGTATTTGGTCATCCTCTAGAGCAGTATAAACAGTAATTGAAGCCTTTTCAGAACCTTTTTTACCCCACCACCATGCATTTGCTGAAGGTGCAAGTGCTGTTCCTATAACAGCTGCCCCCATTACAAGAGAAAATAACTTTTTCATTTAATTTGTATTACTAATTACAATATGCAAAATTGTATAATTTTTGTTTTAAAGAAAAATATAAATTCTATATAAGGTTTGTTTAAGTAATTTCTAATCTTGTTAAATTTCATTTAAGCAGTAAGCGCAAATAGATTGATTAATCAAACATTTTTAAGATTTAATTGCATATTTTTTAGTTAAAAAAAACCTTTTATATTTTTTTTCATCTATCAATAAGAAGGCCCGCTTAATTTATCAAGTAATTCATATTTATCTCTTTTTCATACCAATCATTTAAATCTTTTTCACTTATTGTTTTGAATAAAAATAACGATATCTTCTCCAGGTAATCAGCAATATAAATTCTAGAAATTGGTTTTAGAGAAACAAAAATTAGAGTAATTAAAACTAACAAAAGCTCAGCTAAGAGAAAGCTTTTCATCTAGGAAGTATTCTATTTAATTCGGGATATTCAATTCTTAATTCTTCTATAAATGCATCAACGGTCTTTGATATCTCGTCAGTAGTATTCAAAATAGAATTTTTATATTTTAGATATTCGGAAACTTGAAATAATTTCATAGTTGATTTTGTTAAAAGTAATGTTGCAAGAGGAGATTTATCTGCCAATTTAGTTGAAGGAAAATATTTTATAGTTTCAGGATAAGTTTTTTCCATATCCTCAATATAGTCTTCTATCTTTTCATTTAATTCATCATATTTTGATGATAAAAACTTTTTGGTATTTAAATATTCAAAACCTGCGAATAAAAAACCAATAGGAAAACTTAAAAATAATATTGAAAGAGAAAGCCTAAGAAGATTTTGGGAAAATTTTTCCATAGAAATAATCAATTAAATTTATTTAAAACATATCAAGGTTAAAAGTAAGTAAAGCATGTAATATTTTTGCTTTCTTCTTCCGATCTACTGAAATATTTAATTTTTATAATTTCTATATCGACTGTCAATCGTATTTAATATAGCGGTGGAAGTAGTAAGCGTTTCATTTAAGCTTTCCTTATTTTGTAAAAATTTTTATTTATTTTGATATATTAATTCTGGGTTATAAGAATGAACAAATAACATTGGCTCTTCATTATCTACATCAGTAACTATGTGAAATTTATTATCATCATAATTTACTGCTATTCCTCCAGCCCAATTCATGTAGGGGATTTTATATTGATTAATAATTGTATTTGAATCCCAATCATAAATATAGATTTCCCTATTTAAACCACTCAATATCCAGATTTTTTTATTTAATACATCATAATCAAGCCCACTAATATCAAAACTATTTAATTGATTTTCATAGTTGGAGAACTTTTCAATTTTTCTAAAACTAAGTATTTTATTTAATTCACCGTTAATTTTTATTAGCATTGCTGGAAAATCTTGTTTTGCAACAATATATGTTTCCTCTTCTGGTAAAAAAGTTATTGCCTCTAGTCCATGACTTTTATTTAAGGTCTGCAATTTAAAGAATTTTTTTATAAGTGAAAAATTCTTCATTTCACTTAATAAGTAGTTTTTATGTTTTCCGCTATCCAATTCAACAGTAACTACTTTAGGATATTGAGATTCTATTACAGCTACTAAAAGATTACGTTTTTTATTTAAGGTAATACCTTCACTTTCATCGAGAGGAGAATTAATTGTTTTTTTTCGATTTATATCTCCTTGAAGATCTAAATTAAACAATTTGGAAGTGTCGTCACTAACCGTCCAAAGAGACTTTTTATCTACATCAAAAACTAAACCTGAAGGTTCATCAAATTCTAAGTCAACATTGGCTATTGCTCTTTGACTAATAAAATTAATATGAGGAGTATCTAATCTATCTTTGATTTGTATATTTGCATTAACAGAATTAGGTAAAGCGATAGTAGCTAGGAGTGGAAGCAGTAAGCGTTTCATTTAATCTTTAGTTCTTTTTTTACACTCTTCAATAAGCATTGAATACAAATCATCATTTTTATAAATTAAATTAAGGATATGTAAATCAATACCATCTAATGCTTCATCTCCTACTTCATCAATAAAATTCCAAAATAATTCTTCTCTTTCTGATGGATCTGTTTCTAAATTCCATACCTCTTCGTGCTTACTTTTATAGGAAATTATTTATCCCATAGATGAATTGTCAAATCTTTGTTATGAGTCAATTTATTAAATTTATCAATTTCAAGATTTGTGTTGTAAATAATCATGGGCAATTCCATTTCATGTAATGAGCCATGAGCGCGATAACCATCATCTAAGGTCTCATATTCTTCATCGGCTTCTCCAAACATAGTATCTTTATCACCTTCGACAACCAAATCCCCAATATGATTGATACTAGTTTTATATTTATCAGCAATATACTTACTATCATAAACTTCATCAACGCCATCAAGAGACTTTATGATCTCTCTAACAGGCTCTTTATCTTCAGGATCCTTTAGCCATATCCATGAGCACCCAGTATAATTTTTGTGATGTTTTATATAGTAATCTCGCTCTGGAGACAATGCGAATAACAAAGGTATGCCTCTGTTTTCACAGACTTTAGCTAAATTCCAACATCTAGTTTTTTTGTTCATACTATGGTCAGCTGTTAGAAGAATAGCTGCGTCTGGAGCACATTTAGTTATCTCTCCAAGTCTTGCATCCATTTTTTGAAGATGTAACTGTGAACCTATTTCCTCAGGAGCCCATCTATGCATTGGATAGTCAGTTATGTGCACATAAATTAAGTCGATAGATTTATCGTTTTTTAATAAGTAAATTGCTGCCTGCCAAAGCCAATCATTAACTTCAGAAGAATAAATATGAGCAGGTTCTCCAATAGCTTCAACTAAATCTTTCGGGGGGTTTTCAGCAGTTATTGCTATATCAACAGAATCTCCAAAAAGCTCAGTTGATTTCTTTTTGGAGCTTAAAATTGCTACCTTTTTGTTTCGCTTTTTCCCTTCAATAAAAACCGAATCAACCTTTATTAGGTTTTTGTCATTCATGTATTCAGGATTACCATTTTTGCGATTAAAATATGAATTTGCAATAATTCCATGATCTACAGGCCATGAACCAGTTGCGATACCAACATTATTTACATTGGTGACACTTGGATAACATCCTGACACTTTTTTGAATAAACCTTTTTTAATTAATTTATTCTTTATTACTGGCAATTCAGTTCCCTCAAGATATGAGATACCAAAACCATCTAGCATACCTATAACGCATCTTTGACCTTTACTTAGCATTATTAAAATCTATTTAATCCCAAAATATTTTTCTTAGGTTAAATATGATTTAAGTAGAAATTAAGCTCTAATTATTAATATATTTGTTCCGAATATTCACACTCAATTGTTCAACAATAATTACAAGTATAAAAATTAAAATTAATATTGTGGATGCTTGATCATAATTAAACATTTCCATTGCAACTTTTAATTCAATACCAATTCCTCCTGCTCCAACTAATCCTAAAACTACAGATGAACGTACTGCTTTTTCAAGACTAAATAATGAAGTATTAATAAATGACGGTAAGACTTCAGGGAGTACTGCACAAAAAATTATTGCTATTTTTGAAATACCTATTGCCTCCAATGCTTTTTGAGGTTTTTTTTCAATCTCTTCCATGGCTTCTGCAAAGAAACGCCCAGAGAATCCAATAGTATCAACAATTATGGTGAGGGTCCCAGCTGAGGTACCAAGTCCAATAGTCGCAACAAAGAAAATTGCCCAGATAAGATCTGGAATCGTTCTGAAAAATGCAATTAAGCCTCTAGAAATTTTATACAATTTTGGAATTGGACTTAGTTCTTTAGCCGCAAATATTGCCAAAGAAAATCCTCCCAATATTCCTACAAATGTCCCTACAAATGCTATCTGTAAAGTCTCAAGAATCGATTTCAAAAGAGGGAAAATCCTTGAAAAATTTGGAGGTAGCATTTCACTAAGAAGACGAATCATATATGGCATACCTTTTAACAACTCAAGAGGCGATAAACCAACTTGCTTACTAGACCAAATGAAAAACAATAGAACTAAAAGGTATGAGAAATAAACTAAATTATTTGTTTTATCCCATCTTGGAGGTAAATCTCTATAATTATTTTTCATTTTTATGCAGCATAAAATTCATCAACATCAAGTTCATTAAGTTCTTTAGATTTAATATTTATTTTGATTACTCCATCTTTCAAACCAATTACTCTATTTGCATAATGTTCAGCATGTTTTAGGTCGTGAGTTGTAAAAAATAGCGTAATTCCTTGCTTTAAAGTGAGATCTTTTAGAAGGTTCATAACTTCAATTCCAACCTTTGGATCTAGACTTGCGACAGGTTCATCAGCGATCATTAACTTGGGTTTTTGCATTAGAGCACGCGCTATTGCTACCCTTTGAGATTCCCCTCCAGAAAGTGTATTAACGTTATTCTTTGCAAAATTTTTTAATCCAACTTGATCTAAACAATTCAGAGCCCTAGATCTAATTTCAGAGGGAGCAAATGCCTGATACCATAATCTAGGATTTGGGTGGGAATTTAAAGATCCATGAATAACATTACTTAAAACGCTCAACCTTGGTACTAAATTATGAGTCTGCCAAATAAAAGCAATATCTCGTCTATAAAACTTTAGTAAATTATTATTTTTCATATTCAAGCGTATCTGATTAGTATAAATTTCTCCTTTTTCAATATTTGTTAAACCTAAAAGACATTTGATTAAAGTAGATTTTCCACTACCATTAGATCCAATTAGTGCAACTGATTCTCCATAACTTACATTTAAATTTATTTCTCTTAAAACTTTTTTATTTTTATAAGACTTACTTAAATTTGTTACTTTTAATATTTCATGAGAATCTCTTAGAATAGATGATTTTGTAAACTTTTCCATGAGATTCTCTTGAAAAAAATAATAAAGAAATTTCTAATCTACAAAAATTTATTAAATTTATTTACTCCAATGGTTTTATACATTGATCGCACGTAATCATAATCGCTATCTTTTGTATTAGGTAAAAATTGCATTCCAGTAAATTTCTTATTATCTTCTCCAAGAAGTATTGCACTTATCATTTCATCAGAATTCTTAGACAGAGCACTTTTTATTTTATTCACGTATTTTTTATCTAAACCTTTTCTATAAAGCAAAATATCATTAGGCAAATCTCTACTTCTAGCAATAACTTTAAATGCACCTGGTTGATACTGTTTATCAGTTGATCTTAATTTCAAAAACTTATCATTGGTTGTAGCAAATGCAGCGACATCACCTCTTTTGAGTGCTTCCCAACCAACTTTAACGCTTGTATGAAAAGGCTTTATATCTATTAAAGGATTTAGCCCTGCATCTTTCATAACTTGAAAAGGAGCCAAGTGCTTTGAGGTGGAGCCAACTGATCCCATTGCAACTTTTTTATTCTTAAGATCTTTTACATCTTGTATTGGACCATCAGCCATTACGACAATAGAATTAAAATAATCTGGTCTTGAAAACCCTACGAGAGTTTGGGCATCTGTCTTATTTTTAAAAATTACGTATTCTGCAGGGCCTGTTAAAACTAAATCAATCTTTTTATTTCTCATAGCTTCAACTGCAGCTGTTCTATTCGGAACAGGGTAAAACTTTAAATTCAATCCAGTTTTTTCAGTCAATTTATCTTTGAAGGGACCAAACTCAGTTTGCAATTGTTCCATTCCTTCTAGGTCAGTAATTGCGAAATTAATAATTTCTTGTGCAATTGCAGAGACTGACATTGCTGAAGACGCTAGAATCCCTATAGCAAGGACTTTTGTTTTAGAAAAAAAACTCTTTAACATTTTTTGAGTAGTTGATATCCAAAGAATAAAGAATATTTATCTTTTAAAGTTATGTTTTTTTTAGAGGGAATTTAAAAAAAGTTTAAGTTCAGATTAATTTTTAAAAATACAAAAACTTTTTTTTCATTTCTTAATTACTTCTTAATTCAAATCAATTAATATCACTTTATTTTAAATGAAATTAAGTGAAATACAAAACTATAAAAAATTTCAAAAACAAATTACAAGATTCTGATAACGATGAATTTGCAGATTTATTATTTGATTTTATTAATGAGGAAGGAAAAACTGCTTATGATGAATCTGTCTCTCAATTACAACATGCTCTTCAAACAGCATCACTCGCTCGCACTGAAGATGGCAGAAGGCATATAGTAATTGCTTCTTTATTGCATGATATAGGTCATCTTTTTATTGAAGAAAATGACGTAAAAAAAATAAAAGATCTTAACCATGAAATTATTGCTTCAAATTTTTTAAAAGATTTTTTCTCTGAAAAAATCACAGAAAGTATCCGCTTACACGTTGTAGCAAAAAGATATTTATGCTCAATCGATAATTCTTATTATGAGAGATTAGCTAAATCATCTAAAAAAAGCTTTGTGGTACAAGGTGGAGCTTTAGAAAAAAAAGAGATTATTGAACTGGAAAATAATATATATTTTAAAGACGCAATTCAATTAAGGAAATGGGATGATAGAGCCAAGGTTTCTCTAAAAGAAGTTGAAGAATTAGATACCTATAAAGAAATGATTGTTGCAGAAAGATTTGCTA
>CACJNU010000022.1 GCA_902594875.1 uncultured Prochlorococcus sp.
AGTAATAGCAAGTTCTTCTGCTGGGTTGAAGTCATTAATAGTAACTTCGTTTGCAGTAGCAGACATTGGCGCAAGAAGGCCTAATGTTGCAGGTGCTACTAGCAAGCTTTTAAAAAGCTTCATAAATTTCCTCACACGAAATTTAAAGTACACCTTAAGATAGTGTATCTGGGTATACAAAATCAAGTATCAACGGCTACATTTTTAGACGATTTGTGCCACTTTCTGAACTTATACAATCAGTTTTTATTATAAATAGTTGAATTCTCTTGATTTTTATAGATAAATTATTGATTTGATAATTTAAATTTTTTTGAAATTTTGAAAGAAACTTTATCTGTTTTGTATTTTTTATTTTTTCTATTATCTACTGCATCAACGTACCATCCAGAAGCCAACCTAGTGTCGATTTCCTCATAGCTTTCTTTTTGATTTAATTTATTTAAGGATTTCTTTTTGTAATCCATAAATTCACGTTTTTTATTCATTAATAGTACAAAATATAGCATTTATAGAGAATTTGAGCAGTATATTAATTTGGTTAAGAGTTTTAAAAGGCATTTTGTAAATTATTTCTTATTGAAATTTGACTTTTATGAAATCTTTAGAAAAAAGAAAAAAAAACTTTTATTTCCCTCAACAGAAAAAATAATTAGTTATATTTTTTAAAAATTTATACCTGAGGAGCACAAGGTCAAATGACTCGCATTAATTTTATAGTGAATTCTTTACCAAGAGATTTATTGGAATTTGTTTTTTTTCTTGCAGTTGGCTTCACAGCAGGATCAATAGGAATAATTTAAATTCAATCAACTAAAACTTCTAACTATTTTATCTAATTTGAAATGAGGTAAACATCGCACCTAAATTGATGTACATAAATATTGAACAATTCCTCTTTTTTAAATTTAATTATTATTTTTTTTCATAGCGAAATAACAGCCTGAACAGGAAAATCAAATTTTGATCTTCCTTCCAATTTTTTTAATTCAATAACGGTTATTAAACCTAGAATTTCCTTTCCTTGATCTTGAAGCAAACTCGAGACACAATTAACTGTCCCTCCCGTAGCTAACAAGTCATCTACAATCACGAAAGAATTGAATTTTTTTAGGGCATTTCTTTGAATTGAAAGAGAATTTTTTCCATATTCCAAATCATATTCTTTTGTTAATGTATGTCCTGGTAGCTTTCCCGGTTTTCGTGCAACAATCATAGGTTTAGATGATTCTAGAGCAATTGCAGAACCAAAAATAAATCCCCTTGCATCTATGGAAATTATTGCTTCAGCATTTTTTAAAAATTGAGTTGAAGACATTTTTAAAATAAGTTCCTGAAAAATATCTGGATATTTAAGAATTTCAAGAACGTCTTTAAAATCAATACCTTTTTTTGGGAAATCTTTATAAGTGAGAATTAAATCTTCTAATTTTTTCATACTTCTAAGTCTCGAAGGCAATTCAGATGGATATCCTTGTGGTGTTCAATTTATATTATAAATATGTCGAAATTTAAAAAATTTCAAAGCCCTATTAAAAGTAATGTAATTTCTGGTTTGGATAAAAAATTTTATAGAATTAACTAAACTTTTTTCCGAAAAATAGAAAATTAAAAACATTTTCTAGTTTAAAAAATAATTTTTTTACCTGGAATTTTTTCAAATCGATAATAACCTTGAACTCCATTTTTTCCCTCCACTTATTAATTCTAATTCCGATTCTTGATCTCTAAAAAGAACTTGGTCATGTAACTTTCCCTGCCCATCTCTTACAACAATTTGACAGTATTCTCCATTTAGTTGAGAACTTACAATTGATACAACTTCTCGCCCAATAATGCGTTTTACTTGAGAATCTACTTTTAAATCTTCAAGTTTTATAGCCATCAATGTTTTTATTTAAAGTTAAATTTAGTCTAAAATTTTAATTGCAACTGTAAAAAGTTAATAATTCTCGAAAAATCAAAAAACTTTTCACAAAAAATCTAAGTGCATTTTTTTAGATCGACTGTCAATAATTAAACCGCTTGAAGTTCTCTAGCTTTTATAAATGCTTTTTTAGTAGTTGTAGTTTTAGCATAATCATACGATTCAAGATGTGTTCTTAATGTATGCCCCATTGCATCAGCAACACTTCCCGCATCAATTCCTAATTGATGACCTCTTAATGAATAAGAATGTCTAAAGCTATAACAACCAAGACTTTCACCCCTTTTAGCCATTAATGCTTTAAGAGAAATCCAACCCGCTTTCTGTTTTAACCATTTACCCATCTGATCACCAACACCCTCAACAGTTTTGCAATCTGGCATACATTGATAGGGAAGTTCTAATAGACCCGCTTTGTACAATCTGACTACTTCTTCATAATGAACATTGCCATCATTATCAACTAAATAAAGAGGTTCTAATATTCTTGGTTTTGTTACGCCCTGACCCGATCTTTTTTCATACATACACCAAAGTTCATCTTTTCTCTTTTTATAAACCAAGTGTCTTAACTCAATAGGTCGTAAACCAAAAACAGCACAAAGCTTCATTGCATTAACCCATTTTTTAGCAGCGATTATGTGATGCGGTTGCCCTATTTCTGTTGGTAGAGAATTTATTAAATTAATAAACTCTTGATCTTCTATTGATGCTTTTTTATTTTTAGCTTTTTTAGCTTTTTCAGATGGTCTTCCAATGTATTCTCTTAAGTCATCTGGTGGAAGCCAATGATTAGGATAAGTTTTCTTAGTAACGCAATATTTTAAAAAAGAAGCAAGATTTCTCACTCTTTGTTCTCTAGCTCTACCACCAAGTTCATAAGTTAATGGTTTTGGTGCAATATTATTTCTTGCCATAAAGTCAGTAACCTTTTCAATTCCATTTTTTGCACAAATTTCTAATAATTTATCTGCATTTATTGGAGCATCTTTGGTTTTTAATAAGTTAACTGCATAATCAATGACAGGTTCATACTCTTTAGTCCAAGTTATATCTTTAATACCAGTTCCCATCTCTTTTTTATATTTTTCAAAATCTTCTTTAGCACCAACCCAATCATGAGAATAAGTTAATTTAGGAGCTAATCCCGCACATACAGCAACAGCAGAATCAAAATCACCGCCATTATTAGCCATCTCTACATAGATATTCCTAACCCGCGTAATAATATCTCCCATGTCTTGGGCAGAGTAAGAAAAAGGAATATTATTTTTCATTAGCTGTGCAGATCTCATCCCTTCACCAGTTCTGACCTCTAATCTTGCAAGTCCTCTATGTTCTCTAACAGTCCAACCCTTTGCAGTAGAAGACCTAATGGCCATCTTAAAACCATTTACCCATGCTTCATTATTTTTAAGTTTGGGCATTAATTTGCGTACATATGTGCACAATGTACGCAACTTGTACGCAAAATGCAACCTAAGAGTGTCTTCGGGTTATAACAAAGGTTGACTAGATATTGCACTAAATCCATTGACACTATTATAATCTAAGTAAGTAAAACGCTTGTTATTACTGCAAAAATTCTTTTTGTGACTATGTTTACTAACATCCCTGTCATAGATTAGAATGATGTTTAGCGGGGCGTGGCGCAGCTTGGTAGCGCGGGTGCTTTGGGAGCACTAGGTCGCAGGTTCGAATCCTGTCGCCCCGACTCTTAAAAACCAAGTCATACTAGAGAGTTTCCCAAACTCTCTTTTTTATTGCCTGCAATCTCATATGAGAAAAGGGATCTCTAGGGGGATCTAAAATGTTTAAACTTCTTCAAAAGGTGCTTAATTTACAGTAGTGGTGCAAGTAGTAAGCGTTGTATTTTAACTTTTTAACTTCTCTACTAATTTTTTACCAATACCTTTTATGTTCAATAGTTCTTCTTGTGGTGCATTTTTTACAGCTTCTATTGAAAGATAACCAGCATCCCAAAGTAATCCAGCAGTTTTACCACCGACACCATCTAGTTCACAAAAAAGATCAGTAAAGAATGAGTCTGGGAATCCATGTTCAGTAACTAGTATTTTATAGATTTTTTTATAGCCAGTTGAACTTTGCGACATCACATCATTAATCTGATATAGCTTTTCTTCAATAGTTAAATCGGACTCCACAATAGTTCTAAAATCAATTAAATAATTTATCCAATCCTTATACATTTGGGATTCTGTTTTTAGGTTTCCAACTATTGTTGGTACTCCTACAGCAGACTCACCCCAACCACCATCTAGAGCAAATTCAGACGTTTGAATCCAATAACCATATCTACTAATAGGAGTTCCATCATCTGAATATCCAGTAGGTTCACCAAATAATTCTGGTTCAGTTGTACTTTTTAGTACTTCTTCGTGTTTTTCAAGATGAATTTTAGGTGTTGTTAATTGCAAAGTAGCGAAATATTCCCAAGTTAATAATCCAGTTCTCTCTTCTTCATCTGCTTCTTCCAGCATTTTTACCATATTAGGACTAAAGTTATGTTCTCTAAATTCTTTTTCATCAACCCAACCACGTTTCTTCCATTCGGGTTTAATCTTAGGTTTTAAATCTTTTAGAAAGTCAAACAAACCCATAAAAATAAGACATTTATATTCTCTACTTTAGAGCTACTGTCAATAAAATATTTAGTTTTAATTAATATATTATTTGGGCTTTAGTTTCCCCATATGTATAAAAATTTAAGTAGGAGATTTATTGTTTTTTCTTCCTTATAATTATTCCTTCATTACTTTCTTGCAAAAAATTGATTAGTTATTATCTTTAGACTTAAATGTTCTAATGTTTGAATCGATTTCATTTGTAGTATAAAATTCAGGATTTTGTCCGGATAATTCAGCAATACGTTTTGCTTGAGGTAATAACCTCTTTTCATAAGATCCTTGCGCATCGTTATAGGATT
Organism: uncultured Prochlorococcus sp.; assembly: GCA_902594875.1. Lineage (GTDB taxonomy): Bacteria > Cyanobacteriota > Cyanobacteriia > PCC-6307 > Cyanobiaceae > Prochlorococcus_A. The sequence goes on from CACJNU010000022.1 coordinate 4,875, forward strand.
TATTCAATTTAGAAATATTTGAACCTATAGCAGAAAACTTTTCTACAAAGTTTATAAACCTCTTATGCAGTTCCGTAGACATTTGCTGAATCTCATTTATATTTTTTGTCATCTCAGCTCTTTGTATAGTCATAGAAAATCCTTTCAGTATTGCTAGGAGACTTGTAGGAAAAGTAAGAATTATATTTTTCTCAAATGCATATTCTAAGAGATAAGGATCTCGCTCTAAAGCCATGGATAAAGCCCCCTCGACTGGAATATACAAAACAACTCCATCAACTACTTCACCAATTTCACTTAATTGATTTGCATAATCCTTTTTAGCTAGTTGATCAATATGGCTACGCACTTTTCTAAGATGGTCTGTTACCGCCTTTTCTTGAAGATTTTGATCAGTTTCTTTTATAGCATCTAAATAACTTTCTATAGGTGCCTTTGAGTCGACTATTAGTCTTCTTGATCCAGGGATAGTAATTACACAATCGGGTCTTAATCTACCCTTCTCTTCAGTTTCAATACTAACTTGCTCGTCAAAATCACAATAATTAATAAGTCCTACAAATTCTAAAATTCTTTTTAAATTAACTTCTCCCCATCTGCCCTTAACGTTGGGTGATCTTAGTGCACTTGTTAGTTGCATTGCAGCGCCCTTAACATCATCACTTTTTTTGTCTAAATTAATTGTTGTTTGGTTCAACGCACTTAATTTTTCTATCGAATCCTTTGATAATAATTCCACTTGCTTTCTAAGAATTTCAACTTGTTTTGTAAATGGCTCTGTAACTGTTTCTTTAGTCCTTTTTAATAGATCTTCTTTTGATCCTTTAAGCATTTCGGCACTCAGTGCACGAAATTGTGTAACAAGATTAGCCTTAGCTTGCTCAAGAAATTTAGTTTGAGTTTCTTGGGATTTTAACTGTTCTTTTATTTCAGCAAGTCTATTACTGAGTTTCTCTTTTTCATTTCGAAGAATTTCTTTATCACTCATAGTAATTTTATGATGCTCTTCTAATTTTTCTTTTTCAGATTCGATGCGTGATGATTCTTCAACTAGTGATTTATTTTGTTCCTTCAATTCTCCAATTTCAATACCAAGAGATTCCTTTTGGTTTCTGAGATATTCAAAATCTTTTTTAAATTCTCTTTGATTATTCTCCAGCTTAATTTTTTCCTCTGAGACAACCTTTAATTCTGTTTCTTTTATTGCAGCTTTCTCACTTGACTCTAATAAATTCTGTTGATAAATTTTTACTTCTTTTCTTTGATTACTAAGTTCTAATAAAGTTTCTTCAAGGTTCTTTTCAACCTTTAATAGATTTTCTTCTAGAAAGCTTTCTTTACTTCCATCATGAGTCCTTGATTTTTTTGAATAAGAGCGACTAATTATAAAACCCACAATAATTCCAGATAAAACACCTGTAATGAAAAGAAGGACATTATCCAATAGATTTCTTTGCAGTTAAATTAATATTAATAAAATCTTTTAAATTAAACATCAATAAAATTTATTTACTATCACATCAAAAGCTCTTTTATTTACGACCCAATTAACCATTAGCACTAGGTCGTTGAGGGGGATCTGTAGGGGGATCTAGAATGTATAAAGAAGTTAAATCAAGTTTAAACATCATGCAAGAGTGAGAGTCAAACATATACCTGTATCTAAAATTATTCTTTACTACAACTTAAGTCTTACGATTTTCTCAAAATAACGTGCTGGTGCTTTGGGAGCACTAGGTCGCAGGTTCGAATCCTGTCGCCCCGACTCTAATAATCTAAGTCATAGACAGGTTTCCCAGCCTGTCTTTTTTATTGTCTAAATTCTGTCCTCAAAGATTGCGGACAAATTGCGGACAATTTGTTTTTTCTAGAAACAAATTTATAATTTAGATTATCTTTCAATCAAATATATGAAAGGAAAGTTTTTCTTATTTTCAGTAATCCTTTTAAACACCTTATTTATTGGTCATTCTAGAGCCGAGTCCATTCACGAAAAATGCCTCAAAGCTCAAGATTATCAAGGATGTGTTAATGCGCTAAGTAAGATGGACGATAAAAATAAAAATAATATCTTTAATATTTTCAAACCAAATAAATTAAGCAGCTGCATAAGAGACCTTAAACAAATAAGAGAAAATGAAAGCAACTTCAATATCTATACCCAAAGACTAGGAGAACTAAATGATGAGAGCTACAATTTAGCCTGCGAATCAATACTTGCTGTAGATAAAAAATATAACGTTTTCTCCGATTTCAAAAAAACTTGCTTCCTTACTAATTACCATGCTTTTCTAGTATCAAATGACAATTTAGTAAAAAAGAAATTCTATTCACCTAGAAATATCTCTAACTATTGTGATTGTTATGGAAAAAATTATTCAAAAAGTTTATCTTGGTTCAATTCAGATAATGAAAAAATTGGTAGCTCCTGCGCCATTAAAGAAATGTACACTTTTAAAAATGCGGGATATAGATACTATGATCCAGAGTTTTTATTAGGTGTTTTTCATAACAGAGATAATACTTGGGATTATGCTCTCGATGATTCATCTGTAAAACAGAAAATGATCCGTAATAAGTACGGGAGATATCTTACATTTTTTGGAAAAACTAATAATCCTTTTACGGGTGATTATATTCCTGCGAAACCAGGATATATAGATTGTGATTGGGGTGGAAGCGGAAGTGCCTATTATGATCGAGATTATGGAAGTGGTAGTTGGTCATCTGGAGGATCTTGCTATGGAGAAGAGGGAACAGATGAAATAGTAATTCCAGATGGGGTAGATAAACGTTTTTATAAATACACACTTGACTGTGTTGATCTTACCTTTGACAGGAAAGGGGATCGAGTTAATTATGCAGGAGGAGCTATGAAAGGTTGGATGAAGATAGGAAATGATCCAACAGCTGTTATGGCAGCTGATATTTATTGTCCAATAATTAAAAGACTTAGTAGAAACTAATTGTTTGAATATACTGCGGACAAATTGCGGACAAATGTTACTTAATTTGTCATGTCAAACTTCGCAGAACTAAGCAAAAAATTAGATATAGCTTGAAAACCTAGTGCTGAACTATGGCTGTTAAGTGCTTTGGGAGCACTAGGTCGCAGGTTCGAATCCTGTCGCCCCGATTGGAGTCTCAGCGATTCGATACTTCCTCTGTGTGTGATTTGTGTGTAATCACCTGTTTCAATAAAATACTTTTTACACACTTCCTTATGTATCGACATTCTCTGTTTCTCATAATTTGCATACAAGAAAGCTGGCGTGGCGAAATAAGCGAAACTATAATTTAAAAAAAATTTAGATTTATCAATCTACTTTATGACTGACGGTTTAATAATTAATGGA
>CACJNU010000023.1 GCA_902594875.1 uncultured Prochlorococcus sp.
TAAGACTAAGACCCTCAGTTTTAGATCCAGCAGGGGAAGCTACTAAATCTGCTTCTATAAAACTTGGAGCCGAGGGAATAAAATCATTACGTATAGGGAAAATGATTGAGGTAAAAATAGAAGGTAACGGTGAGAACGAAGTTAGAGAAAAAATTGATTTATTGTGTGATAGGTTATTCGCAAATACTGTTATTGAAGATTATGAGTATTCACTAAAAAAATTATAAGATGGATAATTTTACTGTAGGTGTTGTTGTCTTTCCTGGTTCTAATTGTGATCGAGATGTTTCATGGGCATTGGAAGGCTGTCTAGACATAAGAACAAAATACTTGTGGCATGAGTCTTCAGATTTAAGTGATGTAGATGCAATAGTTTTACCTGGAGGATTTAGCTATGGTGATTATTTAAGATGCGGAGCAATTGCTAGATTCTCTCCGTTAATAAATGCCTTGGACGAGTTTGTTAAAAGCGGGAAAAGAGTATTAGGAATCTGTAATGGGTTTCAAATTTTGACTGAATCAGGGTTTTTGCCTGGTGCTCTTGTTGCAAATAAAAATCTTAATTTTATCTGTGAAGACGTTGAACTGGATATCGTTTCTTCAAAAGGAGGTTGGTTTAATAATGGAGATGAAAAACAAACTATTAAGTTGCCAATAGCCCATGGAGAAGGAAGATATCATTGTGATTCTGATACTTTAAAAAAACTTGTAGATAATGAATTGATCGCTTTGAGATATAAAAATAATCCCAATGGATCCTCATTTGATATCGCAGGCATAACTAATGAAAAGGGAAATGTTCTAGGTTTAATGCCGCATCCAGAGCGAGCATGTGACGAGACAATTGGTGGGACTGATGGTCTCTTTACATTAAAATCATTAATATTTAAATAAAAAAGACCCCCAATTTTGGAGGTCTTTTTTATTTGATTTTGGAAGAAATTAAACAGTAGCTTTTACTTTTGGATCTAATTCACCTTTTGCATAAAGATCAGCAAAATAATTAGTGCTGTTTTGTTTAATCTTACTTGCTTGACCTTCGCACCAGAACTGCTTGTATCTATCAAGACAAACTTGCTTCATGTATTTTCTAGCAGGCTTGTTGAAATGTCTTGGGTCAAAGTTTGCTTTATCAGCAAATGCTGCCTCTCTTACTGCGGCAGTGAATGCAAGTCTGTTGTCCGTATCAATGTTGACTTTCCTAACTCCATTTCTAATTCCCTCTTGAATCTCTTCAACAGGAACACCATATGTTTGAGGAATTTCACCGCCATATTTGTTAATGATATCCAACCATTCTTGAGGAACTGAACTAGATCCATGCATTACAAGATGTGTATTTGGAAGTGCTTTATGAATTTCAGCAATTCTACTAATTGCAAGAACTTCTCCTGTTGGTTTCCTTGTAAATTTATAAGCACCATGACTTGTACCTATAGCAATAGCTAGCGCATCGACTTTTGTTTTAGCAACAAAATCTGCAGCTTCTTCAGGATCGGTCAAAAGCATATCTGTAGAAAGTTCACCTTCAAATCCATGACCATCTTCTGCTTCTCCTTTCCCTGTTTCTAATGAACCTAAGCAACCTAGCTCTCCTTCAACACTAACTCCAACTGAATGAGCAAAATCTACTACTTTTTTAGTAACTGCAACATTATATTCGTAACTAGCGGGTGTTTTTGCATCTGCTTCCAGAGAGCCGTCCATCATTACTGATGTGAAACCATTTATTGCTGCTGAGTAGCATGTTGATGGTTCATTACCATGGTCTTGGTGCATTACCACTGGAATATTTGGATATGTTTCTGTAGCGGCAAGGATTAGATGACGTAAGAAAATTTCTCCTGCATAATTTCTTGCCCCTCTTGAAGCTTGAAGGATAACTGGACTATCAGTTTCATATGCTGCTTCCATGATTGCTTGAACTTGTTCAAGATTATTAACATTGAAAGCTGGAATACCGTAACCATTCTCAGCAGCGTGATCTAAAAGTAGTCTTAGAGGAACGAGGGCCATAATTAAAATAAGTTAAATGCTTTATAAAGCATATGTTTCCGAGATTTTAGTATAAATAGGTATCAAATGTCACGTCATTAGATATACAAAATACTAAATTAAAGAAACTTATTTTATGACCCAGAGTACATTTTTAAGATTTTTTAGTTAATAAGTGTAGCCTGCCACAAACAATTGCTCATCAGATGAAGGTTGTGATCCTGCTACATAGGAACCTTTTGAAGCTTCAGAGTTTGCTTGAGCTCTTGCTATTAATGCTTTTTGACCTCCTTCAACGTCGCTTCCTTTCCATGCCTTTAAGCATGAGTGCTGTAATGCTCTTCCATAAGAGAATGAAACATTCCATAAAGCTTTCCTGTAAAGAGTGTTCATATTATTTAGATAAACAGAAGCAGCTTCTTCGCTTAACCCTCCTGATAAGAAAACTATTCCAGGAACAGATGCAGGAACGCATCTTTCCATAGTTCTAATTGTCATTTCAGCAACCTTCATAGGATCAGCTTTTGTTGTACAATTTGCTCCATTAACAGTCATAGAAGGTTTTAATAGAGTGCCTTCTAGAAAAACTCCATTTGCTTGACAGGCAATATAAACTTGCTTTATTACCTCTTCTTGAACTTCAGCAGTTTTTTCAATAGTATGGTCGCCATCCATCAAGATTTCAGGTTCAATAATTGGCACTAACCCAGATTCTTGAACTGATCTTGCATACCTTGCTAATCCCCAAGCATTCTCTTGAATTGATAGTTTTGAAGGACAACCATTATCTGTGATTTGCAGAACTGCTCTCCACTTTGCAAATCTGGCACCTTGTTCATAATATTTTGCGGCTCTTTCAACTAACCCATCTAGGCCAGAGCAAAACGTTTCTACATCTCCTCCTCCTGGAAGTGGATTTAGACCTTTATCGACCTTTATACCTGGAATAATACCTAAATCATTTAGTTTCTTAACCATTGACTCGCCATCTTGGTGATTCTGATAAAGAGTTTCTTCGAAGAGGATTGCTCCACTTATATATTTGCCAAGACCTTCAGTAGTAAAGAGCATTCCTCTATATGCCTTCCTATTGTCTTCAGTATTTTCAACGCCAATTCCAGCGAGTCTTTTACCTACTGTTTTAGTGGATTCATCTACCGCTAATATTCCTTTTCCTTTAGAAGCTAGCAATTGAGCATTTTCTTTAAGCTCATTTTTGTAATAATTTAAAGCCATTCTTTAATAATTCGGTTCAATTGATTTTTCCAGAATATGAAAAAAAAATAAAATTAATCCAATACTTTATCGGGTGATAATTGCTACTTATAAATGTATAGCCTTAAATTTTTATACTTAATCCACTTTTGGAAGATTCTCTTATGGCTTCGCAAACTTTATGACTAGCAAGTCCCTCGCCTAAGCCTGGGATTACAGGTGTTCCATTAATTATACTTTGAGCCCATAAATTTTGAATTCTCAAAACTGGAGCTATTCTCCCATCAGTCCATGTTTTTTCAAAATTAAAACTTGAATCTGCAGTTAGATTTTGTATTTTATTTTCGTTGTTTGAATATTTCAAATTAAAACCATGTACATAATCTTTTTGGTTTTCGCTTTTAAGAATTAGTGAACCTTCGCTTCCATATATTTCTAAACTAAATCCTCTACCATTTTTAGAAATTGATGATAAAGATACCTGACATGGAATAAGATTCGAGCTGTAGTTTGATATTTCTATATTGGCTAGACATATATCTTCACTTGTAACATCATTTAAATCAGATGAATTAGGTAAAGGTCTTTTTTTTATTGATGTTGCTAACTTGCCAGACACGTTTATTGCTTCTCCAAAAAACCAATTCAACATATCGAATGCATGAGTACCTAAAGCGCCAATAACTCCTCCACCTTTTTCTTCCAATGAATACCAATTCCAGGATCTTTTGGGGTCGGATCTACTGCCCATTAACCAATCTAATTTGACTAAATATATATCTCCTAAGATATTTTCATCAATAAGTTTTTTTGCCTGAAGGAAAAGAGGTACTGCTCTATATTCAAAATCAACACATACGCTTAAATTATTAATCAAAGATATTCTCTGAAGCTCTTCTATTTCTGATGAGGATATTGAAACGGGTTTTTCAAGGAGCAAATTTTTATTATTTTCAAGAGCTTGTTTTGCTAACTTAAATCTTGATTCAGGAGGAGTGGCAATAATAATTCCATCAATTTTTGGAGATTTAACTAAGTCTTCCCAATTATGAAAAAAATCTAAGCCCGTTTCTTTTTCTAATATCGATTTTTGCTTTTTCTCGTAATGATAAATAGCTACAGGAGTTAAGTGATCAGACTCTTTTAATGCCTCTAAATGAACTTTTTTCCCAAACCCTAGTCCAGCGATTGCTATTTTTAATTTTTTATTTTTAGTATTCATTCTTATTCATTAATAAACTCTGAACAGCTATTTTCAATAACAACATCTATAAGTTCATCATTATTAGAAGTTTGCCATTTTGAATTGAATTGAGGAATTCCATTTATTGATGTATCTTTGAACTTTTTTTCATTGCAATTAATTCTCATTACATAAAGTGATAACTCTCCATCATCATCAGAATTAGTTGGATTCTTAAAGAACTTTGTTAATACACTTATTTCTCCATTTGGGAGCGACTTAATACTCCCTTTATCAAGCCATTCTTTCCCATCATCATTCTCTTTAAGGAGAACCCAATCAACATTTCCTATCGCATATGAATAGGAGGCAAAGTTTAAAATAAAAAGTAGAAGGCTTAAAGAAAAATAAAATAAATTAGAAATTATTCTCATTTTATATATTTGCTTTGGCAAGTTCTTTTACACCATGAATTTTTAAAATTTTAGTCAGAGTATCCTTGAGATCTTTCCTTTTCACTATTACATCAACAAAACCATGCTCAAGCAGATATTCAGCTGTTTGAAAATTATCGGGCAATTTTTCTCTTAATGTTTGTTCTATAACCCTTCTTCCAGCAAATCCAATAAGTGCTTTAGGTTCTGCCAAAATTAAATCACCTAACATCGCAAAGCTGGCTGTTACCCCTCCAGTAGTTGGATGAGTTAACAAGGGCATATATAGGAGATTTTTCTCTTTATGTTTTTTTAGTGCTCCAGATATTTTTGCCATTTGCATGAGACTTAACATACCTTCTTGCATCCTTGCTCCTCCTGATGCGCAAACAATAAGAATTGGAAAATTTTCTAAAGTTGCTCTCTCAATTATCCTTGTTATTTTTTCACCAACTACTGAACCCATGGATCCTCCCATAAATCTAAAATCCATAACAGCTAATGCTAAAGGCATTGAATTCACAGAACAGACACCTGTTACGACTCCATCTCTTAAACCTGTACCTGCTTGACTTTCTTTAATTCGATCAGCATACGCTCTTCTATCTTTAAAACCTAAAGGATCTGTGGGACTTAGTGAACTATCAAACTCCACGAATGAATTTTTGTCAGCAATTATATTTATCCTTTCATCGCTATTAATCCTATTGTGGTGTCCACAATTACTACAAACATTGAAATTTGAAATTAGGTCTTTTCTATAGGCTACTTGCGAACATTCTGAACATTTAACCCACAAACCATCTCCCTCATCAGTATCTTGCGAAACTTTCCCAACAAATTGATCTTTACGCCTCGCGGCAAACCAGTCGATTAATGACACAACGTTTCCTGTTTTTTCTATTTAAATCTAAATAAGGTACTTTTATCAAGAAAGATATATAAAAATTTGAGATCCTTTAGATTAAAACTCCTCAAAATAGAGAAATATAAAAATTTGAGCTGATAATCGAAAATTAATTATTATTTTTTTCCTCAATCATTTTATGAATTATTGGAGTGAGAATTAGTTCCATTGCAAAACCCATTTTTCCTCCATTTACAACGATACTTGTTGGACTTGACATAAATGAATCGTTAATCATTCCAAGCAAGTATTGAAAATCAATCCCCCATTTCTCTCTTGCCCCTTTTCTGAAATGTATGATCACAAAGCTCTCATCAGGAGTTGGGATATTCCTGCATATGAAAGGATTAGAAGTGTCAATTGTGGGAATTCTTTGAAAATTAATATCGGTTTTGCTGAATTGTGGGCAAATGTGATTTATATAATCAGGCATTCTTCTCAATATAGTGTCCACAATGGTTTCCGCTGAGTAGCCTCTTTCTGCATTATCTCTATGGATTTTTTGAATCCACTCTAAATTTGTTATCGGAACAACACCAACAAGTAAATCAGCATAAGAAGCCACATTGTATCCATCACCTTGTACTCCGCCATGCAAACCTTCATAAAAAAGTACGTCTGTTCCCTCAGGAATATCTTCCCATGGGGTAAATTGCCCAGGTTCTAAGGATGTACCAAGTCTTGTATTATGTTCTTCTGCTTCTTCAAGACTATGTAGATAATATCTTTTCTTTCCTCCTCCAGTTTCACCATAGATTTTAAAAAGTTCTTCTAGCTTGTCAAAAAGATTAGCCTCTGGACCAAAATGAGAGAAATTTTCACCTTTTGAAAGAGCGTCTGCCATAGCTTTTTTCATAGGCATTCTTTCAAATCTGTGGTAACTATCACCTTCTACTACTGCAGGAACAATATCTTCTCTGGCAAAAATATGCTCAAAGGCTCTTTTTACTGTACTTGTTCCTGCTCCTGAAGATCCTGTTACAGCGACAACTGGATGACGTTTTGACATTTTTTAAAAACAATATCTAATGATTCTGACAGGTCATATGCCAACTTTATGTTTTACTTAAAAATATTTTTTTATTTATTAATTTTTTTTTAAATTTCATCCATTATTTTATCTCCGATTTCACTGCAAGATAAAACTTCAGTAGACCCATCAGTTAAATCTGCTGTTCTAAATCCTTTTGATAAAACTTTATCAATAGCAGTTTCTAAATTTTCTGCAGCTTCTTCTTCATTTAATCCAATTTTTAACATCATGGAAGCAGATAAAAGCATTGCAATAGGATTAGCTATGTTTTTACCAGCTATATCAGGAGCCGAACCATGAACAGGTTCAAAAACACCTGGGCCATTATTGTTTAAAGAAGCAGATGGAAGCATACCAATAGAACCAGTTAACATTGCGGCTAAATCGCTTAAAATATCTCCAAATAAATTACTAGTTAAAATCACATCAAATTGACCAGGATTTCTAACTAATTGCATTGCTGCATTATCAACGTACATATTGCTTAGAGATATATTTTTTTCTTTTGAGGTGATATTTAAAACTGTATCTCTCCACAATTGACTAACCTCAAGAACGTTTGATTTATCAACAGAACATATTTTTTTATTTCTTTGGTTAGCAATTTTTATTGCTATTTCAGTTATTCTCTCTATTTCAGTCGAATCATAAACCATCGTATTGAAAGCTTTTGGGATTTTAGTATTTGTTATATTTCCTCTTGGTTTTCCAAAATAAATTCCCCCTATTAATTCTCTTACAACAATAAGATCTACATGCTCAACGATTTCTTTTTTTAATGTACTTGCTTCCAAAAGAGATTTTCTTATTTTGACAGGCCTGATATTTGCGAAAAGGTTTAGGGCAGATCTTAACTTTAGTAACCCACTTTCTGGCCTAAATTCTCTTGCAAGAGAATCATATTTAATATCTC
>CACJNU010000024.1 GCA_902594875.1 uncultured Prochlorococcus sp.
GTTTTCGGTTATATATTATCTAAATTTGTTTTTTTAATAGAAGGAAAAAGCAGGATTCTAAAAAAAAAAATAGATTAATTACTTTTTTTCTTAAAAAAGTATTTTTAAATACATAATCTATGTGAATATATTTTGATAACAACAAAAGGTGTGCTTTAATTTTACGAACATATGCATGGTTGAGATATAAGTTAATTGCTTTTTAGCTAATTTAAATGAACAAAAATAATATGTTGAAGCCCTATACAGTTCATTACCGCGATTTTCAAAATATAAGATTAGAAAATTGTTTTTATGCTTCTGACGCTTATGAGGCTAGAACACTAGCAATGGAATTTAATAAGTATATAAATGAGCATCCAAACAGCATTGACCTAATAAGATGCGAAAAATGAATTAGTGTTTTTGTAATCTAGAATAATTAATTTAAACACTTAAGAACTTATCTATAACTGCTTGACTCAACTCACTAGTATTTCCGCTTGCAACAATACCTCCGCGTTGCATCGCATAATATCTATTGGCTTGTCTTACAAAATGCAAATGTTGTTCAACTAATAAAACACCAATTCCAGTATCTCTAATTATCTGATTGATTGCATTTTCAATGTCTAAAACTATATTTGGCTGTATACCCTCCGTTGGTTCGTCAAGTAATAGAAGTTGCGGTTTACCCAGCAATGCTCTTGCAATAGCTAATTGCTGTTGTTGTCCTCCGCTAAGATCTCCTCCTTTCCTTTGAAGAAAATCTTTTAGGATTGGAAATAGATCATATATAAATGGATCTATTTTCTTGTTCTTAGATAGTCCACCTGGTAGAGACTCCATCCCTAACATAAGATTCTCTTCAACTGAAAGGTATGGAATAATTTCTCTCCCTTGAGGAACGTAAGCCATTCCTTTTCTAGCCCTCTGATGAGGTGCTTTTCTGTTGATATTTTCACCAATCAAATAAATATCGCCTTTTTTTTGTTTTAACAAACCAATTAGTGATTTCAATAAAGTTGTTTTGCCAACTCCATTTCTTCCAATTAAACAAACCATTTCTCCTGATTTAACATTTAAATCTACATCTCTAAGAATATGACTCTCGCCATAATAAGTATTTAACGATTTTATTTCGAGTAAATTTTCCATAACTAGTCCTCAGGTCTTCCTAAATAAACATCAATAACTTTTTTATCTTTTTGTATGGTTTCCATCGTTCCCTCACATAATACTGTGCCCTGATTTAATACTGATACATTACTATCAAGTCTTCTTATAAATTCCATATCATGATCTATTACTACTACTGTATTTTCGCCTGATAAAGATTTTAATAAATCAGCTGTAAGATCAGTTTCTTCATCAGTTAAACCGGCAACAGGTTCATCTACTAACATTAAATCTGGCTTCTGACCTACTAACATGGCTATCTCAAGCCATTGTTTTTGGCCATGTGATAAAGATCCAGCTTTAGAATCAACTTTTTGAGCTAAATTAACAATCTTCATAAGACGATCAATCTCATTAAGCTGCTCATCCTTAATACTTTTATTTATTAGGTTTAAAGGACTTTTAGGAGTTGTCACCGATATTTCAAGATTTTCTTTAACTGTTAGATTTTCAAAGATTCTTGGACTTTGGAACTTTCTTCCAACTCCAAGTCTGGCTATTTTATGCTCCTTTCTACCTACTAAAGATTTACCTTTAAAAATTACCTCACCATTTGTTGGCTTAACCTTTCCAGTAATTACATCAAGAAATGTTGTTTTACCTGCGCCATTGGGTCCTATTACAGCTCTTAATTCTCCTTTCTTCAAATTTAAATTAAGTTTGTTGAGAGCTAAAAAACCCTCGAAACTAACAGTAATATCTATTAAATTTAAAAGATCTTTATTATTCATTATTCCCCTCCTTGTTGTTAACTTCTAAGCTTGGATAGGTTTCAATCTTCCTTTTCAAACCAAATCTTTGGAGAAGATTCCTAGGACCATCTCCTTGAATCCATCCTAAAACTCCTTCTGGCAATGCTGTTACAACTAATATAAATAATCCTCCTTGAATAAACATCCAGCTCGCAGGTAAAGCTTCACTTACTAGACTTTTTGCATAGTTGATGAAAACTGCTCCTAGTATCGCTCCCAATAAAGTTCCTCTTCCTCCAACAGCAACCCATATAACCATTTCTATAGAAAAGGGAACGGTCATAAATTGAGGGGAAACTATTCCAGACTGAACGGTATATAAAGCTCCCGAAATTCCTGCTAGTCCTCCTGCAATAGAAAATATTATCGTCTTGAATATAACTGGGTTGTATCCTGTAAACCTAACTCTTGGTTCATCATCTCGTATTCCTATAAGGATATTTCCAAATCTTCCTTTGACTACCCACTTTGCAAAAAACCATGCGGCTATTACTAGTATGGCGGTTATCCAAAAGAACGTTCTTTGCATAGACTCAGAGCCTACCATCTGACCAAATAGTTGTGTTACATCTGTTTTTAATCCATTTGTTCCATTTATAAGTTTTTGTTGTCCATTAAAGAAGTTAAAGAATACAAGAAGAGAAGCTTGAGTAAGTATAGAAAAATAAACCCCTTTGATTCTATTCCTGAAAACAAGAAATCCAATTAAACCAGCAACAAATGCTGGAATTATCCAGATAGAGAAGAAGGTAAAAACAGGCGATCTAAAAGGTTCCCAGAAAAAAGGCAATTTTTCAACACCATATAATGCAAAAAATTCAGGAATATTATTTGGAAATTCAGAGGAGCTGGTTATTTGCAAATACATTGCTGCACAATATCCACCTAGTGCAAAAAATATACCTTGTCCAAGACTTAGTAAACCTGTATATCCCCAGATAAGATCAACACCAAGTGCAACTATTGATAAGGATAAGTATCTACCTAGAAGGTTTAGTCTAAATACAGGGAGTATAGTTGGAGCTGCAATAATTAAAGCTATTAATATTATCCAAAATGATAATATTATTTTTTTATCAAATTTAATTTTACTTAAGGACATTAGTTCTCAACCATCCTTCCTTTTTGAGGAAATAAACCTGTAGGTTTAAATTGTAAGAATATAACAATTAGTGCAAATATCATTACTCTTGCCATACTTGTGGTTGCAAAAAAGTTAATGGTGTTTGATAGAGGTAAAGGCATATCTGGCCATATTGATAAGAGCCTTCCAGCTCCAATTAAATCAGTCATTATTCCTATTCCAAATGAAGCAAGTACTGTTCCTAATAAATTACCTACTCCTCCTAGCACTACAACCATAAAACAACCAACTATATAGTTTCCGCCTACATTTGGTCCTACAGAACCTAAGAGAGATACTGCTACCCCAGCAACTCCTGCTAAGCCAGATCCAATTCCAAAAGTAATTATATCCACTTTTTCAGTAGATATACCAAGACAATCACTCATTTGTCGGTTCTGAGTAACTGCTCTTATACGCATCCCCCAAGCACTTTGATTAAGAAATAATGTTATTGCTATTACAGAGATTAGAGTAATGACAATTATCATTAATCTTGTTTTAGGAAATGCAGTGCCAATAATTTCTATTTGTCCTCTCATCCATGAGGGTGCTGTTACATCAACATTTCGAGCACTTGCTCTACTAAGTTTGCTGACAGAAGATGAGATTACGCTACCTGTCAGGACCCCTGTTAAAGCAGCAAATATCCAAGAACTAAATTTAAAATATTTGAAATTTATTGATTCTTTTATTTTTGAAGGGAATGATGTTGGTAAGAATAAACCAATTAAAAGACTTATAACTAGACCGGTCCCATAAGCTAAAGGCACGCTTCTGACAAATTGTTGAAGAATTAAGCTTACGCCCCAAGTTGCGAGAAGTGTTTCTAGTGGACTTCCATAAAGCTTTCTTATTATAGTTTTTTCAAGCAGAATGCCCACTACTCCACTAACAATAAAAGCAAGGAAAATAGAAACTATTATGTACGAATTGTAGAAAGGTTTTAATATAGGTAATTTGAAAATTAATTGTGTTACGTATGTTGTGTAAGCCCCAAGCATCATAAGTTCTCCATGGGCGAGATTTATTACACCCATAAGACCAAAAACAATTGCTAGACCTAATGCAGCAACAAGTAGTACAGATCCGATTGCAACACCATTAAAAAGACTATCGAGAAGTAACTCCAATTTTTAGAAAAAGAAAAAATTTGATTATATAAAATAAAAGGAGGCGTTAACCTCCTTTTATTTTGAAGTATAGGTTTTAATTAGATTAAAGCTTATACTTTTCTCCTTTTGAAGGATCTGTCCAATCGCATGCAAATCCCTTTGAACTTGGATGCTTTTGGTTCCATGCTTGAGGAAGAACAACTCCTGTCTCTTCAAGGATTGTAAATCCACCCTCTGCATTAATCTGTCCAATTCTTACTGTTTGGGATAAGTGGTGATTAGGCATAACTTCAACAGGACCTTGTGGAGCATCAAATTTTTGTCCGACAAGCGCTTCCCTCACTGCGTTGTCGTCAAATGTTCCAGCATCCTCTACTGCCTGTTTCCATAAGTAAACCATGTTATAAGCCGATTCTTGAGGATCAGCTACTACACGATCGGCTCCCCATCTTTTCTTGAAACTTGCAGCAAATTTCTTAGAAGCAGGAGTATCAATTGACATCATGTAGTTCCAAGCGCCGTAGTGACCTTCAAGGAACTCAGGACCAATTGTACTAATCTCTTCTTCAGCAATTGAATAATTCATTACGTAGTAGCCACTAGAAGGTGTGATACCTGCATCTTGAATTTGTTTGAAGAATGCAACGTTTTGGTCACCATTGAGTGTATTAATGATTATTCCACCCTCTGGAAGCGCCTTTTTGATTTTTGAGATAATTGGAGCAACTTCAGTATTTCCCAATGGAAGGTAATCTTCTCCAACAACTGTACCTCCTAATTGTTTTACCTGGGCTTTTGTGATTGTGTTGGAAGTTCTTGGAAAAACATAATCAGAACCTACAAGGAAGAAATCTCCACCAGCTGCTGGAGAACGCTTATACATGAAATCTGTTGCTGGTTCTGATTGTTGGTTTGGTGTAGCTCCTGTATAGAAAATGTTGTTAGAACATTCTTGTGCTTCATATTGAATCGGATAGTAGAGGAAAGCATCTTTTGATTCATAGACAGGTAACATTGCCTTTCTACTAGCAGATGTCCAACCACCAAATACCACAGGAACTCCGTCTTGGTCTATAAGTTTCTTGGACTTTTCAGCAAAAGTAGGCCAGTCAGATGCACCATCTTCAACTATGTATTCTATTTTGTAGCTTTTGCCGCCAACTTTTACACCACCAGCAGCATTTATCTCTTCAATAGCCATTTTTTCTGTATCAACGAGGGTTGATTCAGAAATAGCCATGGTACCTGATAAAGAATGCAAAATACCAACGGTTACTGTGTCATCGAAACTTCCGGAGGTTCCACCTCCACCACATGAAGTTGCTGTGACCGCAAGTGAGGCAGTAGCTAATCCTGCCAAAATACGCCTTGAAATTCTCATGAATTAGGATAAATTAAGAAATTAACCCTCATTAAAGGGGGGATAAAGTAAAAGTTATTAACGAGTGAGGATTCGTTTTGTATCAGTCGTAACTTTTTGTTGAATCCAATATATTAGTAATGAATATTTTTCTGTTATCGATTTTTGGGTATATGTGATTCTAAAAATCGAGTTATTTCTTCAACTCCTTTGCCAATACTAAGGTTGGTAAAATACCATGGTTTCCCTTTTCTCATTAATTCCGTATCACTTTTCATAATATTTAAATCTGCACCAACCATATCTGCTAAGTCAATTTTGTTTATTAATAATAAATCCGACCTTGTTATCCCCGGACCACCTTTTCTAGGAATTTTGTGTCCTGCAGATACATCAATGACATATATTGATAAATCTACAAGTTCTGGACTAAAACTAGATGCTAAATTATCACCTCCACTTTCTACAAAAACGAAATCTAAAGGATTAAACTTGTTTTCTAAATCTAAAACTGCATTTTTATTTAAGGAACAATCCTCTCTTATCGCTGTATGAGGACAACCTCCTGTTTCTACACCAATAATCCTTCCTTCCTCTAGAACTTTTTTATTTATAAGAAAGTTAGCGTCTTCTTTGGTGTAGATGTCATTGGTGACAACGGCTATCTCATAATTTTTTTTTAGGCTTATGCATAGATTCTCTACCAATGCAGTTTTTCCTGAACCTACAGGCCCAGCAACGCCTACTCTTAATTTACTGCTCATAAATCAATTTCTAAAAAGTTTTGTATAAAGATCATTATGATTTTGTTGTGCCATAGCTAAACCTACATTGCCAAAATAGATGTCATCAATTTCTTTGTCCATAATTTCTTTAGAAACTTTTGAAATTATTTCCAATAAGTCTCTCTGAATTAACTGTGCTTTTGTTGAACCTATAGGAATAATCCTTAATGCTGCACTTAGTTGGTTCGCACTCCATGCATAGAAAAAATTCTCAACCATTTCTAACTTTTCAATTTCAAAACAATAACAAGCCCAACTCCAAGCTAATGACCAGGAGCTTTTTTTATTTTCATATAGATATTCAAATCCAAATTCTTTGGTTAAATCAAAGAGAGATTTTGCCATTTGAATTTGTTGTTCTCTCATTTCGATAGAGTCCTTTGATGAGAGGATCCATTTATCCAAACTCAATAGTTTTTGCAAATTATCTTTTAAATTTTTGCGGTCGTTTATCTCATTGAAAATATCAAAAAAATCTAGTAAAAATCTTGCATCGATTCTTATCTGACCAGTTTTTAATTCACTTATGATTAAGTCTTTTACCGAATTTGAATCTGTTAAATTTTTATTATGAAGATAACTCTCCATCCCTTCCGAATAACAAAATCCTCCAACTGGTAAGTTAGGACTTATCAATAAATATTTTAATAAGTGACTTTTACTCATGACTATGGGCACCTCTTTCCGGAAAAAACTTTTTCTTGGTATTTTTTAAATCCACTTTAAAATTAAGAAGCATATTTTTAATAACATAATCATTTTTTGTCAAAAGAATGCCTTCTTCGATTTCTACTTCCACATGCCTATTCCCTAGATGATATGCCGTTTTTATAAGCTCAATTTTAGAATTTGATCTTATTTCAATTAAATCTTCTGTTTTTGCAATTAT
>CACJNU010000025.1 GCA_902594875.1 uncultured Prochlorococcus sp.
TTAATTTTGTTTTCTAAAAAACCAGGAGGATTTAAAAAAGGCATACTCCAGTGTCTATCCCTCATTAAGGTTAATGAATTTCCTTTTAATCCTGTAAGCTCAGTTGCTTCAGAATCAGAAAGATTATTAAGAGGAATTAGTTTATAGTCAATTTCTTTAGAAATAAGATTTAAGATTTCTTCAAGAATTTCATACTTTTTCCCAAGAATAATTTTCCCATTTACCTTTTGAAGAGATTTACCATATATTGCTGCACCATTCTCAACAATGTAAGGATCTGTTAGATTTAATTCCTTTCTGATAACATTTACTTCAGCAGCTGTCTTGCTTGTACATAGAATTACAGGTATGGATAATTTTTGAAGATTTTTTATAGTTTCTTTAGCTGGCGTTAAATCATAAGAGTGATCCATTAAAGTTCCATCTACATCACTAACTACCCAAAGAGAAGAATTTTCTATCATTTTATTAGAGAACCAAGCCAAATAACTTGAAAAGGATCAAGGCTAATATTTTTACAATTGTATTTAGTGGATGTTAAAAAATCCTTCATATTAAAATCATTATCTATTATTTCTGGTAAGTCGTAATCATTTAATTGATAATTAATTTTATTTTCTGTCATATTGTGAATTGCGAAAACAGCTTTAGGACCATTACCTCTTTTGATTACAACAATATCGCTTCTACCATTAGACAAACATTCCATTTCTGAACGTGGATGAAATTGTTTTAATTCAGATCTGACATCCATAGCATTACGAAGATATTTTAAGTTTTTATTAGCATTAGATTCAGGATTATTAAAAACCGCTGAAAGATTTTCTGATTTAAACTTTTCTCTGTTTAGATCTCTTCTTTGACCTGTCATAGAAAAACTTTTGATATCGTTTTCTGAAGCTAATAATGCTGGCAAATAAAATGCAGGGACCCCTTTAAGAGCCATCACTAATAATTGACTCAAAATAAATCTCTCATATTGAAATCTTTTAGCATCTCTACTGGAGTCTTCCATTGCACTCCACCAACTAATATTCAACTCATAAGGTTTATCATCACCATTTGATAAACGTCTATGACTTACTAATCCGCCTCTTTTCTCACAATTAATTAATAAATCTTTAATTCTCTGCTCATTCATTAAACCTTCTAGAGCTCTTAGCCCAACACCATCGTGCGATGCAGTGAAGTTAAACAAAGTAGTATCTTCAGGTAATATAGGCCAATCAAAAATCCATGAGTTTAGAATATCAGCTCTTGAAGTTATAATTGCCTCCAGGAGAAGAGGAGGCAATGGGAAATTATATGCCATATGGGCTTCATCATCAGGAATCAGATAAGATAAATTTTCCTTCTGAGGAACATTAGTTTCAGTTATCAAAACGCCCTCATCAAGAAGATTATTTAAAAGAACTCTTAAGAGTTTCACAATTGAATGTGCTTTGGGTAGATGCAAGCAGGTTGTCCCTGATTCCTTCCAAATAAAACCTACAGCATCAAGCCTGAACCATTTAATTCCATTAGTTAAATAATTAATAATTAAATTTAAGAACTCAATAGTCATTTTTGGATTATGCCAATTCAAATCAATTTGATCTGGACCAAATGTTGTCCAAACTTGTTTAGGGCCATCTTCAGTATTTATCTGAGAGAACAAAGAGGAACTTCTTGGCCTAACTACATTTGACCAGTCAAGATTTTGTTTCGGTGAAAAAACATTTGATATACCCGGCTCTTGGGATTTAATAAATTGTTGAACCCATGGGTGAGATGATGAGACATGATTAAGTACTAAATCAGCCATTAAATCATGATTTTTAGAAATACTTTTGAGATCATCCCATTCACCAAATTTTTCCTCTAAGGAATCATAACTTGAGACTGCAAAACCTCCATCACTTGTAGATTTCAAAAAAGGGAGAATATGTACAACTTTAGAAAGACTGCCAAAATGTTTACTTAACAACTCACTAAGAGTTTTTAATGTTGGCTCGCCATTTTTATAAATACTATCTGCATAAGTTATCAAAACCGAATGAGATTCATTCCACCTTTCCTTATCTCTTATTTCTTCATAAGCATATTTCTCTGAGAAATTATCTAAAATCTGTAATAATTGGTTTGAAATAAAATTAATTTCTTCTGTAGTATTATTTGAATAAATTGTTTTTAACAATTTATCAATATTTAATCTATCTAATTTTTTCTCTGAATCAATTTGCTTCACTTTGAAAAAATCAACGAAGTATTAATACTATTCTGCACATCAAATAGAAAATGGACTTTCAACAAGGTTTAATCACAACAATACATGAATATGGAGTTACAAGAAATTTACTTAAAGAATTAAACAAAAGTCTTAAAAAAAGATCAACTAGTATTCTAATACCTTGCTTATATGAAGAATTTGAGCGTCCAGCATTAAAAGACATAAGAGAAGTTTTAAAAGACCTTACAGGTTTAAATGAATTAGTTATTGCTCTTTCTGCAAAAACTGTCGAGCAAGTTAAATCAGCTAAATCATTTTTTGACTCAATGCCATTTCCAGTTCATGTTCAATGGTCTAATTCTCCCTATGTAATAGAACTATTAAAAAGCCAAGAAAAAAATGGGTTGGAACTTTTAGGAACTCCAGGTAAAGGATGGGCTGTATGGCAAGGTATAGGAGTTGCGACAAGAAAATCAGAAGTTGTTGCTCTTTTTGATGCTGATATAAGAACTTTTAGTCCTTTGTATCCTTCAAGAATGATACTTCCACTTCTAGATGAATCATATGGAATATCTTATGTAAAGGCTTTTTACAGCAGGTTATCTTTAGAGACCAATCAATTGCAAGGTAGAGCAACAAGATTATTCGTTGGTCCCTTATTGGCAAGTCTTGAGCAGTTAGTAGGTAAGGGGCCTTTCTTACAATATCTTCAATCATTTAGATATCCATTAGCAGGAGAGTTTGCTTTCACTAAAGACCTTGCTATGAATTTACGTATTCCTTGTGACTGGGGTTTAGAGATAGGTTTATTATCAGAGGTTTATAGAAACGTAAGAACCTCTAAAATAGCCCAAGTTGACCTAGGTTTGTTTGATCATAAACATAAAAATATTGGTGATTCATCTAAAGAAGGGTTGCAAAAAATGTGTACAGAAATACTTTCAAGTGTTTTAAGAGGTCTCATGGAACATCAAGCTGAGACCTTAACAAGTACTCAACTAGCAACCCTAGAAGTTCTCTACAAAAGAGTTGGGGAAGATCGGGTAAAACAATTTGGATTAGATTCAGCAGTTAATCAGCTTCCATACGATAGGCATGAAGAAGAATTGTCGGTTCAAAAATTTGCGAAACTATTGAGACCAGCTACAGAAGATTACTTAGCTTGCCCTACAACACAGCAGTTACCGAGTTGGTCAAGAGTTCTATCTTGTGAGAACAAACTGCAAGAGGATTTGGCAATTGCTGGATCACAAGATATAAAAACAACTGAAAAAGAATTAATTAAAAACTTTTAAAGTAAAAAGTACCTTTGAGCCATTGGGACTTCCTCAAGAGGTTCACAAGTAAGAAGTTCCCCATCAGAAAAAACTTCATAAGTTTGAGGATCAACTGAAATATTTGGAAGTTTACTATTAAGTTTTAAGTGTGATTTATTGATATTTCTGGTATTTTCTACGGCAATACATTTCTTTTGTAAGCCTAATTTATTTGGAATATTTTGATCGATTGAATTTTTACTTAAAAAGGTAAAAGAACTCTTAATTAGAGATTGGCCGAAACTTGCAAACATAGGTCGACCATGTACTGGACCTGGAGTAGGAATTGAAGCATTTGCATCACCCATTTGGGACCAAACTATAGATCCTCCTTTAACAACTAATTCAGGTTTTACAGCAAAAAAAGAAGGTTTCCACAATGCCAAATCAGCAATTTTACCCTTTTCTATAGACCCTACAAATTTATCAATACCATGAGCTATTGCAGGATTAATTGTCACTTTAGAAATATATCTCTTTACTCTGTAATTATCGTTCCTATCAGAATCCTCTGATAGAGGTCCCCTTTGTACTTTCATTTTATGAGCGGTTTGAAAAGTTCTTGTAATTACTTCACCAACTCTTCCCATAGCTTGAGAATCACTAGCAATTATTGAAAAGGCACCTATATCATGCAAGATATCCTCAGCTGCAATAGTCTCTCTTCTGATCCTTGATTCAGCAAAGGCAATATCTTCTGGAATTTTAGAATCTAAATGATGACAAACCATTAACATGTCAAGATGTTCTTCTAATGTGTTTCTCGTATAGGGTCTTGTAGGATTAGTGCTACTAGGAAGAACATTTTTTTCTCCACATATTTTAATAATGTCTGGCGCATGACCTCCACCTGCTCCTTCTGTATGGAAAGTATGAATAGTTCTTCCGGCAATAGCGTTGATGGTATCTTCAACAAAGCCTGCCTCATTTAATGTATCAGTATGAATACATACTTGTACGTCAAAATTATCTGCGACATTAAGACAAGAATTTATTGTCGATGGAGTCGTTCCCCAATCCTCATGAAGCTTCAAACCACATGCACCAGCTTCAATTTGGTCAATTAGATTACTTTCATTTGTTGAGTTTCCTTTTCCAAAAAAACCTAAATTCATGGGAAATGCTTCTGCAGATTGAAGCATTCTTGAAATATGAAAAGAACCGGGAGTACAAGTAGTAGCATTTGTGCCAGTTGCAGGTCCAGTTCCTCCTCCCAACATGGTTGTAATTCCGGATGCAAGTGCTGTCTCAATTTGTTGAGGACAAATAAAGTGAATGTGGGTATCTATTGATCCTGCAGTGAGGATATGGCCTTCTCCAGCTATTACTTCTGTTGATGCACCAATAACAATATCTACATTATCCTGGATATCAGGATTACCAGCTTTACCGATTTCAAAAATCATTCCATCTTTTATACCCACATCAGCCTTAATTATTCCCCACCAATCTACGATCAAAGCATTAGTTATTACGGTATCTACAGCTCCATCAGCTCTCCTTACTTGAGACTGTCCCATCCCATCTCGAATAACTTTACCTCCACCGAATTTAACTTCATCTCCGTAGTTAGTTAAATCTTTTTCTACTTCTATAAAAAGTTCGGTATCAGCAAGCCTTACTCTATCTCCGGTGGTGGGTCCGTAAGTTTGAGCATAAGTATTTCTGTCAATTTTGTAGGACATAATTTTAGGTATCTAAAGAACCGTTAACCAATGAATTAAAACCATGAACAATTCTTAAACCTGTATATGGAACTAATTTAACATCAGTTGTATCTCCAGGTTCAAATCTAATTGCTGTTCCTGCTGGAATGTTAAGACGCATTCCAAGTGTTAATTCTCGATCAAAAATTAAAGCCTTATTAGCTTCAAAAAAATGATAATGAGATCCAATTTGTACAGGTCTATCACCAGAATTCGAAACTGTTACTGTTTTAACTTCCCTACCAAGATTTAATTCGATTTCACCTTGTTCAGGAATTATTTCCCCAGGAATTAAATTACTCATAATTAATTAATTGGATTGTGAATAGTAACTAACTTTGTCCCATCGGGGAAAATTGCCTCTATTTGGACTTCATCAACCATCTCAGGGATGCCCTCCATAACTTGCGATTTTGTAAGCCAGGTAGCTCCCTCTGACATTAATTGACTTACACTTTTTCCATCTCGAGCTCCTTCAAGAACTTGAAAACTCAAAAAAGCAATTGTTTCAGGATAATTAAGCTTAAGACCTCTATTAAGCCTTCTTTCAGCTAAGAGCGCAGCAGAAAAAATCAGTAATTTATCCTTTTCTTGAGGTGAAAGATGCATAATAAAAAATTAATCTATAAATTCTTAAAAAAGGTTCTTTCTGAACATAATTAATAATTCATAGAATCTTGTAAAGGCCATACACCTTGATATTTTGGCTCACAAAATCCACAAACAGACCTAATTTGTTTCCAAATACAGAAAAAACATTTCCTTGCATCTTGAGAAGAACTTCCTAGGAATCTTACAGAGATTCCATTTTCAAGAATTCCAATAGATAAATGATTATCACTTTCATTAAAAATCTTTTTTATATTTCCCACCAGATTATTAATTTTAGATTTAGAAAAATTTTTTTCGCAAATCCATATTAAAGATCCAAATACGGGCATATAATCCATGCCTGATTTGGCCATATAACTTGCTTTGGATAATTCAATTTGATCAACATATTCCCAATCATCATATAATTCATTATTTCTTATAATTTCTAATTTTGA
This sequence comes from uncultured Prochlorococcus sp., assembly GCA_902594875.1. Taxonomy (GTDB): domain Bacteria; phylum Cyanobacteriota; class Cyanobacteriia; order PCC-6307; family Cyanobiaceae; genus Prochlorococcus_A. The sequence goes on from CACJNU010000025.1 coordinate 6,281, forward strand.
CCGAAAAACTCCACTTTCGATAGACTCCCCTGCAGAAGATCTTCCAAGTCTTATTAAATCAGTAAATAAGAAACTTGAAGTTTCTGAAATAGATACTTTAAACTTTTGATCATATAAACCATTTGCAAAGATAATTGTTTCTTGGGGGAGATATTCCAAATGAGAATTATCCTGAATATTTATGAGATTCTTTTGCCTTGAAAAACTTCCTTTTGGATTAATTTTAGATCTTCCAACTGATCCATATACTTTCTGGGCTGAAGAAGTAGTTAACAAAACCTTAGAGTTTTTTTCAAGATTTACTTCAAACTCAAGTAAGTCTCCTCCTACCAATCCTCCTGCAGTATGTAGGACAGGCAAAATGCATCTGCCTTCTTGATCATGACTAGACTTCAACAACTTA
>CACJNU010000026.1 GCA_902594875.1 uncultured Prochlorococcus sp.
GCTTTCCTGAAAAAGTTTTTTCTGTTTTTCTCTTATTTATATTTAATATATTCCATTAACTTAATTATCTTTGATAGTTAAGCAGCTTCTAGATTTGATTCTTCTTGTTCAAAATTTGCTTTATTTTCCTTAATTTCTTGATTAGCCCATTGTAATAATCTTATAGATAATATTAAGTCTCCATCTAACCATGCTCTAATAGCTATAGCTCTTCTAGGATCATAAAATTTTTTCTTTCTATACCAATCAAAAACATTCTCATCTGATTTGTCTCCATTGCATGAAAGACAAGCTGGAACGCAATTTTCTGTTAAGTTTAAACCTCCTTTACTTCGTGGCAATATATGATCAATAGATTCTGAAGGTTTTCCGCAATATATGCATCTTTTGCTCGTAAATGTATGAATAGACTTTCGCCAAAATCTTAATTTGAGCTTAGGGCATAAATCCTCTAAAAACACTGCATCATCAATATGCATTAAGATTATTTAATTATCTATATTTATGTCATATGAAATTTAAAAATAATTTAAGAAAACGTTATCTTTAAGAAACTAAATTATTTTCAAAAACCAATCACAAAATAATTAATTTCAAATAAATTTTTAATTAATTTTCTCATCACTTTTTCTGCTTTTTAGTTTGAGCTTTTCCTCTTCAGAATTTGGTTATGGGAATAACAATATACATTTAACATTTAACTTTATAACTTACCTTTTCTTTATCTGGAGTCTAGTTATTTAGTTGAATATAATAAGCTAAGAATTTAAAAAAAAATGTCTGATAAAAAGAAAGATACAAAAAAAGATTTTAAAAAGAATAAAGCTATGCTTGCTTACGGAGTGATACAACTAGGATCAGCAGTTGTATCAGCTGTTGCCTTAGTAGCTATTGCACTAAGCTTTTGCTCATTAAAAAAAGAATCAAAGTTCTTTAATGAATGTGTTGAAGAAATGAAAGCGACTGGTTCGCCAACAGCTGATGCGGTTCGTTTCTGTACTGGTGGGTAGCATTAGGTAAATTAAGTGTTTCCGATATTTTTATAAATAATATTTAATTTGTCTTAGTTCATATTAACCATAAATTAATTTTTTCTTATTTTCCCCTTAGTAAAACTAATAAATAAACTAACTAAAGTTTAAATGGTAATAAATTTAGGAAAATTTTATGAGTGGAGATTATGAGACATTAGAAATCAATCAACCTAAGATTTCTTATTTTAAAAAGAGATCAGAAGATAATACTTTATGGCTAGAGGAAATGATTAAAGAGATTGAAAAGATTGAAGATACGAATAACAATATATCTGATGCTGCTTAATCTACGATGGTTTGTGATTAATGATATTTATTGAGTAATCGATTATAAATTACCAACAATACTATTACTCCACCTATACCAAGAATTGCATGGTATGGGTCATAATGATTCTGCTAAAGCTCCTTTAAAAATTCCATTAATTTAGTCTTTGGGTCGAGTTAATATCAAGCGTTTCATTTATTTGTCTTGTTGGAAGAATTACCTAAGGAAAAAATATTAGAAGAATTAGCAAATTTATTAGATTGATTTAAAATCCTTTATATAACTTTAAATAATAAATAATTTCTGATAAATCATTAATTTTTTGAATCTTTTCTTGGTTAAATTCATTTATTAATTTATTTAGTATTTCAATATCTTTTGAAAAAAACATTAAATTACATTCCGCTTTAAGTCCTGAGATAGATCCTGCATATGAGTCTTCTATAACCCATGATTTCCTAGGATCTACATCCAATATTTTTAATGCTCTCAAATAAGGATCAGGCGAAGGCTTACCATCAGAAATGAATTTATCATCTCCAAGAACCTTTGTATTGAATAAATTTAACCAGGGATTTGCAGAGCTTTTTATTTTAAAACTTTCACTACTACTACTTGTTACTAGTGCAATAGGTAATTTTGTATTTATACAAAATTTGATTAATTCTATTGCTCCTTTAAAAGGTTTTGCTTTAGTAAGTACTTTATCTACTTTTAACTTTTGAGTAATGAGTAATTCTTCTATTGTGATTTCTTCATTTATCCATTTGAAAACTTTTTTTGCGCAATCTATTCTTCTTCTTCCTTTTAATTCTAGTAATTTATCGTTTGATAAATAGTAATTATATTCTTTTGTGGTTTCATACCAGGCATTAGCTAGTAATGGTTCTGTATCTAGTAATACCCCATCTAAATCAAAAAGAATTGCTTCTGGTAATTCCATCTTTATAGAAATATTTTTTTATTTGCTTTTAAAATTTCGAATATCTTTTTAAAGATAGCTTATTAAAAGGAGATAATTGCCCCTTATTTTAGATCTACTGTCAATCAATCAAAAGTTAATACTATGTTTACGCAGTGCGGTTATTTTAGGGGCTTTGGTGCAGCCTACTCCTCTTTTTTTATCTATTTCTTTCAATTATTCGAAAATTCATATCTAAAGCTCCTTTTCTTAATGGAATTAATTCTTGATATGGTCCTTCATAACAATCAATTGCTGCTTTTTTACTAGGGAATTGTGAAAGTACAGAGAAAGGCCCGTCATATCCCTCTCTAACATCAGTCTCGAAATCAACTGATAATGTCTTTGCTCCGCAACCTTTAACAACGACATCATTTACTTTTGAAAAGTATTTACCTGCTTGTTCTGGATTTGTAACCCTGCCAGAAATCATTACATAACCAACATTCTTGTCTTTTGGAACTTTATAACCAATTGCAAGCCCTGCAATGCCAGCAATTAAACCAATTAAAATAGTTTTTTGCATTAAAGATTTTGATTTTTACAAATGGTATACGATTCTTTCTAAATTGGCTCTCAATTATTAACTATTAGCGGTGCAAGTAGTAAGCGTTTCATTTAAAAACCACAAGTGACTTAATCGCATTTTTTCTTTAGATATATTTTCTGCATTTCTTTTTGTTCTGATAAATAATCTTCTTTTGCTTGTTTATTAATTTGATCATATTTGGCTTTAAATTCTTCTATAAGAGCTTGAGCATTTTGTCTTCTTTCTTCTGGCATAAAATCAAAATCATCATCACTATAATTTCCACTTTTTAAGATAGTTTCAAACAAATAACATTCACTAGATAAATCAATATCAAATTCTTTTATTAAGAAATATTCATTACATAAACTTTCTATTTCATAAGGACTATCAAAAAGATCCTCCCATTTTGTCTCTATTGCATATATTTTGGTAATTTTATCATTAGCAAATTCTTTGCTTTGTTTTGCAAATGATATTTTTTGCTGATAATCATTTTTTGATTTATTTATTGCAAATTTAAGGTCTTCGCATAATCTTGCTTTATCGTTTCCAAAACCAAATATAAGTGGGAAAACAATAAATAAAGCTAAGCGTTTCATTTAATCGTTGACTTTTTGGTCTAATAATTCTTTTAATTCCTTTGGTAAGTTTAAAAAAGAATCTCTTAAATTTTCATTCTTTTCTCCTACATGTAGTATCCACTCTCTAAATTCTTCTGCTATTGCATAACTGTCTTCATATCTTTCTAAATTATCCATAACAGAAATTCTTTTAGTAGCCCAACAAGTAGATATATCAATTCTTTTTTTTTGTTTAGTATTTACTGCCAAAATTCATCTAATGCATCAAACACTCTGTTGAGATAATCGTTTGCTCCTATACATTCCCATTTTCCCTTTTCACCAATCGCACATTTGTAGTGCAGTTCTCTCTTGAGTTGCATTAGTTTATTGGTCATAGCAACCTTGTCTAGTCTTCCGTTCATAGTAATTCCCTAGCTTCTGTCAATATTTGATTCTTTAAAAAAACAAGAGCGTCTAGTTTTTCTTCTTTTTCTTCATAATTTTCAAATTTCATTTCTGCAATTTCAACAATTGCTTTATCAACCTTTTTAAGCTGTTTCTTAATAACTCCCTTTTTAAGTTGTTTTTTAATAATCCTTTTTGGGATTTTGGTTGATTCCATTGGAATTACCTTTTTTCTTTATATTCTCTTTCTTTTCTTCAAAATGCGAGTCCATCACTTTAAATTCTGGTTAAATTCTCAACATAATATCGTTAAGAATATAGTTACCGCTCTTTCAATTTAATTTAATCAATCATTGGGGTTTTCATTCTTTCTGATCAATTGGTCTAAAGTTTTTTGATCTGAGACGACAATAAAATCATCAAAATGGATAGATTGATCGGGGTATTCAATTCCAATTTGTTTTCCCGAGTGTCTATAAACACCTATTCTTACATTAGTACCAGTGTATTTTCCTTTCCAGTCAGATGTTATACCTTTGTAATCAAATATTAATTTCTTATCTTTGAAGACTTTTACAAAACCATCATCATCCTTTGTATTATAGATTCCAATTTTATACGTGCTCCATTCACCTAATTGAGTCACACTAAATGTTTTGTTCGGTGTGAGTTTAAAATTATTTTTTATTTTTTTTTCACCTCTAGTTTTTTCATTACGCACAAACCAATTTGAATCATTTTTTTTATATTTTATATCAATGCGATGCTTAATATTATCTTCTTTATTCCTTCTATTGAAACCAGTACCGGCAGTATTACCTGCTATTTTTAATGTTTTTCCAGTGTCATCAAAACTTATTCTTACAAGAGGATGCGTTCTCATATATACATGTCGATTTTTAAATTCAAAAAAAGTTACTCTGCCATCTGTATGTTTAAAATCTTTAGGAAGTCTTGTTTTAAAACCAATCCATATTTCTTTATTTAAAGTGCTTCTTTGCTTTGTCTCAAATATTGCTCTTTCTGTTTCTTTTCCTGAACCTTCTTTAAGAGGATCATTATTCCATCCATGCTTCACTGTAACTTCAAGATACTTATTGCCATCAAGATCTTTTTTAATTCTAAATGGTTTTAAACCTGCTCCCTTATCGTAGATTCGAAATATTTGGTTGAATGATTTTTCTGTACCCCCACCAGAAGGAGAATTTGAGGATGAAGGGTTAGGGTTGGCAACTTTTAATTTTCCTTCTTCTTGATTTTCAAAGTCTTCAGAAAAATTCCAAGGAGATTTTGTTTTTTTATCTACAGAATCTGGAACAGGTACCTTTTCCCATGAGTATGAATTACCAGTGGTAAAAGACATCAATACTAGAAAAATGTATAATAATTTTTTCACAAAAAGAGAGGGTTTTATCTCTCCAATTTTATATCGACTTTCAATCACCGTATCTAGTCTATTGGCCATAACAAATACATTTACCCCCTTTCCAGTTTGAACATTTTTTCTTTTTCTTATCAGCCATCCCAAAAACTCAAATCAAGCCCAAGAAATAGGGCATATCAAATATTCTTATAAAGAAAGTTTTAAAAGAGAAAATAAATCTATTTTGGATGATTCGGAATTTATTGAAAATTACAATAACGCCCTTAAATCACCTCAATCAAGGAGACTATACAAAACATTAGAGAATGAAAATTATCATGACACAAGCATTGTCCAAAATATTTTACCTCTAGATAAAATTTCTATTTAAAATTTTATTAAAAACTACTTTTAAAGATTTTTTAAATATATCTTAAATCCGACCTTCTTTTTTTAATGTTAGCTTACCCTTACGTTCATCCAATTTATTTGGACGCATGATAAGAGAATAGGGAACGGGATTCTCATTAACTGCATAAGATCATGAATGAGCTCTCTCAAATAAGAGAAAAAATTACAAGAGCCAAGAGGCTTTATGAAGCCCAAATCTTGGCAACTAAAAATGGAGAAGTTACTCCATATAGAAGATCAGTCTTTGAAGAAAGAATTAGGGAAGCACAAAAAGAAATGAGATCGCAAGACATCAAAAAATAAATTCTTTTGTAAAAATCTATTTTGTATCAGCTACATTCTTGAAGAAATCACAGTAAGCCATTAAATCTGATTCGGTTTCAATTTTTAGATTTAAATCATTAATTGCTTTCTTGGTATCAATTCTGTATCCATACCAATCGAGACAAACTTCTCTCTGTTTTTGGGTTTCAGAGATCTTTTGAGTTACTATTTTGTTTGAGTTACTAGTACAACTCGCAAGGAAAATAGTTGAGAGAGTTAGTAGTGGGAATAGTAGTCTTTTCATTTGTTAATCACAACAACTTTCCGTTGTTGCTGAAGAAGTCCAAGATGATTCTTCCATTGTTGATAAGTCAACTCTATGAGTTGCCATCCAGTCACCATTAGCTTCTACAAACTTTTGAACATTTCCTTCTGGAGCTTGATGAATGACAATAACTTTTTGAGGATCTTCCTTACTTATTCCTCTAAAAAGTGGCTTAATATCAAATTCTGAATGCCTTTTATCTGCTTCTGCACTATCAAATATTGCAGCCCATTCATCGAAAGTGCTTTCAATTTTAAAAGTAAAAACAGATGTTATAGAACAAGACATAATAAAGATATTGTTATATATAAAATAAATCTATTTTATTAAGGCTTGGTTAATTATCTTTAAACGGAATTAAAATACCTTTTTTTTCAAATTTGAGCCAACCTTTTTTTTCTAGTATTTTTAAATTTCTTGTTACGGTTACTCTTGTTGAAGAAATTGAATTACCGATAATTTTATGGGTAAAATTAAATTCTTTTAAATTTAGAT
>CACJNU010000027.1 GCA_902594875.1 uncultured Prochlorococcus sp.
GCCAATTTAACTTTAACAACATTTAAAGGACATGGAACAAATTTAAGATCCAAATGCTTTAAGTAAGCCATTAAGATTCTTTACCAAATAATTTACTAAAAAGTCCACTACTGGAATTAATATTTTTATCTGAATATTGAGAAGCTAAACCCTCTAGAAGCTCACGTTCTGAGTCGGTTATACGAGTTGGTAATTTTACTTTTACTAAGACTTCATGATTTCCTCTCGCAACCGGATTTCCAAGTCTAGGTACCCCTTTATTCTCAAGTGAAAGAGTTGTATTTGGCTGAGTACCACTTGGAATTTTTAAATTAACATCTCCATCAACTGTCGTAATTTTAACAGTATCGCCTAAAATAGCTTGTAAGTAACTCACTGCTATTTCTGAGTATATAGTCACGCCATCTCTTTTAAGTTTTGAATCATTCTTAACCTTTATAAAAACATAAAGATCTCCAGGCGGGCCCCCTTTCAAACCAACATTTCCCTCACCGGAAACTCTTAATTTAGTGCCAGTATCAACTCCTGCAGGAATATTAATTCTTAATTTTTTTCTGACTTGCTTTACTCCATTACCGCCGCAACTTACACAAGGATCTGCAATTATCTGACCAGCCCCATTACATGAAGGGCATTCTGCTACTTGTGTGAAATTACCAAAAGGTGTTCTTGTAGCTCTTCTAACTTGTCCACTTCCCCCACATGTTGAACAAGTTTTGGGTCCGGTTCCTGGTTTTGCGCCTGTCCCCCTACATACTTCACATGTCTCCAGATGAGGAATTTTAATTTCTCTTTGTTGGCCAAAAATTGCATCTTTGAAGTCAACATTGAGGTCATACCTTAGATCATCTCCTTGTTGAGGGCCTCTTCTTTGCGTTCTTCCTCCTTGTGGATTTTGTCCCCCAAAGCCATTAAAAAAAGTTTCAAATAAATCAGCAAAGCCACCCATGTCTCCCATATCAGGCATTCCAGCTGCGCCTCCAAGACCAGCCTCTCCAAATTGGTCATATCTAGCTCTAGTTTCAGGATCAGATAATGCTTCGTAAGCTTTACCAATTTCTTTAAATTTATCTTCCGCACCAGGTTCTTTATTAACATCAGGATGGTATTGTCTCGCTAATTTTCTATAAGCCCTTTTTAAGGTATCCGCATCAGCATCTCTTGAAACTCCAAGTATTTGGTAAAAATCAGCCATTAGATAATGCTCAAATAAGAATTTGTAATTTATACATCTTCAGAAGAATTTGCCTCTGAATTAACATCCTCTTCAACTGTATCCTTTTCTACTTCCTGTTGTGAATTTTGTTTGCCAGGTCCCATAGAAACCTTAACCAATGCATGTCTCAAAACCTTACCTTCTAGATGATATCCTCGCTGCAATTCTTCAATAATAAAATCCTCTTCAAACTCTTCACTAGGTTCTCTTAATACTGCTTCATGCAAGTTTGGATCAAATTGCTGACCAACAACTCTCATAGGTGAGACTCCCTGTTGTTTTAAAACTTCTACTAGTTGTTTATACAATCCTTGATAACTTCTATGAAGAGCTTGAGCTTCCTCATTTTCTGGTTTAAGTTGTTGTCTTGCTCTCTCAAAATTGTCAACAATAGGAAGTATTGCAGTTAAAGTCTTTGAAACAAGTTGGATTTTTAAATCGTCCTGATCTCTAGACTGCCTTTTTCTGAAATTATCAAAATCTGCTGAGATCCTTACATATTGATTTTTTAATGTTTCATGCTCTTTTTCTAATTGTTCTAATCTCGCATCATTATTTGAAATAGTATTTTTTAATTCTTCAGTATTTATTTCTTCTTTTTCTTGAGAAGATAATTCATCATTTTCGGTTATTGAATTTTGGGTAGATGATGTATCGTCAGGAGCATTATCCAAGTTAGAATCATCATTCTCTTTATTATCAATATTTTCTGATTGAGTTTCAATCATTTTTCTAATATTTAATAAGACTATTGTCCAATAAAGTGATGCACAAAACAAGTTGCGGAAGGCCGCACAAATATTTAGTCAGGAACAAACCTTAATGCTAATCCATTGTTACAGTATCTTTTGCCAGTAGGAAGTGGTCCATCATTGAAGACATGTCCCTGATGACCTCCACATCTAGAACAATGATATTCGGTTCTAGGAACAATTAACTTAAAATCAACTTTTGTTTCTACTGATCCTTGAATTGAATCCCAAAAACTTGGCCATCCCGTACCACTATCAAATTTTTTATCTGAGGAAAAAAGTGGCAAATCGCATCCTGCGCAGTGAAAAATCCCTTTCCTCTTCTCATTATTTAATTGGCTGCTAAAAGCTCTTTCAGTCCCTTCTTCCCTCAAAATATAATACGATTCAGGACTAAGCCTAGCCTTCCATTCATCTTTTGATAAATTCCACTCTTCTTTAGAAGGTAGTGAAGATGCTAATACTTGCATGGGTTTAAAGATAATTTTTAAGATTGACATAGTAGGAATTAGAATAAAAGTTCTTCTTGATAGAAATTGATTCATATATTTAAATCACAAAAAAGTAATGAATTTCATTAAGCCTAATTCTATTAAAAATATTCATAAATTAAGTATTGCTCCAATGATGGATTGTACTGATAAGCATTTCAGAATGATAATGAGAAAAATAAGTTCTAGAGCTCTATTGTATACGGAAATGATTGTGGCCCAGAGTTTAGTTTTTACTAATAAAAAAGAAGATTTTCTAGATTTTAATGATGAAGAACACCCGATATCGATTCAGTTTGGAGGAGACGATCCTAAAATCCTTAAAGAGGCAGCTCAAATGGCTCAGGATTGGGGATATGACGAAATAAACTTTAATGTTGGTTGTCCTAGTCCAAGAGTCTGTTCTGGAAATTTTGGCGCTTCGCTTATGAAAGAACCTGAAAAAGCAGCAAAATGTATAGAATCTTTAAAAAATAATTGCAACTTACCGGTTACTATCAAACACAGAATAGGTGTAGATAATAATGATAGTTTTATTAATTTGAATAATTTCGTAAGAATTATCGCAAATGCTGGTGCAGACAGATTTACAGTTCACGCAAGGAAAGCTATCTTAAAAGGTCTAAATCCAAAACAAAATAGGACCATACCACCACTAAATTATGGTGTAGTAAAAAAATTGAAAAAATTAAATCCAGAATTATTAATAGAAATCAATGGAGGATTAACAAATATCGATGAATCGATAAAAGCCTTGAGTGATTTTGATGGGGTCATGATTGGAAGGTCAATTTATAAACATCCCTTGAGATGGTCTGAAATTGATCAAAAGATTTATGGAATTAATACAAAACCCAAATCTGCTTCAAGTATTATATTCTCTTTAATTCCATACATAGAAGCGCATTTAAATAATGGAGGAAAATCTTGGGATATTTGTAAACATCTTATAAATTTAGTTGAAGGTATACCAAAGGCTAAGATTTGGAGAAATCAAATTTCAAAAAAATCTATAGAAAAAGAATTAAATATTGAATATCTATCTAAATTAACAACAACGCTTGAAGAAATGGGTTACTAATTTGTCTCATTTGAAGCATTGCTCTCATTAGACACTCCTCTTTTTCTCCTGCTCCTACCATTTTCATATTCAGAGTTTTCAGAAGAATTTCCATAACTTCTGTCTTCCCAACCTTCTGCTCCAGAAGATTTATTAGTGAAAGAGCTACTAGTTCCAGAATTACCGCCACTGTAACCACCACCGTAACCACCGCTATTACCACCACCGTAGCCGCCTCTTCCTCCTCTACGAGATCCTCCGGAACTTCTTGGCTCAGCTTTATTAATTCTTAATGGCCTACCCATTAGTTCTGTGCCTTGCAAACCATCAATAGCTGTTGACTCAATCGCTTCATCTGCCATTTCAATAAATGCGAATCCTCTTTTCCTTCCAGTCTCTCTCTCCAAGGGAAGAGAACAATTTAAAACCTCGCCAAAAGGGGCAAACAACTGTATTACATCTTCACGCTCTGCGCGGAACGGCAAATTGCCAACAAAAATACTCACTTTAAACTCAACAAGGGAAACTAAACTTAAAAAAACTACAATGTGTAGTCCAATAACGTTGCTCTACTATTCTACTTCAAAGGATACCCTAGATGTAGAAGAATAATTGAGATTAAAAAAACAATTTTTTTTGCCAATTATTTACCTCTTTTTCTACCTGCACAAAACCTGTACCACCCTCGCTATTTCTTGATTTAACGACATTAAGAGGTTTAAGATCCACAAAAACGTCATTTTCAAATTCAGGATGAAATTTTTTAAATTCATCAATTTTGAGATTTTTAAATAACATTTTTCTCTCCAAGCAATATTTTACTATTTCACCAACAACTTGATAAGCGGTTCTAAAAGGAACATCTTTACTAACCAAGTAATCTGCCAAGTCAGTAGCATTGGAGAAGTCATTTTCTACAGAATCAGATAAATTTTTGATATTAAATTCAATGCCCTCACTTATTAAAATGGTCATTGCTTTAATACAAGAAGATACAGTTTCTGCCGTATCAAATATTGGCTCTTTATCCTCTTGAAAATCCTTATTGTAAGAAAGTGGTACCCCTTTAACCATAGTTAACAATGCCTGAAGATGTCCATATACTCTTCCCGTCTTACCTCTTATCAATTCTGGAACGTCAGGATTTTTTTTCTGTGGCATTAAGCTACTTCCTGTGGCACATTTATCTGTTAATTTTGCAAAAGAAAATTCATCAGTTACCCATAAAATTATTTCCTCTGAGATTTTACTTAAATGAGACATTAACAACGCAGACGCAGAAACAAATTCTATACAAAAATCTCTATCACTTACTGCATCAATACTGTTTTTATAAATCTCTTCAAAACCCAATTCTGAAGCTGTAAAGTGCCTATCTATTTTTATTTTTGTTCCAGCTAATGCTGCAGCTCCTAAAGGGGAAATATTAACTCTTGTGCGTACTTCTTTCAACCTTTCACGATCTCTTTGGAGCATTTCTATGTAAGCCAACAAATGATGAGCCAAAGATAATGGTTGCGCTCTTTGCATGTGAGTATATCCAGGAATTAAGGTATAAATATTTGATTTTGCAATGCTTAGGAAAGATTTTTGCAAATCAGTTATTAAAACTTCGATATTGTCAATCTCTTTTCGTAGCCACAATCTTATATCTGTGCCAACTTGATCATTTCTACTTCTGCCTGTATGTAATTTTTTTCCAGTTTCACCAATTAAACTTATCAGTTTTTCTTCTATACAATAGTGAATATCTTCAGAGGGTGGACTAGGAGAAAATTTACCTTCTAAGTACTCAACTCTTATTGACTCAAGACCATTAATAATTTGTAAAGCTTCAGAAGAGGATATAACTTGAGTTTTGCCAAGCATTTTCGCATGGGCAATCGAACAATCTAAATCTTCTAAAATCAGTTTTCTATCGAAAACAATTGAGGCATTAAACTTTTCAATAAAAGGGTCAAGTGCATTATCAAACCTTTTACTCCAAACTTTTGCCATATTAATTTTTAACTTTAAGTATCTCTAATAAAGCATTTTTTTATATAAGTGACAAAAAAATATCTATTTCAATTGAAAAATAACCATCGATGCATCATCTTCTAGATGTCTATTTTGCCCTGTAAAATCATCTAACTTTTTAAATATTTTATTTAAAATTTCTTGGGATGAATAAGATTGCTTGCATAATTTTGTAAGGGTTTTGATTAACCTTTCCTCATCAAACCTTTCCCCTAAAGAGTTAGAAGTATCAATTACTCCATCCGTATAATAAAGAACTAAATCGTTTTCATTAAGATTGATTTCACGACAATGATATTCAGCATCTTTTTGTAGTCCAAGTACAAATCCTTCTGCATCTAATTTTATAATTTTCTGATCTGAACTTTTCCAAAGCAGAGGAGGATTATGTGCTGCATTAGCGAATCTCAATTTTCTAGTTCTAGGGTCATAATCTGAGTAAAATAACGTCACAAATCTATGCGATTGATCTAAATCATTCATTGCTAGTTGATTCAAATCATACAAAATTCTATCTGGAGGGAAACCTGTAAGAACCTCAGCACGTAGCATTCCTCTTAACATAGTCATTAAAAGACCGGCTGGAATCCCTTTACCCATAACATCACCTATTACAAAGGCCCATCTTGCTTTTTCTTTTCTTTTTTCAGAGATATTCGTCTTTAAGCACATAAAATCATAGTAATCCCCACCGAGCTGGAGAGCTGGTCTACAATGAGCTGCCAGGTCTAAACCATGAATAATTGGACAATAATCCGGAAGTAATTGAGATTGAATTTCAGCACCAGTAGAAATTTCTCTATCTACGTTTTCATGCTTTTTCTTTACTTTTATTAAGTAAAAATTTTCTAATCCAACAGCTAGACAATTTTCAATAAAATTAAAATTACTATCTTCAGTA
>CACJNU010000028.1 GCA_902594875.1 uncultured Prochlorococcus sp.
TACTTCATGAAACGTATGCAAAAGAATGGGATATTGATTTGTCTAATAACTATATAAAAAAAGCCACTAAAAATTATACAGATTTTCTTGATGATACTTCCAAAAGACTAAGCTCCGTTGAAATAATGTTTGCAATGACTCCATGTATGCGACTTTATTCTTGGATAGGAAAAAGTTTATATAGGGAGGATTTTGACATTAAATATAAAGAATGGATAGTTACTTATTCTGATGAGAGCTTTGAAAAGCTAGCAAATTCACTTGAAAATCTTATTGAGATTAATAAAGAAACATATGATATTAAACAGGCCAAATATTTATACAGGAGAGCTATGGAATTGGAGTTAGATTTTTTTAATGCATATTCAGATTTCTGATTTAAATTGAAATTTATTTATAGTACTTTCAAAAACGAGTTAATAAATTATGTATTCTAAAATTGCACTTTCAATAGGCGGTAGTGACTCCGGGGGTGGAGCTGGCATACAGGCTGACTTGAGAACTTTCATGGCCCTTAAAGTACATGGATGTTCTGTTATTACATGTATTACCGCACAAAATAGTATAGAGGTTACATGCGTTCAACCAGTAGAGAAGAATACTTTATTAAATCAATTAGATGCTTTATTTGCTGATTTTAGTATTGATGTCTTAAAAACTGGAATGTTATTAAATGAAAGGATAATTAATGATACTGCTTCAAAATTAAATACATACAAAATAACCAAAATTATTGACCCAGTAATGGTTACAAGAACTGGTTCTAAATTACTGGAAGATTCTGCTATTAATGCTTACAAGAAACTCTTATTACCAATTGCTGATTTGGTAACTCCAAATATTTATGAAGCAAATCTACTTTCTGGTTTAGAAATAAGGAGTAAAGAAGATATCGAAAATTCAGCAAGAAAAATTATTGGTCTTGGAGCTAAAGCGGTACTTATAAAAGGTGGCGGTTTAAAAGATATGAAAGGGAAGGATTTTTTCCTTGACTTAAATGGTAGAAAAGAGTGGCTATTTAATAATTTTATAAATACAAAAAATACCCATGGTAGCGGCTGTACTTTGAGTGCTGCTATTTGTGGTTACAAGGCTTTAGGTTTTGATCTATTTGATTCCATACAAAAAGCCAAATTATTTGTTGAGAAATCTTTAGACAATTCTTATAAAATAGGATCTGGCCCTGGTCCCTTAGGCCATCATTAATTATTTATAGAAGTGGAGTTAGAACCACCATTTTCTGTAAGGCTTTTTTAAAAATAAGATTTCCTCAGTCTCCCATCCTCCCTCCAACCACTCAAGATGCTCAAGTAATAAAGACTCACTTTCCCTTTTGCTTAATTGCCCAATTCTATTAGCAATACCATCGAACCTTACTTTCATCAATTCCTCAATCTTGATATTATTCATAGGTTAAATAATAAATTTTTTCTACTCTTACTTGTATACATTTTCTTGTCAACGATTTAATTTTATTTGTTTACTAGCAGTTCTTAAATATGTATTAAATACAACTTTTTAAAATAGATAGTAATTAAGACTTATTCACATAGATTTAATAAACGACTAACTTATATAAAAATACTTCAACTATGAATAAAGAAGAAACAGCAAAGCAAAAAACTTTTATAAATGTAGGCTATTGTGAAACGACCTCTGAATGGCTCAATAGAATCATCACTGAACTGGCAGATGAAAATAAAAATTTTGTAGATTTGTCAGTTATTTGCGCTTAATTTTTAGAAATTATATAGTTTATTTTGATTTATTTTCAGTTAGATTTTAAGTATTAGAGAAATTTAAAAGATATTTTTGTGATGTGAATCCTAAAAAAAAATATAGAAATAATTAAACAATTCAATTTGTCTTCTCATCCTGAGGGTGGATGGTTTAGAGAGATAGTAAGGAGTGAGAATTCTCTAATAAGGGAAGATGGCCAAAGTAGAAACTTTATTATGGGAATTTATTATCTTTGGAGAAAGATGCAAAAAGTTCTTGCCACGGAGTTAAAAATGCTGATGAAATTTGGATTTATTTACGGGGCGATCCTCTGAATTTATGGTACCTAGATAATGATAATAAGTTTATAAGAAATATAATTTTAGATTCCAATAATCCAGGAGAAATGAACCCATTTAGATATTGGCAAGCTGCAAAAAGTATAGGCGAATTTACTTTAGTGAGTTGTTGTGTTGGCCCGGGCTTTGACTTTAAGGATTTTGAATTAATCAGAAATACAAATCATACTTATAGATTGGATAAAGCAATTAATGATCTTATTTGAGATATTTTTTTGTTTATATTTTTGAAATTACCCTTTAGATTTATAGGGCTACTTATTCAATGTATTTGGGATGAATCAAAATTCTATCAAAACAATTGGTATAAATGATGATCCAAGAAAAGATTCACACTTAGTATATGTAAATCAGGCTGATGGATTAAAAGGCGTCCTTAGTAGGGATTTTGATGAATGGTCTAATTTTGATAGTTGGGAAAGTATTTCAGTTCAGCAATGGATTTTCTCAAGGGCTTTGGAGGTTTTTAGAGGTATGAGAATTGATATTAAATGCGATTGTTGTGAACATAATGATTTAATCCCAAATGATTTTGAGAGTATTAGAAAAGAAAAATGCTTTGGTAAAAAAAGTGCTTACATGATTGAAAAAGTTGTAGATGAAATTGTATTGGCTAAGGCAAGAAGAGAAAGTGATGGAACATACTCTGCGTAAGATTCATAAATATCTATGGCGTGAAAAATCTTTTACTTACCAGTGAAAATTATCAGAAGAACCAATCGTTAAATTTTTAGTGGACATCTTATGGAACTTGAAGTGTACCGAATCACTGAACTCCTTTTCATCTGAGTAATTCACAAGATCCACTGGGTCGATGTTTTCATCGAACCATACATCATATTCAATATGGTTTGGTTCAGCAAAATAACTCATATCCAATTAATAGCTTTCAAAAAACATATAAACGGTACATGTGATACCAAATTAACTTTCTTAATTTTTAGATAATCCATATATTTAACTTGTTTATCAAGATTAGTTGCTAAAAAGATAGGAGAATTATCTAATAATTAATGTCTCTTGAAACTACTGTTTTCACATTTAAGCTTTCAAATACATTTGAGGAGTGGGTAAAAATGTTTGATAGTCCAGAGATAGGTGCATTTCATAAAACGGTAGGCCTTACTCCTTTATATCGTGGCAAAAGTTTAATTGATCCAAAAGAAGTGATTGTTATTCATCAAGCTGAAGAAGGTGTGGCTAAGCATGTTTTTTCAGATCCAGAAACCATCAAGAATATAGAATCTGGAGGGCATATTTATAGCACAACGAAAATTACAAGTTGGGTTGCTGAGTAGTCGAAAAACTAACTATTTAAACCTATGCAAATAATGCGAAAGAGGAGTTCCGCATAAGATTTTTAAAACAAAATTAGGTTATAACAGAGTTTAAAGATAAGAGTATTAACTAATTAGTTCGACTAAATTATTAATAAGAATCTAAGTGCTAGAGGTAACCATAGACATATAAGAAGCATTAGCAAAATAGTAATAGCATGGATATTTGGAATGTAATTCTCTTTTAAAATTTGTGTTTTCATAATTTATCTCGCCTTCTTAAGTTTGATTTCTCTTCTGATAAGCAACGCTATAACTACAACACACATGTTCATTAGAAATACGTCTAATGGCATTTAATAAAAAAGTCTCTACTTAATTAATAGCATGATTTTTGATGTACGAATCAAGAAATGATTACTAATATTCATTGGCTTAATAAAAAGAATTTAAAAATTAAATTTATGCTTAAATATCTCAGAACTTTTAACTATTAAATGGCTTATTCAGAAACAAGAATAGTAATAGGTGGTCTAGCCCATGTACCTGTTCTTATCTTTATAGCACTTTTTATAAAAGGTAAGTTTTTAATTGAAACTGAAGAGAAAAAAGATACTTTAGTTAAAGAAGAGCCTGTTAAAATTACTGATCAAAAAAATACCTTAGTTAAAGAGGGAAAAGCGGAAACTTTAAAGGAACTTTCAAATAAGCTAGATAATATTGAACAGAAGGCTGATGAGGTTTATGAAAAGGTTAAGAAGAAAAAAAAGGATAAGAAGAAGAAAAAAAAGAATAACTAAATTGAGATCCTATCAAGCATCAATACATCTTGAGCTTGAATTGTATCTCTCTTATCTTCATCTTCGGGATCTTTATAGGATTCAATTTCAGCTTGAATTTTTCTCTTGTAAACACCTTTGATATAGTCAATTCCTCTAATCTCTTTATTCATGATTAAGAATGTTGATCTTTTTAAGTTCATAACTTTCTCCTGATAAATTAAGTTTTGATCAGCTCCAGTTCTTATCAGATTCAACAAAGCTATCCAATGTTTGCTGATTCCTGATTTCTTCCTCAAGAAGTTCTTCTTCAGATCTTTCTTCAATTTCAGATTTATGATCTTCTTTTAGAGTGGATTTGGTAGACATTTGCTAATGACAACTACGATTACGTTCTAACTATTCAGGCAAGCTATCCGACTAATAAATATGTACGGTTTGAGGAACTTCCTTATACGGATAAAGGATCAGCAATTGAATTTAAAAATGGTTAAGGTCTTGGAAGATTTCGATTAGTTTTTTTTTCTGCTAAAAATCATAAGTAAAGGCAGACCAATAAGCATAAGACTTCCATCAATTAATAAAAAGGTATTTAGATTCATTTATCTATTTCTTCGGGGTTATCCCAACTAAGAGGTATCCCTCTTTTAAAAGGTTCTTTTTTCATATCATCCATCTCTTTTCTTATTTTGTTGTAGTAGGCTAACTCTTCGGGATCACAAGAACCAAGACCATAATTTATGGTCGCTGCAACATAAATTCTGTGCATACGGTATGTCGATAGTGACATTACTTACTATAAGTTTTATCAAATATATCTAAATTTTGGATAAAATGCTGATCTATAAGATCCCATTTATATTGATAAATATCTGCAAGGATCACCTTTCGAATCAAAGAAATAATATTTATACTTTTCTTACTACTTATCTTTTTTCTTGTAGCAATACTTTTGTCCATGCCCTCGTCGGGACTTGAACCCGAGACCTCTCCCTTACCAAGGGAATCAAAAGTATTTCAAAACTTTTGGTATAACTGAAGTTTAGGGGTAAATATTACTAAGCGTTAACAAATTAGTGCGATAACTAGTGCGAAGAGAATAATCCCCTCAAGGGAAGGGCTAGTTTCTAGTTGAATAAATAGTTCTACCCTAATCTTTAATTACATTCAGACGAACATAAAATGTTAATTAAGATTAGGGTAAGCTAAGCTATAACCCCTTGTTAGAACTGAATTTATTCTACAAATCTATAATATTTAATGCTATAAATACAATAGTTAAACCTACTTTATGTCTGTTTTTGAGCAAGAGCTAGATGCAAGGATAGGCAAACCAAGTAGTAATGACTAAAAGAGCAACTAAACAAGAAACCGAATTAAGAGTTGCACATGCTGCTGAATTAGTTGCTGAAGGACAAGCCTATTCATCTATTACTTCCTTTGTTGCCGCAAAATATGAAATCTCAAGAAGAAGAGCCAGGCAGATCACTTCTAATGCTTATCTTTTGCTGAAAGATGATATTGAGGAAGGGGACTTAAATCGCCATGAAATGACAGCGAAATTAGTATGTACTCTAGAAACTGCTATGCATAAAGCAATGCAAGAAAAACAATATTCTGCAGTTGCAAGTAATGCAAAAGTCCTTATGAAATTAATAGGTTTAGAAGCAAAAACACAAATTAGATAAT
>CACJNU010000029.1 GCA_902594875.1 uncultured Prochlorococcus sp.
ATCCAATAGTTAAATTTCTATTTTGATCCCCTACCAAAATAGTATTTGAACTTTTAATTTGAAGAATTTCTGCCGAGTTTACTATTAAAGGATTAAAAACAATCAAGCAGATTAAAATTAAAATTTTTGATAATTTTTTCAATTCAGAAATATCTAAGTTTTTAAATTATCTTAAAATTAATTTTTTAAAATGACGAATTTTGAAAAATTAGTCTTCACAATTAACATATCCAACCATTTGAGCATTGCTTTTACCAGGAGGAACCATTGGATAACAATTTTCACCTCTTCTGACAAGGATATTAATCAAGGCAGGGCCGTTATGATCAAGCGCATTTTTTAATTCATTCTGTAATTGTTTTCTATCAGAAATTAAGTATCCTTTAACTCCAAAAGACTCAGCAAGTTTTACAAAATCAGGTTCACCACAACTCATATCAGATGAGGAATATCTTTCATCATAGAAACTTTCCTGCCATTGTCTTACCATCCCTTGCCAGCGATTATTGATAATAATCAATTTCACATTTAGACCATATTGAGATAAGGTTCCTAATTCTTGAATATTCATTAAGACACTTGCATCTCCTGCAATACAAATTACATCTGAATTAGGTAAGGCTGCTTTTACTCCAATTGCCGCAGGCAATCCAAAACCCATAGTTCCTAATCCTGCACTACTAATCCATTTTCTTGGAGAATTCCTAAGATATTGAGCAGCCCACATTTGATGTTGACCTACATCTGTTGTTATATAAGATTCTGGTGAAAATTCCCTCACTTTTAAAAGAACTTC
This sequence comes from uncultured Prochlorococcus sp., assembly GCA_902594875.1. Lineage (GTDB taxonomy): Bacteria > Cyanobacteriota > Cyanobacteriia > PCC-6307 > Cyanobiaceae > Prochlorococcus_A. Next base: position 797 of record CACJNU010000029.1, read on the forward strand.
CTGAGGATAAATTTCCCCTTCTTTAGGCGGGTCATATAAAGGGTGTTTATGTTTCCAAAAATCAATTTTTTCTAACCAGTTTTTCGTCTGACAAGTAAATTTATTTTTTAGAGATTGTTCATTAATTTTCAGAACAGCTTTTGAAACATCAGCAACAATTGCAACATCTACACGTCTATTTTTATTAACTTCTGCTGGGTCAATATCTATATGGATAACCTTTGCATTAGGTGCAAAAGTATCTAATTTTCCTGTCACCCTATCATCGAATCTAGCTCCAATAGCAATTAGAAGATCGCATTCTGTAACAGCAAAATTTGCATAAGCAGTTCCATGCATTCCTAACATCCCTACTGATAAATTGTCTTTTTCATCAAAAGCACCCTTCCCCATTAAGGTTGTAGTAACTGGTATTTGATAATTCTTTGCCAAAGTTTTTATTTCATCATGAGCTCCTGAAGATATTGCCCCACCTCCTACGTATAGAAGAGGTCTTTCAGATTCTTCTATTAATTTAATTGCTTTGTTGATATCGCAATTATTAATTTCTCCATTCCTTTTAAATCCTTTAGGAATAATCTCACCAGGCATAACTCTTTGGTAATTAAAAAACTCCTGACCTACATCTTTGGGTATATCAATTAAAACAGGGCCAGGCCTTCCAGATGAGGCTATAAAAAAAGCTTCAGAAACTACTTTAGCGATATCTGAAGGATCCCTTATTACCCATGAATGTTTCACTATTGGAAGAGTTATACCAAAAATATCAGTTTCTTGAAAAGCGTCTGTCCCTATAGCAGGTCTTGGGACTTGACCTGTAACTACAACTAGAGGGACTGAATCCATTTGTGCAGTGGCAATTCCAGTTACCAAATTTGTTGCACCTGGGCCTGAGGTTCCAAAACATACTCCTACTTCACCAGTAGATCTTGCATATCCATCAGCCGCATGTGAACCACCTTGTTCATGTCTAACCATATAGTGCTTTAACCAACCATCTTGTTCTGCCTTATGAACAGCATCATATATTGGTAATATGGCACCTCCAGGATATCCAAATATAACTTTGACTCCATGAATTTTTAGAGAATCCATTAGTGCTTCTGCACCAGTTATCCAAACTGGATTTTCATTTTTTGAACTACCCTTTGATAAGGATCTCGAAGTAAGGGTCACTAAAAAAATTCAATATTTAATATAAATATTAGACTCAATTAAATACTTTTGCCTCATTTAGAAATGTAATGTCAGAAATGTATTCAAAAAATCTTTTAAAAAAATTTAAAAATTTTCAAATAAATATCAATTTTTCTTTATAAGATTCCTAATTTATGTAGAGGTCCAGATCCTGAAATAAGTTCGATAAAAAGCACAAGAAAAATAATCATTGCAACCCTTCCATTCCAAACCTCTGAACTATTATTCCAACCCCATTGCCACTTCTCCTGAGGATAAAGTTTAACTTTTTCAGGCAACTGAGAAGCCTCCTCTATATTAACTAGAGGCCCCTCTAAGCATGAAATCACTAGATCACTAAGACCTTCAATAAAAGTAGGATGAGTATTTAGAGCCTTAACTCTCCGAAAGTTTTTAATGCCAGCCTTTTCAGCAATTTCTTTGTACTCAATATCAATTTCTTGCAATGTTTCGATATGCTCTCCAACAAAACTTATAGGAACCACAATCAGATCATTAATATTTGATCTTCCAAGATCAGCTAACACTTCTTCTGTATAAGGCTTCAACCATTCAACAGGACCAACTCTACTTTGATAAGAAAGTGTATGAGGGTTACTATGACCTAAACATTTTTCCAACTCATTTATAATTAATAATGAACAATCTTCAATTTGTTGTTTGTAAGGGTCTCCAGCTTCCTCTACGTAACTCTTAGGAACTCCATGAGCAGTGAAAAAAATATGGGCTTTTGAAGGTGAGTCACAAAGTGCAATCTGTTCAGAAATTAATTCGACCATAGACTTTAAATAACCTGATTGACTGAACCAACTCCTTACACATCTCATTGGAACCTTCTTAAATTCATCATCAGAATCCCGCAATTTTTTTAATTCTCTAAAGCTCGAACCACTAGTACTTATCGAAAAATGCGGATACAAGGGTATTACAACAACTTGATCTATGCCATCTGCTTTCATATCAGCAATTGCTGATTCGGTAAAAGGATGCCAGTACCTCATAGCGATGTAGGTAGTGGCATTAAATCCCTTGTCCCTTAATTTAGATTGTAATTCTCTTGCTTGTTGTTCAGTTATCCTTCTGATAGGTGAACCCCCACCTATGGAAAGGTAGGCCTGCTGTGAAGTAGTACTCCTAAGCGTGCTAATTAACCAAGCTAGAGGCTTTTGAAAAAAAGGGAAAGGTGTTCTGATAATTTCTGGATCAGAAAAAAGATTGTATAAGAATGGGCCGACATCAGTAATGCGTTCAGGCCCTCCTAAATTCATTAGTAAGACGCCTATTTTGTCCATTTAAAACTTATGGAGATTGAAAATCAACATTAAAAACGTCATTATATGGTCAATTATATAAGTAAATGAACGTAATTCAGGAAATTAATAATGTCAATGATAAATTTGCTACTCAAGGCAGCAAGCTTAAGATTGAGAAAAGAGGAGAGAAATTAAATATTCGTGGTTCACTACCCTCCAAAGAAGATAAGAATAACTTTAAAATTCAAAGAATATCTCTTGGCTTAAAGGCTGATATTTATGGATTAGAGGAAGCCAAAAAAAAATTACAATTAATCAATTTGCAATTGGAATTGAATCAATTTGATTGGATTAATTGGATTGGCAAACCTTATAAAAAGGAAATAAAAGATGGTTTTGAATTTCCAAGAAGATTAAATCAATTTGAGGAATTTTTCTTTAAAGAAAATAAAAGTGATTTTCTTACCAGCACTAGAAAAACTACTTGGAGAAGTTCCTACAAGCCATATATGAAAAGAATCTTAAATATTTACAATGAATATGAGAATGCAGATTTAGAAAAAATATTTCAAAAAACACTTGAAAGTTATAAAGAAGGTACCAGAAGTAGGAAACAATGCGCCACTTCTTTAAGTGTTTTGGCTAAGTTTTTGGACATCAAACTACCAGAAGATTGGAAATTAAATTCTAGAGGATATGGTCTGAACAAAGCAGGATTCAGGGAATTACCTAAAGACGAATTAATAGAGAAACTGTGGGAAAAGATACCAAACAAGTCTTGGAAATTTGTTTTTGGTCTGATGGCTACATATGGATTAAGGAATCATGAAGTATTTTTTTGTGATTTAAGTTCTCTTACTAATTTTGGGGACAAAATTATAAGAGTTTTGCCTACGACTAAAACTGGGGAACATCAAGTTTGGCCATTTCATCCTGAATGGGTGGAAAAGTTCGAATTATCAAAACTTGGCGAAAATCCAGAACTTTTACCAAACATTAATAGAGATCTTAAAGTTACAACCTTACAAAATATTGGAAAAAAAATTACAGACCAATTTAAGCGTTACTCTTTACAAATAAAACCATATGATCTTAGGCATGCTTGGGCAGTTAGAACAATTTTTTACGATTTGCCTGATACTGTGGCTGCCAGAATGATGGGGCATTCGGTTAGTTTACATACTCAAACTTATCACCACTGGATTACTAAAAGAGATCAACAACAGGCGGTAAATAATGCCCTTTTAAAAGTTAAAAGAGTTAAGAATATTTAAAGATTTATAATAGTTAAATAAAAATAAGGGTGATATGCAAGAAAAACCTTCATCTTCCGAGAAAATATTTAACCTCGATAATCAAGCAAATAAACTTGGGATGGGAGGTAAAGTATCACCTGATGGCGATGAGAGCTCATATAAAAAAAGAATGCAGCAAAGAAAAGGTATTCAAGCCGAAAGACTAAAAATTAGAAAAACAAAAAAAGGATTATTGATTGTTTTTACAGGAAATGGCAAGGGCAAGACAACTGCATCTTTAGGTATGGCTTTAAGGACGATAGGGCATGGCTATAAAGTAGCGATAATTCAATTTATCAAAGGAGGCTGGACCACTGGAGAAGAAAAAGCACTTAAAAACTTGTCTTCAAACGTATCCTGGCATTCATTAGGAGAGGGATTTACGTGGGAAACACAAGATAGAATAAGAGATGAAAAATTAGTTCAAGACGCCTGGCAACTAGCCAAAAAATACATACAAAACGAATCTTATAAACTTATCATTCTTGATGAAATTAATATTGCGACAAAACTTGGTTATCTTGCACCCGAAGAAATAATCACTTTTTTAAAAAGCGTAAATAATAGAAAAAATCATATTGTTTTAACTGGAAGGGGAGCATCTGATTCAATTATCAATTACGCTGATCTAGTTACAGAAATGAAACTAATAAGACATCCATTTAAAGAACAAGGAATAAAAGCTCAAAAGTGTGTGGAATTTTAGTTGAAGTAAATTATTATTTAAATTTTCTTCAGGCAGGTTTAGAAATGTTTAAAGACGCAAGCAATATCTGAACAAAAAATAAATTTGGTGCATTTACTTGCTAAGGTCTTAAAAGTACAATTATTGAATGACTTACAAAAGAGTTCTCTTAAAACTTAGTGGTGAAGCACTAATGGGTGAAAAACCTTATGGTATTGATCCTGCTATAGTTCAGTCAATTGCAGAGGATGTTTCAAAAGTAGTCGAAAATAATGTACAACTTGCAATAGTTGTTGGTGGTGGAAACATTTTTAGGGGGCTTAAAGGATCTGCAGATGGAATGGATCGCGCGACGGCTGATTATGTAGGGATGTTAGCAACAGTAATGAACGCAATTTCACTTCAAGATGGTCTTGAAAGAGTAGGAG
>CACJNU010000030.1 GCA_902594875.1 uncultured Prochlorococcus sp.
TTAGAAGTTTGCTAATTATTTTTTCAAAACCATACCTAGAACTCTCGCCCCAATCATCGACTGGAAGCCATATATTCACCTCTTTTTTATTTTCATTTTTGATTAAATATTCAAATGAAAAACTAAATATTCCCAGCTCATTTAATTTCCAAATAATAATTTCTTCTGAATCACTTTCTATCGGGAAAGTTAGTTTATACCAATCTTTATTTGTCATTAAAAAAGCAAGCCTCTCTAGAGAGTAACTGGATTAGCGTGGGTAATTCCTTCTACTTCAATAATGGTGTCAAGCAACTTATTAGGAATTGGATCATCAATACTTAGGACCATAACAGCTTCTCCTCTAACAATTTTGCGACCAACTTGCATTGAGGCAATATTTACATTGTTGCTACCCAATAAAGAACCAAGCTTACCGATAATACCAGGCATGTCCCTATGCCTAGTAACCAGCATGTATCTACTTGGCGATACATTAACAGGATATTGATCAATACTAATAATTCTTAATTCCCCATCAGCAAAAATGCTTCCTGCTACGCTATGGTCTCCATTATCTCCATAAGTGGTTAATTGAAGCGAACCGCTAGCAAATTCAGGTCTTGCCTCATCTTTACTTTCGACAACTGTAATGCCTCTAGAATCTGCTTCTAGAGAGGCATTCACATAATTGATCCTATCTCCCAAAGCTTTACTTAGAAGGCCTTTTAGACTAGCTATTATTAATGGCTGGGAAGGATGTTGAACAAATTCGCCTTGAAGCTTTACTTCTAGTTTTTGAATCTGTCCACCTGAAAGCTGACTTATAAGTAGACCCATTGTTTCTGCCAACTGCAAATGAGGTTTAAGGCTATCCATAATATCAGGGCTCAAACCTGGTATATTTACTGCAGTTCTAGCAGATAAACCAAGCAAGACATCTCTGATTTGTTCTGCGACATCAACAGCTACATTTTCTTGTGCTTCTCGAGTAGATGCTCCTAAGTGAGGGGTAAGAATAAGATTCTTTTCAACTTTCAAAAGTGGCGAATTAGATTCCAAAGGTTCTTTAGAAAAGACATCTATTGCAGCGCCTCCAATCATCGATTTATTTAAAGCTTCTGATAGTGCTTCTTCGTCAATCAAGCCTCCTCGAGCACAATTAATTAATTTTGCGCTACTTTTCATGCTTTTAAGCACATCCATATTTACTAAATTCTCTGTCTCTGGTGTGCGAGGCAAATGCAAAGTTACATAATCAGATTGTCGGAATAAATCCTCTAGTTCAGATAGTTTAACTTGTATTTGTTGAGCTCTTTCATTTGAAACGAAGGGATCATATCCGTAAACTTCCATTCCCAAGGCGTTAGCAACTTTCGCTACATGAGCACCAATTTTTCCTAAACCTACTACACCTAATTTTTTCTTATAAAGTTCATTCCCAACAAATTTCTTCCTTTCCCATTTACCTAATAAAGTACTACCATTAGCAACCGGAATATGTCTAGATAAGGCCAACATCATAGCTATAGTATGTTCAGCCGCAGCTATTGTGTTACCCCCTGGAGAATTAACAACAAGGACTCCTTTTTGCGTAGCAGCCTTAACATCTACATTATCGACTCCAACTCCTGCTCTCCCAATGATTCTCAGTTTACTTGAAGAGTTAATAATCTCTTCAGTTACTTGAGTACCAGAACGAATCATTAAAGCATCATAATCTTTAATAATGGAAGCCAACTCAGAGTCTGAGATTCCTATCTTTTGATCAACCTGAGCAACTTGTGAAAGAATATCGATTCCTGTTTGATCAATTGGATCTGTAATGAGAACTTTTGTCATTTAAGATTGGTTCTTTAATCTTTTACTTTAACTTAATCTATAGTGTATGTATCTTATTTTATTAATTTGAATAACACACAAACATTTGAGGATTGAAATTTGACTAAAAGTATTGTGATATTTGAAGACATTGATAAATGTATCCAACTATTTGAAGTTTTCAAAGAAAAATCAGTAATGCTCTCTGAAGCTATTTTGATCCCACCAAAAATTGAGAAAATATCATCAGATGAAACAGAATTGCTAAATGCGAAAGCAAATATCTTATTCAAATCTCAGAAATTTGAAGATATAAGAATTTTAAATCCAAAACTTGATAGAAAGATTAGACAAAAAGAAATGAGTAGATGGCTAATGCCATTTGGTTTTATAGCTGGAATAGCTTTTTCTAATATGACAAATTTATCTACTTTCAGTTTTCTTGGTTTGAATAACATCGGTGAATCTCTCATTGGAGGTCTTTTAGGAATGGGGTCAGGCTACTTAGGTAGTATTGTTTCTTCTGCGAGTATCAACATTAATAGAAATAAAGAGTTGAGATCAATTATTAGTTTCAATAAAGAAGGTAAATGGCTTGTTCTGCTTGAAAATCAAATTGGAACTGAATTACCTTGGGCTTTGATAAAACAATCAGAAGCAAAAGATATTCTTTTTCTAGAAGGATAAATGATTGACTTAAAAGAAATCTTAATAAATTCAAACTACAAAAAAGAAACTGAGGAATTAATAAATATTGCTAAATTAGCCTACAAACACTGGGAAACTTATTGGACTGGGTTTAATACAACTTATGTTTGCGAGGAGATTTTAAAAGATTTTGAAAATTTAAATGATTTCAAATTTTTTATTTATGGAGGATTCTCCTCTTCACAAAGATCTAGGATAGCTTGCTTTAGAGGAGATAGCATTCCTGAAAAGGATACGCTAAAAAATAATTTTCCAGCTCAAGGAATAAAAATTAATGGCAATTTTTTATTTGATAATGCTACACAAGATGACTTTAGATCCCTCTTAATTGAAAATGGGGCAAATCAAAACAAAGTAGGAGATATATGGACTATTGGCGATAGGGGAGCACAAGGAATAATTGATAATTTAGATATTGAGCATCTAGATGAAAAGATTTTTTATTTAAGAAACGTAAAAGTAAAAATTAATGTAGTAGGTATAGATGAATTACAAATACCTTCTGGAAGATCAAAAAAACTTATCAATACAGTAGAAGCTTCAACTAGATTAGATGCTATAGCTTCAGCTGGCTTTAGGTTATCACGAACCAAAATCATTGAAAGGATAGAAAATGGAATGCTCAGATTAAATGGAAACAAAGTTAATAAACCAACTATTAATCTAAAAATTGGCGACAAACTAGAACTTGAAAATAAAGGATTTATCGAAATTCTAAATTTAGAAATAACCAAAAGAGAACGATGGAAAGTTAAATTACTTAGAAAATGAAACGCAACCTGCTATTTTCTTATAAGGGGAATAAAAACTTCTTCAATTTGGGCGATTAGCTCAGTGGTAGAGCACTACCTCGACACGGTAGTGGCCACTGGTTCGAATCCAGTATCGCCCATTAAAACTTTTGATGACTTAGGTTAGATCCACAGAAAATAATTTCATTTTTTAGATTATTCAAAAAGATGAAACTTAATCAAATAATTAATCTTCACAAGGGGCTCACTGCATTTGTTGTGATAGGTCTTATGATCTTTTTTGATAATTTTACAATCTCTCCCTACGTTTATTTAGCTCTGCACGGTACTTATGGATTACTTTGGCTTTTAAAAGAAAAGATATTCCCAGATCCTTATTTTAAAGAAAAAATCAATTTTTTAACTTCAGTTACTGGTTTTATTTTCCTTGGAAGTTACTGGGTAGCTCCCTACATTCTTATCTCATCTCAGAAATCTGTTCCAAATATCGTAATAGCTGCATCTGTATCTATAAATATAATTGGTGTGTTTCTACACTTTGCTAGTGATGCCCAAAAATATTTTTCTCTTAAATTAAAAAAAGATCTAATTAAAGAAGGATTTTTCAAAAATATAAGGAATACAAATTATCTAGGAGAAATACTGATTTATCTATCATTCGCCATACTTTCAATGAGTTTCATACCATTAGTAATTCTTGCAATATTTTTCTCTATAGTTTTTCTACCAAGAATGATAAAAAAAGATAAATCGCTCTCAAAATATGATTCATTCGAAGAATACAAAAAGAAAAGTGGTCTAATTTTGCCTAAATTAAATGCCTGATAATAACTTACCCAGTTGGAGGCAAGATTTAAAATCTTCTAGAAAAAAAGAGGGCAAATCACCCTCTAATAGATGGATACAGCTTGCAACAAGTAGCGAAGAAAATAAGCCAAGATTAAGAACAGTTGTTTTCAGAGGATGGCATAAAGACAGTTCAATGATTATTTTTACAGATAGAAGAAGTGAAAAAATTGGGCATTTAAAATCTAACCCTAATGCAGAAATATTATGGTTATTTTTGAAAACCAAATCACAATATAGATTCAAAGGAAAAATACAAGAATTAAATGAAAACAAAAATTATTGGGATTTATTATCAGAAAAATCAAAATCTTCTTGGTTTTGGGGATCTCCTGGAGAGAAAATAAACCCAAAAGTCCAATCTACTTATGAAATATTATCCAATCTACCCAAGTCAGAAAATTTTGTAGTTCTAAATTTTGAAATCGATTCAGTAGATCTTCTTAAATTACAACAGCCTGTTCATAAACGATATCTTTGGGAAAAGATTAAGAAATGGGAAAAAGTTGAAATTAATCCTTAAATATTTCTAAATTGTATATTTAGGTTGAAAAACATATAATGATCAGTCAGTTTTAAAAAAGAAGTATTATTGAAATGAATTTCTCAGAAATTCCAGAAAACTCTTTTATTTTTTTATCTTGGGTGACAGCTATAGGGCTATTTATAAGTCTTTCTGAAGCAACAATTAAAATAAAACTTGAGAAGAGAAACAGTTATCGAAAAAGGTTAGAGCTTATCAATAACCTTTATCCTAAAAAATTAGCTTGAAGTATCTGAAAGTATGTTCGCTTGTAAAAATTGAAATAAACCACCTTTACTTGTTTCTTCTTTAACTTCAACTTGCTTGGAAGGTTTTGTTTTTGTTGAAGGTGTAATTTCCTCTTCATCTTCTGATTTCAAAATTCTGATAATGACTTCGTCTAAGGAAAAATTACCGGGGCCTGTTAATGCAATTGAAGTTGCTGAAGCGAAATATAAGAGTAAAAGTTCTAGTAAGAAAATATTAAAACCTGAAGTAACAAGTGCATGGTATATAGCGACAGAAATTGTTCCAACAATTGCCAAAGCTCCGAATCTTGTAGCCAAGCCGATAATTAATAACCAACTACCACCTATTTCTGAGAATGCCGCTATGTATGATAAAAATATTGGGAATGGAAGATGTAATGGTCTTACAAAAGCATCAGCGAAATTTTCTATATTTGCTAATTTCTCATAACCGTGATGTATGAGAACAGTTCCAGTAATAACTCTAAGAATTAATAAAGCAGTATCTTTGCTAAACGACTTGGTAAGAATTGTTGAGAGCACTATTAAAAATTATCCTTAAGTAAAAATAACTAGTCACAGTTTCCATCGTGGATTAAAGAGCAAAAGTCGCGCCTAAATAAGTATTTATACTTACTTACCAAAAGGCTTAATTCTCTGATTAGGAATTCAACTAAGTTAGAAATTATTTTTTTGAAAAATTTTCTAATATTCTCTGATTTATTTTTGGAATATTTTCTTTAA
>CACJNU010000031.1 GCA_902594875.1 uncultured Prochlorococcus sp.
TAATCTTTTAAAGAAGATTTTTTGTGGAAAATTATTTTTGATCAGAAAGTCCCTAAATTTTTCCTCTTGATCAAGTCCATTTTCTTTCAGAAATTTATTATAAAAATCTTCTTCCTGCTTTTTATCAATAGAAATATTTTCGATTAACTTATCAGTTACTAACTCTTTTACAGTTTTTTCAAGAAGATTAGAGTTTTCAAAAAAATCAATACCCCTTGTTTCTATTTGATTGAAAATTTCTTTAAATTCTTCCTTAATCATAATTTTTTAAGAAAGTAGTAAAACTTTTTAAAAACTCTACTACGAATTTGTAAAGAACTTTTTAAGTTGTTTTTAACAATTTTAAGTTTTTTTATTTATTGATTACTTGAAATGCGCCGAAATTCACGTTTTCTTGAAATATTCCAAATAAGTTATTACCAAGTATTGCAGCAATAATTAAAACAAAAGCGACTATAGCAAAAAGAGCACTAACATCTTTAATATCGTAAGGGGCTTTAAATAAAGGTTTCTGATCTGCCATAGTTATTAAAATATATAAATATTAAAAGCTATATTACTTTAGTCCCTAAGGAAATAATTTTGTAAGTTTTTCTTAATTGCGATTGTTTAACAACTTCATAAAAAAGTTCAGATACAGATTATTGGAAAATATTTTAAATCATAAATCTTAAAACCCTAGTAAAAATTTTTTAAATAGATTTGATTATTTTGATTTGTAAATTTCTTAAGCATATTTTTTTTGAATAATGCAATAAGAGATCAAATTAAATCTTAATGATAATAAGTGCGTTATATGATGCTTAATTATTTCAGGCATTATATTGGACAATAAAAAAGCCACTTTTAGTGGCTTTTTTATTTATTAGATAAATGAACTAGCTTGTGTAAGTTTTTCCTCTGTAAGTTAGTTCGTTATGCTGCTTCTTTGCTGCTTCTTTGTTCTGGACGTACTTTTGTCCTCTGTAAATTAGAGTCATTTTTTAAGCTCCGGTTTCGCTTAAGTCCCCGTTCCATGGCTTAAGTCGATCTGCGGCTTGCTAAACGCAAGTTGAACGTTTTGGTAGCGGTTGCTACAAATTGATATTAACATCTTGGGAAATTAATTGTCTAGGTTTTTGATAAATTAACTTAATACTTTGATAATGAAAAAGGATCATACTAAAGAAATTTATGTTTTTCTTTGTGTGGCTTCATGCAGGTTACATTTTGTTCGTTTTTAAGAAGTATTTTTTTTTTAATGAACTTTTAAATGTAAAATTCTTAAGATTATAAAATTTGTTTTATGTTTTCAAGAAGCAAAAAACCTACAGTAAAAAAATCCGCAATAGTTGAAGAGACTCCATTATTTGCTCAATTATTACCATTCGCAAACAGAATGAATGATAAGGTTCAATTGGTAAATGCTTTGGCTTTTACTTTTATTATGGGATTCTCAATTTTTGGAATTGCTCTATGGAAACTATCAGGGCTGACCTAATTATTTAATTTTTGCAAAGAATCAATTTTTGATTCCTTGTTTTTAATTATGGTTATTAACCATCTAGAGGCTAGCCCTCTGGATATTGATCTATTTTTTAGTAATCTACATATATAAATATGTAGATTTTTTTCGTTTTTGGAGTTAAATTTTTCCTCAAAATCTAATATGTCCTCTTCTGATATTCTTTTTCTTAGCTCATCCACTAATGCATGGCTAGAAGAATCATTAAATAAGTTCCCAATATTTAAGCTTAATGTCATGAATAATTTATGTCCCTATTAAAGAGGTAGCCATAAATTAAATTTTTAAAAACTAATTTATATTTTTTATTTACAAATAATTGAAAATTTAATCTTTTGGTTTAGCCAGAGGAAGTAGGCATTTATCTGAATCACAACCTGCTGGTCCTGCTTCAGATAGTTCGCCAACGTCATATTTATTAAGAGCATCAAAGAAATCATTATTGACTTTCCTTTCTATTACTTTATTTTGCAATGTTATATATTCCTCTTTACTTATTGGTTCAAAGGGTAATCTCGGGAAAGTAGCGTTAGCACTAAATCGTGCCAACAATGCCGCTGAAATATATCCCTCATTATTTTCGATTGCATTATGAATAACCTTAGCTAAATCCTCGATTTCATTTTCTCTAAATTCTACGGTTGCAGAGGTATTATGCTCGGTGTAAAATTTCTGCACTTGCATGTAAAAATCAAATTGAGCTAATGCTGAGAAATTATTGATATCTATTTGGTCTGCGCCCTCTATATTTGCCCAACTAACTTCTGTAGGGATTTCAACCAACCATTCTGTACATCTCGGATCAAATGGATTATCGAGCAAGCAACCATTTTCATCTTTATCTGATTGAGATGGAACAACCGAGTAACCATAATCCATACAAGCTAGAGCGATTGGGTCATTTTTTCTGAAAGTTATTCTTCTTATGAATCTTTGAGCCTTTGGAGGATGCCATCCTGGAGCCGCTCCAGTAAGAAGACTTTTAGTCCCCGCTGGCTGAACTGTTGTGCATCTATTTGGTCTCCTTAGATTATGCTTATCACAATATTCCCATACAGTTTCTTTAACTATTTTTCTCCAAGAATCTAAGAATTTAGCTTCCTTTTCTTTGAAGGCCTTCCCTTCTTCGTTATTTGGCCTTCCTGCTTCCCACCACTTCAACCATGGCGTCCCAAAGGCATGGACACAAAAATCAAATAATCCAGTGAAACTTACTCCAACAATAGGATCATATTCCCTACTTTTTCTGTAACGCTCAACTTCAAATTCATGATTAAGTAAGCATGCTACAGAGAGAGCTGCTGCTTTGAAAGCCTTTTTTTGCTCTTCAAAATTTGCGGGATCAATTTGATTTAAATGAACTTCAGCCAAATTGCAGTGGAAATCATTTCCCAAGATCTCCCCACATGGGTTAAGTCCATATCGGCTCATCCTGTGGTCCAACTCTTCTTCTGAAAAAGGACCATAACTACTATTTATCCAATTTCTCGCTTCATCCTTACCTTGTTCCGAGTAGATTTCAATAAATTCCTTTCTCAATTCATCATCTTTGAGAATATCTGCATTTGACCTTGCGATTGCCTCTGGAGCAAATTGAATAGCTCCCTCACCTGAATGGAATTGTTTTGTTACTGCATCTAAAACAGTTTGGTAAGTTGGTTTAGTATGGTAAACCCTAGTATGATTAGCCATCCTTAGGGCATCTTTTTCAGGGTCTATTCTCCAATTCCCATTCTCATCTTGACTCCATAAATTTTCTTTTGCAGATGCTGCTTCATTATCATCTGAAGCAAATTGTCTCATTCCTGCACTTCTTCTTATGTTCCCAGCAACTATAGTTACTGCAGCTTCATCAATTAATAAACAACACTCTACTGTACTTAATTTCCTCCCTATTGCTTTTCCAAGAAGTGATGCGACTCTAGAATAAAGATCTTTCAATTTAATAGGATTTGCCATACCACCAAAACCTTTTAATGATTCTCCAGCAGGCCTAATATCTTCCAAATCAATATAAACATCAATTTCTCTTTCAAGACTAGCGTTACTTGATGCCTCAAGAAGAAATTTATAGCTATCTACCCACCCTCTTCTGCTATCTCCAACTTTGATATGAAGATCTTTCCCTTTAATTTCTAATGATGACTTTTCTTCTCTTTGATCTTTAGGAGTTATTCCAACTTCACTAACTGATTTAATATTTATTTTGTTTATTACCGTAGGTAGATTATTTATAAAATGAGGCTCAATTATTGCACCTGTTCCACATCCCATCATTGCTAAGTCCATCATCAAAGCAAAGGCTTCCCAATCAATTAAGTTTGTGGAAGTACAGTTGTATGCCCCAGAGAAATTTTGGTTTTTATTAATCCAAGGAGTCCCTCCAATCCATAACCATCTCCCTGAAGGTTGGGCTTTTTGGTTATTTTGCATCTCTTTCATTAGGATCAATTCGTCATCGGAAAGTTTTCCTAATTCTTTTAATCCCGATAAATTTCTTTCACCTACTTCACTCCAGTTCTCCCTTTTACCAGAGGTTGTTTTCCTACTATAAGATCTAAAAAAAACAGGATAAGCAGCTGGCGCAGTCTTTGGAAAATCATCTTTTTTAAGATTATTGGAATTGCTCTCTGAAGAAGCTTTATTTGGTGCAACAGTCACGATAAAAAAACGTATGTAAATAACCCGTACTGGAAGAATAACTCTACCTGTGGCGTCTGCAACCATTCTTACCACTATTTAACGGTTTGTGTAGAATTATGTTTAATATGAAATCTTTGTTTCGAGAAAGAATATGGAAAGAGTCCCTGAACCTGAATTAATGGAAGAAAAAGAGCAGGTCATTTCTTATGACGAAGCTGATTTTTCAGAAGAGGAAGGTAATCTAATTAATCAAATAAATCATTATCTTTTGAGAAAAAATATTTCTTTAGGTGAAAAG
>CACJNU010000032.1 GCA_902594875.1 uncultured Prochlorococcus sp.
TGTATGTCGTACCAATAATTGAGAAAAAACTCCATGGCAGAAATGTTAAAGGAACATTCCAGAAATAATAATAGAAAGGATTTGTAAAAGTATTTTTACTTGATAGAAAGTTAAACTTTTCAACTAAGTAAAAAATAATATTTTTGTCTAAATAAGGGTTGATAGAAAACGTCCAGAATAATAAAGGAATAAATCCAATTAGTAGTCCTAACCAGAAGAATTTGATGAATAAAAAATTTTTTTTAAAAAAAATATATGGGATGAGTGAGAATAATGGTACAACAACTAAAAAAGTTTTCATCATAAAAGCTAAACCAATCCAAATTCCAAAAAGCAGAATATAAAATTTGTTATTTTTATTTTTTATCTTGACTAAAGCTAATACTCCAACCGTTACCAAACATGAATAAATAATATCTTGAGTGGCTAAGTGTGAGTAGTCAAACCATAAATATGTAGTAGCAAGGATTAGTGGAGATATAATTGCATATTTTTTATTAAATAATTCCTCATGTAATTTATAAGTTGTAAATAGCATCAATATTGAAGCGACTGTTGTTGGTAGATATGCAAAAAAAATATTTCTTCCAAATAAGTCTTGTGACTTTGCTATTAAAAACTGTAATCCTATTGTTCTATCTAAAACATATTCATCCCACCAAAGTGGAATTGTCCAGTTACCTTTTTCTAATATCCATCTTGCCTGTAGTGCATAAAAACCTTCATCAAACGCAATATAACTTCTTTTGCCAAAATAAAATACGAGAGGAATAAAAACAAATAATTTAAAAAGATATTTAAATTTTAAAATTTTATTAACCATAATAATTTGCTTTGTAAGTGCCGATAATTGGAATTGAACCAATGACCTACTGTTTACGAGACAGTTGCTCTACCGCTGAGCTATACCGGCTAAATTAAATATTGAATTTTTCATATAGACTTAATCTTATAATTGAAAGAATTTATGTCAAAAATAGATCCTGAATTGAAAAAGAAATTATTAAAGGAATCCCAAGCTCCTTTCAAGGGATTGAGAAGATTATTGTGGATAGCTTTTAGCGGTTCTGCATTTTTGGGACTTCTAATAATGCTTTCCAGAATTGCAAATGGAACTGAAATACAGCAAAATAACCTTCTCATACAGTTGGGAGCCTGTGTAATATTTCCTACTTTATTAATCTTTGACAGAGATAAAGATTAGTAGGCTGGATGTTTAATTATTGTGATAAGGTTCTCTTTTTGGTGACAAATTTGAATGCTTCAATTACATCTCCTTCATTCCATGAAGAGAATTTATCGCAGCCAACTCCACATTCAAATCCTGTATTTACTTCTTTAACATCATCTTTAGACCTTTTCAGTGAATCTAAATTACCTTCAAAAATCACTTTATCTGATCTAATAACTCTAAGGGAACAATTTCGTTGTAATTTGCCAGTTTTTATAAAACAGCCTGCTATAGCTCCTTTACCAACTGCGAAAGTAGCTCGAACTTCTGCTTTACCTAAAGATTCTTCAATAAGATCAGGTTCAAGTAATCCTTCCATTGCCAACTGAATATCTTCCAAGAGTTTATAGATTACTTCATATTCTCTTATGTCAACGTCATTAGCATCAGCTGCTTTCTTTGCACCAGATGCCAATGAGGTGTTAAACCCAATGATTACTGACCCAGATGCAGCAGCGAGATCTATATCTGTCTCAGTTATTTCTCCAGGAGCAGAAAATAGAACTCTGACTTGAACTTCATTTTTTGGTAATTGTTCTAGTGATCCTAATATCGCTTCAACACTACCTTGAACATCAGCTTTGAGAATTAAATTTAACTCCTTTAGTTCTCCATCATTTGCTTGAGTTGATAATGATGATAAGCTGACTCTTCTGGAGGCCATTTGTTGAGCTAATTTTGTAGCTCTGGCATCAGTTGCCCTTTCTCCGACAATGGCTCGAGCAGTTTTCTCGTCAGGGTAGACTTCGAATTCATCTCCCGCTGTGGGCACTTCACTGAATCCTAACGCTTCCACTGGGAATGATGGTCCTGCTTCT
Source organism: uncultured Prochlorococcus sp. (assembly GCA_902594875.1). Classification (GTDB taxonomy): domain Bacteria; phylum Cyanobacteriota; class Cyanobacteriia; order PCC-6307; family Cyanobiaceae; genus Prochlorococcus_A. The sequence goes on from CACJNU010000032.1 coordinate 2,050, forward strand.
TTGATTCTAGTACCATGTTCATCTACCATTGCTCTGATTTTTCCTAGAACTGAACCCGCTGCTAATACATCTCCAGATTTTAAGGTCCCATTTTGTACAAGCAAAGTAGCCACAGGCCCTTTTGCTTTGTCTAGGTGGGCTTCAATAACTGTACCTTTTGCAAATCTATCAGGGTTAGCTTGTAGATCTTCTACTTCTGAAACTAATAAAATCATTTCGAGTAATTTATCAATGTTTTGTTTTTTGATAGCACTTACTGGAACCATCACTGTATCTCCTCCCCAATCTTCAGCAATTAAATCTTTTTCTGATAATTCCTGCTTTACTCTTTCTGGAGATGCTCCTTCTTTATCAATTTTATTTATTGCAACAACAATTGGTACTTTTGCAGCTCTTGCATGACTAATAGCCTCAAGTGTTTGAGGTCTGCAACCATCATCTGCAGCGACTACAAGAACAGCTACATCAGTAACCTTTGTACCCCTTGCTCTCATTGCAGTAAATGCTTCATGACCAGGTGTATCAAGAAAAGTTAATTTTTTCTTTTTGGATTCATGTTCAAATTCAACTTGATAAGCTCCTATGTGTTGAGTAATACCCCCTGCTTCCCCAGAGGCTACTCTTGATTCTCTGATGGAATCTAAAAGACTTGTTTTGCCATGATCTACATGACCCATCACTGTGATAACAGGTGGTCTTCTTATAAGATTATCAATATCATCAGATTCAATCATATCTACTGTTTTCTCAGCAGCTTCTTGGATATCATCTTGCAAAACTGGCACACCAAATTCTTCTGCTACTGTCTCAATAGTTGCTAAGTCGAGTGATTGAGTAACAGTTGCAGTTATTCCTTTAAAAAAGAGAGATTTGATTATTTCAGAACTTTCAAGACTTAATTTATCAGCTAATTCTTGAACTGTTAAGTTATCTTCGGGTACTATTATCATTTCAGGTCTTACTTGTTTGGCTTCTTTGGCAGCCTTTAACTCCATAGCTCTTCTTTTTTGTCTTTGCCTAGTTGTTTCTTTTTTCTTCTTTTTAAATTGTTTTATAGTTTTTTGAGATTTTGATTCATCAGATTTTTCTTTCTTTGGACGAGCCAAACTAGCTGATAAGATTGAAATCTTTTCGCCTGAATATCCACTAGTTTCAGATGTTAATGAATCTTCATTTTCGCCAATTATATGAACTTTCTGTCTTTGTTTTTGGGGATTTTTGCTTCTTAATGCTTCTAGTTTTGCGCTATCATCCCAATCTGTCTTTCCTGGTTTTTTTGAATTATTTGAAAATGTTCTATAGGGTGGTTTTTTTGAACTAGGGGCAGCATGTAGACGATTATTTGGAGCTTTCGCCTTCTGTTTTGTTGTCTCAATATTTTGTTTTTCATTATTCTTAATGACTTGTTTGTCATTCTCGGATTTGTTGGTTTTTTGAAGCTGTAAGAGTTCATTAGGTGATACTGGCTTTCTAATTCCAGGTGACTTTTGACCATTGAATTTAGAGCCATGTCTATTGGGCATAACAGGTCTGTTAGGAGTATCAGTCCTGCTTATGTTGGCTTGTCTGTTGAAAGATCCAGGTCTGCTTTGATCAGATGGTTTATTTCTTAATCCAGTCCTATTACTCATGCCAGGTCTGGTAGGAGAACCAGTCCTTGTTGTATTGGCTTGTCTATTAAAAGATCCAGGTCTGTTTTGATCAGATGGTTTATTTCTTAATCCAGGCCTATTGTTCATGCCAGGTCTGTTCGGAGCAGTTTGTTTAAAGGAAATATTTTGTTTTTTATTATGCTGATTGAGTCCATCTCTTCTTATTGGAGCCCCTACGAGTTCAGGGGGGGAAGTTTTGTTATTAATACTATTTGTTTTAGATTTGTTCGAATTTTGATCAGGTTTGTTTGATATTTGTCTTTTTTTCCCTGAACTGGAGATGTTCTGGGAAGATGCATTAGGTTTAACATTATTTTGTATATTTTTAGGTTTAGCAATAAGTTGAATAGGGGGTTTTGCAGGACT
>CACJNU010000033.1 GCA_902594875.1 uncultured Prochlorococcus sp.
GAAAGAACTCTAAGGTTGATTGAAAAAACATATAATCAAAAAAACAACTTCCTAATAAAATTCAACTCAGACGAATTAGATCAAACTGATAAATTATTTTCTTGTCTGAAAGCAAGAAAAGAAGATAATTCTAAGGGGGTAATGTTAAAAGGATCACACACTATAATTGCAAGCGCAGGACTAAGAGAAAATTTTTTGGGAGACTGGGCCGATGATGAATTCAAAAGAAATACTATAAAAAAAATTTCCAATTTAATTGATGAATCTGATTAGGATAATTCTTTCAGCTTTTCTAAAACAGAACTATCTTCAAGAGTGCTTATATCACCGCTAATTTTTTCTCCAGAAGCCAAAGATCTTAAGATTCTCCTCATAATTTTTCCACTACGTGTTTTCGGAAGAGAGTCAGAAATAATAATTTTTTCAGGCTTTGCGATAATTCCAATTTCATTAACAACATGTTTTTTTAGATTCTCTACTAATTCTGAAGAACCGTTCACGTCTTTCTCTAGAGATACAAAAGCAACTATAACTTCACCTTTTAAATCATCTTTTCTGCCAACGACTGCAGACTCTGCAACTGATTTATGACTTACCAAAGCAGATTCTATTTCCATTGTTCCTAACCGATGTCCTGAAACACTTATGACATCATCAACTCTTCCCATAATCCAAATATATCCATCTTCATCAATTCGTGCTCCATCTCCAGCAAAATAAACATTTTTTTCTCCTTTAAAGGAAATATATTCCCAATAACTCTCTAAATATCTCTCAGAGTTTCCATGAATTGTCCTCATCATTCCTGGCCAAGGTTTCTTAATAATTAAATAGCCGCCCTCGTTCTCCTTAACCTTATCTCCATTCTTATCGACGATTTCAACTTCGATTCCTGGTAGAGGAAAAGTAGCTGAACCTGGCTTTGTAGCAACGACTCCAGGCAAGGGACTTATCATCACACCACCAGTCTCAGTTTGCCACCAAGTGTCAACAATAGGGCATTTGTCTTTACCAATAACATCCTTGTACCACATCCATGCTTCAGGATTAATTGGTTCTCCAACTGTGCCCAAAAGTCTAAGACTCTCCAAATTATATTTATCAGGGATTTCACGACCAGATTTCATAAATGCTCTTATTGCAGTTGGTGCAGTATAAAAAATAGAAACCTTATATTTTTGAACAATTTCCCAAAAAGCCCCTAAATTTGAGGGTCTTGGCACTCCCTCATACATTAAGGTTGTAGCACCATTAGATAAAGGTCCATAAACTATGTAACTATGACCTGTAATCCAACCAACATCAGCGGTACACCAGTAGATATCGTCATCTTTTAAGTCAAAAATCCATTTAAATGTCAAATGGGACCAAAGATTATAACCACCTGTAGTATGAACTACACCTTTGGGTTTTCCAGTAGAGCCTGAAGTATAAAGAATAAAAAGTCTATCTTCGCTATTCATTATTTCTGGTTCACAATGATCTTTTTGATCTTTTAATAATTCGTGCCACCAAAAATCTCTATCATCAACCATCGAAATATTTTTTTGGGATCGTTGAACAACAACTACTTTTTCAACAACTTTATCTGCCCCACTTTCAATGGCTGCATCAACTGCTTTCTTAAGTTCAATCACCTTATCTTTTCTAAAGCCACCATCAGCAGTAATAACAAATCTGGCATTTCCATCAATTAACCTATCTTTTAAAGCTTCTGAAGAAAATCCTCCGAAGACAACTGAATGAGGCGCGCCAATTCTTGCACAAGCTAACATCGCAAACATCGCTTCAGGAATCATCGGCATATAAATACATACCAAATCTCCTTTTTTTACACCAATTGCTTTTAATGCATTAGCTGCTTTACATACCTCTTTTAGCAGTTCTTCGTAAGTATATTTTTTGCTATCTCCTGGCTCGCCTTCCCATATAAGTGCGGTCTTTCCACCAAGCCCTCTCTCAATGTACCTATCTAAACAGTTATATGTAATATTGAGTTTTCCTTCTTTGAACCATTTAAAAAAGGGCGCATTTTCGTTATCTAATACAGTTTGAAATGGCTCAAACCAATCTAATTCAGATTTTGCAAAAGATTCCCAAAATTGAATAGGATTATTTGATGCTTGTTTTTTTAGACTTAGTAATTCTTCTTGAGTACTAATATTTGAGTTTTCTACAAACTTTTTTGATGGAGGGAAAATTCTCTTTTCTTCAAGTATGTTATTGATTGAATTTTTTTTATCTAATGACATTAAATAAATCTATGCTTAATAAATTTAGTCGAAAAAATTAAGGTTTTCAAAAATTTTAATATTAATTTAGCTCAAAAATTTTTTCTAAAAGATCTAATAAATACGGCTTAGAACAAATTCTGGAAGAGCCATTAAAGCTCTTTTATATTCTGATTCAGGCAGCCAGACTATAGCTTCTTTGGAAAGCATTGCAAAATCCTCAGCCAGTTTCCTGGAACTTTCAATAGCTTTAGAATTCATGATGATATTAAGAGCATCATCTAAATCATCTTTTTCAGCAAGTTCTCTATTTATCAAAACTGACAATTGTTTATTTTCTTCTAAGGCATATAAAACTGGGGCGGTAAGATAACCACTTGCAAGATCACTTACAGCAGGTTTTCCAAGTTGTTTATCATTTCCAGTAAAGTCAAGAATGTCATCTACAACTTGGAATGCTAAACCAATATTTTTGCCAAAATCGTACAACGAGGTTAAGTTTTCATCATTTATCCCAGTCAAAACTCCAGCTGCTTTGCTACTATTGGCTATTAATGATGCTGTTTTACAATAACTTTTGTTGATGTATTTGGAAAAAGATTGAGCCGAATCAAATCTATTTAAATTTTGTTTGATTTCACCCTCTGCTAAATCCATTATTACTCTACTAAGTAATTTAACTACATTTACATTGTCAAGATTAGCTAGGTGCCAGCTTGCTTGAGCGAATAAAAAGTCACCCGCTAAAACAGCTACTCTGGTATTAAATCTGCTATGAACTGTATCAACTCCTCTTCTTGTAGACGCCTCATCAACAACATCATCATGGACTAATGAGGCTGTATGAATCATCTCAGTTATTTCTGCAAGCCTTTTATGTTTGCTTGTCAAGCAAAATTCAGGAGATATAGCTTTTGAAATCAATAAAACTATGCCAGGTCTCAACCTTTTCCCCCCAGCGCTAAAAAGGTGTTCAGCTGCTGCTTGAAGAATTGGGTGCCCAGCTCCTATTAGATTTTTCAGTTCTAATATAAGATCATCAAGATCATTTTCAACTGGTTGTAGTAGCTCTGTTACTGTATTCATGATTGACCCCCTTTATATCTTAAGGAATCAAACATTACTTCGGAGGTTAACCAACCTAATTTCTTTATTAATTCCAAGCCAGAATTTTACCTTATTGGAAAACTCATCTCTTTCTGAAGTAACAAAAAAATTTACATTTTCGAAAGAAATACTCTCATAGCGGTCAGTTTTTGGAATAGCAAAAGATTCATTAAATTTTTTTATTAGTGCTACCGATGGATCAATAATTTTTATATTTGAATCTAATTTTTTTCTTAAAAAGTCATAAATTAAAGGATAATGACTACATCCAAGTATTAATTCTTCAATATTTTTGTTTATTAGTGGTCTTAAATATAACTCTGTAAGACTATTTAACTTATCAAGATTTAATTTTTCTTTTTCAATTTCTGATACAAATTCTGGACATTCTTGCTGAAATATTATCGTATTCTCTTTTTTAGCATTTATAGCATTCTTGTAATAAGATGATCGAACAGTCGTTTGTGTCGCTAGGACACCAATTATTTGTTTATCAACTATTTCCGATACAGAGTTTATAAGGTCAAAACAAGGGACCTTTAAATTATCTTCTAGAATATCAAGCGCACACGCGTTTGTAGTATTACAAGCAACTAAAAGTGCATCTAAATTCTTATCAACAAAAAAAGTACAAATCTCT
>CACJNU010000034.1 GCA_902594875.1 uncultured Prochlorococcus sp.
TTTTTTAAATCCTTGTTTAACCTTTCCTTTAATGCATCTATATTTACAAAATCCTGAAAAGGTAAGTAAACCTCTAAATCACTAATTATGCCAGAAAAAGATTTAGCAAACTCTTTTTTATCAACAGCATTAGGTTTGAAAATAAATACTTCAGAAGATTTAGTTAAGGTTTGAATATCATCAACTAAAATTTTTAGAAAATCAATCAATTCATCATTATCTGAAATCAAGTAAACAGGAACTTTTTCTGATGGCTTGAGGCCTAATTCAGCTCTCAAATTTCTAATCAATCTAATAATTTCAAAGAGTTGTTGAAAGGAATTATCAAGCTTATTATCAACAAATTTATTTTCTTGGGTTGGCCATTTTTGAAGAGATAATAATTCTTTATCTGATTTAAGTTGAAGTACATGCCAAAGTTCTTCAGTAATGTGCGGCATAAAAGGATGAATCATCACCAAAATATCATTGAGCACTTTTATTAAAACCTTTTCAGATATTTGTCTATTATTAGTCTCTTTATTATTAAACCTTTGTTTAGCAAATTCTACATACCAGTCACAAAAATCATTCCACGTAAATTCATATAGAAGTTTCGCAGATTCTCCCAATTTATATTCTTTCAACAAAGCAGCGACTTTTATATTTACTTGATTCAATTTCGATAAAATCCACTTATCACATAACTCTAAAGAAGTTTCATCACTCTCATTAAGCGAATAATTATTATTAGAAGTTTTATTAATTAACACAAATTTAGTTGCATTCCATAATTTATTCGCAAAATTTCTTGAAGCTTCAACAGTTGAGGACGTATCTTTTTTCCTATCAAAATCAAGCCGGATATCTTGTCCAGCGCCTGCAACTTCTCGAATTAAAGCAAATCGTAGAGCATCAGAACCATATTTATCAATTAATAGTATTGGATCAATACCATTACCTGAACTTTTACTCATTTTTTTATTATTTTCATCTCGAACTAGACCATGAATATAAACATCCTTAAAAGGAATATTATTTGTAAAAGTATTCCCCATCATTGTCATTCTTGCCACCCAGAAGAAAATAATATCGAAACCAGTAACAAGAACATTATTTGGATACCATTTTTTAAAATCCGGATCATTTGTATTTGGCCAACCAAGGGTTGAGAAAGGCCATAAACCACTTGAAAACCATGTATCCAAAACATCCTTATCACGAACCAATTTAATATTTAATCCAAATTTTTTATTAGCTTCGATTAAGGCATCTTGTTCATTTCTTGCAACGATATATGGAGTATTTTGTTCTATTGAGTCTTGATTTTCATCTAAGACATACCATGCTGGTATTTGGTGTCCCCACCACAATTGGCGACTAATACACCAATCATTAATATTCTCCAACCAATCCTTATAAACTTTCTCCCAGCGAGGAGGAATAAACGAAGGTTTTTTAGATCCAATTTCATTAAGACATCCTTGTGATATATCATCCATTTTCAAAAACCATTGTGTTGACAATAAAGGTTCAATTGGAACCTTACCTCTATCAGAAAAAGGAACAGTATGTTTATAATCCTCTATCTTTGTCAAAAGGCCTAAATTATCCAATTCTTTGATAATTTTCTTTCTAGCCTCATATCTATCTAAATTTTGAAAAATACCTGCATTAATATTTAAAGTTCCATCTTTGTTCATTACATTAATCTGTTTTAAATTATGCCTTTTTCCTATTGCAAAATCATTTGGATCATGGGCTGGAGTAACCTTTACACAACCTGTACCAAAATCTTTATCAACATGTGAATCAGCGATAATAGGTATTTCTCTATCAACGAAAGGAACTTTTACTTTGACACCAATAAATTCTTTATATCTATCATCATCAGGATTAACTGCCACAGCAGTATCACCCAATAGAGTTTCTGGTCTTGTTGTTGCAACTTCTAAGTACTTATCTAACTGTTCACCACTTTCAGAAATTAAAGGGTATTTAAAATGCCATAAATGACCATTTACTTCTTGCATTTCAACTTCAAGATCACTCACGGCAGATTGAGATTCAGGACACCAATTAACCAAATATTCGCCTCTATAAATTAAATTCTTTTTATAGAGAATATTAAAAGCCTCGATAACTGCTTCATTTAATTTTTGATCTAGAGTAAATCTTTCTCTAGTCCAGTCAACTGAATATCCTATCCTTTTTAATTGAGAAACTATTCTTCCACCACTTTGTTCTTTCCAATTCCATGCTCTTTTAAGAAATTCGTCTCTTCCAATATCATCGCTTGTTTTGCCTTCACTTTTTAATTGTTTTTCAAGAATAGTTTGAACAGCTATTGAAGCATGATCAGTTCCTGGCAAGCACAAAACATTCTTACCTAAAAGTCTTTGAAAACGTACTACAACATCTATCAAAGCCGTATTAAATGCATGCCCCATATGCAAAGATCCAGTTACATTTGGTGGCGGAATAACAACACAAAAAGGCTCCTCATCATCCTCAGGATTAGGACTAAACGCCTTTAGACTTTCCCATTTTTCTTGCCACTTTTTTTCTACTTCAAAAGGTGAATAATTCTCTAAAGATAATTGATCATTCATCTCTGTCATGTCCAAATTTTATTTCGATAAACTTTTTGTTTATTTTATCTTGAGAGCAGCCAATTAATGAAAATAATATTAGTTTGCAAAAAAAGAAACATACATTCTACAAAAGTTTGAAGCCAGAACCGCAAGAACAACGTTTTGCATTTTTTGGTGTTGAAATAAGAAAACCACCACCGCTCAAATCACCGTAATAATCTAATTTTAAATCTTTAAGTAAATTAAACTTTTTTACATCCGCGTATAAAGTTACTCCTTCAGTTCTTGAAATAGGGTATCCATTACATGTACCCGGCCTTAATTTAATATGCATCCATCCTTCGGAACAATTTTTATCCTCTACCAAATCAATCGACATTTCTCCTGGACAACCTCCAAAAGAAGCTTGCCTAGATAGTTCTGAAGCAGCGCTTTGACTGATTGAAAGATTGACGATCTCAGTCATTAGAAAAATAATAAATGGGCGATCCAGGGTTCGAACCAGGGACATCCTGCTTGTAAGGCAGGCGCTCTACCGCTGAGCTAATCGCCCTTATAATAAATCATTCTAATAG
>CACJNU010000035.1 GCA_902594875.1 uncultured Prochlorococcus sp.
AATACCGTTTTTGAGGCCATCACCATCCCATTCTTCATCGCCATCAACAAGGGTTAATAAAACTTTTGTAGGTTTACCTTCAGTTGTTTGGAATTGATAAAGAGCTCTACCATTACTATCTAAGTAAGGCATGAATTTTTGCTGCTTATAGTTAAATCTGAGATATGTGTTGGCTTGAGTTATTGATGATGGTAGAAAAACTTCTGCAACTGTTTTGCCTCCAGGTTTTAATCCAGAGATATTAAAAGCTACAGGATCATAGGTTGATTGATATTCTGATGAAACAGAAGCCGAGAACGTTTCCCCATTAGCTAAGGGAACTAAATAATTGGTTCCAGATTTTGCGAGTACCTCAATTGCTTTTAGCGAATTAATAGAGGAAACTTTAATTGCAGCTAATTTGTCTGCATCTGCATCTTCACCAGAGTCGAAAATAGTTGCGGTTGTCCAAGGAAGAATAGCAATATTTTCTTGATAAGCATCAGCTTCCTGGTTATCGTCGAAGTCATAATATTGACCATTACTATCAACAACTGTCTGGCTGTCAAAAGATAACCCGTTGGTCTGAGATCTATCTATAGTTGATGATTTTCTTGTTATTGTTATTCCAGGATCTACTATGACTCTTCTATATAAATCAAAGACCGTTTCTATTCCTTCTTTTGAGAAGGTAGCCTTAAATATATTTGAACCTTTAACAATATTATTCCAGTCTTCTGCAGTTAAGGTATAACTCCAATCATTGCCAGAATTTGTAGCTTTTCTGATAACACCAGAGAAAGATAAGGTGACATCAAATCCAGCATTTTTTCCAGTTAATGTAACACCAGCATTTTTTTCGCTGAGTAAAATACGATCATCTGTAGTTACTGAGAAAAAAACAATATCAGGTCTCGTACCGGCACTTATTGAAATCGAGTCAGAAGATAGACTGCTGCGAACACCTTGCGCGTCGGTATAAGTTGCTTTAACTCTTACTGTTTTATTAACATCTGAATTCTGGACAACATATGTTTGAGCTGTTGCATTACTAATATTTGTCCAGGTGCTGTCTGTATAAGATGCAATTTGCCATTGATAAGTGATATTTGCAGTTGCATCATTAATTTCATCTGGGTCATCTAATAAAGAGCCCGCGGTAAGAGTTTCTCCTACAAGATTTTTGCCCTCGATAGGAGCAAATTTTGCCTGACCTGTATCTTTAATGGTGCGACCGGCAGGACGTACGTCCATATCTTCGTCATCAAATCTCAGTGTTTCTACATTGGAAACAGTATCTGTCCCATCTGTTCCGTTTACTGTAATTGTCTCTACAAGTCCTACAGTTTTGTACTCAAAGGTGTAATCAGATTTATTACCTGAGAAGATCGCTACATCAGTTCCAATTCCACCATCGATAGTGTCGTTACCAGCGCCACCGGTAACAGTGTCATTACCCTTATAAAGATTGACTATATCGTTGCCGCTGCCAAGAACAACTGTATCTCCAACGTTATCAGCATTGGTCCAATCCCCACCGTTATATGTGATGTTTGCACTTGTTGCTGATGTGAAATTAACGTAATACCCATCAACATCAACTGTTATAGAATCACCCTGAGATCCTGCCTGTGCACCTAAACTAAAGGTATAAGAGTATCCACCACTAAATTTTATTTTTTCAAAGTTAACAACTTTATCTCCAATTAAAGTTGAACCAAAAGAAGTTGATCCGAAATTACCAGCAAGAATTAAGGTATCTGTGCCAGTACCTCCATCAAGATAATCGACTTTATAGTCTGACCAACCTAAAGGAAGCGTTATTGAATCGTCACCAGCACCACCGTCGAAGTAACTCGCACCTCCATTGACAGTGTCATTACCATCTCCACCAAGAACCTTGAGATTATCTCTTCCTTCTATAGTGTCGTTACCAGCACCAGCATCTATAAGTTGAAGTCCTGTCTCATCATCATCGTGATATGTATAAGTTCCTATCCCTGCATGTAAATAATCATCTCCGTCACCACCATAAATAGTATCAACACCTTTACCACCAATAATTCTGTCGTTACCTTCTCCACCAGTAAGAGTGTCATTACCATCTCCACCCTCAATTGTGTCGTTACCATCTCCACCATTAATTTGGTCGTTACCGCCTAAGCCTTTAAGAGTGTCGTCCCCACCGGATCCGCTAATCAAATCATTACCAGAGTTTCCAGATAAGGTGTCATTAGAACTGGTTCCTGTAAGGTTGAGTCCAGATGGGGTGATATCAACGTCTTGATCTGTGAATCGTAGAGTCTCAATATTGGTAAGAGTGTCTGTACCATCGGTCCCTCGAGTATCAACTACTTTGTAATTAGCGTAAGAAACCTCAGTAATGGTGTAATCAGATTTATTACCTGAGAAGATCGCTACATCAGTTCCAATTCCACCATCGATAGTGTCGTTACCAGCGCCACCGGTAACAGTGTCATTACCCTTATAAAGATTGACTATATCGTTGCCGCTGCCAAGAACAACTGTATCTCCAACGTTATCAGCATTGGTCCAATCCCCACCGTTATATGTGATGTTTGCACTTGTTGCTGATGTGAAATTAACGTAATACCCATCAACATCAACTGTTATAGAATCACCCTGAGATCCTGCCTGTGCACCTAAACTAAAGGTATAAGAGTATCCACCACTAAATTTTATTTTTTCAAAGTTAACAACTTTATCTCCAATTAAAGTTGAACCAAAAGAAGTTGATCCGAAATTACCAGCAAGAATTAAGGTATCTGTGCCAGTACCTCCATCAAGATAATCGACTTTATAGTCTGACCAACCTAAAGGAAGCGTTATTGAATCGTCACCAGCACCACCGTCGAAGTAACTCGCACCTCCATTGACAGTGTCATTACCATCTCCACCAAGAACCTTGAGATTATCTCTTCCTTCTATAGTGTCGTTACCAGCACCAGCATCTATAAGTTGAAGTCCTGTCTCATCATCATCGTGATATGTATAAGTTCCTATCCCTGCATGTAAATAATCATCTCCGTCACCACCATAAATAGTATCAACACCTTTACCACCAATAATTCTGTCGT
>CACJNU010000036.1 GCA_902594875.1 uncultured Prochlorococcus sp.
GACTTAAAAAGGCCATTAGATGAAAAGTCTGCTTTAGAACTCAAAGCACAATGTTCAATAAAATATAATGAGATTTTAACTAATGATTATTATGCATCTTTAAGAGCTTCTTACTCATTTAAAGAGTTAAAAAATTTTACTTTAGAGAATGATCTATCCTCTTTAGATGTGTTTGAAGACGGTGAAAATTATTTAATAGTCTATGGTAATGTTTAAGAACTGAGTGAAAGCTCTTATATTATACAAATGAGCTTAGGTACTAAAATTCTAAACAATAATGAAATACTGGATGCAGTAAATAAAAGAAGAAATTTTGCTATTATTTCACATCCAGATGCTGGGAAAACGACTCTTACTGAAAAGCTTCTTTTGTATGGAGGTGCTATTCAACAGGCAGGAGCAGTAAAAGCAAGGGGTAATCAGAGAAAAGCCACCTCAGACTGGATGGAACTTGAGAAACAAAGAGGTATCTCTATTACATCAACTGTATTGCAATTTGAATATGAAAGATCAGTAATCAATCTATTAGATACGCCAGGACACCAAGATTTCTCCGAAGATACTTATAGAACATTAGCTGCTGCTGATAATGCAGTTATGTTGGAAGATGCTGCTAAAGGACTAGAACCTCAAACTAGAAAATTGTTTGAAGTTTGCAAGATGCGAAAAATACCAATATTTACTTTTATAAATAAAATGGATAGACCTGGAAGAGAGCCATTTTCTTTACTTGATGAAATTGAATCAGAGCTTGGATTAAATACTTTACCTATTAACTGGCCAATTGGGAGTGGCGAGGAATTTAGAGGGGTTATTGATAGATTTTCGAGAGAGGTGATTTTATTTGATAAAGCCGTGAGAGGGAAACAATCGAATGAGAAAAGATTAAGTCTTGAAGATAAAGAGCTATCAAAATATGTAGAGAGAGATTTACTTGAAAACTCTCTTGAAGAGTTGGAGGTTCTTGATGAGGCAGGATCTAAATTTGAAAAAGAAAAAGTTTTTAATGGCTCTTTAACCCCAGTTTTCTTTGGATCTGCTATGACGAATTTTGGCGTAAGGCCATTTTTAGATAGTTTTTTAAAGATGGCACAAAAACCAACTTCAAGAAATAGTAATAAAGGGGATATTGAACCTGCAAGCGATGAATTTAGTGGGTTTGTTTTTAAGCTTCAGGCAAATATGGATCCAAAGCACCGAGATAGGGTTGCTTTTATAAGAGTTTGTAGTGGCAAATTTGAAAAAGATATGTCAGTAAAACATTCCAGAACTGGTAAAACAATTAGATTATCAAGACCACAAAAAATATTTGGGCAAGATAGAGAAGTAGTTGATGATGCCTATCCTGGAGATGTTATTGGTTTAAATAATCCAGGGATGTTTTCTATTGGAGATACTCTTTATACTGGTGCTCATCTGGAATATGAGGGCATACCATCCTTTAGTCCTGAAATATTCAGCTGGCTAAGAAATCCAAATCCCTCAGCATTTAAAAACTTTAGAAAGGGTGTTAATGAACTTCGAGAAGAAGGTGCTGTTCAGATTCTTTATGACTTTGATGAGAGTAAAAGAGACCCTATACTCGCAGCCGTTGGTCAATTGCAGTTAGAGGTGGTAACTCACAGATTAAAAAGTGAATATGGTGTAGATGCAAATCTTGAAGCAATGCCATATCAATTGGCTAGATGGATTTCTGATGGATGGCCAGCCATTGAAAAACTAGGCAGAATATTCAACTGTAAAGTAGTTAAAGATTGTTGGAATAGGCCAGTTATTCTTTTCAAAAATGAGTGGAATCTAAATCAATTTGTTGAAGACAATAATCAATTAAATTTAAACAAAGTTGCGCCCGTTGTTAGTGGAGTAGAACCAATTGTTTTATAAAGTCTTAATGGATTATAAAATTAGTTAATCTGTTAGTATTGGTAAAAAAAATTTGGATTCAAACAGTAATAAAAATAATAACGAAAAATCACCTTATGAAATTTTAGGTGTAAAAGAAGGTGCTGCTTTTGAGGATATTCAAAAGGCTAGAGATATTAAAGTTAAAGAGGCTGGTGAGGATTTAATTTTAAAAGCGAAAATAGAATCTTCCTTTGATCAATTACTCATGGGGAGTTTGAAAGCCAGGCAATCAGGTAATGTAAGCTATGAAGCAGTAAGTGCCTCAAAAAAAGAAAAACAAATTAATCAATTTACCAATAATAATTTCCCATTGCTTTCTAAGATAAAAAACTTAAATAATAATTCTAACAATTCAAGTCAATATAATCTGCCAAAAATAACTACCCCCTCATTTGAAAATCTTTCAATCAAAATATCTATTGGGCTATTATTTTTAATCTTGTTGTTTATCAGTCCAGACTCTAATAATAGACTTTTACTTTCTATCTCAACATTAATACTTACCTATACTCAAATTAAATCGGGGAAAAGATTTATAGGTTCTCTGGGTTGGAGTGTTACCTTTCTCTCGATAGGATTAATTTTTGGTGGATTGCTTGAAAATAATTCTTTCATTCAGGAAGTATCAAACAACCCTTTATCAATACAAAAAATTCAAAGTATTCCAGCCATGGTTATTTTATGGCTAGGCGTTATTTTTTTATGATTGATTTTCTATCATCAATTTAATTTCTTCATAATTAATAAGATATTTATTCTTACAAAATTCACAAA
>CACJNU010000037.1 GCA_902594875.1 uncultured Prochlorococcus sp.
GGAATTCCTATTCTTGGTATATGCTATGGAATGCAGTTAATGGTCAAAGAACTTGGAGGGACTGTTATTTCAGCAACCAAAAAAGCTGAATATGGTAGAGCACCAATAAATATAGATCAAGCATCTAACCTCCTTTCTGATGTAGAAGATAAATCTATTATGTGGATGAGTCATGGCGATTCTATTAATTGTTTGCCTGATGGATTTAATAAAATTGCTCATACCGAGAACACACTTCATGCTGCAATTTCAAATGAGGTAAAGAAATTATTTGGCGTACAATTTCATCCTGAAGTTATTCATTCCGAGTTTGGGATGACGGTAATAAAGAATTTTGTTTATAAAATTTCTTGTTGTGCCGCTGATTGGACAACCGAAACATACATAGAGGAAACTATACCCAGAATAAGAGAGCAAGTTGGTAATAAAAAAGTTTTGCTTGCCCTGTCTGGAGGCGTTGATTCCTCAACTCTTGCTTTTCTTCTTAATAAAGCAATTGGAAATCAGCTTACATGCATGTTTATAGACCAAGGTTTTATGAGAAAAGGTGAACCAGAATTTTTAATGAATTTTTTTGATAAGAAGTTTCATATAAAAGTTGAATATATAAATGCAAGAGAAAGATTTATTTCCAAATTACAAGGGATTACTGATCCAGAACAAAAAAGGAAAATTATAGGTGAAGAATTTATTAGAGTATTTGAAGAAGAAAGTAATAGATTGGGACCTTTTCAGTATTTAGCCCAAGGTACTCTCTATCCTGATGTTATTGAAAGTGCTGGTACTAATATTGATCCTAAGACTGGTGAAAGAATAGCTGTAAAAATAAAGAGTCATCATAACGTGGGCGGATTGCCAAAAGATTTACAATTTAAATTGGTTGAGCCATTAAGAAAACTTTTTAAGGATGAAGTACGAAAAGTAGGTGCTTCTTTAGGTTTGCCAGATGAAATTATAAAAAGGCATCCATTCCCAGGCCCTGGATTAGCTATTAGAATTTTGGGTGAGGTAAATAACGAAAAACTTGATTGTTTAAGAGATGCAGACTGGATAGTAAGAGACGAAATTAAAAAAGCAGGGCTTTATAATGATATTTGGCAAGCTTTTGCAGTATTGCTACCTGTTAAAACTGTTGGAGTTATGGGAGATAAAAGGACTTATTCATGGCCAATAGTTTTACGTTGCGTATCAAGTGAGGATGGTATGACAGCTGATTGGTCAAAAATTCCTTTTCAGATTTTGGAGAGGATTGCGAATAGAATCGTAAATGAAGTAGTTTTAGTTAATAGAGTTGTCTACGATATTACTAGTAAACCTCCTGGCACTATTGAGTGGGAGTGACGGAAAATTGCTTGATTTCATCAAAAATGGAACTTATAGGTTTGTCACCGGTTTGTCACGGAAATTTTACTTTACAGAAGTCAATGATACCAACGATTTTGAAGCATCAAAACTGGGAGGAACCATTGAGTGGAAGTAAGTTAACAAATTTTTCAAAATTTAATACTTTAATTTAAGTAAAAAATATTTTTAAATGAAATATTAATTGAAATGAGCGAAGTTATTAAATTAAGTAGATCTACTGTTGAGAAATATCTTAGTTGTCCAAGATGTTGTGTACTTGATAAAAAATATAAAATTAAACCACCATCATTACCATTTACTCTAAATATAGCTGTAGATAATTTATGTAAAAATGAGTTTGATTACTACAGAAAAATTCAGGAGCCCCACCCTTTATTCATTGAATATGGAATTGATGCAGTTCCTTTTAAACACAAAGATTTAGAACTTTGGAGAAGTAATTTTCAAGGTATAAGATATAAGTCAATTGAACATAACTATGATTTTGGTGGAGCAGTGGATGATATTTGGCAGAAAAAAAATGGTGATCTTATTATTGTGGATGTAAAAGCAACAGCTAAAAATAATTTTGATTGGTCTGAGACTTTTAATAAATACGAATATGCAAAAGCTTATAAAAGACAATTAGAAATGTATCAGTGGTTATTTAAAAAAAACGGTTTTCAAGTAGCTAAAGAAGCTTATCTTTTGTATTTTAATGGAAAGAAAAATGAAGAGTTATTTAATAACCGATTAAATTTTGACGTACATCTAATTAAATTAGATTGTTCTACTGTATGGGTTGAAAATAAGGTAATTGATACAGTGAATTTATTACGTTCGGATAGTTTTCCCAAACCCTCTTTAAATTGTGAATATTGTAATTATTTAAAGAAGCGTTGGCAGTTATCGATAAATTAATGCTCATAGGATAATTTTTATATATTTCTGGAAAAAATGTAAATAAAAGATACTCTTTAATTAGATTATTAATTTAGACTTTTGATAAAATCGAAAAATTCTGAAAGAAAGATAACTAATCATCTTCAACAAGATGTAGTCAAAGTATCTGGTAAAACAATCTTTATTAATCCTTTTTTATATTGGCGAAGATTTGATGAAAATACCAATAGATGGCTTAGAGAACCTGGTCAAATGTCAGAGGATCAAATTTCACCAAATAGGAACCGTTTTTATCCAGAGATAGAGTGGGTT
>CACJNU010000038.1 GCA_902594875.1 uncultured Prochlorococcus sp.
CAATAGGTCAAAAATTAGGAGTTGGAGGTTGGGCTCTAGTCCTTTGGGGAATTCCATTGAGGCTTGTGGTTGTTTATCATGTAACTTGGCTAGTAAACTCCGCAACGCATTGTTGGGGTAAAGCACCATTTGAAAGTGGTGATTCATCCAAAAACAATGCGTGGGTTGCTGCACTAACATTTGGAGAAGGTTGGCATAATAATCATCATGCATTTCCCAATTCTGCAAAACAAGGATTATTTAGAGGTCAGATAGATCTAACATGGGAACATATTAAGTTTCTTGCAAAATTCGGTCTTGCAAAAAAAGTAAAGTTACCCTCTAGGTCTTATTATTAACTATATTGTTCAATATTTTCATGGCTAAAAGAGTACAAGTCGCATTAACTGAATCAATCGCATCACTTGGTAAAGAGGGAGATCTAGTTGAAGTAGCACCTGGATACGCAAGAAATTTCCTATTACCTTACGGTAAGGCAATGAATGTAACACCAGCAGTCCTTAAACAAATTGAAAGGAAGAAAGAAAAAGAAAAAATCGCTGCTGACAAATTAAAGCAAGAAGCTTTAGATTTCCAAACTGCATTATCTACAATAGGTAGGTTCACAATCAAAAAACAGGTTGGTGAAGATGGTGTCCTTTTTGGAACAGTTACCAATGGAGATGTTGCTGAAGCAATAGAAGCGGCAACTAAGAAAGAAATTGATAGAAGAAACATTACTGTTCCTGATATTCATAATTTAGGTTCCTTTACTGCAAAAATAAAATTACATCCAGAAGTAAATGCAGAAGTAAATATTGAAGTAACAAGTTAATCAATTTGTTGCATTATTTTGAAAAGTAGCCAGAGTATATATCTAAGCAATCAAAGATATGGTTTCCGTACCTTTTCCAAATAATGGGCAAAGTAAAAATTTTAGAAAGGATTTTAATAGTGAAAATTCTGGATTAGTACCTCCTCAAAACGTTCAAGCAGAGGAAGCTGTTCTTGGTGGCATACTTCTTGATCCAGACGCGATCGGAAGAATTGCAGACTTAATTAAACCTGAAGCTTTTTATATAAATGCCCATCAAGAGATTTATAGAACAGCATTAATGTTGCATACCCAGGGTAAACCAACTGATTTAACATCAATGAGTGCTTGGTTAGCAGATAATGGATCACTAGAAAAAATTGGAGGAAACAGCAAACTGGTAGAACTAGTTGAAAATGTTTCCTCTACAGCTTCCATAGAACAAGTTGCTAATTTAATAAACGACAAATTCATGAGAAGGCAACTTATTAGATCTGGAAATGAAGTGGTTCAATTAGGTTTTGATCAAACTCAAGATACCAATGAAGTTCTAGATAAAGCAGAGCAAAAAATATTTGAAATCAGTCAAGAAAAACCTTCAAAAGGTCTGACTCAAGCAGCTGAAATCCTTACAAGTACTTTCAATGAAATAGAGTCAAGATCATTAGGTACTTCAGTAGCTGGAATTCCTGTAAATTTCTACGATCTTGATGCTATGACTCAAGGTTTTCAAAGAAGTGATTTAATAATTGTTGCTGGAAGACCTTCAATGGGCAAAACTTCAATAGTTCTTAATCTTGCTAAAAATGTTGCACAATCTCAAGATTTACCTGTGTGTGTATTTAGCCTTGAAATGAGTAAAGAACAATTGACATATAGATTACTCTCTATGGAAGTTGGAATCGAGAGTGGAAGGCTAAGGACAGGAAGATTGCAGCAAGATGAATGGCCATTACTCGGAGAAGGTATCAATTCATTAGGTCAATTACCAATATTTATAGATGACAAGCCTAACTTAAGTGTTTTAGAGATGAGATCTCTTTGCAGAAGATTAATAGCTGAACAAAAAAAAGAACTTGGATTAATTGTGATTGATTACCTCCAATTGATGGAAGGATCAACCCCTGATAATAGAGTGCAAGAACTTTCACGAATAACAAGAGGTCTTAAAAGCATGGCCAGAGAATTAAAAGTACCAGTAGTAGCTTTATCTCAACTTAGTAGAGGGGTAGAGTCTAGAACAAATAAAAGACCAATGTTAAGCGATCTAAGAGAATCAGGATCTATTGAACAAGACGCAGACTTAGTATTAATGATTTATAGAGACGAATACTATAATCCAGAGACTGAAGATAGAGGAATTACAGAAATCATTGTCACTAAACATAGAAATGGACCCGTAGGAACTGTTAAATTATTATTTGAACCTCAATTTACGAGATTTAGGAATTTAGCTAATTAAATCGATCCTAAAATGCAAGATCATCACTCAACAAATGAATCATTTGACATCATCGTTATTGGAGGAGGACATGCAGGATGCGAAGCAGCTATAGCAACAGCAAAATTAGGGTTTTCTACAGCCTTATTTACAATAAATTTAGACAGGATTGCCTGGCAACCTTGCAACCCTGCAGTTGGTGGGCCGGCAAAAAGTCAGTTGGTACATGAAGTTGATGCATTAGGTGGAATTAT
>CACJNU010000039.1 GCA_902594875.1 uncultured Prochlorococcus sp.
TTATTTTTTGAAACCTAAATTAATAACTATATCTATCGAGTGGTTCATCAATAAACTCTACATTATTTTCTTTTAATTCTTGTTCTAATTTTTTTCTTTTGTTTTCTCTTTCTTTTGCTTCTTTTTCTTTTCTTTTTTCTTCTTTTTCTAAATCTCGGATTAATTTTCTATTCGGATGAAGATTATCTAAATATTCAATGCAATAACTTAATTTTTCGCCTTCTCTTATAACAGTTTCAGTAATTTGCGACGCTGCATTTATAGGTGAAACTTTGAATAATCCTCCCTTTTGTTTTTTAATATATGTATATGCGGCATTCCAACTACTTTCATGATCATTACCTCCATCTCTCATAGTACAAAAAATTTCCGCTCCAAAAGATCCTGCTTTAACTTTTAACGTCTGCAGCAAGAAAGGACATATTATACTTAAGGCTATAAAAATTAATTTTTTTTTAGATCCCTTCATTAAATACAAGATTTCTATTTAAAAATATCTTTTATTTCGAGGATGTCTATAGCAATTTAAGATTTAATTACTCCAAATATATTTAAGCATTTCACAACTAGTGGAAGAATTAAAAGCACAGTTATTAATCTTACTGCGTGTAGAGTTGCTACTGCAGCTCCTACTCCGTATTCAGAACCAACAAGACTCATTCCGCTAATCCCTCCTGGTGCAGCTCCTAGAATTGTTGTTATTACATCTATTTTAAGTAATCTGCTTGTCCATAATCCGATTGCTAGTCCGGTAATAACTAAAGTAAAAGTTATTAATATGGCTGGCCTCCATAAGTTTTGAATATCAACTAATGAGTCCTTTGTTAAAGATGTACCAATGACTGTTCCAATTCCGATTTCTAAGATTGTTCTTGTGCCAATTGGCCACTCTGCTATGTCAACTTTGCCACTTATGCTAAGTATGCTTGCGCCTATTAAAGCACCAGCAAGAGGTGCAGCAGGAATACCTGTTTTTAGAGCTAAAGCTCCAAAAATACAACCTGCAACTAAATAATATAATAAATTTACGTTAGGCATAAATTTCAAAGATGTTTGATCATAATATTAGAAAAATATTTTGTTGTTTAAGTTTATAGTCAAATAATATTTTTGGTTTTCTCTCGTAATGTCCCCTTTTGTTGGCATAATATTTACTAAAGCATGAATTTTTATGTCTTCACAAATTTCACATAAAGATAATAAAAACCGCATCAAGAAAAAATTATCTTTTTTTGAAGGTGGTCACCAGCTTGAAAAATTAGAGTTTGCCCTTGCGATAGCTCAAACCAACGGTGATGAAAAAAAATCAATTGTCCTTAGAAAAAAGATTGTTGAATTAGGCGGAAATATTGAAGAGCCAGGCACTTAATTTCTCTCAAGATATTTAGATGCTACTGCTATTGCTTCACCAGCTTCTTGGGCTGTAATTTTACCGAGGGTGATAAGAGTATTACTTATAGCAGAAATTACGGTAATAATATCCCTATCATTTACATAACCTAAATGTCCAACTCTAAATATTTTTCCCTTCAAATGATCTTGACCACCAGCAAGTAAAATATCAAAATTAGTTTTTATTGTTTTTCTAAATTCTTCAGCATCCATTCCTTCAGTTTGTATTGCAGTAACTGAAGGGCTTAAATATTTTTCATCAGCAAATAATTTTAGATTCAAAGCTTTGACAGCTTTGCTCATTGCTAATTTATGTTTATTGTGTCTGAAGAAAATGTTATTTAAGCCTTCTTCTCGCATCATTTTTAAAGCTTCATCTAAAGCAAAAACCAAATTAACTGCTGGAGTATATGGATTACTGTTACTTGAAAGACTTTTTCTGTAGGATTTTAAATTTAAGTAAAATTTTGGTAAATTAGATTTTTCCGCAGCTTCCCACGCTTTTTGGCTCATTGTTATAAAACTAAGCCCTGGAGGTATCATATATCCCTTTTGTGATCCTGAAGCAACAATATCTAATTTCCATTTATCTACTGGTACATTGCAAGCTCCAAGACTTGTAACGCAGTCAACAATTGACAATGCTGTGTTGTGTTCGCGAATATATGAACTTATAGTTTCTAGATCATTGATTACACCTGTTGAGGTTTCAGAATGAGTTAAAATCACTGCTTTTATTGCTTTCTGTGTATCTTCTTCTAACACTTTTTTGAATTTTTCTGGATCAAGCGGAGTTCCCCATTCGGAAGTAATTTTTATTACATCTAGATCAAATTCTTTAGCAACTTTTACCCATCTTTCGCCAAATTTTCCATTTTCTCCACAAATTACTTTATCTCCTTTACTTAAAGTATTTATTATTCCAGCCTCCATAGCTGCAGTACCACTACCAGTAATTGTTAGAACATCATTTTGAGTTTGATGAAGCCACTTTAAATTTTTAGTAGTACTCTCTA
>CACJNU010000040.1 GCA_902594875.1 uncultured Prochlorococcus sp.
ATCTACTTGCATTAACTATTAATAATAATTCTGATATGTCATTTTCTTGTATGCCAAGGTCATAAATTATTAAGTCATCTATTATTCCTCCTTTATCATTGAGCATTACTGTATAAAGCCCTTGACTTTCAGAAAAGGAATATAAATTAGTAGGAAAAAGTTTTTGAATATAATCCTTTGGATTGATTCCCTTGATAGAAATTACCCCCATATGAGAAATATCAAATAATCCTGCTGATGATCTAACTGATTCATGCTCTTTAATTAATCCTGAAAATGATATGGGCATTTCCCAACCTGCAAAATCCACTAATTTTGCATTGGCTTCAATATATTTTGAATAAAGAGGACTTTTTAGCAAATCCATGAAATATTTAGTTTGTATTTTGTATTTTTACACTTTAGTTTAGAAATTTTTTATTGCATATTTTCTAATGACAAAATTAAGCTTCTAAGTACTTTGGCTGCAACTATGCTACTTACACCGCTTTTATCAATTTCTGGAGATAATTCCACAATGTCTGAAGCTACAATTCTAAAGTCTTTTAAAGTTTTCAGTATTTCTTCAAAATCATTCCAAAAAAATCCTCCCGGTTCTGGAGTGCCCGTCCCTGCTAATAAACTGGGATCAAACCAATCTAAATCTATTGTTAAATAGATTGGAGACTTAGCGAATGGTAGAAGAGCTTGTTTTAACTCATGTGCATTTCCACCTGGACAAAAGTTAACTAATTGGTTGTTGTTATGCATAATTTCAAATTCTTCCTTAGTTCCACTTCTAATTCCTACTTGTAAAATTTTCTTTTCTGGTAGCACTTCTAAGCATCTTTTCATAGTACATGCATGACTATGTTCATTTCCTATATATGATTCTCTTAAATCTGCATGAGCATCAAGTTGAACCAATATCAAATCTGGATATTTTTTTACTAATGCTTCAATAGCACCTCTTGTAATAGAGTGTTCGCCTCCAAGCATAATAGGACTAAGACGTTTATTAATTAAATAATTTGTTGCTGATTTAACCGATTCAATAACGGACTTTGAGTCATTTTTATCAATTAGTATTGATCCAAAATCAACATAAATAATATCCTCTAAGTCTTTTTTTATTTTTGGACAATATGTTTCTAAACAAGAACTGACTTGTCTTATTGCTTCTGGACCAAATCTTGCTCCTGGTTTAAACGAACATGTCCCGTCATAATTAACTCCAAATATACCAATTGAGCAATTCTCGGGACTTCTTTTTGCTCCCATATAAATTGCAGTTTCGTTATCAAATAAATTTTGTGTCATCTTATTAATCTAGTTCTTTAACAATTTTATTTGGCATCATTTTGAATGCTGCATTTTGAAAATTTAAATTCCAAATTTCACATCCTTTTTCTATTTTTAGGACTTCATTACAATTTTGCTTTGATAAATTTAGATCTTTTGAAGAAGCGAATGTCCAACTCCAAATCCCGCTTGGATATATAGGAACAAAGGAATACATAGTTTTAGAAACTTTAAATATATTTTTTAGGGTTTTCAAAATATTTATGTGAATATTTTTGAAGGATTCAGGAGATTCACTTTGCGTTGCTAATATCCCCTCTGGTGTAAGTATTCTTTTACATTCTTTATAAAAAGAATCTGAAAATAATAAATTTGAAAATTCTGAGGGATCTGAACAATCTATAAAAATAACGTCGTAAAAATTATCTCTTGTTTTTTTTACCCATTTAACACCATCTTCAACATGTATTTCTAATCTTTTATCATTCCATGCTTCGCCTCCAATTTCTTTTAAAAATTTTTTAGATATTTTGATTACCTCCTCGTCAATTTCTACTAGATCAATTTTCGATATTTCAGAATATTTAACGCATTCTCTTGCTGTACCGCCGTCTCCTCCACCAATAATTAGTACATTAGATTTTTCGTCAATGCTACTTAATGCTGGATGCACAAGACACTCATGATAATATTTCTCATCTTTTAGTGATGTCATCCAACAACCATCAAGCATTAAAGCTCTTCCATAGTATTCATTTTCGACAACAATAATTTCTTGATATTGTGACTTTTGTTTAATTAAAACCTCTCCATTTAGACCGAATCTTGAGCCTTTATGATATTCATCTATCCATGTTGAAATATTAGTCATTTGCTTTTTAAGAATTTTTTCTTTTAAGTTTTCGCTTGGCTATTTGCCAAAGCCGTTGAAAGTCTTTTGGAGTTTGTTTTTTTATATTATCGCCTGCATGATGTTCAATGATTGAAAATCTGTCTAAAAATTTTTTATTAGTTTTTTGTAGAGCTGATTCAGGATTTATTTTTAAAAAGTTTGAGATATTCAGAAGGGTAAAGTAAATATCCCCAAATTCATTTTTTATTTCTGAAT
>CACJNU010000041.1 GCA_902594875.1 uncultured Prochlorococcus sp.
CAAAATAAATCCGAAAGAGACTCTTACAAGGTTGAAAAAATAATGAAGAAAATGAATATTTCTAATTTATCTAAAAAATATTTTTCCTGTTTATCAGATGGAGAAAAAAAAATTTCTCTCATTGCTAGGGCGTTAATAAAAAAGCCAGATATCTTGATCCTAGATGAACCAATTGCAAATTTAGATTATAAATCAAAGTTTTTTGTAGTTGATAAGATTAATGAATTATCAAAATTAAATACCAGAATTTTTTGCGTTACTCATGATATCTCTATGATTACAAGAATATATGATCGCGTACTAATGATAAAAGATGGCAAGATAATCGCTGATGGTCATCAAAATAAGATTATAAATAGTGAGAATCTTAATAAGTTATACGGCATTGATGTAGAGGTGGCTAAAGATAATGGAATTTGGAATATAAACAGATTATCTAAATAACAATTACAAAAATAGCTATGGCAATAGCAAGAAATACAAACTTTTTGCTTTTTGAAAATGAAGATGATTTATTTTTAAATGAAGAAGATCCACATTTAGAGCAGACAATCTTACCTCCTAAAGAACGATCTGAGACAAAAGAAGAACTTCCACAATTAAAACAAACTCTATTTACGCTCATCTAAAATAAAATTTTGCAATTCTACCCAAATTATATTGCTAAATACTATGTAAAGAAAAACTTCAGAATCAATATGATAATGAGAATCTATTGTAATAAGTAAATTTATAGTGCATAATTGATAATAATTCTCATTATCATATATAAATTAATGAATTTCCATAGTTATGGAGAATCTCCGTCAAAATTAGTAAGGATAATAACTGGACAATCCGTATTAATAGACCCTTCATCAAGACCAAAAGGGACTTGCCTAGAAGTCGAGAGTGGAATTGCAAGAGTTTATTGTCCTTGTGAAGAAACTGAAGGAATGACACTCGCATTTTTACAATCAGGAGATCAATTAAGGACAGACCTTTTATGTAGCGAAGGTGTCTGCGTTGAAGCACTAACAGATTTGTCGTTTCACTGCAATGTAAATATTGATGAGAATATGGGTTTCGATGCAGTAAATGAATGGACTTTGCAACTCCTTAGGATTAGACACTTAGGAAATGCGGAACAGCGATTACAAGCCTTGTTTTCCATACTAGTAAATCGTCTAGGTAGAAGATGTGGCCAATGGTGTGAGTTACCTTTTAGGTTAACTCATGAAAGGATAGGGGAATTAATCGGTTCTACACGAGTAACATCAACAAGATTAATTTCTAAATTAAGATCATCTGAGTTATTGATAGCTCCTATCGGGACCCAAACAGTCAGTGTTGCCCCTTCTTTTATTGAAACATCGCCGCTATAAAAAAATGAAGGAATCACAATCACTTACAAACAACTTGTTAATGGAAATTGATGTTTTATCTAATAGGCTCAGAAATATCAAGCAATCCTATAAAACTACAAAAAATAAAGCATTGAAGGTAAGGTTATTTTCTGAAAACAATAATATCTTTAAAAGAGTTAATGAGATTTATAGAATAGCTGAGCTCTTAAATAAAAAAAATACTGATAAAATAAATTTTTCTAATTTACTTGTTGAAATAACGAAAAGAACATTGAATGAAAATAAATTTGAAAGTAATTTATTTTTTCTTTAAATCACTATCTATTAATAAGATTGCCGAAGGCTGATTTGAAGCAAACTTTACCTTACCAAGTATGTTGGCAAATTCATCTTCTGATTGTGTTTGAGCCTCTATAATTGGATCTAAGAATACGTTAGTTCTTGTATCTGAAATTCTTTCTGATATGGAATAAAGTTGTTGTAGAGATGAAGTTAAATCAGCCTCCATATTAAAAGAATAAGAAATGAGCTCCTCTATGGAATCCCACGTTTGAAGGGGTGCAGGAATTTCATCTAATTTTACGCTTTGTCCTCTTGCGATTAAATAATCTGAAAATTTCTGAGCATGTTCCATTTCACCTTGTGATTCTCTTAGAAAATGAGAGGCAAATCCATTTAAGTCACGTTCTTGAAACCAAAGATAAATAGAAAAATATTGAACATTGGCATATCTTTCCATTGTTAGATGTTCAAAAATGTTATCCAACAAACTTTTGTCTATCGGTTGAGCAACA